>NZ_PPCX01000009.1 GCF_002959775.1 Veillonella rogosae JCM 15642 | reverse complement strand
CTATATGCACTCACCAAGACCGCTTTCTATTTCAGATATATTAAATTGTATGCCTACAGATGAATCGATTGCTGCTATCTACAAACGGTTATCTGATTATTGCCAAATAGATCGTTCAATTCCTCAATGGGGTGATGCTCCTGTTTGGAATGAGCTACATATGTCTACAGATTTTCCAACTTATTGGGATTAGTCACACACACTTTTTGTCCTATAACCCTCTTTTTTTGTGTTCTATTTACTATTAAAGAGTATATTCTATTATCTAATATACTAACTACTTAATACCATCAACTAAATGTTTAAATTCTTGCGCCGCTTCATAAGGACTATCTGCATGAGCAATAGCAGAAATTACAGCCACACCAGAAGCCCCTGCTTGTAGTATAGGTTTCGCATTATCTAAAGTGATGCCACCAATTCCTACACATGGTAATGTTAGCCCTTCTGCTTGTAGTTCAGTAATTCGATTTGGTCCGCACGGTACTTGAGCGTCAGGCTTACTACTTGTAGCGTACATAGGTCCTACACCTACACAATCAGCGTAGATTACATCGGTCTTATGTAGTTCCTCCACAGAGTGAATAGAAATACCAACCACCTTATGGCCCACAAGATTACGCACCTCTTCTAGACGCATATCTTCTTGACCTACATGTACACCATCAGCATTAACAGCTACTGCTAAGTCTACATCATCGTTGATAACATAGAGTACATTGTACTTTGCACAGATTTGTTGTAATTGTTGAGCTAACTCTAGTTTCTGTTGCCCCACTAAGGTACCTACGCCCTTTTCTCTAAATTGGAAACAAGTCACACCGCCTCGACAAGCGTCCTCTACGATAGAGAGCAAACGATTTTCATTCAGTTCCACATCTTGCGTACCACTGATGAAATATACTTGTAATTGATCTGGCACAACTATAGGCCGTATACGATTTTCAGACATAAGCACCGCATCATCCAGTGTATATAAGCTATCCATAAAGGCTACACTAAAGCTACCAGGTTGTACGCCACTTACCTGCACTGCACTTTCACCGGCCAAACCATAGTATGCCAATGCATAGCCGAGAAACTCACCCATAGATAGTCTATTTTTACATGGATAATAAGCACTGAAGAAAGCCGCCAATACAGCCCCTAATAGACAGCCCGTGCCCGTTACAGCCGTCATAATAGGGTGTCCGTGTGGAACGGCAAATACCCGAGTTCCATCGGAAACATAATCCTCTTCGCCAGTAGCTACAACAGGACAGTTGATAAGGCGCGCTAGACGATAGGCGATAATAGCACTATCCTCGATCTGTCCTCCATCTACACCTTTACCGGTAGTGGATATATCTGCCTGAGTATTAGGACTTAAAGCATTGTAGATAGCTTTAATTTCACTTTGATTACCTCGTACTAATGAGATATCACCAGTCTTAATCAAGTCTAACACCACAGATAGACGATAAGCCCCCGCATGACAACCTACTGGATCTAAAACGATAGGAACCTCATGTTTCTTTGCCAGTGCTATGGCATCTTTGTAGTAACTAACTTTGTCTGGTGTAAGAGTACCAATATTGATGAGTAGCGCCGATGCATGGACGATGAGATTTTTCAAATCTTCACTACACTCACTCATCACAGGCGATGCGCCAATGGCGAGTAAACCATTGGCCGTAAAGGTCCTCACCACATCATTGGTAATACAAATAACGAGAGGGTTTCTCTGGCGCAAGATTTCTAATATATTGAGTTCAGGCCAAATTTGACCATTCATATATGGATTTTCATGGGTCATATCACTATCTCCTCTCGTCATTTTTCAAGAGCTCATCCATCGTTTCAGGTCCATTAGATAACAGGTCGTAAGCCATATGATTAACGGGACCACAGCCATTTCCCAGCCCAGGATTATGTTTAATGGCAAGTGCAATATAGTCCTTGGCAATACCAATGGCATCCATTACATCACGGCCTTTTGCAAGCTCCGCCGTAATCACTGCGGAGAAGGTACAGCCCGTTCCATGAGTATGTACCGTATCATATTTAGGGCTTGTCCAAGTACGGATGCTACCATCTTTAGTGAAAGCATAATCCGTTGCATCTTCACCGATGTGACCACCTTTAATGATAACTACTTGAGGTCCTAAGTCCTGTAAGATACGATTAGCCGCCGTTGTTATGTCACTTTCACAATCAATAGACATGTCCGCTAAGACCTCAGCCTCACTACGGTTTGGTGTAATCACTGTAGCCGTCGGAATGAGTTTGGATTTTAAGAAATTTACTGCCTCATCTGATACGAGTCGGTCACCGCTAGTGGCAATCATAACGGGATCCATTACATAAGGAATTGGTTTACTCACATAAGGATAGATAAGATCCATCATCTCCGGCAAGGCAATCATGCCCGTCTTAACGGCTTGAGGTTCAATGTCAGAATACACATCGTGTAATTGTCGGTCAATACTCTCTAGCGACAGATGTTCTACATGATGTACGCCCGTCGTATTTTGGGCTACCACAGAGGTAACAACAGCCATGCCGTATACGTGACGACTTTGGAAGGATTTTAAATCGGCCATAATACCAGCACCACCGCTAGGATCAGTACCAGCAATTGTCAATGCAGTATGTAGTTTCATTATGCCTCCTTATGTAATAGATGACGACGAGATAAGATTTGTAATACTATGAAACCAATAAAGGCACCTGCTACAGAGCTCATGGCGAAGGATGTAATCAAAGTCAACAATGCCAAAGGTTTACCTAACAAGAAATTGGCTATAGGATAACTCACGAGAGCACCGATAAGGCCAGTACCAATGATTTCGCCTAGAGCCGCCGCCCATAGAGCGTTATATTTCTTATATAAATAAGCCGATAACCAAGCGCCAATCATGCTGCCAGGAAAGGCTAAAGGAGAACCTAGTGCCAATACATTGCGTAAACAAGATGTACTAAAGGCAGCACCTACGGAAAATCTTGCCCCCACCACAACGGCTAAAATAACATTAATCATATGTTGAAACGGAAAAATACGAGCCGGCCCAACAGGAATTGATGTAGTAGATAACACTACGCCTAAGGCCACACATATGCTAGCAATAATCAGTTTTTTCATAATACCTCCAAACATATAAAACAAGACCACTCCAAATGGAATGGTCTCGTAATAGTTTAGTATTATGTTGCACTCCACTTCCCTACGCCGGTATTATCTGGATCAGGTCTAGGGTTTTGAATGGTCAATCTCAGCAAAAGCACCCCTAGTGGCAATATATTTTTATACTCTAGTTATAACATCATTATACAATCTATGCAACAAAAAGAATTGACGGTTTCCTATTATCCGCATATAATGAAGCCATAACGGGGTGCTCACAAGAGTGGGCTGAGAGTAAGCTATCGCTTTAACCCATAACCTGATTTGGATAATGCCAACGTAGGGAACATAGAGGATTAAAAGCCGAGTTCCTATGAACTCGGCTTTTTCTATGACTTCCTGGCAAGGAGGACGTATGAAAAATACATATATTACACAACCACAGTTCGCCATGATATGGTTTGGTGCCGCTCTATCTATAGCGGAAATTATGACAGGAACTTATCTGGCCCCCTTAGGGCTCACTCAAGGTCTATATGCCATCATACTAGGGCATATCATCGGCGGTATATTGCTCTTCGGAGCGGGCCTCATTGGTGGACGTTTACGGCAAGGCAGTATGAATACAACCGCCTTCAGCTTTGGACCACTAGGGGCTAAAGGCTTTGCCTTTTTAAATATGCTTCAACTTATCGGCTGGACTAGCATCATGATCTACGATGCCATGCTAGCCTTACAAGAGCTAGCACCTCTATCTCCTATGATTTGGACAATAGCTATTGGAGCACTTGTCATCTTGTGGCTTTTCATCGGCCTCCACAATACGGGCTATATTCAAGCCATCGTATCTGTTCTATTGCTAGGGCTCACCCTCTACATGGGCGCTCACATGATATCGCAGTGGCCTAGTGAAGGTATCCTTCTAACTAGCGGAAACATGAGTTTCATCGCTGCCCTTGAGTTATCTATTGCCATGCCCCTATCTTGGCTACCTCTCATCAGTGATTATACCCGTGAAAGTAAAAAACCTTTCTCCGCATCACTTACAAGTGCTACAGTCTACACTGTAACAAGTATCGTTATGTACACCTTAGGTCTTAGTGCCGCAATCTTTGGCGGTGGCGACTCCATCATTACTATCATGATGAATGCAGGCCTCGGTCTTGCAGGCCTCATCGTTATCATCTTTTCTACCGTTACTACAACCTTTATGGACGCTTACTCTGCAGGCGTATCTAGTACGACTATCTATAACGGTGCCTCCAGTAAAGGTATCGCCGTCATCGTTACTATCGTGGGTACTATTGCAGCTATTCTATATCCAATGGATGATATTACAGACTTCCTATACCTCATCGGCTCTGTATTTGCGCCGATGATTGCCATCTTATTGGCGGATTACTTTATCAATCGCCAACAGGTACAAACATTATCCGCTTATCTCGTACGAGGTCTTATTTGGGCCGTATCCGTTGGTTTATACCACTATATGTTACATAGTGAAAGCACAATAGGTGCTACATTACCAGCCTTTACAATGGCATTTGTCGTTACAGCTATCGTTGGATTTATAAGTAAAACAGCGCACACATCTGCTAAAATCAAGCAATAACAAAACTGAAAGTACATACACTGCTCTCATTAGTATTAACTAGTTAAGAAAAAACACCTTCACAATCCGCCAGTAGTGAACTGCACCCCAAAAATTGGACACAATTTTTGGAGGTGCAGTTCAAGGATTATGAAGGTGTTTTTATGTATCTGTTCTTTAATTTTCGAAGTATGTTACCATTACATCAAAATTATATGTTCTTAAGCTTTACCCTTATTTAGGAATGGTAATGATTCCGTTTTCACAGGTCCAGTGTCTATCGCCTACGTTTTCTGCTTCGCTTTCATCATGAGTAACCCATACACAAGGTACATCCCATTCACGGATGATAGATACGAGATCCTCACGAACTTGTTTTCTCAAATTCCAGTCTAGTGCAGATAAAGGCTCATCAAGGAGCAAAACAGTCGGTTTAGAGTAAAGAGCACGACCAAGTGCAACCCGTTGTTGCTCACCACCAGATAATCTCCCCGCCTTAGTATGGCGGTATTTTTCTAAACCTAACCGTTGTAACAACGTATTACACATGTCAGGTGTACCTCGTTTGCTATAGGTAATATTACGCTCTACCGATAAATGGGGAAACACAATATTGCCTTGAGGCATATAGCCTACTTGGCGCTCTTGAGCGGGCACCCAAAGCTTTTTATCTCGATCAACCCATGTCGTTTCATCACATTGAATACTGCCAGTTGTGGGTTTTACGAGGCCCGCGATGCATTTGATAAACGTACTTTTACCACTACCGGACTGTCCAGTCAGCACAGTAATGCCAGACGGCAGCGCACCATCAGCTTTCACAGTCACAGAAGGTCTAGCTACAGTAAAGGAAAATGTAATCATAGAACCTCCTAATTATTATCTGTATGGCGGAACAAGGAACCTTTTGTAATAAGGTGAATCCCGCTCAGTAACGCCAATGTAAGAACACAAATATAAATAACTAGCTCAAAGGCATCCATATACTGCCCTGCCTCTACATAGGAGTAGATAGCTAACGGCATAGTACGTGTTACCCTTGGAATATTACCAGCAATCAAGATGGTCGCACCAAACTCGCCCATAGCACGGCAGAACGCTAAAATACTACCTGTTAAAATACCTTTCCATGCGAGCGGTACAGATATGGTAAAGAAAATGCGTAGTTCTGAAGCACCTAATGTTCGAGCTACATCCTCCATATTATGATCTACGGACTGCAATGCAGAACGTACCGTTTGATAAAACAGTGGAAATGCAATAACAGAAGAGGCTATGACAGCACCAGAAGCGGCAAAGACGACGCTCATGCCATGAGCTTCAAGCCAAGCCCCAAAGGCATAGCCCGGTGTAAATACCATAAGCAGAGCAAAACCAACGACTACAGGAGGTAGTACTAGAGGCAATGTAATAAGAGCATCAAGAATAGCAATGCCGCCCCATTTACAGCGATTCATCCAGTAGCAAACGGCTAAGCCACTTAGGATAACAATAACGAGGGCAATGCTCGCCACCCACAGCGATAGCCAGAATGGACTCATGCCACTCCCCCTTTCTATATACAACAAATTTAGGCTATGTACAATATCTATATTGTACCATAAGAAAACGCTAGCCATGAGAGCTAGCGTTTTACCCTTATTTAGAAGTGGAGAAACCGTATTTCTCTAATACTTTTTGGCCCTCTGGGCTCATTACGTACTGGTAAAAGTCTTTTGCCAATGCATTGTCATATTTTTTAATGATACCAATTGGATAGATAACTGGATCATGAGAGTCTGCAGGTGTTACTGCGGAAATTTGAACGGCATCACCTGCTGCAATAGCATCCGTTTTGTAAATGAAGCCAGCATCACCAGCGCCTTGGCTAATAGATGCGGTTACAGCTTTTACATCTTTTGCATATACTACATTAGGCTCTACTTGTTCCCAAACGCCTAATTTTGTTAACACTTGTTTACCATAGTTACCAGCTGGCACTGTTTCAGGGTTACCCAATACAATGCGTTTCACAGTAGCAATTTGATCTAACTCAACTTTAGGTTGACCTTTTGGAACTACGAGAACGAGTTCATTTGTAACGAATGGTTTTACATCACTTACAAGGTCTTTTTCTTGTAACATTTTCATATTTTTTTCGTCAGCAGAGATGAATAAGCTAGCTGGTGCACCTTGTTCAATTTGTTGACGTAATGTGCCAGAACCAGCAAAGTTAATAGCAATTTGATCGTCTGCTAAATTATGACTTTTTTTGTAAGCATCAGCCAGTTCTGTAAGAGCCCCTTTAAGACTGGCAGCAGCTTGTACCGTAATCTTTTCAGATGTACTTGGTTTACCTGTTTCTGCCGGTTTGCTTGCATCGTTACCACAGCCTACTAGAAACGCAAGCATAAAAACGCTCATTAATACTAATAGAATTCGTTTCATAATTCCTCCTGTGCATCCCTCCGGGCTCCACACTGTGAAAGCTATGGTCAAACCTTGAGACACATCGCCTAACAAAAGACTAAATATACAATATATTCACATTATACTATAAATCCATAGTTTAGGTCGTATGCAAAAGCTCACATTCTGCATAGATATTTCTGATGATTATGATTAGTAATTATAATAGATAAATTTTTAAACCTCAAACAATACATACTATGGTATGATAATACTATAGAGGATAAGAAAGTTCCGAGCAGATTTTGAAACTTATCCACTAATCATTCATATAATACTAACTGTATATTTACTCTATACAGTTATATAATAAGTTAATACTATGTCCTATTTTAATAAGAAACTCTAGGTGAGATAATGAATTTATTAGTATTAATAGGCCATATCTTTATGAATTCCATGATCCCTATTTTAATACTTATAGGGGTTGGATTTATATTAGATAGAAAATTTAAACTCGATCTATATACGCTGAGTAAGCTGAACTTCTACATATTATTACCTACTTTTATATTTAGAGCTATGTATGAAGCAAAGCTTAACTCAGGCACATTAGAAATTGTATTTGTTGCATTCTGTGTACTTATACTAAACTCCATACTATCGGATATAGTTGGGCGAATGCAAGGTTATGACGTAGCCAAGATTGGGACCTTAAAAAACTGTGTTATGTTTAACAATGTAGGGAATATGGGTGTCGCCCTTGCTATATTTGTATTTACAAACGTCCCCTATGTTATTGATGGCGCCACCCCCTATGCAAACTTAGGTCTTGTAAGTGTCGTATCCATCATGATTATTCAAACCATCAGCAGTAATACGTATGGGTTCTACCAAGCTGGTGCGGGCAGGCTAAGTCCTCGAGATGCACTAAAAGTAGTGTTCCACATGCCAATGGTTTATGCCATCCCAATGGCTCTACTCTGCCAGTTGCTGCCTTTTGATTTACACGGTCTCTTCTTCTTTGCGCCCCTCAATATCTTTGCTAATGCCTTTGTTGGGGTTGCTATGATTGCCTTAGGTGTACAAATTAACAGAACGCCATTAAACTTCTTTAAACTAGATGTTATGCTTGCAACGACGTTGCGACTTGTAATAAGCCCAATCATAGCCGCTGCTATGACCATACTCTTCATCAAGTTCTATGGCCCTATGCATCCAATAGCAGCGCAAACTATTATCATAACCTATAGCGTACCAACAGCTATCAATATGTCTCTCATTGCAATTGAAATGAAGAATAACCCAGAGTATGCTACACAAATCGTTATGGGCACTACAATTCTATCAGCAGTAACTATGCCGCTATTCATTACAATCGCCTATTATCTTTTCCCATTATATTGATACTAGTATACCTATACAAAGAGGAGCCCTTTAAAAGGGCTCCTTTTTTTACATTTTAAATAATTATCTTTTTATTTACTGATGAGCTACGTGTTCCATACCCATTCTTACAAGGCACTCTACATGATCATCATTTAGAGAATAATACGCTGTTTTTCCATCCTTACGATAGGTCACGAGGCGCGCTTGACGCAATACACGCAATTGGTGGGAAATAGCTGATTGTCCCATCCCCATAGTTTCTGCGATGTGATTTACACACATTTCGTTTTCTAGTAATAGTTCTACTATTTTAAGGCGTGTAGGGTCTCCCAAGATTTTAAACAGCTCTGCTAGCTTTAGCAATGATTCTTGTTTGTCGCTCATATAGTCCCCCTTAATTTCATTCATATCCATGCTTATAATCTATATTTCTTATGTATAACTAATCGATGTTTCTTAAATTAGATTGCTCATATGTAGAGCATACATATAAACATTATATCATTTTTATTATATTAAAAAAGAGACTTTGTAAAAACAAAGTCTCTTTTTGTAACATATCAAAACAGGATATGCATTATTTAATGATTAGTACAGGGCAAGTGGAGTGGCTAGTTACATAGCTACTTACGCTACCCATGAATAAGCCTTTCAAAGGACCAAGGCCACGGCTACCCATTACGATAAGATCAGCATCGTATTTTTTAGCTACTGCAAGTAATGCAGGTCCTGGGGAGCCCACTTCGAATACGCTTTTAACTTTAACGCCTGTAGGAATTTCTTGCACTACATCGTTAAGAATTTCTTTACCAGTTTCTTCCATATCTTCAGCGATTTGCTCAGATACGTAGCCACCAGAGATTGGTGTTTGGTCGAAATTGGAAATAGCAGATACGATATTCGCAACGTGAACAACGATCAATTCAGCTTGGTTGCGGTCTGCTACTGCAAGAGCATGCTCTAATGCACGTTTAGCATTTTCAGAACCATCAGTAGGTACGACAATAGTTTTGTAGGTAACCATAATAACCCCTCCTATTACTAATCCCTCAAAGGGGATATGATCAAAGATCGTTTAGCCTATACTAATATATTCTAGACTATCAAGGAAAACTCCTCTTTTTCCAAAAGGATTTATTACATTATAGCACAAATTATACAGAATTATACAAATAAAAGAATATTATGTGTATATTAGAGAACTTGTGAAGATTGATTAGTATTGAGAGTCGTAGTCAGCCTAAATCCATCTAGTATATCGATAAGCTCAGGTGTAGCTAAACTAACACCTGACGGACCAATCATACGCGCTACTGCTACATTGCCTTCATTACCAAGGATGATGGTAGCACCAAAGGATACTGGAGCCGCCGCCGATGTATCAGAGGTATTCGGATTTTTCATATGTCCCGCAAGATAGAACATTACATTTCCATCGATGATATGCGTTTCATAACGAGTAATGCTCGCCTTATTCACCTCAACCAGTTGTTTGAGGTAATAATCACCAAGCATTTGCTTACCCATCATCGTCGGCATCCCTGTGCTAACGGCTTGTACAGGGATTGTAAAAGACTCTACATCGAGGCGAATATTATGCTTAGTGAAAGCAATCTTACCTTTCTCGTTAAGACGAGTGAAGCCTTTTGGATACGTAAACTTGATGCCTTCTGCCACACTAATATCATTCGTTCCAGTTAAGAACTGTTTAACCCCTTTAATGGCATTAGAATTCTTTTTGTTGATTAGTTCAAAGGATGGAATCGTATGTTCCATCAAGCCAGCCTCCATGAAGTCCGCTTGAATTGGCGCATAAGTACTAACCAAATTATAGCGATGCGTAGGATCTTTATCCATAATGAATTCCGCCTCAAACACAGATTGTACCGGCTCTGTAGAGGTCATTTCTGCATAAGATTTCGGCGTTGTTTTATCCCAACGAGCAGATGTGGCACCTTTTTTACTAAAGAAACCACCTACAATATCATTATGTTCAAAGGCATTGCTATGTTGACGCCAAATGCTCAAATACTCCTCACTAGACATGCCCTTAATCGGCACACCATACCAAGTCGTATTCCATTCCTTTTGAGATACTCCATCTTGTGGTGTATTATTGCGCTTTGTGAAAGACACCGTATAAGCATCATCTTGAGTTGGACCGGCTAAGTTGAAGGAATAGCCTTGAATATGCTCGCTTTCACTACGCACATCCATATCTAGCATGACACCGTCGGCTACGCGCCAAGGAATTGTAAAAGTGTAACCATTTTTATAGTCCTTAACTACCGTGTTCATTTGAGTAGCATAGGATTTATATTGGTCTGGCAAAATAGAGGCCGAATCCTTTTGAGACTCTACAATCGCCAAAGGTGTTTCAGGCGTACCTTTTAAGCCCTCTGCCATGATAGAGGTCGTCCCCAAAGCCATAACAGCTAGTGTTGCTGCAATCAAACGTAACTTCATAGGTCCTCCTATAACATATTATCCAAGAATGCTTTTGTTCTAGCGTTCTGTGGATTGTTGAAAATCTGTTCTGGTGTTCCCTCTTCTTGAATAACACCATCTGCCATAAAGATAACGCGGTCAGATACTTCACGAGCAAAGTTCATTTCATGGGTTACGATGATCATCGTCATATGATCATCGGCTAATTGTTTTATAGTCTTAAGAACCTCACCAGTAAGCTCAGGATCAAGAGCCGATGTAGGTTCATCGAAAAGCATAATTTCAGGGTTCATTGCTAAGGCGCGAGCAATAGCTACACGTTGTTGCTGACCACCAGATAAACGGGATGGATACATATCGCGTTTTTCCCAGAGCCCTACCTTCTTAAGTAATTGCTCTGCAATCGGTAGAATATCTTCATCCTTCATGCCTTTTACCATACGCGGTGCAATCATAATGTTGTCGAGCACAGTCATATGCGGGAATAAATTGAAAGATTGGAACACCATGCCCATGCGTAATAGCAAGTCATGTTGTGTTTCTTGGCTTGCATAGTTTACAGTGCCATTAGCATCAGTACTAGCAAGAACAGTGCCATCTACGGTAATAGAGCCTCCATCAATCGTTTCCAATTGACCTAAGCAACGCAAAAATGTAGATTTACCAGAACCAGAAGGTCCGATGATAGAAACAATTTCCCCTCTATTCATTTTGAGCGATACATCGCGCAATACTGTTTGATTGTTAAAGCGTTTTTCAATACGCTCCATATTTACAAATGTCATAAGTACCTCTTACATAATTACATACGACAAACTACCATAGAAATAGATTAATCTTCATATACAGCAAATCTTCGTTCTAAGTAGTTGAAGATATTCGTCAAAATAAAGGTAAAGATCAAATAGAATATTGCTGCCACAAGGAATGCAGAAATATCAAAGTCACGTTGTACGATAGACTTCGTAATACGCAAGATATCATTCATCGCTAATACATACACAAGAGATGTATCTTTCAACAAGTTAATCGTTTCATTGGCAAGAGGTGGCAATACACGCTTAAACATTTGCGGCAAGATGATTTTTCGCATAGTTTGAGAGTACGTAAAACCAAGTACCTTTGCCCCTTCGTATTGACCACGAGAGATGGATTGAATACCACCGCGGAAAATTTCACATAAGTAAGCTGCGTAGTTTAATACAAAGGTAAGAACGGCTGCCGTCGCATCGTCCATTTGAATGGCCCCATCTGTAATGATTGGTAAAGCATAATAGACGAATAAAATTTGTAACATCAACGGTGTACCACGCATTAAGTACACGAAAGCATCTACTAGCTTATCTACTAAAGGCAATTTAGATAGACGCAACATAGCCATCAGGATGCCGCCTGGGATAGATAAAATCCATACAATACAGAATAGTGATACGGTTACCTTTAATCCATCGGCGATGGTTGGAATAATCTGCAATAAATAATCTAACATGGAATGCTCCTTCAAAACACGACTAGAGAAGAGGCATCTGGCCTCTTCTCTAGTGTACATTTCGTTCTTTAATTATCAGTTGTACCTACTGACCATAGTACTATTAGTATACCACGAATCGTACTATTTAGCATCGCTCTTATCAAGGTCTGAGCCGGAGCCTAACCATTTTTCAGCAATTTTATCAGCAGTACCGTCTTTTTTCATTTCAGCTAAGATACCATTGATTTTGTCACGCAAAGCAGTATCTTCTTTGCGGAAACCAACTGCGAAATCATCTACACCGTAATCAGTACCTTCTACGATTTTGTATTTACCAGGTTCTTTTGTCATGAGGTAACGAGCAATAACGCCATCAGCAATAACCGCATCTACACGTCCAATACCAAGATCCATGAAAGCACTTACGAAATCAGCATAGGATTTTATTTCTTTAACAGTCTTACCGCTTTCATCCTTTTGTAATGCAGCTTCACCAGTACTAGCTTGTTGTACGCCAACCACTTTACCAGCAAGATCAGCCTTACCTTTGATGGACTCATCTTCATTACGAACGATGATGTATTGTTTGTCTTTCATATATACATTGGAGAACAAAATATTTTTCTCACGTTCAGGAGATACGGTTAAACCATTCCACAATGCGTCGATTTTTTTAGATTTTAGTTCTGCTTCTTTACTGGACCAGTCGATAGCTTTGAATTCTACTTCCATGCCAGCACGTTTAGCCGCTTCTTTTGCCATGTCGATATCAAAGCCTACGATTTCACCTTTATCATCTTTAAAGCCCATTGGAGGGAAGCTATCATCTAAACCAATGACAACTTTCTTAGGCAATTCTGTATTCGCTTTTTTAGCGTCCCCACCACAACCCGTTACAAATACCATCATAGACACAGCTGCAAGGCCAACGGCCATCATCTTTTTCCAATTCATAACTATCCTCCACGGCGTTATCGCCTAATCTCTACAAACTTTTATGATTCGTACAGTTCATTTTTTGTACCTGATGATTGTATTATACTTTAGTTCGTTAAAGTTGTAAATAGTTAATTTGATGAATTTTCAAATTTTTTAGTATATGACTCTACAGTCTCATATTCACTGCATCTATATACTTAAAAATCTATTTTGTGCACAGCTATTTTTGATTTTTATAATTTGTGCACAGCTATTTATGATTTTTATAATGATTTATATAATAATTTGTCTGATAGTTATGACTGCGTATGCTTATGGATAGCCTCTATCATGGCCATTTTGTCCTTATATGGTACTTGAGTTAAATCAAGGGGGATTACATAAATACCACCATGACCGTTCATAGCCTGCAATTCACGCCACCCTTCGGTAAAACCGATGATATGATCGTAATCGACAAAGACAAAATACTCATCCCCATTAAAGAGACTGTGAAAGTATTCTTTCACAGAAAAAGGCCTTCGCTTTAACACGAGGCCCTTTTCACAGATAAAAGCTTGACTTTCACCTAATCTATGAAGGGTCCACAATATGACGAGCAACAACAGATAATACCATACGCGTTCTACCCAGTCTGAAGGCATATATTTTATGATTAACGCACATACCACAAGACCAATGATGCGACCGGTCCATTGGATTCCGCGATGTATTTCTAAGCTCTGTTGTACGGCACCTGATGAAAAGCGTTCCATCGCCTCTTGTTTCGTCATGGTTTTCCTCACAAATTGAAAGTCTACTATATGTTTTTATTTACGGCACAAGCCCATAGCTTGTTCTACCTTACGGTACATTACACTCGCTTTAGCTTGCGCCTTAGCAGCACCTTCATCGAGAATGATATCGAGTTCAGGACTTGCAATCAATTCATTATAGCGTTGTTGAATTGGTTCAAGCGTTGCTACTAAAAGATCAGCGATATCGGATTTAAACACGCCATAACCTTTACCTGCGTACATTTCTTCAATAGCTTCGTAGCTGTCTTTTGTAATAGCACGATAAATGCCCATCAAGTTAGAAATGCCAGGTTTGTTTTCTTTATCGTAACGCACTGCATTATCAGAGTCAGTTTGAGCGCGTTTCAATTTTTTCACGATCAAGTCTGGTGCATCCAAAAGACGAATCGTAGCATTTTGGTTGTCATCAGATTTACTCATTTTCTTAGTTGGCTCTTGTAAGCTCATAACGCGAGCACCACCTTCGCCTACCTTGATATCAGGTACTACGAAAGTTTCGCCAAATCTACGGTTAAAACGCTCTGCCAAATTACGAGTCAATTCAAGATGTTGTTTTTGGTCCTCACCTACTGGAACATAGTTAGTACCATATAACAAAATATCTGCCGCCATTAATGGTGGATACGTAAGCAACGCTGTAGGAATAGAGTCACCTTGCTTTTGAGACTTATCTTTGTACTGTGTCATACGCTCTAATTCGCCAACATAGCTGATAGATTGCATAACCCAACCGAGTTTAACGTGCTCAGGCACTTCGGATTGCACAAATAATGTTACCTTTTTAGAATCGAGGCCAACAGCGAGGTATAAGGCAGCCAAATTACGAGTATTTTGGAATAACTCTTTTGGATCTTGTGGTACAGTAATCGCATGTTGGTTAACGATACAATAATAACATTCATCAGTGTCTTGATAGTCTAAAAAATTACGTAAAGCCCCCAAATAGTTACCAAGTGTTAACTCCCCACTTGGTTGGATGCCGGAAAATATAACTGCCATAATAGTCTCCCTATATTGAAATAAACCAACAGTGCCGAAGCACTGTTGGTTATATATATTATTCTACGGTTACAGATTTAGCCAAGTTACGTGGTTTATCTACATCTGCGCCGCGAGTAATCGCTGCGTAGTACGCCAATAATTGCAATGGTACAACCGCAAGGATTGGAGCGATGAATTTATTTGCACGAGGCACATAGATTGTATGGTCTACGTGTTTAGATAATTCTTCGTCACCTTTCATGCCAATACCGATTACAACAGCTTCACGCGCTTTTACTTCACGGATGTTGCTAATCATCTTATCGTACACATCTTCTTGTGTAGCCAATGCGATAACAGGTACGCCTTCTTCGATAAGAGCCAATGTACCATGTTTCAACTCGCCACCAGCATATGCTTCAGCATGGATGTAAGAAATTTCTTTCAATTTCAAAGCACCTTCCATCGCTACTGCGTAGTCGATAGCACGGCCCAAGAAGAACGCATCAGATTTGAAGCCATAATGTTTTGCAAAGGCTTTCATATCTTCGTCTACTTCAAAGATTTCATGAATCAATGTAGGCAAGCTTTTAACACCGCAAAGGATTTCTTCGCCTACAGCTGGATCCATTTTACCGTTCAATTGGCCAAGGTATACAGCGAACAACAAGCCTGCTACTAATTGAGTAGTGTACGCTTTTGTAGACGCTACAGAGATTTCAGGACCAGCCCATGTGTAAACAGTGTTATCTGCTTCACGGGAAATACTGGAACCTACTACGTTTGTGATAGCTAAGGATTTAGCGCCAAGGCGTTTAGCCTCTTTCAAGGCTGCCAATGTATCGGATGTTTCACCGGATTGGCTGATAACGATACATAATGTTTTATCATCTGTCAACGGATTGCTATAACGGTACTCAGATGCAATTTCCACACTTACAGGAATGCGCGCCAAGTTTTCAATATATTGTTTTGTTACAAGACCTGCATGGTATGCAGTACCACATGCAACGATGAGGATTTTATTGAAAGCGGCTACATCGTCAGCAGTCCAGTTCAATTCCTCGAAGTGTACAGTTTTGCCATCTTCGGAGATGTGTGTACCAAATGTATCGCGAACTGCTTTAGGTTGGTCATGAATTTCTTTCAACATGAAGTGTTCATAACCGCCTTTTTCAGCAGCCTCTGCATTCCAGCTTACGTGGAATACTTCTTTATCGACAGCATTACCTTCACGGTCAAATACGGATACATTATCACGAGTTACAATCGCTAATTCGCCATCGCTCAAGATGTATGTATCACGTGTGTAGTTAATGATCGCTGGAATATCAGAGGCAACAAAGTTTTCGCCTTTGCCAAGACCGATAACCAATGGGTTTTCTTTTTTAGTACAAATGATTTTGTCTGGCTCATCAGCACAGATGATTTCAAGAGCATACGCACCGTCAACACGAGCAAGCATGCGGCGTACAGTACCTACGAAATCGCCATCGTACATATCTGCCAATAAGTGAGCTACTACTTCAGTATCAGTTTCAGATTTGAAATGGTACCCTTTTTCGATAAGCTCTTCTTTTAAAGGCATGTAGTTTTCAATGATACCGTTGTGAACAACAGCAAATTTACCATCTTCAGAGGAGTGAGGATGGGAGTTCATATCGGATGGACGACCATGAGTAGCCCAACGAGTATGACCAATACCTACAGTCCCTTCATTAGGATCTGCTTTTACAATCGCCTCAAGATTAGCTAGACGGCCAACCTTTTTTTGAATTTTGATTACATTTTCAGCACCAATAACAGCGATGCCTGCAGAGTCATAACCACGGTATTCTAATTTCGCCATACCGTCCAACAAGAAATCAGATGCTTGATTAAAGCCAATGTATCCTACGATACCGCACATAAGTATATCCTCCTATAACTGGGGGCATTCTAGCCCCAGCCAACAACTAAGGCTAACAAATTAATGTTCTAGATTAATGTTTCAATTATGTATTAATTATTACTTTAATACAATTCATTCAGATATACTTTGTCCCCATCGTTACCGATGGGATTTTTAATATCTGTTACGACATGAATGTGCCGGAAGAGCATCCGCTGATTATTCGATCACTCTTCACCTCGTCTACCCTAACGACTGCCTTCGCGGGTACTTGCGCTATTCGCCTTTACGAATTCGGTCTTCCTTTTTATGATATACGGCAGAATTAGTACAAATATGAATTATGTACTGAGCTATATTATACTAAAAAAATCGATGAAATGTAAACCTCCGAAGCTAATTCAAAGGCAATAAAAAAAGATTTTTTCTATACTTCACGATATTTTCATTGTAAGAAATTATACTGCTATCAATCTATATTTTATGCAATTAGATTTTACTATTCAACTACAATCAATTTATACAATTTAGGAGAGAAATAGTATGAATAAAACAATTATAAAAAAGAAACATAGAACACATAAAAATAACATACAATACAGAAAATTACGCCGTTGGGTGCTCCCTGCAGTATTAGGTGCCGCCTTATCTACATTGGCCTTCATTCCAACCTTTGCAGCAGAAACACAAGCGAATACTAACGTAGCTGTTGTAACCACTACAGAACAAGCTCCAACTGTACCATCTGCTCAAGGTAGCACACCACCAAATGGTGCTCCACATGGCAAAGCACCTGCAGGTCAACCGCCAGTAGGTGCTCCTAATGGAGCACCTCCAAGTGGAAGTCAAAACGGGGCACCTCCAACAGATATGCAAAACGGATCCCCTACTGGCATGGCACCACAAGCCGAAGTAGATCCTAGTACTTTCACAAGTACGTCTATAATAACAGAAAACAAATCTATCGCTCATGAATTAATTACTAACACAACATCTGACCAGAATGCTTTCATAGGCAAAAATAAAGCAGTCGTAAATATCGAAAACAGCGTTTTCGATAAAACTGGTAATACTACAAGCGATGACAACAGTAATTTCCGAGGTCAAAATGCGGTAATTCTTGGTATTGATGGCAGCCAAATTAACATTAAGGGTAGCAATATTACATCTAACTCCAATGGTTCCAATGCAGTCTTTGCTACCGGTGAAAGCTCTGTTATCAACGTAGAAAACACTAATATTCACACTAAAAGCGATTCCTCTCGTGGTCTAGATGCTACGTATAAAGGCACAGTAAATGGTAAAAATCTAACGATTACTACTGAAGGTGCTCACTCTGCTACACTTGCTACAGATCGTGGCGAAGGTACGATTACTGCGGAAGCTGCTAAACTAACAACATCTGGCGCAGGTAGCCCTGTTATCTATTCAACGGGTAATATTACAGCTAACAATGTGAACGGCGTAGCTAATAACAGTGAAATTGGCGTTGTAGAAGGCAAAAACTCCATTACCCTTACGAACTCAAACGTAACTGGCTACAAAGATAATGGATTCATGCTATATCAAAGCTTCTCTGGTGATGCTGAAAGCGGCATTGCACGCCTCAAAGCAGAAAATAACACGCTCACAACACACTCTACAGGTGCGTTCATCTATGTAAACAATACTACGGCTAAAGTAGACCTCTCTAACAATGCAATCTCTATGCCTAATACCAATACCCTCGTGAAAGTAGCGGCTGACTCCCGTTGGGGTAAAGCTGGCGAAAACGGCGGTCACCTCACACTCCGCGCATCTAACCAAGCATTAAGTGGTAACATCGTGGCTGACTCCATCAGTACTATTGCACTAGACATGACAAACGGTTCTAGCCTTGTAGGCGCTGTAAATACAAACAACTCAGCTAAAGAAGTTACACTGAAACTCAGCAAAGACTCTAGCTGGACACTTACTGGCGACAGCTATGTAAAATCCTTAACTAACGAAGACACAACTGGTGAAAACATCCACTTGAATGGATACAAACTCGTTGTAGCTAATAAATAATGACAAAAGCACTACTCTGGATTATTACAATTCAAAGTAGTGCTTTCTTCTTTTTTATTCAAATCTCATAGCAGTTCAAATACAGATATCCTTTTTGATTTATCACACAAACATAAGAGTATCAAAAGTTATGAAATAAACAGTCTATTAAGTAGCATCCATATATAGGATATAATTTTAATTCAACTACAGGCTTGTAGTTTTCATGTTTAATCTTATGTACCACAGTGCTTAAAGCTTCTAAATCATCTTCCCAGCTTTGAATATAACTTTGCTTTTCCTCTTCACTATCAAAGTCTTCAACCGCTTTTACGTCTTCGATACATTCTAGTAGTTCTGTTCGTTGTTTATCTACTTCACGGTGGAACAAGTCATGTTGATTCGTAGTCCAAAGACCAAAGTAATAAGGCCCCCCACTCAAATCACAGTCCTCTTCAGCTTTTTCACATTCCTCTAAGAATAGTTCGTATTCATCTAAAACATAATAGGCATTAAAGACTTCAAAATCATAAATCTCATCGTTACTTAAATAATATGCTACATCTGAGCCCAGCTTAATTTTCTTTAACCGATCAAGAGCTTACTTTTTATTTCCTAAATACACATCACAATAAGCTATCCCAAGTAATAATCGCATTCTATTTGGGTATTTTAATAACAACTGCTCAAAAATTGTCTTTGCTTTCTCATATTTTTTAAGCTCAAACAAACACACTGCATAGCCATAGCTTATTTCATAATCATTAGATACACTTATTCCCTTTTCAAAGGCCTGTAAGCTTTTAGTTAACGCCTCTATCGATCCATTATCTTCGTAAGATGAGAAATGATATAATGCCAAACCTCTATAGGTCTCTATATAGGGAGAATTGAGCTTTACAGCGACCGATAGATAATCATATTCTTTTATATGTCTCTCATCGTTATAATAAAAAGCCAGATTAGTGTAAACTCTTGCTTTATCCGTATCACTCAGTTCACCACTATACGTTTCGAGGAAATCTTCCAATAGTTGAATTGAGTTTTCCTCATGCCGCAACACCTGTTCAACAGTTGCTAAAGCGCATACCACATCTACATCAAGCGGATCCTCCTGCATCAAACCACGTAAGTAAGATCCAAAACGCTCTGCATATTGCATTAATACATTATAATCACTGAATATGGACACCTTATAAGCAGTTTCATATTCTGTTTTAAGATTTTCCCAATACTCTTTTATAACAAGCTTCATATTATACCTTTACTATCGAACATATTTTAGACTATATATTTATAATAACATAAGTTACTTCTTATATACGTATGTACCTATACTAACGCCGCTCATATAAATTCAAACTATACAAAAAGACTTGCTTTAGCCTCTAGCTAATTCTAATTACATAAAAATAACCCTCTATTAGATATTCTAAAAATGAATAAAAATATCTAATAGAGGGTTATGTTACTTAAACAAAAATAAAACCTAACTATATTATACTCCATCAATAGAGATCAACGCCGCATTTTTTGCATGTATCAATGTAGTATCAAATAACGGTATATCCGTATCATCCTGTTTAACAAGTAGTCCGATTTCAGTACACCCTAAAATAACACCTTGTACACCAGATTTTACCAAATCACCAATAATATCTAAGTATTGTTGTTTAGATTCATTAGAAATAACACCTAAACACAATTCATTGTATATAATATCATTTACAAGTTCAACTTGATCTTCGTTAGGGATAACAACATGAATTCCCCGATTTTCCAAGATACATTTATAAAAATCTTGTTGCATCGTGTACTTGGTACCAAGTAGACCTACCTTTGTAATACCTGATTTTTCTAACTCTACTGCAGTCATTTCCGCAATATGAAGGAGAGGGATGTGAATATGTCTTTCTATTTCATCTGCAACTTTATGCATTGTATTCGTGCATATAACAATATAATCAGCACCGGCCTTTTCAAGAGATTGAGCCGCATCGGATAAAATTTCAGCGCTTTTATTCCAATCGCCATTTGCCTGGCACTTTTCTATTTCTTCAAAATCAACGCTATATAGAATACATTTTGCCGAATGTAAGCCGCCCAAAACTTGCTTAATAGTTTCATTCAATACCTGGTAATATGTAATCGTACTTTCCCAGCTCATTCCTCCAATTAAACCTATTGTTTTAATAATGTTACCCCCTTAGATTAAAATATCCCAAAGCCAAAAGATAATTCATTAAATTATTCTAATTGATATATCACTCATATCTAAGCCTCCTATATATGTTCCTGTAGCGACTTTACGTAGGACGGAGCAAAGGGACATATATAGGAGGATAGACCTTTAATATAAAAGTTGTAGAATGGATTCACAATTATTAAAACCCATTGTTTTAATCTTAGTAGAGATGGTTCCTCGCTGTGGATTTCGCTTTCCGAAATCTTACGCTCGGAACAAAGTGATGTGTGGACTTCATCGTCGCAAGCTCCTCTGCCGCCTCACACCCTACTTTTATTCCGCTAACCCTTGTTCTCTACCGATAATATCAGCGATTTCTTGGCATAGTGCTTGTAGTTCTTCTTGGTTAGGACCTTCTGCCATTACGCGAATGAGTGGTTCAGTACCAGATGCACGAACTAGAACGCGACCTTCTACACCAAGTTCACCTTCCGCTGTTACGATGGCAGCTTTAATAATATCATTATCTTCCCAACCTGTTTTTGTAGCAACACGAACGTTGATAAGAACTTGAGGATATTTAGTCATAATGCCAGCCAATTCAGAAAGTGGTTGGTTTTTCTCTTTCATAAGAGCTGCTACTTGTACAGCTGTCAACATACCATCACCAGTTGTATTGTGATCCAAGAAGATTACATGACCAGATTGCTCACCGCCAACGGAGAGATTATGTTCACGCATATACTCTAAAACATAACGGTCACCAACAGCAGTAGCAAATGTTTTCATGCCTAATTCTTGAGCGGCTTTATGGAAGCCAATATTACTCATAACAGTACCAACTACAGTATCATCTTTGAGTTTGCCCTCTTCTTTCAATTTAAGAGCGCATAACAACATGATTTGGTCACCATCGAGGACTTGACCTTTTTCGTCAACCAATAAGCAACGGTCCGCATCGCCATCATTAGCGATACCAAGGTCTGCATTATGTTGTTGTACAGCTACTTGCAAGCCTTCGATGTGCGTAGAACCACAGTGATGGTTGATGTTTAAGCCATCTGGATTTACGTTAATGTTGATAACTTTAGCGCCAAGGCCAGCTAAAATTTCAGGGCCTACACTAGAAGCAGCACCATTAGCACCATCATAAACGATTGTCATGCCTTCCAAGGATGTATCGATTGTGTGACGTACAAAGTGAGCATAGAAATGAGCTAAGTTGCTGTTGTGCTCTATTTTGCCGATGCCGTCACCTGTAGGGCGTGGCAATTCATTATCCGCACTTTGACGAACATACTCTTCCAATTGATCTTCTACTTCATCTGGCAATTTGTAACCATTGCCATCGAAGAATTTAATACCATTATCTGGGTATGGATTATGAGATGCAGAAATAACTGCGCCCGCATCAAAACCTTGTTGACGCACTAGATATGCTACTGCTGGAGTTGGTACAACGCCTGCAATGACTACATTACCACCTACAGAGCAAATGCCTGCTGCCAATGCACTTTCAAGCATAGAACCAGAAATACGCGTATCGCGACCGATTAAGAACGTAGGATGTTCCTTTTCCTTACCAAAATGCGTAGCCGCTGCACGACCTAAATGATAGGCTAATTCAGGTGTTAAAAATTCATTAACAACACCACGTACACCATCTGTACCAAATAAACGAGCCATAATTATCCTCCTCTAGGGATTTGTGTACATCACAAGTCCTCATATATTCACTGTTGTGTATTATATCATATTATATACACCACATATATAGATACTATACAGATACAACTATATTACGGTACCAATATGAACCTATACTGTAGTTTACTTCACAATATATTACCAACTAGTTTGGTTTTGCGTATTTAGCCATACATAAAATAGCAGTTTCTGCCCCATCGAGGGCCGCACTCATAATGCCACCAGCGTAGCCAGCACCCTCGCCCATCGGGTAGAATCCACCTACAGTTGGAGAAATGCGCTCCTCGTTGCGTCCCATACGAAGTGGTGCAGAGGTGCGAGTTTCAACGCCTGTCATGCATACGGCAGGATCATCGAATCCACGAATGCGACGGCCCCAATACGGCAACGCCCGTTCTAATACGGATGTGACGAATGGCGGTAAGCAATCGTGTAAATCACAGTTCACTACGCCCGGTTCATAGCTATAGGTGCTATCTTGTACGCTAGGTGTCGGTGAAAGCCCCAAAAATTGACCTACTGTTTGCGCTGGCGCATGGAAATTAGAACCGCCCAACTCATAGGCCTTACGTTCCCATTCCCGTTGGAAAGCTACCCCATCCAGAGGATGCGTACCAAAATCATCGGGACCTACATTAACTACGATAGCACTATTCGCAACACCGCTATCACGAGCATACAAACTCATGCCATTTACAACAACGCCACCATTTTCGGACGCAGATGCTACAACTTGGCCACCTGGGCACATACAGAAGCTATACGCTGTACGTCCTGTTTCTTTATCATGGTATACGAGAGAATATTCTGCGGCCCCAAGGCCCAAGCTAGACGGTTCTACACCATATTGGGACTCATCGATTACAGCTTGATCATGTTCAATACGAACACCGATAGCAAATGGTTTTGCTGTCATTTCTACATTTCGTTTATGTAGCATTTCATACGTATCACGTGCACTATGTCCTACACCAGATAAGACAACTGTGGTATCAATGCGCTCACTACCATTAATTTCAACACCTACGATGCGGTCATTTTCGATAAATAAATCTGTAATCTTCGCACCGAAACGAACCTCACCGCCCCATTCAATAATGCGCTTACGCATGGCTTTTACCATGGTACGCAATTTATCAGTACCTACGTGAGGTTTATGTTTATATAAAATTTCCTCAGGCGCACCAAATTCAACAAAATATTTGGAGATTTCGTGCAATCTAGGATGGGTAACGCGAGTCGTCAATTTACCATCAGAGAAGGTACCTGCACCACCCTCACCGAATTGAACGTTGGACTCAGGTTTAAAGACGCCCTCTTTCCAGAATGTTTCTACGTCTTCGCTACGAGTATCTACATCTTGACCGCGCTCAAAGACGATAGGACGGTAACCTTCACGGGCAAGGTAAAATGCGGCTAACATACCTGCTGGACCAAAGCCCATAACTACGGGACGATGTGCTAATGGTACATTCCCATAAACGATAGGCTCTGGATCTTCTGCTGTAAATACAGATACATCCTTTTGTTTACTTAGTTTTTTCATAATTTGAGCTTCGTTATGAACCTCAACAAACAAAGTATAGACAAAGACAATATTTGGTTTTTTACGAGCATCTACAGCGCGTCGTACAACGTGAATCGTTTCAATAGCGCCTCGCAATTGGGGATATTTCTTTTCTACAATATCCTTTATATCCGACTTGACTGTAACAGCCACGCGGAGGTTTATTATTCTAATCATATCTTTCCTATTTTGGCTCCCTTCAGGGGCAGCTTATATCGTTATTATTTGACCTAAATCCCTAACAACTGATCTACAAGAAAATGGTTATACACTTTTATTATACAACACTACTATAAAAGCTAATAGCTAATATAGGATTAATAAAAAAGGCCCTAACAGAGTAGGTAAATAATACTCCATTAGGACCTTTAGCATCTAATTGTAATGATTGTGAAAGCTCTACCTGTACTACATTCAGCTGTACATTAAGTAGCATTCTTTTGAATTTCACATTAAGTAGCTTTCTTTTGGATTTCTACTTTTACACGCACTGTTGAGGTATTACTATTGATGCCACTCGGTAAGACTAAGTTATAGGTACCTTGAATGGTTTCTGTAGCACCAGATATATCAACCGGTTCCGTTTGAATATCAGTAATTGTATCAATCAGTTCTTCACGGCCTGTAACCGTTAACTGCGTAGGTGTAGCAGATGTAGCTTTAACTTCGTAGCCCTCTGGCACAGTACCGATGGTCGGCACAGTAATAGGAACGGCTTTATTCTTACGCAATAAGTTAAGTTCATATTGTACTTGACCTTGATTTGGATTGATATGTACATCCAATACATTGCCAGCTATATCCCAAGCCTCTAAAGTACTTACAGCACTGAAGTTCTTAGTTTGTCCGGCAACATTAACCTTCATAACAACCTTGCTCACTGTATTAACTTGTTGCTTGCGCCCAGAAACAGTTACCTCTTTCGGCACAATCGTTACTGATTTCAAAGCAATGTCATCAGAGAATTTACCGATTGGAACAATTTCAACAGGAACCTTTCTTTCAGCATACTCGTCAACATTAATAGTGATATTGTCTGGTTTTACTTCCACAAGATTCATACCTGCAGGAGGCGTAAATCCAATAGTCACATTATTTTGACCTGGTTTTACACCAGACGCATCAATATAAGCTCGAAGATTATCTGACTTCATGGAAATAATCGTATCACGAGGACCAGTCAATACAACACGTACTGTATCTGGTGCATCCTCTACGATATAGCCAGAATTGAGGTTTTGAACCTGTACAGGCACAGTATAGGTTACCTCCATCACAGGATTTTGATCCCGCATGATAAAGAACCACATGACGATAGCCGCCAGCAAGGATAAGAGCTTAGCAGGCCAGTTTCGTTTCAGATGAATCATCATTTGTTAGCCCTCCACTTCCACATACTAGTAATGGTTTGACGAGGGCGTTCCATAAAGGTGCGTAAAGCCTCCTTAATTTGATCCTCTGGTAAATGGCGATAAATATGACCGCCATAGGTATAAGAAATCGTACCTGTTTCCTCACTGACAACGACAACTACCGCATCAGTTTGTTCAGACAAACCGATAGCTGCACGGTGACGCGTACCTAGTTCAGTACTCAACGTACGGTCTTCAGTAAGCGGTAACAAACATCCAGCTGCACGAATGCGACCATCGCGAATGATAAGAGCCCCATCATGAAGCGGTGTGCTCGGAACGAAGATATTTTTAATTAATTCACGGCTCAATACAGCATCCATTAAGATACCTGTATCTACGAAGTCATTAAGACCTACTTCTCGTTCAAACACGATGAGTGCCCCCGTATGTTCACGGGACATAACGCGTGCCGCCGCCATCACTTCATTGATAGCCATATCCATTTCCTCTTCGTTTACATTTTGAGCCTTGCTGAAAATACGGCCGCGAC
This sequence comes from Veillonella rogosae JCM 15642, assembly GCF_002959775.1. Lineage (GTDB taxonomy): Bacteria > Bacillota > Negativicutes > Veillonellales > Veillonellaceae > Veillonella > Veillonella rogosae. Next base: position 98,296 of record NZ_PPCX01000009.1, on the reverse strand, counting down.
CGAGTTGCTCAAGAGCACGGCGCAATTCAGGTTGGAACACGACTGGTAACGCAAAGAGGAGTACAGTCATACTTTGTTGCAAAATCCAGTTAATAACATATAGATTGAACAGATGACTGATCAGATTTATTATTGCTAAGAACACGATACCTTTTAAAAGAGCAACGGCTCGTGTATCTTTAAGCATCTTATATAAATAATAAATACCTATAGCAACAACGAAAATATCAAGGATATCAAGTAGCCTAAAGGTATGTATAAGTGCGTCAATATGCATAAAAATAACTCCTTATACAAAATAATAAGGTACAGTCAATTCTATGACTGTACCTTATATTTTAACTCATTTTGAGAGTACTGTAAATTTAGAAACAGATACTCCATGAGTTTATTTTCATATAAATATATATTAATCTATAAAACAGATATCTTATATATATGCATTTTAAAGCAATCCCTTTGAACGCTTAAATGTTTTGTGTTTCAATCCACACATCCATTTGACCGCCGCAAACCATACCTTCTTTGACAGCTACATCATCATCGAGTAAAACGTCGATACGACGGTGTGCTTCTTTTTTGTTCAAAGAATCAACTGCACTTAGACGAATTTCATTTTCTGCACGGCCACCACCGATAGTACCAAAGATGGAACCATCTGGGAATACAACCATAGAAGTACCTGCTTTACGAGGTGTGGATCCACGAGTATACAAAATAGTAGCAACAGCTAATGTTTCGTTTTTACGCTCCTCAAGATATTCAATAAACTCACGATTCATGGCTCACTCTACCTTTCCGCAATGAGCCGCCTTGTTTACCACGTACCACTGCCAAATATTCACTAACGATAGATAACGCAATTTCTTCCGGTGTTTGTGCACCAAGATCTAGCCCGATTGGAGCATAAACCATATCAAGCTCCTCTTGAGTCCAACCTTGCTCACGCAACACTTCAAAAGCGTAATGAATGCGCTTTTGACTCCCCATAACGCCCATATACGTAGGCAAGTAGCTACGAAGTTGTTCAAGGCATATATTATCGTACTCATGCGCACGCGTTACGATGATAAACCCATTATACTCATCAAGAGGTAAATCGTTCTTGAAGTTTTCTAAAGGCAAGCATTTACGTGTAACACGTTCATCAAAGAATTCAGGGACTACATATTCTGGACGGTCATCTACAACAGTGACACGACAGCCAATAAATAACAGTAAATCTGTAATCGCTCGGCTCACATGACCAGCACCCAATACGAGAACGGACGGATCATTTTCTACAGGTTGTACGAAACATTCTATTTCGCCTACCATACATAGAGAATTAAGTTTTGCCTTATCTACTGTAAAGCCTTCAATAGCTGTACCATATAGCACGCTACCATCTTCAGCGTAAACAGTCTTATCCCCTTGACGAGGACCAGATAAAATAGTAACCATCAAGGTAGTTTCAGTAACCTGTAGACGGTCTTTCATCACATCATAGATTGTTTCCATCTAAATTCCTTTCATAATCCCACGCAGTAACAGCCTCTAAAACGCCGCCGCCAACAGCTAGGGATTTATCTGAAATACTATAACAATGAGACTCTTCACAACGAGCATCAACATCGGCCAGTTTAAAATGGTCCGACACAATGAGTCCACTCTTTAGAATGCCTCTAAGAATACCTGTAATTTTTGCCCGTACTGGTTCTTCATCGACATAACCAATAACCTCATTAGCCTGTACAGAATCACCAATATGACGCTTTGCCGTAAATAGACCAGCCTTTGGTGAGTGTATTACACGTTCATGAGTATAGCCACCTACATTGCCAGGAATACCTGTATTCGGCTGAGCAGGACCATCATAGATACAGCGACCTAAGTAATGACCACGCATTGTTTCGATGACTACATCTACATCGTCCCCTGCGGTAAACCCAGGCCCAACACCTATGACAAGCTCTGCATCATCACGTTTTGTACCTAGATTCTTCTTACTTAAAATACTATCTACTACAATAGCTGGTTTCAGTGTATCTAATAACTCTTCGTATGAACTAGTCACAACGGGAATTATCCCTTGTGCTAAAGTATCTTTCACTTCACTAAGGGCAACATGACGGGCTACAAAGCGTTCCAAAACCATTTCACCACGATGAACGGCATTACCGTAGCATACTTCTCGGCGAATCATAGTAGGAATCGCAATTTCACTAATAACCACGGGATAGCCCGCCCGTTTCAATCTATATACAGCGCCGGAAGCGATATCTCCGCCCCCGCGCATGAGCACTAATGGTTTCATAATGCCTCACTTTCACGATGTTTTAAACGCTCAAAATCATCGGGTGTGTCGATATCGTCACCAATATCGTCACGAATCCATAATTTCAAGACATAGTCCTTGCCATCACCACGAATGATGGTCTTACCGCCTTGATCCCCTTGGATCTGTTGTAAAAAATCAAACCAATGAGAACCAAAGAGAACGGGGTTTCCCGATTGATAGTTCTCCCCATAATATGGGACAACGATAGTTTTTGAATGAAAGTTTTCACTAAATGCACTAATGACCTCATGTACGACAGCACTCGTCAGAAGAGGTTGATCCCCTACTGAGCAAAGAATACCATCTAACGGTATGGGCGATGTTTCTACTAAATGCCGTACCCCCATCGCTATGGACACACCTTGTCCTAGCTGAGGATGCTCATTTCGAATCGCTTCAAAACCATAGGATGTGACAATAGGTTCTAGTTTTTCATGATCATCACCAGTAACCGCCACAAAAGGTAGTTTACATGACATCTCAGGCACTACCGGACAACCCCATCCACATTGAAGAGCCCCACAGACCGCATCTAGAACAGTCTTGCCACGCCAGGGCAAGAGCTGCTTATTACATCCCATGCGTTTGGCTTGTCCTCCTACGAGGAGGACAATGCCAATATGCAAAGGACGACGGTCTATGGGGTCTCTCATTGTACTGAAAGCGGCATTACAATTTGCTTTCACATTAGTCATGAGTACCTACCGACATTGAATGATGCGACGGATTTCGCAACTTGCTTTATATCCATCAGCTAAGATGATAGCAGAAATATCGCTATCCACAATATGATCAATAAAATCATCGATGATGCGATGTTGCACGGTTTCATAACCAGTACAGAATAGGATTTTTTTCCCTTTGCTGTATTGGAATAAACCTTGCTTGTGTAATACAAGATCAGCCAACATACGCGGTGTTACAATAGCCCCCATATCGCGCTTTACGATATCTTGAACGAGCTCAATATTATGTACGTGCTCATCATCAAGGGGAGCCCCTAGCATTTGTAGGTTAACAAGACCAATCGTAGTCTTTGTAAGGGTTGGAATAACAGGTTCACTCGTCTTAGGCGCCTTGAGCCATTTTTCCTTTGCCCCATCTGCTTCTACCACAATTTGCCAGTTAGGATGTAACTTGGATAAACCATCGATAAGATCACAATCTAAGGAGTCTACTTTTGTTCCTGTAATCCCAGAGAACCACGCACCACAATAACCATGTAATACACGATCAGTACAATACTCATCTGCTTCATTAATATTTTGAGTATAAATCGGTTTATAATGAGCAACTTGAGATTCATAAAGTCGAGTCGTAGTCGTAACTACGATGGGCTGACCTTTCAGCCGTCCATATTCTACTAGCTTTGAAAGCACAGTCGTTTTACCGCCGGCCCCAACAAGGGCAACGATTCCCGGCTGAATCAGTCGATTCCAATAGGATGTTTGTGATGTCATAGAACCAGGCCTCCTTAGAAAGTAACAAGAAATTAAAACTCCCTATACTTTATATTTCTCGTCCATAGCCATAAATACCTTCTCAGGTGTCATAGGTAATGTACGAACATCCGCACCAACTGCATTCTTAATAGCATGTTGGATAGCTGGACAACCAGTGTTAATAACAACTTCACCAATAGATTTAGCACCAAAACCGCCAGTTGGTTCATAAGACTCTACGAAGTCTGTATGTAATTCACCGATATCTTGACGAGTTGGAATTTTATAAGTCATAAGGTTATTAGTCTCTAAGCGACCATTATTAGAATAGCGTACATCTTCATATAGCGCCATGCCGATTGCTTGTACTACACCGCCCTCAACTTGAACGCGAGCCAATTTAGGGTTAATAACAGTACCGCAGTCGATGCAGGAATAGAAGTGAAGAGGAATAACCTTACCAGTTTGTTTGTCTACTTTTACCTCTGCAATAGATGCCATAAATGGAGGTGGGGATGTATGACTGCCCCATGTAGCGAAACCAGATAATTGTTCTGCTTTAACACCTACTAATAATTTCGGAGCTAATTGATGGATATCCATAGTTTTGGAGCCATCTTTTGTTGTGGCTACAACGCCATCAAATTCAACATTTTCAACATCAGTTTCAAAGAATTCTGCGAATTTAGCGATAATTTTAGTGCGCAATTCTTCAGCAGCCATCTTAGCAGCTGTGCCAGTTACATATGTTGTACTAGATGCGTAGGAACCTGGGTCGAATGGTACGATATCTGTATCGGATTCAACAACAGTCATATATTCCATAGGACAGCCGATTACTTCGCAGGCCATTTGAGTCAATACAGTATTAGAGCCCATGCCCATTTCAGAAGAACCAGTGTACAATGTGTAGTTACCATCATCGCCAAGACGAATTTCTACAGATGCTACGTCGATATTAGCAACGCCAGAACCTTGCAACGCTAATGCCATGCCAAGACCGCCGCGATAGCGCTCATCAATATCCCAAGAATGAGGGCGTTCATCCCAACGAGCCATTTCTTTCACGCGATTTATTGTATCTTGGAATAGACCAGAGTCAAGATATTCATCTGGAGCGTATACCAAGCTTTGTTCACCTTGAGCAATCAAGTTCTTTTGACGCAATTCAGCAGGGTCAACGCCCATTTTATCCGCCAAATTATTAACAGCACACTCTAATGGCCATAACGCTTCTGTAGCACCATAACCACGGAATGCACCGCCTGGTGTATGGTTCATGTATACGCCTTCTGTACCGTAGTGGATAGCTGTCGATTTATTGTATAAAGGAATGGACTTATGCTCACCAGCTGTAGTAGTAGTGAAACAGTGAGTTGCATGAGCACCTGCATCAGTAATAGAGTCCATATCAATTACTTTGATAATTCCATCTTTTGTAGCACCTACGCGGATTTTCCATTCACGAGCATGACGTGTAGTGGAGCAAGTTTGCGATTCTGTGCGATCATATAAAAGGTAACAAGGTTTCTTCAATGTCCATGCTACAAAGGCTGTCATAATTTCTGTACAAGCCGTTTGTTTAGAGCCGAAGCCACCGCCGATACGAGGTTTTAATACGCGAACTTTAGTAGCAGGAATGCCAAGAGCACGTGCGATGTGACGACGAACATGGAATACGATTTGCGTAGAGGATACAATTACTACACGACCTAATGCATCTACATAACCAAAGCTTTGGAATGGTTCCATTGCCGTTTGGCGTGTAGCCTGGTCAAAGTAAGTACCATCTACTACATAATCACATTTTGCAAGTTCTGCTTCAACATCACCTACGCGTTTGTGATAGGATACGCAAATATTGCGTTTATAGTCTTGACCTACAGGAATATTGTTATGAATATCATCTTCAGGGTGGACTACTGTTTCATGGTCAATAGCTGCATGCATATCAAGTACAGGTTTTTGTACTTCGTATTCAACCTTGATAAGCGGCATAGCCTTTAAAGCTGTAGCCTCATCTTTAGCAACTACGAGAGCCACTTCATCACCTACATAGCGAACTACAGGATCTAAGATAAGCGCATCATAAGCAGATGGCTCTGGGTATGTTTGACCAGCCAATGTGAAACGAGTATTAGGCACATCTTCATGTGTAAAGATAGCTTCTACACCGGGGATCAATTTAGCTTTAGATGTATCAATAGATTTAATGCGCGCCTGTGCATGAGGGCTACGAAGAACCTTAATAACGAGCGCATCTTTTGGAACAAAATCGCCTGTATAGGACGGCTTACCCGTCAAAATACCTTTAGAGTCAACTTTGTCATAAGCTTTACCAATGTGCTGTTTCATTATTATAGGCCTCCTTCTAAGAATTTACGAACCCCTCGAAGTTGTGATTCATAGCCAGTACAACGGCACAAGTTACCAATGAGGTACTCGCGGATTTCATCATCACTAGCCTTTGGATTTTTGCGTTTCAAATTGATAGCGCTCATCATCATACCAGTTGTACAGAAACCACATTGGTCCCCACCTTCACTAGCGATGCAAGCTGCTAGTAATTCAGCTTCTTCTTCTAAGCCTTCTAATGTAGTGATTTTATGACCTGGTGCACGGAATGTAGGATATGCACAAGATAATACGATTTCGTCGTCTACCCATACAGTACAAAGGCCACAGTTTGTTGTATCACAGCCACAACGTACGCTATAATAACCAAGATTACGCAATGTATCCAACAACATTTCGTCAGTTGGCACATTAACTGTTACATTTTTATTATTAATATTTAGTACGAGTTCCATTATTGTGCCACCTCCTTAGCTAAGCGTTGAACCATTGCTTTCACCATTTCCATGCGGTATTCTTTAGACGCATGGGAGTTAGATTGATAAACTAATTCTTCAGATGCCAATTGACCTGCTTCTTTTGCTGCAGACAATCCTTTTTCTGAAAGCAAAGCACTTGCTTTATCTGCTAATTGAGGCACGCCAGGTCTTGTACCGATGTACACTTCAACGCCTTTGTCATCACGGCGAAGAGCACCTGTCAACACTGGGAAATCGCCACGAGAGATGCGAAGTGCTTCCACAGCTACAGGCACATCTACTTTAGGAATGCGAATTTCCATAAGAATATCACGTTCTCTATACGTCATATAGTCTTGCATGGACATGCGACCACCTTTAAAAGTAACGATGTCTGCATGGACTGCCAACAATGCAGGAATGATATCGGAGAAGCCGAATCTACTAGCTACAGAGCCGCCCATAGTAGCTGTATTACGGAATTGAACGCCAAGGATTTCCTTAACGCCTTTAACTACGGCACCACCGCAGAATTGTTGTAATGGCTCAAAACGTTCCACATCTCCTTGTGTCGCCATAGCGCCAATTACAAACTCGTTCTCCTCTTCACGAACATAACGCAAATCAAGGCTTGCCATATCGATCACTGATGGCCATGTGCGTCGACCTAAACGCAACCAGCAACCGCCAGCTAGCATTGGAGCAGTTTTGTTTTTTGTGGCTAATTCATAAGCCTCTTCCACCGTCTTCGGTTGTAATACTTTCATAAATGCTAACATAATCTGTCCTCTCAATGGTATACTAATACTAACAGAACTTAGATGATAACCATAAAAATGCAAATATCATCGAACTACAAACCTAGAAGGAACTCATTAAAATCTATAGAAATTCCTCACATTTCTTATACTTTTATTGTACCAATAATTCGCTATGAAATCTACGATGAAATATATAAATTTACAAGAAATCTGCAAAGAACTGAATATTTATGAGTTTGGTGTCGCATCTTGGCCACTACCTGAGAATGCAAAATCCATTTTATACGAAAGTAATCCATGTCCCTTTACGGCTGCCAATGTAGAGGAAAGACTATTAGGAACATCCCTTTTTACACCTAAAAGTGCAATTGTTTGTCTTTTTCCATACTATGTAGAGCATAAATCTCCTTCCAATTTATCTCGCTATACATGGGCCAAAGATTACCATCTAGTCATCAATGAATATTTAAAAAAGCTTATTGAAAAATTACAAATAATGAATACAGACGCACAGTTCTCTATTCATTGTGACACCTCCCCTTTAGCCGATCGTTACATGGCTTACTTAGCAGGTCTCGGGTTTTACGGCAAAAATAATTGCTTCATCAGCCCTAAATGGGGTTCTTATGTGGTGATTGGAACGATTTTAACAACCTTAGAACTAGAACCTAATACTCCACTAACTCAATCCTGCATGGGATGTAATCGCTGTATTACTGCCTGTTTAGGTCAATGCTTAGGACATGATGAGTTTAAATTCGACACCTGTAAAAGTTACTTAACTCAGAAAAAAGGAGAACTTACTTCAGAGGAGGAGCATATCATAGCTAAAACGCCCCTCGTATTTGGCTGTGACGTGTGCCAAGAAGTGTGCCCGCACAACAAAGATATTCCTACCACACCAATTCCAGAATTCCAATCAGTAGAACCGTACATTGATATAGATGAATTAGATTCACTAACGAACAAAGAGTTCAAAGCTAAATACGGACCTCGTGCCTTCTCATGGCGTGGCAAAAAAATACTAATGAGAAATCAAGAAATTATTGAATCTAAAAAGATGTTATAAAAACATTATTTAAGATGTAAAATGGTTATAACATCTACTAAGATGTTATAGCTATTTTCTGTTTTAAGACAAATAAGCACTACGAATACTCCAGAAGTGAATATTTTCGAGAATAAAAAAAGACGACCTCTGGTGAACTGCACCCCAAAAATTGGACACAATTTTTGGAGGTGCAGTTCATGGTCGTCTCTTTTTATTTGTTATTTAGTTAATCATTATTTTATTTCGTAATAGTTTAACTCATCTAAGCTCTTACCAAGGGCAGGCATATAGGTTTCAAGGAACATATCTACCTCGGGCATGTTGAGAGCTTTTAGTTTTACTAATATGGAGTCATGTGCTTCTTTAAACTCGTCGTTTCCTGCCTTCAGTTCGTTCACACACTTCATATACGCTGAAATAGTGTCTGCTGCCTTTACGATAGGCCACTCTTCACTTTCTTCAGCATCTACAATAAAAGGCTTATATACCCCTTGTAAACGCTCTGGCAAAGTAGATAACATTTTCTCTTGTGCCAAGGATTCAACTTCACCATAAAGCTCACGTAATTTGGGATCAAAGTACTTAATAGGTGTTGGCATATCGCCTGTAAAGATTTCACTCACCTCATGGTACATGGCAATAACCGCTACTTTATTAATATCTACATTGCCACCAAAGTATTCGTTCTTCAGAGCTGCCAAGTTATGAGCTACCATAGCCACTTCAAGGCTATGCTCTTGAATATTTTCTGTTTCTGTATTGCGCATAAGGCTCCATCGATTAATAAAGCGCATGCGTTTTAAAAAGGCAAAAAACGAACTCATATAACCCCCATTACACAATAGTTCCCCTAAATAACTCCACGAAGTTTAAAACCATAATCAAGGAATTGTACAGCTTCTTCCCAACGATTATCATCATTAAGCATAACTACAATCATAGTATGACCATTACGCGTAGCAGATGCAATTAAACATTCCCCTGCAGCATTCGTAAAGCCTGTTTTCAAACCATTGGCACCAGGATATTTGTTGCGAATGAAGTGATTCGTTGTACGAATTGTTACAGGTGCACGATTTTGGTATGGCACCTTATAGTAATCATTAGCAACCTTATCGCGGAACATTTGGTATTTCATACCATACGCAGCAATCATCGCCAAGTCACGAGCCGTAGAGTGGTGCCCCATTTGAGTTAATCCATGTGGATTTAGGAACACACTATTCTTTGCACCTGCTTTAGTAGCAATACGAGTCATATCCTTACCAAATTTTTCTACAGAGCCACTTACATTTTCTGCTACTACAACGGCCGCATCATTACCACTGGCAACCATCATGCCTTCGATAACAGCTTCTAATGTGATTTGATCACCTACACGAACGCCTAAATTAGATTCTTCCATACTCGTTGCATAACTACTAATAGTAGCTAATTCATCAAGTTGAGTACCTTTAAGCTCTAGTGCCGTTAACAAGGTAACCATTTTTGTAGTACTTGCTGGGTGCATCCATTTATCAGGGTTTTTAGCAAATAAAATTTCCTTTGTGTCCGCATCAATGAGGACTACCGCCTCACCGACCGTAGATGGCGGCGCAATATATGCAGCATGAGAAACACTAGTACCGAAAATAATAGCGCCTATAAAGGCTATCATGAAAATAAGTCGTTTCCAAACTATACAAACATTAGTTGTTAAAGATATCATATATCTCACTTTCTGTATCACATATTAACTTTCAGGGTTATCATCAATGGCAACATTCGTTCCACTTGTTTTTTTCTTAGTTCCCTTAATTTCACCAGTAGAGTTATCTACATTTTGAAGATATACAACACGTTGAGGATATGGAATGTCGATACCATATTTATCGAACGCATCTTTTACATCAGACATAATTCCATATTGCACATCTAAGAAGTCTTTCGACTTAACGCGTGCATAGGCAGCAATGCGTACAGAGTTATCGCCAAATTCAGAAATACCAATTTCCATATCTTTAGGATTGAGTACACGTTTATCAGCAGCAAAAATATTTTTTAAGATTTTAATTGCTTCATGATGATTATTGTTATAACCAATATCAAAGACGAACGGGATAACCCTTTCATGGGTATAAGCAATATTAGTTATGGCTTGGGAGGTAAGGATAGAGTTTGGTATATACACATTTTTTTGATCTTTAGTAGTGATAATAGTATACATAAATTGAACAGACTTAACACTACCTATAGTATCTCCAACTTGAATAACATGACCTGCTCTAAAAGGCTTAAATATAAGAATTAATAAGCCTGATGCCAAGTTAGATAAGTTGCTTTGTAAGGCCAAACCAATACCTAAACCAAAGGCACCAAAGGCTGCTACAAAGGATGTAGTAGGAACACCAATTTGATTTAAGCAAATCAATATTAGACCTACTAGCAATGTATAATTGATGATCTGCGTAATAAAGCTCATCGCAGCAGAGTCATAAGAGGCCTTAGTCATAATACGTACAGCAAAGGCTTTTACCCATTTAATAGCATAACGACCTACCCAAAATATAATAAGAGCTAATAATATATTGCCCGCTTGAGAAAAGAACCAATCTCGAAATTGAATCAATACATTCGCATCTTTAAACAATATTTCTGATGCAGAATAAAAAATATTGCCCATATTAAACCTCCAATAATAAAACTACATAAATGATTGAGCACATCTATTAATATGGTCATCATAAACATATATGCTATAATTTAATAAATATATTTTACACGATATAGTAAAGTTATTATATCGTTATATTACATATATAACAATCTAAATCTAGGGAGACTTACATGTTAAACAATCCATACGAAGCACCACAAGAGCTTGCTACCGGTGGCTATATAACCAAGGAGCTACACTCCGTTACAGTGCACTTTGACGATATTCACTATTCCCTGTCTAGCGGACAATTAAACGGTGGTTATCACCACACACTCGCTGTGCGCAACCAACAATTAACATATCAAATCGAAACAGAAAAAGATTTACCAGGTGGCTCGGTAGCCAACTATTTAGCACAAGAGTTCGAGCAAATCGATACGCCAGTCCATTTTAGTACAGCGCTTCTCACATCTGCTACAATGACACTACACGCCTATGCTAAGGTCGAGGAGAAAGATACTATCGTAGAGACTATCGTTACTGCAGGCTATGAGAAAACAGCCCATCGTGCAGGCACAGGGTATTGCTATGAAGAACGGGACGGGGCTTTTATAACGCCTGGCACAATCAACATCCTCGTCTTTACGAATAAGGCCTTAACTGACAGCGCCATGGTGAAAGCTATGATGACCATTACAGAGGCTAAAACTGCAGCCCTCCAAGATTGGGGCGCTGAAAGTGTGAAACTCTATCCATTTATGAACGAGGATATTCCTGATGCACTCACAAAAGAACGCAACACCACTGCTACTGGTACCTCTACAGATGGCGTCGTTCTTACCATCGATACAAATGGTGACGTCTTAACCGACGCAGGCACCTTCTCATTGTTTGGGGACACCTTAGCAAAAGCAGTTTATGTAGGTGTACAAAGAGCATTAGAAAATGCTATCGGCGCTGAATAAATATATCACACGCTCTACAAACGATATATTATTGGATGAAACGATATATCATTGGATCCATCGCTCACTCAATATATCATTTAATATACTGCTTATAAGAAAAAAGATAATACGCAAATAAAAACCGCACATCCTAGGCGATCGAGATGTGCGGTTTATTGCATATAAAACTGTTATACACAATATAACAGTTGAAAATGAATATCAAATTAAATTTTGAGATTCTATTTCAATTTCGACGAATAATTATATCAAGGCTAGTTATGGTAGACCATTTCTTCAACTATAAAGAGCTACTTTAGATATTTATTTGTCCATTTATCAATCCATTAATATTTATAGAAGAATTGTTGTAACTTTTTAAGATTTTTAGTTTTTGTAAGACCTAACATTAATAGGATGCGAGCCTTTTGTGGACTCAAGGTGTCACTTACCAGATACCCTGCCAATGTATCTTGAGGAACCGCAGATACCATACCACTGCCCGTACGAGAAGCACGCACCGTTGGGAACTTCGTATTCTGAGTAATTTGGCGTACATTTTGTGGAATTGTGCCATGACCGAGACCAGTTAAAATCAAACCATCTGGATTTGTAGCAACCACACTCATGGGCACCATATCATCCATGCCACCATAGCAAGTTAAAAGCACTACCCGTGGCAATTCTTTTAGATCCCTCACATCAAACTCAGAATCTTTAGTATGACAACGAGTGGAAGCTTTATAGTAATGAGCTATTCCATCTTGTACGATGCCAAGATGTCCTACTAATGGACTATCAAAGGTCGCTACATTTGTCGTATTACATTTAGACACATCACGTGCACCATCAATATAACCATTTAAAACGACTACTACACCTTTGCCTGCAGTTTCAGGAGTTCTTGCCACTTGAATAGCTTGTAATAGGTTAATAGGACCATCTGCACTAATAGCACCGGCTGGTCTCATAGAACCAGTAACGACAATAGGCTTATCAGTATGTACAGTAAGATTAAGGAAATATGCTGTTTCCTCCATACTATCTGTACCATGAGTAATAACAACACCGCCAATATCATCTTGATCAACTAATTGTTGCACTAGCTTAGACAAGTCTAACCAGTGTTTTACGGTAATATCGGAGCTTTCAATATTACTAAACTGAATATATGTATATGGGCCATATGGTTCTGTGCCAGGTACAGAGGCTAAGATTTCATCGAGTCCAAGTACGCCTGCTGTGTAACCTGTCAAATCTGTATCAGAAGCACCTTGCCCTGCAATCGTTCCACCAGTACCTATCAAAGCAATTCTCTTCTCCATATTACCTCCACTATATAAATATAAAGCAATTAATGTTGTTAAATGTTTGGATTAAAGGATGGCATCATTTCTAATTTATGTTTATTGATGCGGTTCAAACGATCAATACGTTCCTTCGTAGCTAAATCTTCAATTTCGCCAGTTCTAATATAGTGGTCCAACATAGCATAAGTAAAGCCTAGTTTATCTTCATCAGACTGACCACTAAGACCATCGCTAGGAACCTTATCTACTAAATATGCAGGAATATCTAAAAGCTTACCAATTTGACGTACCTCTTCTACAACGAGTCTTGCAAGAGGACTAAAATCACCTGCACTATCACCAAATTTTGTAGAATATCCAACGTAATCTTCCGAGCCATTACAAGTATTAGCTACACGAGCGCCGTTCGGCAAGTTTTGCCCCACTGCATAAAGTGTCGCCATCCGTAGTCGAGGCGGCGTATTAATAGCTGCATCTCGAGACAAATCGTTTCTACCCGTTACAACGTCATAGCCTTCACCTTGAACAATAGCTTGCGTTAAGGCTTCGTAAGCAGCACCAATATTAACCGTTATATGAGGAATACCTAAATGCTCTACTACAGCCTTGGCATCGTCGATATCGGATTGAACACCGTTAGGCATGAGAACACCTACTACTCTATCTGCCCCTAAGGCTTCTTTGCAAAGAGCGGCTACAATAGTTGAGTCCTTACCGCCTGAGATACCAACAACGGCACTACAAGTGGGGCCATTTTGACTAAAGTAATCTCGAATCCATTGAATGAGGGCATCCTTTATAGCTTGTGGATTTTCTAACATAGGCCCTCCTATTTTTTCCGATAAATACGGTTCAATAAATCAAGTTTCAATTGATAATAGCTTGGGCTCATATCAAGGTAATGACGATGAGGATTTTCAAAACGTTGTTCTTCAGGCCAAATTTCATTAGCCAATTGGTCTTTAACATATTGGCGAATTTCCTCAAGGGTTGGTAACTCTTTAATTAATTTACCGTCCTTGATGATGAGCTGTTTCATCTCTTTAAAAGTACAGTTTTCAAAGTATAATTCACGCCAAGGTTGCTCAGGGTTAATATAGCGATATGGCTCCTCTGTATCAGGTACCTCACGCAGCAAAGTCATTAAGTCTGCAATGGCACGACCTTTTTCATTGTATACGCGGTACACCTTTTTAAGACCTGGATTTGTAATTTTTTCAACGGCCTCAGAAATCTTAATACGAGGTTCCCATTTACCATCTTTCTCAATGCTTGCAATCTTATATACAGCGCCAAATACAGGATCACTCTTAGAGGTGATGAGTCTTTCACCTACCCCAAAGATATCGATAGGACCACCTTGAAGGAGGAGAGATTTTATCGTATATTCATCAAGGCTATTAGAAGCCATAATTTTACAATCTTCTAATCCTGCATCATCTAGCATACGACGTGCTTTTTTAGCCAAATACGCAAGGTCACCAGAGTCAAGACGAATACCTTTTAAGCGTTTACCCATAGGTTCTAATACATCTTTAGCAACCTGAATAGCATTTGGTACACCAGAATTTAATACATCATAAGTATCTACAAGGAATACAGCATTATCTGGATATACCTCAGCATAAGCCTTGAAAGCATCGTATTCAGAGCCGTAATACATAACCCAACTATGGGCCATAGTGCCGCTCACAGGAATACCAAATTGTTGTCCCGCTAATACCGTTGCAGTAGAGCCTACACCGCCAATATAAGCAGCGCGCGCACCATATACGGCAGCATCCACATTATGAGCTCGACGAGCCCCAAAATCGGCTACCACTCGGCCATCTGCGGCACGAACAATACGGTTAGCTTTTGTAGCAATTAAGGATTGATGGTTCATCATAGTAAGCACTGCAGTTTCTACGATTTGTGCGTCTATGAGAGGTGCTATGATAGTAATAACCGGTTCATTAGGATAAATAATAGAGCCTTCAGGGAATGCATACACGTCGCCTGTGAAGGAGAAATCTTTTAAATAGGCTAAAAATTCATCGCTAAAAATGCCTTGGTCACGCAAATAAGCAATGTCACGTTCATCAAAGTGTAAATTCAAAATGTACTCAACGATTTGCTCGAGACCACCAAAAATGGCGAAGCCACCCTTGTCTGGATTGCGTCTAAAGAAAACGTCAAATGCGACGCGATCCATTTTTTCTTGTTTCGTAAAGTAGCCGTGTGCCATGGTCATCTCATAAAAATCCATAAGCATACTGATATTGCGACTGTCATGTTGCATTAGTTCACCAACCTTCTAAAATTGAATGGATTTATTAAATCGTTAATCGTATACAATCATTATACAATATAATTCCTATATAGCTAGTCTCTGCATTAGCTATGCTAATAATCATTCTTGT
The DNA here is from genome assembly GCF_002959775.1 of Veillonella rogosae JCM 15642. GTDB lineage: Bacteria > Bacillota > Negativicutes > Veillonellales > Veillonellaceae > Veillonella > Veillonella rogosae. The sequence goes on along the minus strand of NZ_PPCX01000009.1, from coordinate 82,612 downwards.
GATATAACTATATATATAAACTAATTATTTATATATTCCCTATGTATGTCTATGAAAATCGTTACTATAAGAGGCTAAAACAAGCAATCTAAGTGAAGTAATCATTCACTTAAGCCCTTCTTGTATAGCACTTGTTATAAGGGCTTTTATTAGATAATACATATATGATTTACTAGAGAATGAAAGGTACCATTATGGAAACAATCGTTCAAGCAAAACGCGTATTAGAAATTTTTAAAGAAATGAGCCAAATTCCTCGCGAATCGGGCAATGAAAAAGGCATTAGCGATTACATCGTAAACTTTGCTAAAAACCTAGGTCTTGAGGTTCATCAAGACGAAATCTTAAATGTAGTTGTAAAAAAAGCTGCATCCCCAGGTTATGAAAACCGCCCTTCTATCATCCTCCAAGGTCATATCGACATGGTATGTGTAAAAGACCATGACTCCAACCATGACTTCTCTAAAGATCCAATTGCTAATATCATCGAAGGCGAATGGATGCGTGCTGATCACACCACTTTAGGTGCCGACAATGGTATGGGCGCTGCTATGATGCTCGCTATCCTAGAGGATGAAAGCCAACAACATGGCCCTATGCAATTATTGTTCACCACTAATGAAGAAACAGGTATGGACGGTGCTTTTGCCCTTAAAGAAGGTCAAGTAACTGGTGATTACCTTATCAACCTTGATACAGAGGTTGAACATGATTTTACTGTTAGCTGCGCTGGCGGTTGCCACGTACATGTAAACATTCCATTGTTACGCGATAATAACCAACCAGGCTATGATGCGGGCTTGTCCATCACTGTAACAGGCCTTAAAGGTGGTCACTCTGGTATCGAAATTAACGAGCAGCGAGCAAACTCCAACCAAGTATTAACTCGCGTACTCTACGATATTCAACAACAATATCCTGTAAGCTTGGCATCCTTCGAAGGTGGCGTTAAACATAATGCCATTCCATCTAAATCTGTAGCTGTATTATCTGTACGCTCCGAAGATGTGGCAGCCATTAAAGCATTACTTGCATACCAAGAAAAACAATACCAACATGAATATGAAATTGCAGACCCAGGTCTCAAATTCGTAGTGGAAGATGTAGCGACTCCAGAAGTAGTATACGCAGATGACACAACAGAAGCACTCATTACGTATATCTATCTTGCACAAGATGGGGTTCACTCTGTAAGTAAATCCATTCCAAACCTTGTAGAAACATCTAACAATATCGCTATTGTTCGTGAAAATGCACATACACTAGAAATACTAATTTCTATCCGCAGCTCCAACAGCAATAGCCTTGAATTCTTGGCTAAGAAAATGATGCTTCTTGCTAAAGCTCTTGGTGTATCTGCAGAGCGCACTGGCGGCTATCCTGCATGGGAATACGACAAAGGCTCTAAATTAGAAGAGCAAGCGATTTCCTTACATAACGAAATGTTTGAGACACCAGCCAATGTTAATGCTGTTCACGCGGGCCTTGAATGTGGTTTATTGAAAGGCATATTGCCAAATACACAAATGATCAGCTTTGGTCCTACAATCGTAAGCCCACATACGCCTACAGAACGCGTCCACTTACCATCTGTAGAGAATGTGTATATATACCTCAAAGCATTGTTAGAAAAATTACAATAATATAGTCTCTCTCCATCCCTCCTATAGGGCATCCAGTTGAGCTCCCCTCACGGAATAATCTATAGGAGGGATTTTTATAAATTTATCAAAATATGTAAATAAATATTTATCCAAATAGGAGTATGTTTTCATATATATTACATACGGCATACACCTTTTACTTACAAATAATTATGAATATCAACTACACTTGCCAGTATACTCATATAAAGTATATATCCCATAAATTTTAAAAGAGTCAGTTAATTCCTGATATATTCGTAATTTTATATATACCCCAGGGAGTATTTTCTGTGTTATCCTATGGGTGTATACTGTGTTTACGTTACTCAGGAGGTGTATATGATTCCAATAGTTATCATATCCGGATTTCTCGGATCTGGGAAAACAACATTCCTACAACATATACTAAAAGAACATAAATCTACAGACAAAATTCTCATCATAGAAAATGATTTTGGCGAAACCAGCCTCGATGCGGTAAATCTCGCTAAATCAGGTGCTACCGTTCGCGAAGTTACATCTGGCTGCATTTGTTGTAGCTTACAAGGTAATTTTCAACAAGCATTGCTTGATATTCTCCAAAATTACGAAATTGATATTATCTATATCGAGCCATCTGGTGTCAGCAAATTAAGTGAAATCATCCATACTTGTAAGGATGAAGAAATTGCAAAATCCGCCTATGTACACGCTTCAGTTACGACCGTTGATGCAATGCAGGCACCTATGTTTATCAAAAACTTTGGGCTCTTCTTTAAAGATCAAATTACCCATAGCGATGCGATCTTCTTGAGCCATACAGAGGATATTCAACAAACAAGTATTACAAAACGTATGATTCGTGACCTTGCACCTAATACGCCAATCCACGAAGAAGCATGGGATACCCTTTCCCTGCGGGACTACATCAAACGACTCTATCATTGTCACGACGACAACTGCTTGCATGATGAACATCTATTTATGAGTCATACCTTTAAAGATTTGCGCACTCTCAGCCTCGTACAATGGAAAACTATATTAGAAGGTATGCCAGATACAGTACTTCGTGCAAAAGGTATTGTACCAACTACAGAAGGACCTCACGAACTTCAGTATGGCACACATTACTGTTCCCTTACACCTACTGAGTCTACCGATTATAGTTTAGTCGTTATCGGCACAGATTTTAATGTACCAATGGTGCATAACGAAGTGTGTCAATCATGATACCTGTTTATATCGTTACAGGCTTCATTGGCTCTGGTAAAAGCACCTTCATTAACGAACAAATACAACACCGAAAAAAACTAGGTGGTACAGCACTTATTAGTGCCGAAGAAGGTAGTGTAGAGCTTATAAAAAAGCCGTTACAGCTCGATGCAGATACATTGAGTACTATCAGCCCTACGAATCCATCCTCTTACGACACTATAGCTAGTGAAATCGCAAACTATATAGAGCGAGTCAACCCCAAAGAAATTTGGATTGAGTGGAACGGCATGCTCGGCTTTCACCAATTGGAAACCTTGTTATATAGTGAAAAACTGAGCCATCTATTACAAATAGAAAAGGTCTTATATATTTGTACAGATCAATTTGTATCAACCATATTACCAGGTTTAGGAAATGATGTAGCAAGTCAATTGTATAGTGCAGACTGTATTATCACTGAAACGCCTACACATCACGCTTTATTGCGCACCTACAACGGCGAAGCAAAGATTGTTACACAGCCTAGCCCTGAAAAGGTAGAGCAATTATGTCGAAATTCAACATGGGGCCTAATCCCTAATCTATTAGTTATCGGTATTACCACGTATATACTATTAGTTACTGCCTTTCGACACGATATTCCTTATTCCATACACCACAGCTTTGCTATTATTACAGGCCTCGTTATCGAAGCAATTCCGTTCCTCCTACTAGGAACCGTGGGCTCAACGATCATTCGCTACTTCGTACCACAAAAAGTGTTATTAAAACTCTTGGGCGATCACTCTTGGAAAAGCTATGGTGCTGCTATGATTAGTGGTTTTGCATTACCTATTTGTGATTGTGCTATCATCCCTCTATTTAAGGCACTCGTAGATAGAGGTATTCCTCTATCTGTAGCACTCCTATTTATGCTTGCTAGTCCAATCATCAATCCCGTTACTATACTCTCTACGTGGTACGCGTTCCCAGACAATCCTATGCTTTCCCTGTGGCGTATTGTTTTAGGCCTAGGTGTGGCTTTATTAGTGGCTCTATCCTTCCGATTCTGTCCTTCATCCACAGCCATGATAAAAGCAAGAACGCCTCAGGGCCTGAGCTACGAAGAAATCGTCTTAGAGTCAGCCAAACCTAAGTATATCAATAAGAAGAGACTATTAATCCATATGGAAAAAGAGTTTTCCCAACTCTTATTCTATTTCTCCATGGCAGCTGGCGTATTATCTGTAGTCCAAGTATATGGCAAACCATGGCTACTTCAGGCAGGTTTTGCATTACCAGACTTCGCCGCCATTCCAATCTTATTAGTATTAGCCTTCTTCTTCTCTATTTGTTCTACATCGGATGCTATCATCGGCAAGTCCTTAAGCACCCTATTCCCTATTAGCTCTGTTATGGGCTTCCTCATTTTAGGGCCTATGTTAGACATCAAAAATGTGTATATATTAAAACAATATATGCCTACTGCATTTATTGTGCGACTAAGCATAACCATTGCCGTTATGTCCTATCTAGCGGCTCTAGTATATCAATTTCTTTTAAGCTAATGATTACAAAAGGAGATGATTTCATGACATTAAGACTAAAAGATCGCTTTTCCATCGTGAAAGGCTTGCTGTACCTCACATTAGGTATTTGTTGTGTGTACCTCATCATGACAGGTCGTTATTTAAACTATATCGCACCGCGTTACGAGCTTTTACTCGGAATTAGTAGCGTGGCCCTCATCTTAGGTGGTCTAGCGACGATTATTTGGGCTCCATCAAGATATTACAAACATAATTGGAAATCTGTAGTTCCTATTATTATCCCGATTGTATTGCTCATCGTTCCACCGGTACTCGTTCCATCTACAGGTGTTCACGGTGCCGTTCGTGTAAACGATGATACGAATAACTTTGACTTTACAAATGACGCTATTGGCGAAGTAATTACGGTTAATAGTGAAAGCAAACAACCTGGTATTTCCAAAGACAAAAAAGAAATCGTTTTAAACTCCGACAATTTCTATCAAACCATTGTAAAAGTCGGATCTAATGCAGAGCAATATAAAGATTACACTGTATATATGACAGGCTATGTAAATCGCGAAGATAATACATTAAAGCCTAACGAATTTACTATTTCTCGCATGGCTATGGCTTGCTGTATCGCTGACGTTGCCCCTATCGGCATGACTGCATTTAAAGCAGATGGAGATAGCTTACAAAATGAACAATGGGTATCTATCGAAGGTAAAGTTTCTACTCGAGATTTCCACGGTCGTCAACAACCATATGTAGAAATCACAAAAATCAAATCAGCAGAACCAATTTTAGGTTATGTCTACCCATAAAACAAAATTACACAAATAAAAACGAGGCTATACGCCTCGTTTTTATTAAGAATGATTACGTTCTATACAAATGTCTTAAAGTCTATATTATTAACTAAATTTAGAGACACATACTGTATGCTAATAATCATATCTATTTAATTAGAATATCTGTACAATTAAGATATTATCATCAACGCATTGCATTAGTGATGTAGTTCTTTGATGATTCTTTTACCTAAAGATGCTGCTACAGCACAAAGGAAAATATCTGGACCTACGGGAATCAAGAAGCATGTAATAATAACAGCTTCAACACCAATTGGTTTGCCTAAGTACAAGTTCATAATGAAATATAAGTAGACCATACCAAGGCCATATACAATTAATAGATTTAATATGGAACCCACTAATAATCGTTTGAAGGATAAGGTATCCATCGATTCAGCAATTCGACCTACAACATAAGCGCCAACCATAAAGCCAATCAAATAGCCAAAGGTAGGTTGCAAAATATAACCAGGACCGCCGCCAGAGGTAAAAATAGGTACCCCTATCAGGCCCAGTACAATATAAATGCCCACGCTAGCAGCGCCTAAACGACTACCTAATACAATGCCCGCCAATGTGGTAAATAAGATCTGCAATGTAAACGGACAGTTAGGTAATGGCACCCGTATGAAAGCACCTACGGCAATCAAAGCCACAAATAGTGCAGTCATTGTTAACTGACGGGTGGTAATGCGAGTTTGTTTCGATACGGTAGAACTCATGGTATACCTCCATTAATAAGACAATAACAAACTACTACTTACCTAAATTAAAGCACTTGTATTTTTAATTGTCAACTATAACGATTGACTTTTAGTTAACTATGTAGTCTAATACTATATATAACTATAAATACTATATTTTCAATCTTTTTATCTTTTTGACTATACCTTATAGTTATTATCAACAGTTCATAATAACTAAAAGATATACTCATCTTCATGCAAAAAGACATTGATTTCATCTTATATTCATATAACAAGATTAAATTATACGTAAGTAGATTGAGTAAAATCTACTTTCACAAAATCGTAAAAAACGAAAAATGATATTTTGGTATCAGGAGGCATTAATTATGAAAAATGTTAAGAAAGTATCCAAAGTTTTATGTGCATTCGGCGTTAGTACAGTATTATTAGCAGGTGTAGTTAGCGCAGCTAGCAACCATGCTTACAACAACCATAGCAACTGGAACGGTGTTGGTAGCGTAGCTCCATCCGCTCAAGCTAACTATTCTGTTGATTACATGGGCGCTGTTACAGTATTCCAACAACAATTCCCTGGCGCATCTGTTAAATCTATTTCCTACGACGCTAAACACAACCCTTACTATGAAGTAGAAGGTTACTACAACAACCGTGAAGTAGAAATTAAAGTAGACGAAGCAACTGGTCAAATCGTTGGTAAAGAAGTTAAAGGCTACACTAAAGGCAATAAAGCTATCAACGTTCAAAACATCATCATCCCTGAAGTAGCTGAAACAAAAGCTATGGAAAAAGTTGGTTCTGACTTCCAAACTGTAGAATGGACTGTTGAACGTGAAAACGGTCGTGCTGTATACGAATTCGATATGACAACTGGCGGCGGCAAAAAAGCTGAAGTAAAAGTTGACGGCATGAACGGTAAAGTGTTAAGCGCTAAAGTAAAAAGCACAAAATACTAAGATTTTAATTCATCAAGTGAACCCTATCCTAACCCACTTAGATGACACACTACACATATAACACACATACTATACACACAGTATCCACTGGATACGCTCTCTAACACAAACTAACACACAAACTCAAAGAGCCCGTAGGACTCAACACGGGCTACCTAACTCCTATCTCACACAATAGGAAATGGTCTGTGCTCACACACCACAGACCGAACGTTACACACACTATACTCCCTTTAAAAGACCTTGGATCGTTGAATCCAAGGTCTTTTTTATATATAGATATTATCCTCTATCCTCAACATGTTACACACTCTATATGAACCCCCTTCATATGCAAGATAATTTATTTTGTAATACATATAGTTGTTACAACACAAAAAGACCTCCCACGCAGGGAGGTCTTTTGTATAAGTTTTTATAGGTTTGATAGTTCTTTGTTCTATTTCTTAAGCGAGGTCTAGCTTAAGGATGTCATTTGTGTGTTCTGAAAGATAGTTCTATAGTTTTCCCAATGAGATTGGAGAGATTATGCTTTATCTAATGCTTGTGCCAAGTCTTCGATGATGTCATCTACATTTTCAAGACCGATGGACAAACGAATCATATCTGGTGTTACGCCAGCAGATTTTTGTTGTTCTTCGTTAAGTTGTGCATGTGTTGTAGATGCAGGATGAATAACGAGGGATTTAGCATCGGCTACGTTAGCAAGGTTGGAGAAGATTTCCAAAGAGTCAACAAGTTTAATACCTGCTTCTTTACCGCCTTTTACGCCGAATGTGAACACAGCACCAACGCCTTTAGAGAAGTATTTATCAGCTAATGCTTTGTATTTGTTATCTTCTAATTCTGGATAGCTTACCCACGCTACTTTTGGATGTTTGCTTAAGAAGTCTACTACTTTACGAGTATTTTCAACGTGACGTTCTACGCGCAAGGATAAGGTTTCAATACCTTGCAAGATTTGCCAAGATGCAAGCGGAGTAATGCATGCGCCTGTATCACGAAGCAATTGAGCACGGATTTTTACAGTGAATGGAATTGGCAAATCACCAAATACTAAACCATTATAGTGTTCATCACCTTCGGAGAAGCCAGGGTATTTGCCAGAACCTTTATAATCAAATTTACCGGATTCTACTACGATACCAGCCAATGTTGTACCGTGACCACCAAGGTATTTAGTAGCAGAGTGAACAACTACGTCAGCACCATGTTCTAATGGACGGAACAAGTATGGAGATGCGAATGTATTATCTACGATCAAGATGATATTGTGTTTATGAGCAATATCAGCTACTGCTTGCACGTCGATAAGGTTAATACCAGGGTTACCGATAGATTCGATATAAACAGCTTTTGTATTTTCATCGATAGCTGCTTCGAATTCTTCTAAATTATCAGGATTTACAAATTTAGTATGAATACCCAAACGTGGCAATGTAGCTGTGAACAAGTTGTAAGTACCACCGTACAAAGTGGAAGCTGCTACGATATTGTCGCCAGCATTAGCTACGTTCAAGATGGAATATGTAATCGCTGCGGAACCAGATGCTACTGCGATACCAGCTGCACCACCTTCAAGTTGTGCCACACGCGCATCTAATACATCAGTAGTAGGATTGCCAAGGCGGGAATAAATGCCACCAGGATTAGTTAAGGCAAAACGACCTGCTGCTTCTTCTGCGTCTTTAAATACGAAAGATGTAGTTTGGTAAATAGGTACTGCACGCGCACCTGTTGGATCTACCGTTTGACCGGCATGTAATTGTAATGTTTCAAATCTGTATTGTTTACTCATTATGACAACTCCTTTATATTAACTGTGAATTTAGTTCGTTATTTATACCTAGTATAGTACTATGCTTTAAAAAATATGTCTACTATTTTTTATATGAACTTCTCCATAACTTAAAACTATAGTGACCTTTAGAGGTAGCTAGACATGTTCCTAATACATCCTAAGTAAGGTAATTGTTTTATGATAAGACGTAGCAAAAAGCCCCTAATTACCTCTGCCGAACGAGCTCATAAGAGACTAACAGAAGCAATTAGGGGCATAATGACTAACAAAAGCTTAGATATAAGCACCTAAGTTTTTATCACGTTCAAATTTCATTTTTTGGATTTGTTCAATGATGTACGGTGTTTCTTGATAAACATAGTAATTTAACCAGTTCGTAAATAACAATGTACTTACAGAACGCCAGCGCACGATTGGACGTTGTTTTGGATCGTCATTAGGGAAGTAATTTTCAGGAACTGCAATATCCATACCTTTGTTGATGTCTCGCTCATATTCACGATTGAGAGTATCCCAATCATATTCAGCATGACCAAAGACAAAGATGTGTTTATTGTCTAAGCTACGAACAATAGCTGCTCCTGTTGGATCAGAGCCTGCCAATAATTCCAAATCGCGATTTTCTTTAATTTGTTGTAAAGAAACTGTTGTATGACGGGAATGCGGCATCCAGAACTTTTCATCAAAGCCACGCAAGAGCACTGGGCGATCATTGTAAATATCATGTTCATACACACCAAATAGTTTTTCATCCATAATAGATTTATTAATACCAAAGTGATGATACAAACCAGCTTGAGCACCCCAACAAATATAAAACGTGGAGCATACATGCTCTTCGCCCCAGTTCATAATTTCTACGAGCTCAGGCCAATAGTCTACCTCTTCAAAAGGCATTAACTCTACAGGGGCCCCTGTGATGATCATGCCGTCAAAGAATTGATCTTTTACTTCATCAAAGGTACGGTAGAAGGTTTCTAAATACTGTTCATCTGTATTTTTTGCTTTACGAGATGCCGTATGTATTAATGTCAAATTAACTTGTAACGGGCTATTACTGAGAGCACGTAAAATTTGAGTCTCTGTAATCTCTTTAGTAGGCATCAAATTGATTAACAGAATATTCAAAGGTCGGATTTGTTGATTTTCCGCCCGTTCAGTATCCATAACGAAAATGTTCTCTTGAGCTAATTTCGTAATGGCCGGTAAATTTTTTATTACTTTAATAGGCATATTGTCACCTCTATATATTCTACAATTTGATAACCTAATCTAAACAATTTAAATAAGCTAATTAAAAGCCTCTAGCCTCGTAGGCACGGCGCCAAGCTTCAAGGCCTTCTTCCAATGTTTTACGAGGACACGCTACATTGATACGTTCAAAGTCTTCCCCATCAACGCCAAACATGGAACCAGTATCAAGCCACAATTTAGCTTCATTGATAATCCATTCATCACGCTCTTTTGGGGTTAATGGCAACTTGGAGCAATCTAGCCACATGAGATACGTCCCTTCTGGACGATATACATGAATTTTCGGCATATAGTTTGCTACATAGTCGATGGTGAATTGAATATTATCTTGAATATATTCTTTTAACTCATCGAGCCAAGGGGCACCCACTTTGTAGGCCCCTTCACAACCAACGATGCCCATTGTATTTAACTGGCTATAACCAGCACGGTCGATTTCTTTAATAAAACGACGACGTAAGGAATCATTAGGAATGAAAATATTACTTACTTGTAAGCCGGCGATGTTGAAAGTCTTGCTCGGTGCAGTACATACGATGCAATGCTCTGCATAGCTTTCACCAAGGTCGGCAAAAACCTTATGAGTATGCCCTTTCCAAACAAAGTCAGCATGAATTTCATCGCTTACGATGAGTACATTATGTTTAATACAAATATCGCCAAGTCGTTTTAACTCATCCTCAGTCCACACGCGGCCTACTGGATTGTGGGGATTACATAATAGGAATAATGTAACATTTTCCTCAACGATAGCCCGTTCAATGCCCTCAAAATCAATGGTGTACTTATCTTCACCTTTGATTAATGGCACATTGATGAGACGACGGTCATTATCGTCGATAACCATACTAAATGGATAATACACCGGTTGATTGATGAGCACCCCTTCACCTTCCTTGGTGAAAGCGCGAACAGCCATGGCCAAAGCAAAGACGATACCTGGTGTTTTAACGAGCCATTTTCGGTCTGGCGTCCAGTTAAAGCGCGTAGTAAACCAATTTTGTAGCACTTCAAAGTATTCGTCATCGGATTCGGTATAACCAAATACACCATGGTTCACGCGGTCCAATAAGATTTGTTTCAATTCAGGTGGAATTTCAAAATCCATGTCTGCCACCCAGAATGGCAACACATCGGCTGGTTTACCGCGTTTGACAGCAAAATCGTATTTCAAGGATTTTGTGTGAGTTCTATCTAAAATTTGATCAAAATTATATTGTCCCATAGGAACTCCTTTATTTATTGAAAGCTTGTTCCAAGTCCGCAATCAAGTCATCAGTATCTTCAATACCTACAGATAGACGCAATAAGCGACGTGTAATACCTTTGCGCTCAGCATCTTCTGGTTTTAAATCTGGATGTGTTTGCGTTACAGGGTAGGTCAACAAGGACTCTGTACCACCAAGACTTTCAGCAAATTGAATTAGCTCAATGCCTTCTAATACTGTTTTAGCCGTTTCTTCGCTATCTACTTCAAAAGATAACATGCCACCAAAACCAGTCGTTTGGGCTTTATTAATTTCATAGCCTGGATGTTCAGGAAGACCTGGGAACAATACTTTAGTAACCTTAGGTTGTGTTTTGAGCCATTCAGCAAGAGCAATGGCATTCTTTTGATGTTGCTCCATACGAAGGGCCAATGTTTTGACGCCGCGAATTACGAGCCAGCTATCCATTGCAGATAAGCAAGCACCTACGGTTTTGTAAGTTAGACACAATTTCGCAGCCAACTCATCGTCTTTCACAATAGTGAAACCAGAAATTACATCGTGATGACCACCGATGAATTTTGTACCACTATGAACGACAATATCTGCCCCCAACGTTAAAGGTTTTTGGAAATATGGGCTCAAGAATGTATTGTCGATGATTACAAGCGCATTACGCTCATGAGCCAACGCGCAGAGAGCGCGAATATCGGTAATCTCCATCATAGGATTTGTTGGTGTTTCAATATAAACAGCCTTTGTATTCGGTTTGAAAGCAGCTTTCACCGCATCAAGATCAGATGTACCTACATAGGTAAACTCGATGCCATTTTGTTCGTAAATATTTGTGAACATACGGATAGAGCCACCATATAAATCATCGCCTAAAATGATATGGTCTCCAGGGGAAAATAGATGGAATACGGCATCCACTGCGGCCATACCAGAAGAGAATGCTAATGCATCCGTACCTTCTTCAAGGCCTGCTATCAATTGTTCCAAGCGGTCGCGCGTCGGATTAGACTCACGCGTATATTGGTAACCTGTCGTATCACCCAACTGTGGATGAGAAAATGTACTAGACATATAAATTGCAGGGGAAATTGCACCAGTACTATCTGGCTTGCCACTGCCGTGAACACATTTTGTATTAAATTTCATTCCAATCAACTCCTCATATTTGTATACAATATGTTAATTGTAAAGTAGACAATGATTAAGGTCAATAAAAATGGGCACTCATACTATATGAGTGCCCTTAAAAAGTCATATCTATTTTGAATGGCTTGTCATAACTATAAGTTAAGTTAGACTAATTTTTAGTGCGTTTTGTAATAAGTAGAGCCAAAATAATACCTAAAGAAGATGTTACCAATTGAGGCCAACTAGATACAAATAACATAGTGTTTACAATCTTTGGTGGGAATTGGAACAGTGAAAAGAACAAAGAATAACCACCAAAAAGAACACCCGCTTTTACCAAGGCCGCCACGACAATAAGTAAAGCCTTTGGTTTATGTTGCAACCAATGGGCTACGAATACATAGGCTGTCGTGCCAAGGGCGGTAATCAAAATAAACGGTGGCAACGGCAACATGCCTTGTAAATGTGCTACTACTGGTGCAATCCAAGCAATAACAAGACCATTCTTCCATCCATAGCGCCATGTGGCGAGTACAAAGGTTGCAGATGTAATAGAACCGATGAGGAACATACTCACCTGGTTAGGAATAAATGGGAAAATGAGACGCAAGCTTTGCGCCAATAAGGCTACGGCCAACAATAGACCTGTGCCCGTAATAGACTTTGTGGACATAAGAACCTCCTACTATATGATATAGATTTTACAAGAGGTACCTACCTCATATTTCAAATTAAGCCTCTACAAAATATAGACGCGCCCGATCATATACCCAATTATATACATATGTATAACCTAAAATAGCTAATGTCATAGATATATCCGTCATAAAAGCCATCCAAAAGGTCATCTGCATCATGTACATAATAATTGGCACCGTTGCAATCATAAATAAGCCTTCAAATAACACAGCATGAACCGTACGAATGATTGGGCCTCGCGCTAATCGATCACCTGGTACTAGTTTATCAAAAATCCAGTTAAACACAAAATTCCAAACCATAGCTAGTAAGGAAAAAATAACCATTAATACAAAAGGCTGCCCCTCATGCGGAACAAACTGCATTACCAAACAACCAATTAAAATACAACCAAGCTCATATAAAACTGACTGTACAACTCGCTCCGAAGTAGACATAATAATAAACACCTCCAGTAAAAACCCCAGACAAGTAATTTACCATCACACCACTATTATAGTAATTTTCTTGCATTTGTCGAGCTTTGTTAAATATTGCCATTTCAGGATAAAAAGAAGCCGCATTGTATCTACTAAGCGACTTGCTCTCTTGAAGTGAGCTATGCCATTTTAAGATAGAAGAAGCCGCCATATGTCAATCCAGCGACTTGCCCTCTTGAAGTGAGCTATGCCATTTTCGGATATAAGGAAAGCCCCTCGTAGCGTTCAGTAAGCTCGACTTGCAAGGGATGGAGAGCGAGCAGAATGCTACGAGGGGCTCTATTTAATTATCCTAAAAGTGGCATTACGAACTGAATCCATGGAATCCCCACCACGATAAAGATCGCGAGGTAGATAATCCCAAAGATAGCGCCCAATTTCCAGAATTCAGGGCCTTTATTATAGCCACTAGCAAACCAGATTGGGCTATGACCAGTACCATATGGTGTAAGGATACCCATAATCCCCATAGGTACTAACAGAATCAACATAACTTGCGCTGGATCAACGCCAGGAATTTGAAGAATTAAAGTAGCAAACAAGCCTACCATAGCTGTTACATAAGCAGTACCAGATGCAAAGAAGTAACGAAGCAAGCAGAATGCTAATAACAAACCAAGAACTGCCATTGTAGGATCTAAAGAAACCAAAGAACCACCAGCAGATTTAGCAAGCCAATCTAAGAAGCCTACATTTTTAAGGCCAGAAGCCATAGGTACGAGTGTAGCAAACCAAGTCAAAACATTCCATGCTGGTTTATTAGCAAGGAAGTCTTGCCATGTCATAATCTTAGTGAAAATCATCAAAATAATAACAATCAAAGCTGTTGTTGTAGGGTTTACTTTGAATGTAGAAGCACCAATCCACAACACAAGAGCCAATACAGAAATTAAGGCCATGAAGATTTCACTGCGTGTCATAGAGCCTAGTTTCTTATACTCATCCTTTGCCCAGGCTGCAATTTCAGGAGAACCTTTCACCTCTGGCTTGCAGAATACATAGGTCAACAATGGAGTGATGATGAACAAGATAAGACCTACTGGCAAGAATGCTAGGAACCATGTGCCCCAGTTCGCCGCTACGATACCAGATTTAGCTGACAATTCTAGAGCCAATGGGTTTGGCGCTGCACCAGTCAAAAAGATAGAGCTAGATACACATGTAGTTGCCAACGCTACCCAGTTCAAATAGGAGCCAATTTTACGAGGGTTCTTATCTGGATAGGAATCAAACATTGGACAAATACTAGATACGATTGGATAAATGGTACCACCAGAACGAGCCGCATTACTTGGGATGAACGGCGCCAATACAAGGTCCGTAATAGCGATAGCATAACCAAGACCTAAAGAGGACTTGCCAAGCTTTGCTACGAGGAACAAAGCAATACGACGACCAAGGCCAGAGTTTTCATAACCAATACCAATCATGAAAGCGGCAAAGATCAACCATACGATGGCATTAGAGAAACCACTAAGACCCCAGCTGATAGCTTGCGCATCAGTAATCGCCTTAGCGACACCGGTTGCTTTATCTACCACAGGGGCAGGACCAACCTTAAACAACATAGACACGGTAACAGCAATGATACCGATAAAAGCTGGTGGCATTGGTTCTAAAATCAACCCTACCACGAGGCCTGCGAAAATACTTACATAAATCCAAGAATTTGCGCTAAGACCTTCAGGAGCACCGATGAGCCATACAATAATAGCTACTACAAGCGGTGCGAATAATTTCCAATTCAACTTCATTAGAAACTCTCCTTACTACTTCAAAACAAAAATTGCAAAAATTGCCTATTTAGTATATCAAAAATTTTAATAAAATGATATAAACTCAATCATAATACTTATTAATTGATAATAAACTTTTAGTAATAAATTTCATCCTACTAGTAGTAGAAAACGGCACAATTGTGGAACAAGGGACACATCACGAACTGATAGAGCGTGGTGGTAACTACAAAGAACTCTATGAAAACTATGCGGCGGGCATGACAGTATAAGTCAATCTACCAAAGCCCCCCCTTGTATCAGCCTATAATATCCTCATGTTATCTCATATAAATAGAACCCCTAATAAGTAAAAACTTATTAAGGGTTCTTTTATTCATTCCTATATAGCTGTTCGTGCCTATATAATACATTATTATATTCTATTCACCTTTTGGTACGAACCATAGGCCATTGTTATTTTTTTCCATGTAGTCTTTGAATTCTTGAGAGTGGTAAGCTGCTACGATGTCTTTTGCCCATTGTGCATCTTTGTTTTTCTCATTAACTACGAGTTGTAATAACCATTGTGGCAATACGTCTTCATTTGCCAATGCAGATTTAGGATCGATTTTTGCATTATAGATAATAGCGCCTGTAATAACGATATAATCGAAGTCAGTACGTACAGAAGGAATTGTAAGGGATTTCATTTCTGTAAATTTAAGATGTTTAGGATTTTCAATAATATCTGCTTGAGTTACTGTTGCTAAATCTTTGTTAGGATCAAGCTTAATCCAACCAATTTTTTGCAATAACGCATAAGCACGAGCCATGTTGGATGCATCATTAGGTACAGCAATAGTGTCGCCATCTGCCACTTGATCTAAAGATGTTTTAGAACCACTAAAGATACCTGCTGGTACTGTTGGAATTGGTGTTAATGCTACAAGATGACCATTTTGTTTTTCGTTAAAATTTTTCATGTATGCTGTATGTTGTTCAACGTTAAAGTCAACCTCACCATCACTTAACACTTGGTCAGCTTGTACCAAATCAGACATATCTACGCCTTTAAAGGTATAGCCTTGTTTCTCCAAAATTGGTTTTACACCTTTTTCAAATAATTCAGAGTAAGGGCCTTGAGATTTACTGTAGGTTAACTCTTTTTTTGCACCATTATCGCTATTATTAGAACCGCAGCCTGCGATAAAAGCTACGCTAAATACTAATGCCGCACCAAGGGCAAGAAGCTTTTTAAATTTCATAGTATTTTCTCCTATACTTTCACAATCAATATAACTAAAATCTATTTCATCAAACTAGGAACGACGCGCACGACGTGCAAAGTAGTTACCTATTGTTTGAATAATTTGAACAAAAATAATCAAAATAACAACGGTAAATAACATCAATGGGAAGTTCAACCGTTCATAACCATAGGTGAGAGCCAAGTCACCTACACCACCTGCACCAATGGCACCAGCCATAGCAGTAGCACCGATTAGACCTATAGTACCTGTTGTAATAGATAAAATAAGCGAACCCTTTGCCTCTGGTAAAAGGAAGTGCCAAATCACCTCAAAATGAGAGGCCCCCATCGACTGTGCAGCCTCGATAATGCCTTTATTAACCTCTAAAATAGAGTTCTCAAAGAGTCGAGCAAGATAAGGGGCAATGAATATAACAAGTGGTACAATAGCCGCTGTTGTACCAACACGCGTACCTACAATCATCTTAGTTAACGGTAATATAAACACCATCAAAATAATAAATGGCACAGAACGCACAATATTAACAATTGTATTTGTAATGGTATAAACAATACTGTTTTTAACAATACCATTCGGATTGGTCACTACTAAGGTAACGGCTATAACTAGCCCCAATACCGTACCGATAAAGAGCGATAAAAATACCATGTATAAGGTTTGCTCTGCGGCCAATAATAATTGGGAGCCAGGAACGCCTAATTCTTGCATAAAGAAATCCATTAAATAGTCACCTCCTGCCATTCGAGGCCTTGTGTTACAAGATATTCTTTTACCTTGCCCACCTCAAGATCATCACCAATAAACTGAACTATGAATATACCAAGTACAGTATGTTCTAACTCTGTTACCGTAGCAAATAATACACTCGTTTCTAAATCAAAGGTTTTATTAATATGATATAAAACATTATCGGTCGTATTATTTCCTAAAAAATGCATTTTAAGAATGGTATATGGTCTTTTATCACAAGCTAATGTATGTTTCACTGTTGATGGAATTTCATCAGGAATGACAGTTCTAACAAATCGTTTCGTCGTTTCGTGTTTAGGTTTACTAAACACCTCAAGTACAGAACCGTTCTCTATAAGTTTTCCATGCTCCATAACTACAACGCGATTACATATTTTCTGAATTACATCAATCTCATGAGTTACGATAACTACTGTTACACCCAGTTCACGATTAACACGTTCTAGTAATTGTAATATAGATTCTGTTGTATCTGGATCTAGGGCGCTAGTTGCTTCATCACAAAGCAATATGGATGGATCTGTAGCCAACGCACGGGCAATACCAACGCGCTGCTTTTGACCACCAGACAATTCTCCAGGATAGGCATTTGCTTTATTGCCTAAATCAACAAAGTCTAATAAGGTTTTAACCTTTTTATCAATGTCGGATTTTGGCACCTTATTAAGAATTAGCGGGATAGCCACATTATCATACACAGATTTAGCATTCAACAAATTAAACTGTTGAAAAACCATGCCGATGCGCTTACGAACCTTTCTAAGCTCATTAAAACTTAAACCATTGATATTCACACCATCTATTTCAACATGACCAGAGGTAGGTACCTCTAAGGCATTAATCATGCGAAGCAGTGTAGATTTACCAGCTCCACTGAAGCCAATAATGCCAAATATATCGCCTTTTTCTATGGTAAAGTTTACATCAGATAATGCAGTAACCTTTTGCTTATTAACGTCAAACTCTTTCGTTACGTTTCGTATAGCAATCACTGTACCACCTCTTTCCCTACGCATTAGTAGGAATTAATATTTTTCTAAAACATATCTTTAAGGTATGTTTTAATTGTATACTTAGATTACTACAATTTATAATGACTGTCAAACACAAAAAGGACCTCAACAGAAATGTTGAGGTTCTTTTCGTATCTATATACTTTTGGTCCTTTACATCAAACCTATCATCTATATCGATTAAATAAGAACAATGATCCTAGTATAATGGGCGCTCCAATATAGAGTCCCATATTAGGATATTCTCCTAATAAAAAGGCTGCTACTACGGCTGCCACAATTGGCGAGATATACATAAAATTGGTTACATCCGAAACTTTTTCAGCATGTTCAAAGGCATAGCTCCAGAATACGAATCCTAATGCACTGGAAAAGAATGCTAGGTATATCATAGCAAGCTTCGCAGTAATTGGTGCAGCTCCAATCATTTCAATAGCATGATCTGCAAAAGGTAGTGCCATAATGGCACCTGTGAACATGGACCACATAGCGATAGTAATAGAGTCATAACCTTTCAGACTAAGCCCGCGATTTAGAATATTATAAACCGCAAACAGTATCATACCAATCAACGTCCATATGGCCCCCATTGGAATGGTCAGAGTGGAATTCCAAAGGATAATGATGGCTACCCCTACAAAAGCAGTTATAGTGAAGAGCCAACCTATAGGGCGTATTCTATCCTTATAGACTACCAATGCCATCAGTGCTGTTGTCATTGGTGTTAAAGCCATAATAATACTAGATGTAGCGGCCGGTATTGTTCGCAATCCCTCATTAAACACAATTTGATAAACGAAGTTACCTGTAGCGCCTAACAAAATGTATATCCCCCATTCACGCCAAGATGTAGGGATGTGTAATCCCTTAAATACACCAATAATTAGCATGAGTATAGCACCACCTACAACCCTCGCTACCGAGAGTGTCAATGCATCTACTGATTGCAATGCTACTTTACCAAAAGGAAACGCCGTAGCCCAAACGGCAATGGTGGCAGATGCTCCTAAGATAGCTTTCATTCGATTTGTCATTAGCATCTACCTTTCTACGTAATTCCATAATCAATACTATCTAAATATTACCATAATAAGCCCCTACAATTCCAAGAAGATACATCACAACATATCGAACACTCTCTATTTATTGATATAAATTTTCATTATTTAAAGATAATATAATAATTGATTCTTCAAAACCCAAACTCAAATAAATCAAGTAATTAGTTATACTTTCAATGTATTTATATAGTGTTTTCAATATTATTAAATTACAAATAACATCCATTCTTACGAAAATCGCATAGTATGTATTGAAAATATATATCATTTAAAATTTGTTAAATCGTGACAAACATTGTACACTATAGGCATAGAAATCTATAGTTATATCCTTTTATGGAGGTGCAAAATGCAACATACTGCATGGAAAGAATTTAACACAGGTGTGTGGGATAAAGCCGTTGATGTACGCGACTTTATCCAAAGAAACTATATTCCCTATGAAGGGGACGATTCCTTCCTTGCTGGTCCTACAGAAAGAACGACAAAATTATGGGACCAAGTAATGAAGCTTTATGAAGAAGAACGTGAAAAAGGCGGCATGCTCGATGCCGATACTTCCGTGGCCACACACATTACTGCCCATGCGCCAGGATATATCGACAAAGACCTTGAAACGATCGTTGGTTTGCAAACTGACAAACCATTAAAACGCGCTATGTTCCCTTATGGTGGCTTGCGTACTGCGAAATCCGCTATTGAAGAATACGGCTTCAAAATGGATCCTCAAACAGAAGACTTCTTCAAAAAGCATCGTAAAACTCACAATGACGGCGTATTTGATGTATATACACCAGAAATGCGTGCCGCTCGTACAGCTCATATCGTAACTGGTTTGCCTGACGCTTACAGCCGTGGCCGTATCATTGGCGACTATCGTCGTATCGCGTTGTATGGTATTGATTACCTTATCGAAGACAAAAAAGAACAATTTAGCATCACAATGGGCGATATGCTTGAAGAGGTAATTCGTGACCGCGAAGAAATTCAAGAGCAGATTCGTTCCTTGAAAGAATTGAAGGAAATGGCTGCGTCCTATGGTTACGATATTTCCGAGCCAGCTAAAGACGTTAAAGAAGCTATGCAATGGATTTACTTCGGCTACCTTGGCGCTATTAAAGAACAAAACGGTGCTGCTATGTCCATCGGCCGTAACTCTACATTCCTAGACATCTACGCTGAACGTGACCTTCGCAATGGCACATACACAGAAGAGCAAATCCAAGAATTCGTAGATCATTTCATCATGAAATTGCGTATGGTTCGCTTCGCACGTATTCACGAATACAACAACTTGTTCACAGGCGATCCTGTGTGGACTACTGAGTCCATCGGTGGTATGGGTACTGACGGCCGTACATTGGTCTCAAAAATGTCCTTCCGTTACCTACATACATTGACTAACCTTGGTCCTGCGCCAGAACCAAACCTCACTGTATTGTGGTCCCCTCGCATGCCAATCGGCTTCCGCCGCTTCTGTGCAAAACTATCTATTGAAACATCTTCCATCCAATACGAAAACGACGACTTAATGCGTCCTAACTCTGGTGATGACTACGCTATCGCATGCTGTGTATCTCCAATGCGTATTGGTAAAGAAATGCAATTCTTCGGCGCTCGTTCCAACTTGGCAAAATGCTTGCTTTATGCAATCAATGGCGGCGTTGACGAAAAATTGAAAAAACAAATTGGTCCTAAATACCGCCCTATCACTTCCGAATACTTAGAATTCGACGAAGTATGGGAAAAATTCGACGACATGATGGAATGGTTGGCAGGCGTATATGTAAACGCATTGAATATCATTCACTACATGCACGACAAATATGCTTATGAAAAACTAGAAATGGCATTGCATGACCGCAAGGTAACTCGTTGGTTTGCAACTGGTATTGCTGGTTTATCCGTAGTAGCTGACTCCTTGTCTGCTATTAAATATGCTAAGGTAAAACCTATTCGCGACGAAAACGGCATTGCTGTTGATTTCGAAATCGAAGGTGACTTCCCTAAATACGGTAACGATGACGATCGTGTAGATAGCTTGGCAGCAAAAGTTGTTTCCACATTTATGAACAAGATTCGTAAACATCCTACATATCGTCAATCCGTTCCTACTATGAGCTTGTTAACAATTACTTCCAACGTAGTATATGGTACTGCAACAGGTTCCACTCCAGATGGTCGTAAAGCGGGTGAAGCTTTCGCTCCTGGTGCTAACCCAATGCATGGTCGTGATACTCACGGTGCTATTTCTTCGTTGGCATCCGTAGCAAAAATGCCATGGCGTGATAGCTCCGATGGTATTTCCAATACCTTCTCTATCATTCCTGACGCATTAGGTAAATCTGGTGAAACATTTGTGTCCGTCAGCGATTTTGATATCGAGTTAGATCCATCTCAATTACCTAACTCCAATACAAACTTCGCATGTAGCGAACCGAATGTTACTATAAAGGAAGATAAATAAGATCTTCCATAGTATCGGACTGCTTTCACCGGCACCGATACGAGTGTTAGTCTTGGTTGAAAGGAGGCAATACCCATGAGCAACCAACAACAAGTTGATAACTTGGTAGAGTTATTGGATGGCTACTCCCAAAAAGGCGGTCATCATTTGAACGTTAACGTGTTCACGCGTGAAACATTGTTAGACGCTCAAAAACATCCTGAGTTGTACCCTCAATTGACTGTTCGTGTGTCTGGTTACGCAGTACACTTCAGCAAATTGACTAAAGCACAACAGGACGAAGTTATTTCCCGTACATTCCATCAACAAATCTAATCGAGGTTTCCTATGACAGGACGTATTCATTCGATCGAAACGATGGGTACGGTTGATGGTCCAGGCATGCGCATGGTGGTCTTTCTCCAAGGATGCCCCATGCGTTGTGCTTATTGCCACAATCCTGACACATGGAATGAAATTAGTGATGATGCTAAGTTCATGACTGTTGAGGAGTTGTGGGACCAGTACGAACGTAACCGCCAATTTTATACTAATGGTGGTATCACCGTCACAGGTGGGGAAGCTCTTATGCAAATTGACTTTGTTACTGAGCTTTTCACATATTTCCGTGAAAGAAACGTCCATACCTGTTTAGATACAAGTGGAATTTGTTTTGATCCCCACCAAGAGGTGGCCTACCGTAAGCTACTCAGTGTTACTAGTCTCGTCATCCTAGACCTTAAAGAAATTGATCCTGATAAACATCTGTGGTTAACTGGCAAATCGTTAGAGCCTATTCTCGGCTTTGCTCGATTGACAGCAGACGTAGAAGTTCCCATTTGGGTTCGTCACGTTGTAGTTCCTACGATTACAGATAATGCAGATCATCACTATCGTCTAGGCTTTTTCCTAGGATCTCTGAAAAACTTACAAGCCGTTGATTGCTTACCATATCACGTTATGGGTACTGCTAAATATAAGGAGTTAGGAATTACCTATCGCCTAGAGGGCATACCGGCCGCAACAAAAGATTTAGCGGCCAAAGCGACAAGAACCGTGGTGGAAGGCATCAAGGCCTATCGACGCCATTGGTGGAGTCCCATCAAAACACAACATCAATCATAATCAAGTTTGAGGATAACTACCTCCCTTGATATATATACATATATATACCAAGACTTGATCTATGATAGCCCTAATCAATAGAGCCGCCCCCACACAACCGGGGACGGCTCTTATTGTGTTTAAATAAACTTTCTATCATACAAACGGGCTGCAATGAGGACAACCAAACAGGACCCCACATTATGAACTAACGCACCAGTAGTAGGTGTCAAAACCTCAAGTAATGAGAGAATAATAGCGATACAGTTAATGGCCATTGATAAAGCAATACTAAATTTAATAGTTCTAATCGTAGCATCTGATAGTCGCTTAATATAAGGAATTTTGCTAAGATCTTCACTCATCAACGCAATATCAGCTGTTTCTATGGCAATATCACTACCGATACTCCCCATTGCAATACTCACATCAGCAGTCTTCATAGCTGGTGCATCATTAATTCCATCACCAACCATACAAACCTTGTGGTGTTTTCCTTGCAACTCTTCAATAATTCTCATTTTTTCGCCAGGTAAAAGCTCCGCATGTATTTCAGAAATACCTGCTTTTTTGCCAATATATGTAGCCGTTTCTTTACTATCCCCCGTAAGAAGTACTGTTTTCATAGCTAGGCTAGAGACTGCAGACAACATATCTGCCGTATCTCGTCGCATTGTATCAGATAAAGCAATAATACCTATAATATGATCTTTATCTGCAATAATGATGGATACCTTTCCTTCACTTCGATATGTATTAACGTTTTGTTGAACCCTTTCATCAACAATAATATTATTTTCCTCAAGAAAACGTTCATGACCACAATATAATGTAACACCGTTTATTACGGCAATAATGCCCCTTCCTACGGACATTGTAAACGAAGTAGTAGCAAGTATTTGTAAATCTTGATGTATGGCATGAGAAACGATAGCCTTGCCAATAGGATGCTCGCTCTTAGCCTCTGCAGATGCTGCTAATTGAAGAATATCGACCTCACTATAATCTGTATCAACGACCAAAATAGATTGAACCGATAACTGACCATGTGTTAATGTGCCGGTTTTATCAAATGCCATGGTATCCACTTTACCCATAGTTTCAAGAATTTCACCAGATTTAATAATAACGCCATGTTTAGTAGCTTGACCAATAGCGGCCATAACCGCAGTAGGTGTGGCAAGCACCAATGCACAAGGACAAAATACTACCAATACAGTAACACCGACGATGATATTTCCAGTTACTAGGTAGCCTATACATGCAATCATCAATGCAATAGGCACCAATCGACTAGCAACAGTATCAGCTATGCGCTGAATCGGAGCCTGTTTCTGTTCTGCATTTCGAATAAGCTGAATCATTTTTTGAATAGAACTATCTTCGCCCACTTTAGTAGCTATAATATCTATGGCACCAAAACAGTTAATAGTTCCACCAAATACATCATCATCAATTGTTTTATCAACAGGTATAGACTCTCCTGTCATAATGGATTGATCTACCGTTGTTTCACCGTTAATGATTCGCCCATCTACAGGTATTGTTTCGCCTGGAAGGATTCGCAAGTAATCACCACTTTGTATAGACTCTACGGAAATCATTATTTCTTTGTTATCTTGTATTTTACGACCCTTAACAGGTGCTAATGAAATTAACTTTTTTAACCCCTTTTTTGCTCGCTCGGTAGTTGATTCTTCAAGGAGAGCGCCTAAAGCCATAATAAACGCTACCTCACCGGCCGCAAATATATCTCCGATGGCTATGGCTGCAAACATAGCCATGGAAATCAATAGAGCCGATGAGATTTTACTAATTCCCTTATTATATACAATTCTTCGAATAGATAAATACACAAGAGGAAAACCACAAATAATAACGGTAACCCAAGAAGGCTCAAAAGGGAATATATTTTGAAACGGACTCTGTCCACCAAACTCTTCTATCAAATGCGGAATCCCATCAAGCAGTAAAAATAGCCCCGCTAAAATCGTCATATATAAACCAGATAATATATCATGTATACGATGTACCATACAGCAATCCCCTTATAAAACTTTCACTATCAATATGAATTGAATTATGACTACACTTACAGTACAATAATTACGATAGCGAACACTTTGTTCACTTTAATTGTATCAACCTATGGTTTTAATACAATATATAAAACATCATATATGTTCATTACTGAACATATATGATGTTTTGTACTAAATGTATGACAGGAGTTAATATGGATCGTAGACAGAAAAGAACTCGCAAAGCCATATTTATAGCTTTTAACGAATTATTATCTAAAAAGGCGTATGACAAAATCACCGTTCAAGAAGTCATTAGTGCCGCAGATATTGGCCGCACCACATTTTATGCTCATTTCGACACAAAAGAGGCATTGCTAGAAGCCCTCTGCGAAGACTTATTTTTACATATAAAAGATAGTATTAATCATTTACCTCATGCTCATGGGCTTTATCAACAAAGTATTTACCCAGTCTCAGTATTTGGTCATTTATTACAACATTTACAGCAAAATGAAAATAAAATCCTCGAACTACTAGCTAGTGATAATAACGAAATCTTTTTGCGCTATTTTAGAGATCATCTAAATGAGTTGGTGCAAGGATATTTCATCAATCAAGACCGTAAAGCAAATACAAATCTACCGGATGACTTTATCATCAATCATATTTCAGGTAGTTTTGTCGAAATGGTGTTATGGTGGGTAAAAAACGGCATGAAAGAATCGCCTACAAAATTAGACCATTACTTCCATGCCGTTATAGAACCTATTATATAATTATTTAAATTCTATCAAGATACAACATTAATTGGTTCGCCCTTAAAAAAGGCCTGTACATTGTCACGAATGATGCCTACCAAGCGTTGACGTGTTTCAAGGCCTTTCCAGCCCATATGAGGTGTGATAATAACATTATCCAATGTATAGAGTGGGCTATCCTCTGCTGGAGGTTCTACCTCTTGTACATCAAGACCTGCACCTGCAATGCGTTTAGCCGCTAATGCTTCACAAAGATCTGCTTCATTAATGAGAGGACCACGGCCAGTATTTACAATGACTGCACTAGGTTTCATTTTACCGATGGCTTCTTTATTAATGATATGCTTAGTTTGGTCATTCAATGGGCAATGCAATGTAATATAATCACTATTTTCTAGCAATTCATCAAGACTTACATAACGAATGCCGTCACCATCAGCCTTTGGTGTGCGCGTATGAACTAAGATATTCATACCGAGTGCTTTTGCTACTTTGATCACTTCCATACCAATGTGACCAGCACCGACAACACCTAATGTTTTACCATTCACTTCTGTGTGGCTCACTTGTAAATGTTGTGTAAAATTACTGCGATCACCTTTAGCAAGCATACCGATTTGTTTCTGCATGGTAGACGCAAAATTGAGGATCATCATGATTACCGTATGTGCTACGCGTTCTGTACTATATGCGGGAATATTACACACTGTAATGCCTCTTTCCTTAGCACCCTTGAGGTCAATATTATTATAACCTGTCCCCGCTTCTACGATGAGCTTTACAGTATCTGGGAATTGTGAAAGCAAATCAGCCCCTACTGGTAATTCTTTTGTAACTACAACGCGAGCCCCTTGAATACGTTCAATAAGCTCTGCATTTGTACTATCATCGTAAACCTGTACATCACTAGATAATACAGAGAAATCTAATGCTTGGTCGTAATTCATTTTACTTGCATTTACCACTACTACACGTTCGCTCATGAGAACCTCCTACATAGCTATTAAATTTTATAGAGTATACGTAATGTCCAAATCTAGGGGGTACATACACCTATTAAGGAAAATACTTCTACATAAATTATACTATTATTTATATGAATTTATACTATTAATATCTCAGAGAACTATATTAGTTAGTATACTTTCACATTTATTGTATATAATATATGTATAAAAATCATAAAAATAGAATTTCTGTATAAAACTTTCACAAAAGTATTGTGTAATTCCCCAAAAGTTATAAAATAAAAGTAATGTTATATAGAATTGAGGAATACCATGAGACCCACCTATTTGACCATAAATACAAGTCTCGTTCGTGAGAACTTGCGCAAAATTAAAGATAGTTTACCGGAATGGAGCACATCTACCGCTGTTATCAAGGCCAATGGCTATGGCCACGGCAGTGTTATGATGGGCCGTATTGCCGTAGAGGAAGGTTACGAATCCTTAGCGGTTGCCATTCCCGAGGAGTCCGTACCTCTTCGCAACGCAGGTATTATGGTGCCAATTTATTTATTAGGCCTCACTAGACCTCAGTCCTTTGAGCTCGTAGCAGATACGAATTCCATCCCTGCCGTCTGCGAGTCTACCGATTTAGACGCCCTCGATAAAGTGGCTGACAATCACGATATGATTATCCGCGTTGCCGTAGCAGTCGATACGGGCATGCATCGTATTGGTATCAAACCTGAGGATGCTGTAGAGTTTATCAAACGTGTTGAGTCCTACGAAAATCTTGAAGTAGACGGTTTCTTCTCTCATATGAGTAATGCGGATGCTGCAGATCAGACGCACGCTCATAGCCAAGCTATGAAATTTCATCGCATGGTAGATGAAATAAAGGCATTCCGCCCTGATGCAGATTACCGCTTCTCCCTCGCCAATAGTGCTGGTTTATTATCTGTAAAAGATAGCTTGTTCACCGACGCTCGCCCTGGCATCATTCAATACGGTATTATGCCGTCTTTAGATGTGCCAAATCGCTTAGGCCTAAAACCTGTTCTATCCTTCCATAGCGAAGTCGTTCACGTCCAACACGTTCCGGCAGGCGAAGGCATTGGCTATGGTTCTACGTATGTTACGCCTGAGCCTATGACAATTGCTACAATTCCTGTAGGCTATGCTGACGGATATCCTCGTAGCTTATCCAATCGAGGCACCGTGTTGATCCATGGTACACGCTGCCCTGTAGTAGGCCGCATCTGTATGGACCAATTCATGGTAGCCGTTCCAGATACGATTACGGTAAAACCTGGTGACAAGGTTGTTCTCTTAGGTTCTCAAGGCCATGAAAGCATCTCGGCACTCGAGATTGCCGCCCTTGCGTCTACGATTCCTTACGAGATTTTCTGTGGCTTCTCTGAGCGCGTACCTCGCCAATATATTTAAAATACTGAGTATAAATACTAAATTTAAAGACTCCATATAAGCAAAAGCGCAGATATACATTATAATATCTGCGCTTTTTGCATTTTCAACACTTGTGAAACTTACATCATATGTAGTTATATTAAGTTATATCGAAAAAAGCCCGTAACACATGCAGCGGTCTACATGTATTACGGACTTTTCTGCTCCCCTATACCTAGCGTACTGTAAAGCAGTTACGTTCTTATTGTGAGAGAGAGTATTATATACCAAGTATATAATCTTATGATTGGGAGGGAACCTCAATTCATAAGGGGCCCTCTGAACGACAGACGGCATAGGAGAGAGTCAATGTTTGTCTATCCAATCCAGAGGGCTGCGTGTGTGTAATTGTTTATTGTGTGTGTATTGTGTATGTGTGTGTAAGTGTATTTATGTTTTGTGTGTATAGTTTTGTGTATATAGTTTTGGGTGTTTAGTGTTCGTGTTAAAAGGGTTTGCTTTACAGTGGTATAGGAATAAGGTTTTACTTATTTTACTGCCATACCTGTTTTTGCATCTAATACGATGGATACAGGTTTATTTTGTGCATCATGGAACTCTACGTTGTATACAGGTATACCATTTTGATTAGCTACAGACCAAGAGTTAATACCCGTTGCTACGTTGCCAGTCTGTGCGAAGGCTGCATTGATTGCCACATGTGGAGGTAACACAGTACCAGCATCAATAGCACTAGCTTCCATAGATGCATCATACGCTTTAGGAGTACCTTCAGTTACATTGCCAGTCGCTACATCAAGGGTCATAGAATGAGCGCCGTTGGCATTGAAACCAGCTACTTCATAGATAGCAGTTTTATCTGCTGCTTTGAAGGATACATTCGTAATCTTAGAGTCACCAAATTTACTTTCAAATTGGTCAATTAGATAATTAGCACCAATTACGAAAATACTATTTTGATCGACTACGCCTGTGGGTTGACTTGTTGTGCTAGGTTGTGATTTTCTACTTTTAGAGTTTTTTTTTCCTCTTTTGTAGTTTCTTTTTTATCAGCCTTTTTCTCTTCTTTTACAGCTTTTGCTTTAGGAGCTTTGTCTGCATGTGCTTTTTTATTGTTTTTTACTGCTTTTTTAGCTTTTGCAGAAGGCTCTGTTTTTTTATCTCCAACGCGTACTACTTTAGTTTCACTAGGAGCTTTTACTACAGCTGCTGTTTCAATAGTAGGAACTGCTGCCGCAGGATTTGCTTCGCTAGGAACTACAGTTTCTTGAGCTACTGGAGTTTTAATATCTTGAGCAGCAGTTGGAACCGGAGTAGTGTCTTGAGCTACTTCAATTACAGGAACTGCTTGATCTGCAACAGGTTGTGCTACAGGAGCTGCTGTTACGGCTACTTCTTGTGCTACAGGAACTGGAGTTGCTTGTTCAGCCGCTGTTACTGCTACAGTAGCACCGAATACGCCAGCTACAGCTAAAGCAATACTGCTTTTAAGAATAGATTTTTTCATAATATCCTCCTTGATAATTCATATATATGTAGTATTTCACATATATATTTTTAACCAACTCGGTGTTATCGATATAGTTCCAAAACATATATCTAGCGTGGACTGTAGATATATAGTCTGGAAAATCCGATATATTTGAGTTTCGTCCTTGGACTGGTACACATACTATCGATAATCTATGAACTCAAAATGTAGAACCGTGCTAAAAACCTCGTTTTGGAGTGAGTCTAAAATGAATTTACATATATTTAAAATGAAAATCTATAGCTTTCGATTTTTATTTAAATATTCTATGAATACCATAACAAAAGCCGTTCATCCCATGTATAAAGGACGAACGGCATATAATTATAAGTCTCATTATCTTTAGATTTGCATTCATGAGTAAACTTTCACAAAAAACGCCCCAATACTAGCAATTTTCTATGAAAAAACTAGTATTGAGGCATTTAATTATTATATTCAAAATTAATTAACTAGGAATTATTAAGCTATAATTACTAGTCAATCATACATTAGTCATCAAACTTAACAGATAGTAATGTACCATTTATAGCATCTATGCGTACATCAACCTCTTTGTCCCCTTCGGTACCAAAGGTAACTTTGTAAATAATCTTACCTTTTTCATGATGTACAGACCATTCATTAAGGCTCGTAGCTTTGTCTTGTGTTTGAGCATAAGCAAAATTAACTACTGCTGCTGGAGGTAAAATCTCACGAGGATCAAAAGATTTTTTCTTCAAGGATTTATGATAATCCCCTTCACGTTTTTCAAAGATTTGATTCGTTGCATAGATATAAGTTAACTCATACTTGCCGCTTTCATCAACGCCTTCAACCTCATACTTAATTTGACCACCGTCAGCATCAAAGGCAATTTCAGTAATAACCGCAGTAGGATGATTTTGAATGAATGCATTTAATAAACCATTAGCACCGACAATCGCTGCATGGTTGCCATCAACAACTGCAACAGTTGGCTCTACGGCTACTAAAGGGGCGGCACTCGCGTTAGGCATGCCAAACACTGCTGCTAACGCCAATACAAGGCTACCTTTTATAAGTAATGATTTCATAGGCTCCTCCATCTCTCAAACAGGACCATATAGTATATATACAATTATACACTAAATCAATAAGCTTTATGAATCTTTATTTATAATATTAGTGCATGGACCTACGCCCTATGATACAATGCACGTAGAATAATTTTTGTAACTACAAGTGAGCTGACTATGATTTCAATTTATCCGACAATATATCACGAATTTCAGTGCAAAGCTGATCGCTGTGAAAATACATGCTGCCAGCTTTGGACCATCGATATCGATGAACCGACGGCTGAGTGTTATCACACTATGACGGGACCTCTTGGTAAAAGCTTGCGCCAAGCGATTACCATTGATGAGGAAGGCAGCCATTTCGTATTCTCTAAAGAACAACCTATGTGCCCTTTACTCAATGAAAAAGGGCTTTGCAAAGTAGTACTCGAATTAGGCGAAGAAGGCCTTTGCGACACCTGTCATATGCACCCTCGATTTTATAAATACATTGAAGATCTAGAACTATGTGGTGTTGGTTTATCCTGTGAAGCATCCGTGGAACTACTAGCAAAAGATGATAATAATAGAGAATTAGTGTTTACTATTGAGGATGATAATAATGAATTTAGTCCTGATGAGCGTCTAAAGCTAGAAAATGTATTTCAACTATTAGCCTTTGATTTAGAGCCTGCTCTATTCCAATATACACCAAGCCCTAGCGGAGAATATTATAAACAGCTATTAGATCTCTACAAGACTACGGAACCTATAGATGAGGCCTGGACTACACAAGTCAATGCATTGTCTAAGGATATAGACCAGGTCGTTACCTCTGTTAAAAGTTATGTACATCAACAAGATATGAGCATTTTTAATAAGGTCTACCAATATATCTTGTATCGCCAAATCGATATGTTAGCAGACTATTCCTTAGAAGCTATCATCGCCTATGCAAAGGATGGCACTGAGTACATGCTCATGACGAGCGCCATCGAAGGAACCCCTTTAAAACAAATTGCTCGATGGTCTCAACAAATTGAATACGACGAAGACAATGTAGAGCTATTATTACAACATTATGAAACACTCCAATAGGAAGCTAATATATAATAATATATAGGCATTACTATAAGCATAGCTATTAGCATCAATGTAAGCATAAGCTTGCTTAACCTAATAGAGATAAAGACATAATAAAACCTCCTAGCTAATGCTAGGAGGTTTTATTACACTTACTCATTCTATTTACGCAAAGAGTATACGCATTATCCAGTTATATAAAAGGTTGATAATAAATAAGACCACATAAACGGCCCCTACTGTAAGAGGCTCTACTTTCATAAGACGAGATAAAAGCATAACGGCAACGTAAATAACGGCCCCCACGTAAGCTAACCCCAATGGAACTAAAAGGACCATCAAAATAGGAGCAAGGTAAATACAAATAATAGATACTAAGATTAATGCTAAGCCCAATACCCCTGTATATCCTTCGATATAAGCTGTTCCCATTAATACTTGTTTGAAGTCAAACTCTCGATCAAGTAGTACACTCAGTAGTTTCCACAAAATAAAACTACCTACAAACCAATATATACCAAGACCAATGACCTCACGTAAGATGGAAAATATACCATATACAGCAGGTATAAAGCCTAATAAAAAGCCTCCAAAAGCGGCGACCAAAGGTAATAATACAATACCTAAGGCAAAGCCTAACATATGGGTAGCGCACCAACCGGCGAGCCCTGCTTTGATACCCTTCTCTAAAGTACCAAACCAGAAAATTTCATCTATCCCCTTCTTTGGTGAACGCACCAATAGGGATAGCTCTCGTAAAAATGTCGTATCCATAACTAACTCCGCTCTCAACTACACTCTAAAATTAATTATATCATAAATTCCAATATTTAAATTATATATAATTAATTTTAATATAAATTAAAACATAGAAAAACCGCAAGACTTTCATCTTACGGTTATATAGAGCTATATTAAAGCTGTTTACTTGACCAAAGTATGGAAAAACCGAATCCATTGAGGTAAAACGGATACGGACAGTAAAGCTACAATGAACATTACAATATAGGTCTTAACAATACCAAGACCTACATAGCGTCGCATAAGTTGAGCACAGATAAATACAGCATAATACTGACTAAACATAGTAACTAAATACGCTATATCCGCTACGTATTTTTGCTGTGATATGGCAAATAAAATAAGACCAAGAATATGAACAAATACTATTACAACTGTGCGAAGTGCATTCGTATAGGCTAATCCATATATATAATTGCACATAACCCCTCTATATGTACCACTACCACCTAATAAAATAAGTAAGCGCCATATAACAAAGGCTCCTATGAGAATCTGAAAAATTAAAAAAGATGCATTAGCAACAGCACTGATCATATCAAAATGTGCAAAGCCTGTCATACGCTTTATGCCAAGCATAGGGGCTATTGCTTTCACCAGCAATGGTAAGGCATAGGTCATGCCATACAATACAATAGTAGAAACTACTAAATTAGTCACTGCTCTCGCTATAGTGCCGTATGCAAGAATATTGTGAAAAGATTGCTCACTCAACCTTGTAAACAAGTGCAATATATCCTTATACCAATTCATAGATACTCCTTATATTTAACCTATATTTTAGGGAATCCGTAATAATTAATACTAAGTGGGCCGACGTTATATATGGCTAATAGCAGCACAATAGAAAAGTAGAAATCATCGAGCCATACAAAAAGGACGAGGCGTACCTCGTCCTAACTATAGTATATGTATTTTATCGAGTCAACATATAAAGACCTTCACACAAAAGTGATACAAGAATAGCCACGAGCATAACGCTCAAACCTTCATAGGTAGTTCCACTAATGCAAGCCCCTGTAATACGTCCCATCGTTTGTAACAGTAACCCTGTACTTAAAACACATAAGACAATCATACAGAATCCGATAACGGCCTGTAGTAATAATGGTACAGTTGTAAGAATCAACATGATACCTGCTGTAAATGTATACAAAGCAACTACCAGTTGAGTAAAGGCCATCATATGCAACACACCTGTCGCTATAGCACGTACGTAAAACTTACGCTTTTGTATCATTGCATAACCAACAATGATTCCAGCCATAAGAATACCTTTTACAATTACCCACGTAAAGCGCCCTGCATTCCAAAACTCTCGTGGCTTTCCTAGCTGATCAAAGAAAACTTGTATTTCATGTTGATCAACTGGAAGGGAAAATAATTGCCACTTCACTAATAAAGAAGAATTGCGTATAAACGCACGTATAGCATCTATATATACACCTTCACCAACGATGGTAAATTGATAGCATATGAGTGACAATAACAGCATTCCTATTAATTGTCCATAAGCAATATCAAAGTGATACATGCGTGGACTTTTTTCTTCAATGGGGTTTAATAAGCGATACACAAACTCTACTAAACCAACCATCATATCGCTCACCACCTTTTACACAATAAGAATAAGCACCACCCAAATTTGGATGATGCAGCACACAACACAAAGATTACGAATTTAAATAATGAGTTTATTATTAATTCATTTTCTGTTCATTATTATAGCACAAAAGCAAGGTACATTCATACCTTGCTTTCATTATTTTCATAACTATTTAATTATCTGGAACTAGCTAGTGCGATTAAGGCGAAGAAGCTCACGATAACAATTACTGGAATTAAACTAGTTAAACAAGAAATGCCAAAAGTAGCTAGACGGGATTTATTAATTTGGCGACTTAACATTGTTAAGCATACCCAAAATGTAAAGATTGCAAATGCAATTGATGCAAATATAATCATAGTTATCCATACAATACCTAAAACAGTAGAATCAGGATTAAATCCTAATATCACTATAAACGGTACTGATAATAATAGGATACCCAAGAAATAGAATAGCCCCATAATCTGGTTATAAGCTTGTTCATACCACATGATTTTCAACACAGATTCATAGGTAGTATGAGCATCAAACTTGTTAGCCACCCAAGAGAAAATAGCCGAATAAATAGCAATACCAATAAACGCAAATAGCAAGCCAAATGCAAGGCCTAATATGCCAATACCAGATAACGCTGCCGCACCAGTGAGAGCAACCTCAAGTTTATCTGCAAATATCATACTTACAAGAGATGGTAGGATATTTGAAAATAAGAAGGACACCAATGCAAAAGCTGCTGTAGCATAGAAGCCCTTTTTACAAGAACCATGCTCCACTATCTGCGGAATACCACGTTTAAATGGAGCCACTATAAGGGCCCCCATATCTGAATACCAAGTTGTTTCCATACAACCTCCAAAACTATCGTTCTACAACACATTAAGTACAAATATAATTACTTAAAATAACCCACTAGAATATCTCATGTTCATTACTGTAAAAACTATGAACGCCATAATAGCACTTATGATAACAAATGGAATGAGACCAGCCAATAGGCTAATACCAAATGTTGAGAGTTTAGGTTTATTAATTTGTTGGCTTAATAAATTTAGACTTACCCACCAAGTCCACAGAGAAATCCCCATTAGGATAAAGAAAGAGATAAGTACATATAGAATAATCGACAAAGGTAAGTCGAGTGGATCTTGTAAAGGCCCGAAATTATCAATATTAATAAAGAAATAGATGCTAGCAGGCATTATCAAAAGCCCACCAATAAGCGCCAGTAATTGTCCATACGCGTAGGAATACCAATTCACCTTTAGCACTTCCTGCGGAGTCGTCTGAGCATCAAATTTATTAGCCACCCAAGAAACTAAATAGGCATTAAGAGATAAACCTAAAAAGGTAAGAAATAGATTAAAGGCTAATTGCATAGCAACGCCACCATTGGCACTCATTACAAAAATACGACCATAAAATGTATGATGCAACTGCATCATCGATATAATAAGAGCCGGTATAAACGTGGTGAGCAGTGAGCCTACAACACTGACTGCTGCAGCCCCGTAAAAGCCTTTCATACAGGATCCATACGTTACAATTTGGGGGATTCCCGTCTTAAAGGGAGATATACACAACTCCTTAAAATCTGAATACCATTTTGTTTCCATAAGCCCTCCTTCAAACGCAAACAACACATATATATGTTTTTCATTGTATCACAAGACACTTTTAAAATAAATATAAATTTACTTTAAATTAATTGACGACCATGATTAG
Source organism: Veillonella rogosae JCM 15642 (assembly GCF_002959775.1). Classification (GTDB taxonomy): domain Bacteria; phylum Bacillota; class Negativicutes; order Veillonellales; family Veillonellaceae; genus Veillonella; species Veillonella rogosae. The sequence goes on along the minus strand of NZ_PPCX01000009.1, from coordinate 46,875 downwards.
AAAATAAAAAAAGTTGGTAGCTGCCTTAACAGAATCTACCAACCTTTCAATTACATATGTATTTAAGTTGTCATGAATAACATAATACCACCAACGCCAAAGATGAAAGATACTATATAAAAGGAAATCCCCGTTATCCAAGGATTTACTCCAAATTGCTTAGACATAAGCTGGGCCATAACAAAGACATTAAAGAGCTCCATCGTACTTAATCCGCCCGTACCACCTCGAATACGTAAGTCTAACAAGAGATAAGTAGGCGCAGCAACAAGTACAAATATCAAATGAATCCAGCTGGCAATACAGCTATTTAAAAGCAAGTCTGCCACTAGTTGCTTATAGGTAACTTGCCCCTTAAACACCTTAAAAACACCATATAAAATACCAGAGGCTACAAGAATAAATACTGCAATTCCAAGTACATAACCAATAATAGCAACTGCCTCAAGTTCTACAGGACTGATAACCTCCCAAATAAGAGTTTTAAAAAATGGACTCTTTGGGAAAAGCAACATCAATATGTATAAACCTAAATCAGTTATAATTAGAGATCCAATAGCTAGTAATAACATATTTTTAATGGTCACAAAATGCATCCATTTTTCTATATAAGGACCAAACAAACCATTCATAATACTCTACCTTATAACTCCTCACTCTTAAACAATTGATATCCTTCAAAATAATAACTATGATCAAGGCCCTTCATAAATAGTTCCCGATTATTGATATCGTCAGTAAGCGCCTCCGCCAATACAGCTTTAATTTCTAAATCATTTACAGGGCTGCGCTCCATAGCAGATAAATATGTTTCCTTATCAATTTGACTCCAATCAATAGTTTTTTGTAGTTCAACACAAAGCATATGATCAAGCCACAAACGCATACTACGTCCATTACCCTCTCTAAAAGGATGAGCCACATTCATTTCTACATACTTCTCTACAATTTCATCAAATGAATTTTGTGGCATACTTTCAATAGTTTTAACCGCTTCAGATAGATACATAACAGGAACAAAACGGAAATTCCCTTTAGAAATATTTACAGTACGTAGCTCACCAGCAAAATCATATATATCTTGAAATAATTCCTTATGGATGTCTTGTAACGTAGTCCAAGTACCACTAGACATGTTATTAAGTAGGTTCTGCTCAAATAATCTAGCCGCAGACTTTTTACTTATTCGCTCTTCTTCCCTAGCCAAAGTGGGAGAATCAGTAATGCCTAATTTATTAGTGATAACCATATTGGACCTCCTTTTTATTTTATCTCGTAATATATATTATACTATATTCGTTAAACTTTAGTTGAAACTAACATACCATACCAAATCAGAACCACCCGTAAAACGGGTGGTTTGCTCACGGGCTATAAGCCCGTAGTACTAGGCCAGCGTCTAAAGGCGCTGGCTTTCACTACGTTCAAGCCGCATAGCCATTGACTCGTAACGCTCCCCTTAAAGGGGATATGTATTACTTGCTACCCTTAAAAGGGTCCTCATATTCTTTTACACTAAGTTTATCTTTCATTTGGTCATGTAACTCTTGCTCACGTATATATTTTTTTACGGTAGCTTCATTTAATCCTACTGTACTTACATAATATCCCTCGGACCAAAAGTGTCTATTTCCAAATTTATACTTTAAGTTTGCGTATTTATCGAACATCATTAGCGCACTTTTACCCTTTAGATATCCCATAAAAGATGAAACTGATATTTTAGGTGGAATTAACACTAGCATATGCACATGATCTGCCATAAGCTCCCCCTCTATAATCTTGACGCCCTTATATTCACATAAACGTCTCAGTATTTCACGTAAACTATTTCTGTATTGATTATATATAACTTTACGTCTATACTTAGGTGTAAATACTATGTGGTATTTGCATAACCATTTTGTGTGCGCAAGGCTCTGTGTCTTTGTTGCCATATAAAATCACCTTTCTTTTGTATATAATGCGGCTTGAACACCTACATTATACTTAAGCAAGGTGATTTTTTTGTATAACTTTCGTTGCCGCACCCGCATAGCGGGTGGTTTTATAATTCGCGACTACGTCGCGAACCAGTCTAAAGACAATAATAAAAAAGCAGCCCATTAGGGCTGCCTTTCATTTATCTTATTTCAAAGATTCTGCAATTTTTGCAAGGTTTTCGTCCATACGTTGTAGGTATGTTTTGTCGTCTTCTTTGCTTTCAATAGTGTAAATAGTTTCTACCTTAGCACCCACTTCTTTTGCCAAAGTTTTAGATACTTCTGGGCTAGCCATTTCTTCTGCAAAGATAGTAGTGATGTTATTTTCTTTAACATATTCGATGAGTTTAGCTAATTGCGCTGCGTTTGGTTCACCTTCAGCAAATACATCTTCTACGCTGTTTTGTTCCAAACCAAAGTCACGGCTTAAGTAAGCGAATGCGGCATGGCCTGTAACAAAGTTTTTATGAGGAGCTTTAGCAAATTGCTCTTCATACTTTTTAATCATTGCATCTAGTTTACCAACATATTCAGTGTAGTTCTTTTCGTAGTAGTCCTTGTTAGCTGGGTCAGCTTTTACAAGAGCATCTTTGATGTTTTTCACTTCAATTTTAGCGTCTTTTAAAGATAACCATGCGTGAGGATCTTCTGCACCATGTTCCTTAATTTCTTCAGGATCAGTATTTTTAATAGCTTCTACGCCTTTAGTCGCTACAACAGTTACGAGCTTATCATTTTTAGCTGCTTCGATAGCTTGTTGTGCCCAAGGCTCCATACCAAAACCGTTATACACGAATACTTGAGCTGTTGCCAATTGTTTCATATTTTCTGGTTTCAACTCGAAATCATGAGGCTCAACGCCATCTGGAATAATAGTAGATACCTCTACCTTGTCACCGCCAATAGCCTTTGTAAATTCAGCCATCGCATTAAAACTTGTTACCACTTGGATCTTTTTACTTGCTTGTTCCTTCGGTGCATCATTACCACAGCCTGCAAATAGAGCAGCCATCATAATGCCTACAACTAACAAAACCAGTTTCTTGACCATCGTAGTCCTCCTTTTGTTAATCCTGAACGCTATGCCTCCATAGAATACTGCTTATTCTTTTGTTGCAGTTGCGACTCAGTTGCATTTGTAATATAGTTATAGTATAAACTTACTCAGAATTTTGTCAATTAGAAATGTGGTTTTTTATATGTTATCCATAGAACATCTTTATTTTTCCTATCAAGGTCAGCCACCTTACGTGTTAAACGACCTAAATCTACATATTCACAGCGGTGACTATATATCCATCGTCGGGGACAATGGGTCTGGTAAAAGTACCCTGCTACGCCTTATTTTAGGTTTTCTTACCCCTGTGAAAGGCTCAATCAAACTACATAGCAACAACATTCGCTATGTATCACAGAAAAATGATTTCTCCCATGCAGGCTTTCCTATTACGGTAACAGAAATCCTCGATTCCTACCGCAAGCTTTTAAAACTAAAAGATAAAAACGAAGTTAATCGCGTATTAGAGCTCACTCATATGACGGAATTTAAAGACCGCCTCATCAGTAAGCTCTCTGGTGGTCAGGCACAGCGAGTATCTATCGCCCGAGCCCTTATCGGCAGCCCTGACCTCATCATCCTCGATGAACCATCCACAGGCATCGACAGAAAAAGCCAAGAAGGCATCTACACACTTCTTCGCGATTTAAACCAAAAGCATCATATTACGATAATCTCTGTTGAACATAACTTGGAAATGGCAATCGCTAATTCTACCAACATCTACCATATCTCAAATGGCCACGGCCACCTTTGCTCACCTGAGCAATACGCTTGCGAAATCATGCATAATACAGGTCGTAACCCTGTAGATCACGAAAATTGTTCTTGCTTCACAGATGTAACAACTCAGGCTCAGGCTCAGGCTCAGGCTCAGGCTCAGGCTCAGGCTCAGGCTGATGATACTACAACTGAGGAGGTGCGCAATGTTTAGTTATGACTTTATGCAAAATGCCTTCTTCGTAGCCATCTGCATATCACTATTATGCCCATGTATCGGTATTTTCATGGTATTACGCCGGTCCAGTATGATTGGCGATACCATGAGCCACGCATCCCTGGCAGGTATCACTCTAGGCTTGTTAACAAGTACAAACCCTATCTTAGGGGCTTTCATCTTTACCGCCATCTGTGGTGCCCTCATCGAGTTTTTGCGAAAATACTTCTCCCACCATCTCGATTTAATTCTTACCATCATCTTATCCCTCAGTATTGGTACTGCCATTACGCTTATTAGTTCAGGTAAACTGAAAGCTAATGCCAATGTATTTTTCTTCGGTAGCATTTTAACAGTAAATGCGGCTGATATGATTAGCATTGCGGTCCTTACTATTTTGTCAGTATTAACGCTATACTTCTTATATAACTCCTTACTCTACATCGCTTACGATGAAGAAGCAGCTCGCGTAGCCGGTGTTAAGGTAGATTTTATTAACTATATCTTTGCCATCCTAATGGCTGCAGCCGTGTCTATTTCCATTAAAATCGTTGGCGTCCTCGTATTAAGTGCTATGATTGCCTTACCTGTAGCATCGGCACTACAACTAGAAAAAGGATTTAGAACGACCTTACTATGCTCCATTGGATTTAGTTTACTCGCCATGATTATTGGCCTATTCGGATCATACTATCTCAATGTAGCTCCTGGTGGCTTTGTATCTCTAACATCGGTAGGAATCTTGCTAGTGGTGTTAGTCATTAAAAATATTCGGGCGGTCATAAGACGAATGCAATTTAGCAAATAACAAAATAATAGTTAATATATTTAAACAGCTACATTATATTCATAGTAAGGCATCTAATTATTAGCCATATAAGACATCTAGTTATACAAGTGTATAGCACGTTTAGTATTAAAATAGAACTGAAAGAGAATTATGAACACAACAACTTGGCCAGAAGGCATAAAAAAGACCAAACAGCGCGAAGCCATTTGGTCTGTGTTAACAACAGCGGATAAACCTATGACAGCTATTGAGATTGCTGAAAAATTAGGCGATAGCGATACTACGTGGATGTCTACTATCTACCGCACCCTAGAATTACTAGAAACAAAGGGAATCGTTACCCGTACAACACTCATGGGTAGCGATATGGCCTACTATGAAATTACGCCGCATACACACCGCCACTATGCGGTATGTACTAGCTGTGGCACTATGGTTCCACTCCATACTTGCCCTGTTGTAGAGATGCCCAAAGAGCTCTTCGATGTAGGTTTTACCGTCACAGAACATCATCTAGAAATTGCAGGTCTCTGTAAGAAATGTAATGGCAAAAACAAATAATACATACGCAAACCAAAAGGACGTAACCTTTAAAGTTACGTCCTTTTCTGATTGTACGCCGAATAGGCATGACTAAACCCCCAGTTAAACTGGGGGTCGGTAAAAAATTCTTAGAGAAAAGGAAAGAACCTCCTAGTGATAGAATGAAGTTGGTCTGGCAACCACAACATTTCAACATAGGAGGTTCAATGTCAATGAATGACGTAAAAAGCTTATCACATAGTAAATGGAGATGTAAATATCATATTGTTTTTGCTCCAAAGTATAGAAGACAAATAATTTATGGTCGGATAAAAGCTGATGTAGGTAAAATCTTACGAGATTTATGTAAGAGGAAAAATGTAGAGATTATAGAAGCGGAATGCTGTCCGGATCATATTCATATGCTAGTAACGATACCACCACATTTAAGCGTATCGAGTTTTATGGGATATTTAAAAAGCAAAAGTAGCCTCATGATATTCGATAAACACGCAAATTTAAAATATAAGTATGGAAATAGACATTTCTGGTGTAGAGGATATTATGTGGATACGGTAGGACGATATGAAGGAGCGATAAAAGAGTATATTCGCAATCAACTACAAGAGGATATAGCGCAAGATACATTAAACTTTAAAGAATACACCGACCCGTTTACGGGTGAGCCAGTAAAATAGGCAAAATAAAAGCCCCCGAGTAGGGGGCAGCCAGTGGTAATAGAGTGGTTGTCAGATCATTCAATGCCCTCTTTAGAGGGCCACCACTAGAGAAAGACCCTTATAGGGTCAGAGCAAACCACCCGTTCTACGGGTGGTTATGATTTTAATATATTTTGTATTAACCTTATTTAGCTTTCACCAATTACAGCATCAATGGAGCTACTACGAAGCCAAGTGCTACTGCGATAGCAATGGATAGTACGCCAGGGATAAAGAACGGATGGTTAAATACGAGTTTACCGATTCGTGTAGAGCCGGTATCATCCATTTGTACAGCCCCCAAGAGTGTTGGATATGTAGGCAATACGAAGAGTGCAGATACAGCTGCGAAGGATGCGATAATAATGTATACGGATCCTGGGTTCTCTGGAGTAATACCGAGAGCTAGAATTACAGCAGGTACCAATGCTTGTGTAGTTGCCGCTTGGCTATACAACAATGTACTTGCAAAGAAGAATGCTACGGCTAACAAGAACGGATATGCCGTTACCATGCTAGAAGCAAGAGCTTTGATTTCAGGAATATGACCTTTTACGAAAGTATCACCCAACCATGCTACACCTAGTACGCAGACACATGCGGATAAACCGGATTTGAATGTGCTAGTATTAACAAGTTGTGCTGTATCAATCTTACAGAAGTAAGTGATTGCTGCTGCAATAATCATCATGAAGCCGATGATAGCATCATTTCGACCAAAAATAACTGGTTTAACAAGACCAATGTTTTTGGAGATTGCAGTTGCATAGAATACGATACAAATAATACCAATTAAGAAAATCAATACAGAAGTTTTTGCACCTGGTTTCAAAGCGAAATCTGTATTTTTTTCACGAGGCGGTGCCACATGACCTGCTGCCAAACGTTCTTGGTAAACTGGATCAGAAGACAAGTCATTATTCGCAAAGGTAGACATGATAAACGCTGTAATCATAACCGCTACGAATGTTGTAGAAATACAGATAGCAAGCAATGTAGGGTAGTTTACGCCATATGGCTCAAGGAAACCACTCATTGCAACAACTGCTGCGGATACTGGACTCGCTGTAATACCGATTTGACTCGCTACAACGGCGATGGATAATGGTACAGATGGCTTAATGTTTTCACTTTTCGCCACCTCTACAATTACCGGAATCATAGAGAATGCTGTATGACCAGTACCAGCTAATAGAGTTAAGAAATACGTTACTGTTGGTGCCAAATAGTTGATGTGTTTAGGGTTTTTGCGCAAAATATTTTCCGCAATACGCACCAAATAATCAAGACCGCCAGCTAACTGTAAGGCACAGATGGCTGCGATAGCAGACATGATGATGAGAATTACATCCCACGGAATCTGACCTGGGAACATACCCATACCAAGGCTTAACAATACAACCCCAAGGCCGCCAGCGTAACCGATGCCCATACCACCGAGGCGAACACCGAGGAAGATGGCACCAAATAAAATAAGAACTTGCATAATTACATAAATGTCCATACGATGACCTCCTTTATACATATATAGTATCATAGATATGCTAATTAATCATCGAATTTTGAGAATGTATAGAATATATTTTAAAAATTTCATGAAAATATCGATTTCTTCATATAAAAAAGCTACACCTAACGGCTTTTACACAGGCGTAAAGAAGCAATAGGTGTAGCTATTTTCATTACATATGCTTAATAGATGGATAGAATAAACTCTATACCTTACATTTCAATAGTAAGGTGCGCCTTATCATTTACAAAATAATTGGACGTAAATCTTCCAGTAAGCCTTCTTCTTCGGTAGCACGTTGGATACTTTCACCAACGATACGAACCATATCCTCTAATTGTTCTACAGTGGATGCCAATGGAGGCATAAGGATAACTACGTCACCGATAGGACGGCAGATGAGACCTTGTTCACGAGCAAGGATGGCTACCTTAGCACCAACCGCATCATTTGGACGATATGCTTCGTGCGTAGCCACGTCTTTTTCAAGCTCAATACCTACGATGAGGCCCCGTTGACGAACCTCTTTAACATGCTTTAAGGACTTAATAGGTTCTAAGGCCTTTGTGAAAGCATCCACTTTCGCAGGTAATTGATCGATAACCTTTTCATCGCGGAAAACTTTCAAGGAAGCCAATGCAACGGCACACGCCAAGGCATTCCCTGTATAGGAGTGACCATGATAGAAGGTTTTCTTTTCTTCAAAGGTACCAAGGAATGCATCAAACACGCGTTTTGTAGTCAAAGTCGCCGCCAACGGCATGTAACCGCCCGTAATGCCTTTAGACAAGGTCATGAAGTCTGGAGATACGCCTTCATGTTCACAAGCAAAGAATTTACCAGTCCGACCAAAGCCTGTCGCTACTTCGTCGACGATGAGGAATACATCATGCGCTTCTGTCAACTCACGAACTCGTTTCAAATAGCCGTGAGGCATTACAAGCATGCCTGCTGCAGCTTGTACTAATGGTTCCATAACGAGCGCTGTAATTTCATCGCCTTCTTCGTTAAGGATACGCTCCAATTCAGCCAAAGATTCTTCAAAGGCTTTATCTCGATCGGCTACATCTGCGTATACGCCAGGGCTTGGCAAAGTTAATGGTTTGAATAATAGATTGTGGAATACTTGATGGAACAACTGAATACCACCTACCGATACAGTACCTAATGTATCCCCATGATAGCCAGCATTGAGGGCGATAAACTTAGTCTTTTTCGTTTGTCCTACTTGTTGACGGTATTGATACGCCATCTTAATAGCTACCTCGATAGCCGTACTGCCATCATCAGATAGGAATACTTTATCTAAGCCTTCTGGAGCAAGTTCTACAAGTTCTTTACACAATTGTGCAGATGGAGGACTCACTAACCCCAATAAAGTACTATGAGCAATCTTATCGATTTGATCTTTCAACGCTTGGTTTAACATAGGATGATTATGACCGTGAATATTAACCCACAAGGAGGAAACGCCATCATAATACTTTTTACCGTTCTCATCGATGAGGAAAACCCCCTCACCGCGTTCGATTACTACCGGCTCTTGTGCTAGCCAATCTTGCATTTGTGTAAATGGATGCCATACAAACTCATGGTCCCATTGTGCTGCTTGTGAAAGCTGTTTTTCTGCCATTTTATCACCTCATACTTAACAAGTATTACAAACTATAACTCTCTATTACATAACTAATTAATTTATACAAAATTGTAGATCTAATCTATATAGAACTGTAGATCTAATCTATACAGAACTATAGAGCTAATCTATACAAAATCATTCTATCTAAGCTTTATAGACCTATAACTGTATTCCATAACTTTTTAGAATCAATAAACGAGCGAGCCCAACCAAGTTGTACCTTATGAATATCTGGTCCTTGGTATGGCGGTACAACAGCTAGGACAGGAATCCCTGTATAACGTTCCATGTCAGCTACATTTGTTTTCAACAAGAATGGATCTACGGCAGTCGTATCATTTACGATGATAGCTTTCACCTCAATACCATGCATCTTTGCATATTCACAAGTCAAAATAGCACGGTTAATAGAGCCAAGTCGACCATCTGCTACGACAACAGCTGGTAATTTTATATCCTTCATAAAATCGGTGAAAGTTTTATCGCCATACAGAGGAGTCGTGATACCACCTGCTCCCTCTACAAAGGTTAGATCATAGCGGTTCACCACATCTAAAGTATGCTGTACAACACTATCATAATCGATTTCTATGCCTGCTAGTTCCGCTGCAAGACGAGGAGAAAAATCTCCAGCAATCGCATAAGGATTCACTTCATGACGACGGGACTCAGGAATACCTGCAGCACGCATTAAATGCGTAGCATCCTTACTTTCAAGGCCTACATTATAATTATCCTCATCCATCGTTACGCACTCAGGGAAAGGTACCGCACTAGAAGATACGGGTTTCACCATACCAACGGCAAAACCATCATCTACAGCCATAGCCCCTAACAAGCCTGTTACAAACGTCTTGCCTACATCCGTATCCGTACCAATTATAGAAATACCTAACTGCTTCATACATGGCTCCTCTCAAGCGAATACTCACCGCTGCATAGGTTAACTAACTTATGTGATTAAGTTTACAATCTAACTACAATATACAGCGAAAAGGAATATATAGTCAACCTATTATTACGCTTAAGGTTTACCGTAATAGGACTATATGGGGCCCCGACACATTAGTGAGAGCCTTGTTAAAAATCACAGAACCTAGCTCATCGCTCCAAAGCGAGCTAAGTCGCTCTTTACTAGGTTCTGTGATTTTTATGGCTGTACTTATGTAACAGTCCCATATAGTCCTATCTACACCCTTAAATGCGAGAATAATAGGTTGGTGTATGGGGAAAGAGAAAGGACGCGAACTTTTTTGCCCCTTACTTATTTGATACAGTGAATTTCGTTTTATTGATTTATGAATAGACTCGATGGGACTAGTTCATAAATGATGGGACTAATTCATAGGTACAGTAGGAAAAAGGACGAGAACTAACCGATTAGCGACTTAGCTCGCTTTGGAGCGTAGAGGTTAGTCATCACTCTTTTTTACCTAAATGTAGTTATGTAAAGGGGCCCCATTAACTTCTCCCCCCTCTCGATACGGCGAAATTACGCTAAGTCGTTAATGGACATTCAGATTTGATGGGACTAATTCATAGGTACAGTAGGAAAAAGGACGCGAACTAACCGATTAGCGACTTAGCTCGCTTTGGAGCGTAGAGGTTAGTTCGCGTCCTTTTTCACTTAAATGTACCAATCAACTTGGGCCCCATCAAATCTCGGATTATATTTCGAGGTAGCGGAATTTGCCTGTATCAGGATCCATCATCCCTCCATAGAATCCCATTCCTTTCGGGAATAGTGGATGGTGGCGCAAAAAGTTTACTGTATAGATTACATTATCTTCAGAGATATGGAACCGGTCCATCCAGTCGATAAGTCCTGGTTCGATCATGCGAATTGCATCTTCGCTGATACCTTTGGCTTTCATAGATTCCATAAATGTTGTAGCAGAAAAATCTATCATGCCGCAGTTTTCATGACCGATGATTAGTACGTCTTCAATTTCCATCCCATAGGTGGCTACGAGTAGACTTTGTACGATATTGTCGATAGGTTGTGTTACGCTGTTACCTGCAGTTTTAATAACGATGATTTCACCGCGATCAAAACCTAATGCGTCTTCTAACATACATACTAAACGTGTGTCCATACATGTTACGATGCCAAGCTTCTTAGTAGGGTGGCTTGTTAACCCAGCCTTAGGTAGTTCAGGGTGTTGTTTCACATATTCTTTATTAGTTTCTATTATTTTTGCAATGTCAATCATAAGGCACCTCACTATATGTGTTCTATTTCCACTTGAAATAGATTCTACTCATTATATACACCGTATTCATCACAAAACAAGTTAAATTTATCATTCATAAATAATTATTATAATCTATCAAACTCATAAAAAGACCATTAATTACATAATAATTCTATACTCATCATTAATATTCATGCTAATATCCATCAATATACAATATATTCATAAAAATGAATATATTGTATATTTCTTACATAAATAGTAGATTAAAAAACCACTCCTGTGGTACTATTAATACTATAGAAAACAAACGCCACATGATACCGCATATGACGTAAACTGTATGTACAGTAAGGAGGTTTTATAATGGGTATTAATCAAAAAACGTTGCCAGGCATTTTGCTCTGTGCCGTTCTCGCTATTCCTTGTTGGCTACTAGGACAGCAGTTTCATCTAGTAGGTAGTCCAATCTTTGCCATCATTTTAGGTATAATTATTGGCACTATCTTCACCTCTTGGAAACGAGAAAAAACAGGTGCTGGCATTGGATTTACATCCAAAAAGATTTTACAATGGGCCGTTATCTTATTAGGCTTTGGGCTTAACATTACACAGATTTTACATGTAGGTTGGATTTCTTTACCTGTCATTATCTCTACCATCGCTACATCCTTAATCGTGGCTTATGTTATCTATCGCCTAACCCACATCGATTCCAATACGGCCGTTCTTATCGGTGTAGGTTCTTCCATCTGCGGTGGCTCCGCTATCGCTGCGGCAGCACCAGTTATTAAGGCAGAAGATCAAGATATTGCACAAGCGATTTCTGTTGTATTCTTCTTCAATGTAGTAGCCGCTTTCGTTTTCCCTCAATTTGGCGATGCTATCGGTCTTTCCAACATGGGTTTTGGCTTATTCGCAGGTACTGCTGTAAACGATACATCCTCTGTAACTGCAACTGCTGCTGTATGGGATAGTATGAAAGGCACTGGTACACAAGTACTAGAATATGCAACAATCGTTAAATTAACTCGTACCCTTGCTATTATTCCTATTTGTTTAGGTCTTGCTAGTTACCAAGTATACAAAGCAAAACAAAATGCAGCTCAAACAGATGGATCTAGCGTAAGCGTTGCGAAAATCTTCCCTAAATTCGTTCTCTACTTTGTAATTTGCTCCCTTATTACAACAGCATTATCCTATGCTAATGTAGATATCGGATTCTTAAGTATCTTCAAAACAATTTCCAAATACTTTATTACAATGGCCATGGTGGCAATCGGCCTTAATACTAATATTGTGAAATTATTGAAATCTGGTGGCTCTGCCCTTGCATTAGGTGCTTGTTGCTGGATTGCTATCACGGCCGTAAGCCTTGTAACACAACATATGATCGATTTATGGTAAAAATGTACATACTTTATATAGTATGATATAATTGTATATAGTTAGAATAGTAATAACCCCTCCAGTAATGGAGGGGTTTCGTGCTACTATTCACCTTATTAGTACTTTATCATACCATAGTCAGGAGGGTTAATATGTACTTCTTACAAGGACTTCTTGTCGGCCTCGCTACGTTTGCCCCTGTTGGCATGCAAAACCTATTTATTATTAATACAGCGTTAGTTCAGCCTGTACGGCGTATTATATTGACGCTAGCTATTCTAGCGCTTTTTGATATGAGTCTTAGTGCTGCCGCCTTTTACGGTATAGGTGCCGTATTAGAAATGTGGCCGATTATGAAGCTCATTGTTATCCTATTCGGTAGCTTACTTATCATATATATGGGTTCCAATATCTTTAGAACAGAACCCGACATGCGCAATCTAAATACACACATTCCCATTCGTAAACTCATCATGTCTGCCATTGCCGTGTCTTGGGGAAATCCTCAAGCTGTTCTTGATGCAACCATGCTACTTGGAGCGTTCCAAGCGAATATTCCAAAAGAGGAAATTTACTATTTCTTTGGTGGTTTCCTTGCGATGACACCAATTTGGTTTGGTTCTCTAGCCACAGTTATGCATCTATTAGCTAAGAAAATCAAAATCAGTCATATGGTATGGATCAATCGCTTCTGTGGTACGGTCCTTACTATTTATGGTATTAAATTATTCATCGATGGTGTTACGATGTTACTAGAGTTCTTCTAATATAAAAGCCGTTAGCAATGCTAACGGCTTTTATATTTGGTTTTAGAATTCAAATTTTAATTCGCATTTAGAATTCATCTAATACTTGTATAAACATATCCTTAAAGGCTTCTACATAGGTGTTATCCTGACTCCTTTGAGATACGAAATAATAATGACGTTCCATGGTCTTACCATGATTCGTAAGAGCCTTTCTCTCTATTCCTGGTAGCGCATCTGTTAGGTATTTAAAGCGATCTAACAATAGCAAACCTTGTTGTCCAGCCACTAAATATCGAGCCTCTTCTAAAGTTCGGGCATACGCAAAAGCACCACTATAGCCCATTGCCTTTCGATAATGGTCTTCTTCCGTCAAAGTATATTTACCGCGACACACTAAAATCAGTGGCAAATCATCAATGGTCTTCAGCTCCACACTACCTGCATCCGTGTAGCCTTGTGGAACCTCGATGATAGTAGTGGCTTTATCGATCAACTGGCTTTCATAATCATCAGATAAAACTTGCCATTGATCATTAAATACTACATCTACACGACGATCTTGTAACATACCATATAATTCTTCATGACTGCCGCTATACATGCGAATATCTAGATTCCTATAGCGCTTTGCCATACGAATTACAGTCTGTTGCATCGCAATACCACTATATCGATTCAAATAGCCAATGCGCAAACTCACTCGCGCATCAGTACCAATGCGTGTCGTTTCTACCTTAACATCATGAAACCGTTCGAGTAACTTTTTACCAGATCGATATAAATATTGCCCTGCAGGTGTTAGGTGAAAGCTGCGTTTCTCCCGTACCATCAATTCAACACCAAGACTATTTTCAAGCGCTTTAATTTGTTGTGAAATTGCGGACTGGGACACATACTGCTCAGTTGCCGCTTGGGTAAAACTATTATTGTCTACTACACACACAAAATACTCTAACTGTTTTAATAGCATAACTATACACTCTCATCTCTCAACATCGTACGGACAACCACCGTACAACCACAACACAAACCAACCCCTCTCATCGGCTTCTGTTACCTATATTACTAATTATATTGAATTGTATGTAATTATGAAAGCCCCCAGACTACGCTCCATTGCTTTCACTAAGAATCACTTAATTGCGGTCCATTGCTTTCACTAAGAATCACTTAATTGCGATACATCACTTTCACTAGGAATCACTAAATTACGATAAATAAATAGCGCTGCTACAAAGAATATGGCTGCCGTAGTCCAGAATACAGCACCATAACCAAAAGTACGAGCAATCATACCACTAATAACAGGACCCAACACATTGCCCATCATAGCTACACTCGATACCGCACCAAACACAATGCCTCGTCGCTCAACAGGAACCGCCTTAGATATGAGTGTATTAGCAATAGGGGTAACGAACCCCATGAAGAAGCCTGCAATAGCACGGAATATACCAAGGCCCCATATACTAGGCATCATATATTGAAGTATAAACAAGGTCCCCACCGCCCACGTAGCAGTAAATACTATACGAGGCATAGTCACACACCTGGTTACCTTACTAATTGAAATCGATGCTAAGGCACTGAATAAACCGGCACCGAAGATAATAATACCTACGATAGTCGCCACAAACTCGTCGCTCATATGCATATAGTGCTTAATATATAGCGGTAAAATAGGACCTATACCGGTAATACCAAAATTACATAGGAATAGCATTCCTACTAGGAGTCGTACACGAGGTATAGATAAAAAATATTTGATCAGCGAAATTTCTGATACACTTTCATCCACCTTATGTTTGAACTGTAAATTGGGCATTAAGAAATAAATCCCTAACATACAAATCCCAGTCAATGCAGCAAATACGAAAAATGGTGCCCGATAACCCAAGAAGTCAGCCACAAGACCACCCATGAGCGGTCCAAAGACGAGCCCCATAACCATAGACGCTTGGTATAAGCCCATCGCCCAAGGCACTTTATTCTCAGGTGTTATAAGGACAATAATAGCTAATCCTATGGGCACATAACCACCCACAACACCTTGCAAAATACGTAGAATCAATAATTGCATGGGCGTCTGTGTAAAAGCACAAGCTCCAACAGTAATCATCAAAATAAACAATATGAGCATCATCACCTTACGAGGGCCCCATTGATTTGCCTTACGAGACCAATAAGGTGCACTAAGTGCTACCATTAAAGGTGTAACCCCAGATACGATCCCTGCCCACATAGCCGCCTGTCCTTGATCATGAAGTCCTAGCTCAGCCAAAAACAATGGAATAAACGAAACTACCCCTATAATGGTTATACCGCCACCAACCTGTATGGTACAGATTAAATATATAATTCGTTTCCAAGAAGAATCCATAATGACCTTCTTTCTTAACAATAACAAACAGCATATACTTACACAAATCCGTAGAATATATACTTATAGTCCTATTGTATCTCAAACAATAAAAAAAGACCATCTCTTCCTTGCAATAAGGTTTAGATATGGTCTTCTTACAACATAATATGATTACTTTTACTAAAGGAAAGATAAATTATACAGCCTATTATTTTTGTTTAAACATCCAATAGATATAATAAATCACTACAGCATAGGTAAATACATCAATAGCAGGCATAAATGGAACCATTTTAGCGAGTCGACCAAAGCTATGGATATGAAGATTGGCTGCCACGATAGCCACTAAATTTAAACGATGAATCCAAATCTTAGTATTACGAGAAACGGATTTAGACATGTTACCAATCCAAGTAGTTAGATATAAAACCCCAAATACTAATGCGATGAGCATCGCTGCCGTAGATACATAACCAGTCCAGAATGTCATTGGTTTGTTTAAGGCCTTAAGGAAATAGACGTACCAATGAATACAAACCATCACAACGCTAACAATACCGACAATACGATGCACTTGGTACATCTCCGCAGGATTATATCGTTTTATAAACCATTTTGGTCTAGTCGCGATATACGTTAGCACCAGCCAAGATATATAAGGTACGAGTCCAAGATGACGTTTCCAGAGCCAATGACCTTTACCAATGCTTAAATAACCGTATTCAAGCATCCCCATAAAGGCTAAGGACAATACCGCAATCCATATTAAAATATGGTATTTACTCTTAAACTGTTTTTTTACTACTTCTGCCATATAAACCTCACTATTTCTTATACAAACTACCAGTATATATCTAGTTGGCCTAATGTAGCATGCTAACAATTTCAATCCACATAGCATTCTACTTAGAACTTAAAACTAATTAGTTATTAAATCCAGATCCATCCTAAAATTAGAACTAGAATTTGAAGTTGAGGTCTGCACGGTAGTAATCATTTACACGATTACCATCTTGTGTTTTAGCATTGAAGCCATAGTATGCATTAATACCAATATTTTTCTCTGGAGCATAGGATGCACCTAATTGCCATGCTTTATAACCTTCATACCGTGTTTTCTTCAATAAATCATTAGATTCATATTTTTGCGTTTTAAATACAGGTGCATTTTTAGCTTGATCAAAGTAATCTAAGCGGATAACCCAAGAGTTCTTCTTGTTAATTTTATAATCGCCCCATTTAACGCCTACGTTCCAAACATCGGAATCACTCAAGCCAGATGCTTTTACCCACTCGCCATCAATACCGAATTTACCAACATTATATTTAGCATTAAAGCCATATACATTATCGAATTCGTTATTTGTCTTGCCATTACCCATACGTACATTTGTTGTACCTACACGAGCAAACATACCGCCAAAGCTAAAGCGATCATTAACAGCTACATTGGCATTAATAAGACCTACATCACCATTATCAGCTTTACTAGTCTTAGCAAAACGGCCTGCAGTCATATAACCATAAGCACCATTTAATGTAACCTTTTTACCTAGCTTCGCTGTAGCGCCTACACCATCAAAGTTAGAGTTGTAAATAAGACCGCCACCAAATTTTTGAGTGTAACGACCTGCATCTACTACAAAATTTTTACCAAATTTATGCTCTACATAAACTAGATCCCAATTAGGCTCTACCGCTTTAGCACTATCGCCTAACTCAATAGAACCTGTCGTAATACGAGCTTTTACAGATGTATTTTTATTAACCTTTGCATCTAATCCTAAACGTACACGAGCTGTAAGTTTATCTTCGTAATCATAACCATCGATACCCTCTTTACCGATGTAGTTGATACGAGCATCACCAGTAACTTTAACATTGCCTACGCGATCTTCTAATTTTGCAACACGTACACCAAGTGTATTCAACTCATTAGAAAATTCCTCTGCCAAACGATTCAACAATGCTTGTTGTTCAGCATTTGCACGATCTTGATTGGCCATGCCTTTTGCAATCATTTGAGCCATTTCGTAACGAGTAATGTTATTTTGACCTTTGAAAGTACCATCTGGATAACCATTGATAATACCAGCTGTAGCCAATTGATCTACAGCTTGGTAAGCCCAGCTATCGGACGGAACATCGGAAAACGGGTTAACAGCAAAGGCTGTAGCTACACCCATCACGGCTGCTACTGCAAAAGCACTAGTCATTTTACGTTTCATCATAATAAACCTCACACACTAAAAATAATAAAAAATAAAATGAGTAGATAATGAATATATGAACTTAATTATCATTATCAAACATAACATAGAAATAATAACAACTTTCATTAACAGAGTAAAGAGAAAATGTATATCAATCTCACAATTATATATACCTTTAACTAATAATATGGCCTATTTAATTTCCTAAACAATAAAAATATAACGAAAAAATCCCTTCTGTATAATACAGAAGGGATTTGTATGTATCTTATTATTTCTTTTTAAACATCAAGTAGATGCAGTAGATAACAAGGCCATATGTAATGATATCAAACACCGGAAGGAATGGTACCATTTTGGAGATACGTTTAAAGCCATGAATATGAACGGAAGCAGCTACCAATGCAACTAAGTTGAAACGATGCAGCCAAATACCAACATTACGGCTAGATGCAGTTACTTTTCTAAGTTTTGGAGTTAAAAATGCAAGGCCCGAGATTGTACCAATACTGAAGGAAGTAAGGGCTACATAGCCACCCCACCAACCGAGAACGGATTTAGCAGCTTTACCAAAATAGAGATATAAATGGAACGCAATAACAGCTACAGAAGCAATACCTAATGCACGGTGAATCTTGAACATTTCACCTAAGTTATAACGACTAGTAAACCATTTAGGGCGCGTTGCCAAATAAGTCATCACAATCCACGCGCACCAAGGTACAAGGCCTGTATATACTTTATAGTTACCAAAGGCACGACCACTCTCAATGTACCCCCATTCCAACAAACCGATCATAATTAAAGAAAATACTGCAATCCATATAAAGATATGGTAAATACTCTTATACTGTTTCGTTTCCACTTGATTCATCATAAACCTCTCTAACATAATTCCTGAAACGCCAAATTTACTTATTATATTTTATCATTTAAATCGAGATTTGTAGACTACTTTTATTAGATAGGTAGCATTCATTATAAGAATAATTCTAATTTAGTCTTTTATTCTTACTATATAAACAACTCCAAAGTGTTTCGGTA
The DNA here is from genome assembly GCF_002959775.1 of Veillonella rogosae JCM 15642. Classification (GTDB taxonomy): domain Bacteria; phylum Bacillota; class Negativicutes; order Veillonellales; family Veillonellaceae; genus Veillonella; species Veillonella rogosae. Next base: position 27,767 of record NZ_PPCX01000009.1, on the reverse strand, counting down.
AAAGATAGGTAATTCAATCAGAAATAATGTTATAGTATCTAAACTCCGCTAAGCAAAATTGGCAAATAAAAGCCCCTTGTATTGCTTAGCATAAACTAATATCAATACAAGGGGCTTAGATTAATTTGTCATATCATGAAGGGCATACAAATCAATCATCATCCTAATTATTTTTCGTCACGTTTACGATATACAATGAACGGACGTGTTAAGTAGTTGAGTGGAACACTCAAGCAGTGTACCAAACGGCTGAATGGGAAGATAATAGCTACCACCATCCACGCTAACATGTGGAATTTAAACATGAATGGTACGCCTTCCATCAAGGATGGATCAGGCATAAAGGATAGTAAGCTACGGAACCAAGGACCGATAGATACGCGGTAATCAAAGAAACCAGATGCATTAAGCAATGTACCAGCCATACCGCTGAAAATGGCTAATGTTAAGAACAAATATAACCATTTATCAAGACCAGATGTATTAACTTTCATAGCAGGCACAGTAAAGCGACGTTTCATCAAAAGCAAGAAGCCTACGATAAAGATAATACCAGCTACAGCACCCATGTATAAAGCACCTTCATGGTACAAATGGTCATTAATACCGATTGCAGCAGTCCAAGTTTTAGGGATTAACACACCTACTACGTGACCACCGATAACGCAAAGCAAGCCAAAGTGGAACAATGGATTGGCAATGCGCAATTGTTTTTTCTCTAAAAATTCACTCGATTTTGTAGTCCAGTTTCTTTCAAAGTAGAAGAAACGAACCAAAGTACCTACGATTAAGAAGGTGAAAGCGATGTAAGGCAAAGCGCCCCAAAGGAATAGATTCATCGTGCACCGTCCTCCAATCCATTTGCAACAGACAAGATAATATCAAACAAGAATGCATAAGGCAATTTAGCCTCAATGAAGCGTTCTCTAATGTATTCCAATTTTGGCTTACAATAGTCGTAAATTTCTTTTGCTTTTTCATCATCGATAACGGCACATAATTCAAGAAGTGCTGGAACATAGTCTGGCATTTCTTTTGGCAAATCATAGTCGTTTTCTAGGAAGAAAGCTTTAAATTTAACGAGTTCTTCTGCTTGTTCCCCAGTACCTTGTAATTCATAAGTCGACAAATACATTGTTGTATTTTGACTAAAATCAAAGGTACGAACATATTGGTCTTCAAATTCTTTTTTATCGGATTCCTCTACATAGTCGAAGAATTCTAATAAACCTTGGCGAAGTTGAGGATGCCCAACGGATTGGGCGTCCTCTCTCCATTCAGGTAATTCGTTATACCATTGTTCATCAGGATAGCGTAGAAGAAATGACGCAATAAGAGCGATTTTCTGAGCATCCTTCATTATTGACATCCCCCTGTAGGGCAAGCAAAACCGCGATTATGTTGCATTTCCAGGCGACCTTCGCGAGATACTTTTACATCAGATGGAATAACAAAGCGATCATTGTATTTGGACAATGCCAACAATTTGTACATACCGTACATTTGATCCTCTGTTAAATCAACTTTGTGATCGATAGGACCGTCACCGGTTTCACGACGACGCATGTATTCACGCATGTCGAGAACACGTTGCAATGTACGAGCTAAGATTTCTGTATTACCTGCTGTAAACAAGTTAGCAAGGTATTGTACAGGTACGCGCATTTCATGTGCATCTGGCAAGTATACATCAGATGTTACACGTTGCAAGATTGGGCTGAGTGGTGGTACATACCAAACCATTGGCAATGTGCGATACTCAGGATGCAATGGCAATGCCACGCCCCACTCTTTTACAAGTTTGTATACAGGAGATTTTTGAGCTGCTTTAATCCATGCTTCAGAGATGCCTTCAGCACGAGCCGCTTTGATAACCTCTGGATCATGAGGATCCAAAATCAAATCTAATGTATTTTCGTAAATGTCTTGTTCATTTTTTGTAGCTGCCATTTCTTCAACTTTGTCCATGTCGTAGAATACAACGCCAACATAGCGCATACGACCTACACAAGTTTCAGCACAGATTTGAGGCAAGCCATTTTCTAAGCGTGGGTAACAGAATACGCATTTTTCAGCTTTATTAGTTTCCCAGTTATAGAAGATTTTTTTGTATGGACAAGATGGAACGCAATGTCTCCAACCACGGCATACATCTTGAGATACGAGAACCACACCATCTTCGTCGCGTTTATAAATCGCGCCGGATGGACATGCAGCTACACATGCAGGGTTCAAGCAGTGGTTACAAAGACGAGGCAAATAACGCATGAATACTTCTTCGTAGTCAAACACGATATCTTGGCCCATCTTAGTTAAGTTCACATCAGAGCGAGCATGTTGACCACCTGCTAAATCATCATCCCAGTTAGGACCCCAAGTAACTTCCATTTTTTGTTTCGTTACAAGGGAACGAGGACGAGCAACTGGTTGGTTATTTTTACGACCACCATGAATCAATGTTTCATAGTCGTAAGTCCAAGGTTCGAAATAATCCTTCAACTCTGGTTGTTCAGGATGGAAGAATAATTTCATCAAACGATTTGTTTTAGAACCTGTAGAAAGAGCTAATTTACCAGAGTTATCTAGCGTCCAGCCGCCCTTCCATTTTTCTTGGTCTTCCCAATTACGTGGATAGCCTACACCTGGGCGAGTCTCCACGTTATTAAAGTACATATATTCCGCGCCTTCGCGGTTCGTCCATGTATTTTTACAAGTGATAGAGCATGTATGACAGCCTAAACACTTATCCAAATTTAGGACCATGGATACTTGAGCTTTAATCTTCAAGCCAATCCACCTCCTTCAACTTACGAGCCACAATTGTCATATCACGTTGGTTACCAGTTGGGCCATAGTAGTTAAAGCCATAGCTCAATTGACCATAACCGCCAATCATGTGTGTTGGTTTCATGTGAATATGAGTTGGTGCGTTGTGTGTACCACCGCGACGGTCTTTCTTAACTTGCGTACCAGGAACGTTGATGTGACGATCTTGAGAGTGATGCATATAGGAAATGCCACGAGGAATACGTGGAGATACAACTGCACGAGCTGCAACTACACCATTTTTATTGAAAGCTTCTACCCAGTCATTATCTTTAACGCCAATTTCTGCTGCATCATCTTCGTTGAGCCAAATAGTTTGACCACCACGGAACAATGTCAACATTTGTTGGCTATCGAAGTACATACTATGAGTAGACCACTTATTATGTGGTGTTAAGTATTTCAATGTAATTTCTGGAATACCTTCTTGTTTGTAGTCACCTTGTACTGGTTTGTAGGACAATACAGGTTTGTACAACGCCATAGCTTCACCGTAATCGCGCATCATTTCATGATCGCAATAGAAGGATTGACGACCTGTTACGGTACGGAATGGTACTTTATCTTCTGTAGATGTTGTGAATGGGGAATAACGACGGTTTTTATCGTTTTTACCAGTACTTGTTACAGAGCTAATAATGAAGCGTGGTTGGCGAACCATGTCATCAAAGGTAATTTTTTCTTGTTCACGACCTTTTGCATTCTTTTCAAGATTAGAAAGACCAGTTTTTTCTTCCATTGCCTTCCAAGAACGAACAGCCAATTTACCATTTGTACAAGAAGACAATGTCAATACAGCATTACAAGCTTCTTTACATTCGTAAATGCTTGGACGGCCATGAGAAATGAATTCTGGATTATCGATTGTACCATTTTGTGCGTACAATGTTTGATATTCATCAGATACATCCCAAGCCAAGCCATGAGCACCCATTTTGTTTTCGATGTTAGGTCCCAAAGCAATGAATTTTTCAAAGATTTGGCCATAGTTGCGTTTTACATGAACGAGGTTAGGCATTGTTTTACCAGGAATTGGTTCACATTCGCCTTTGCTCCAGTCGAGAACCTTACCTTCTGGTTGAGCCACTTCACCTGGGCTGTCATGACCAAGAGGCAATGCTACGATGTCTTCGTATTCTGTGAAGCCAGACTCTTTTGCTACGCGAGATACTGTTTCTGCAAGGGTACGGAATGTATCCCAGTCAGATTTAGTTTCCCATGCGCAATCAACAGCAGCTTGGAATACGTGTACATATGGATGCATATCTGTAGAAGACAAGTCTTCTTTTTCATACCATGTAGCTGCAGGGAATACGATATCAGAGTACAAGCCTGTAGAAGCCATACGGAAGTCGATGTCGATTAAGAGGTCAAGTTTACCTGCCCCATCAGCTTCACGCCATTTGATTTCTTCTGGACGTGTAGGTGCATCGTCATCTTCTAATACCGCATTTTTAGTACCTAATAAATGTTTCAAGAAGTATTCATGGCCTTTAGAAGAGGAACCAATAAGGTTCGCACGCCATACAAACAAGTTGCGTGGATGGTTTTCTTTAGCCGCAGGATCTTCTACGCAGAATTGTAATTCTTTATTTTTCAACGCTTGCGCCACATATTGATTAATTTCTGCTTCTGTACCAGCACCAGCTGCACGAGCATCGTTAATCAAGTCTTGGCTGCCTTTATTGAAAGTAGGATATGATGGCAACCAACCTAAACGAGCCGCTAATACGTTGTAATCGCCAGGGTGACGATAACGAGGCTTAGCTAATTTAGATACGCGGTCTGCCAAGTCGATGCAATCAGAACGATATTGTTCTGTAGCAAAGTAGAACCAAGATGTACCATTTTGCAAACGAGGAGCTTTACTCCAGTCGTTAGCTGTCATGATACCGCCCCAGCCTTCAATAGGACGAAGTTTTTCTTGACCTACGTAGTGAGCCCAGCCACCACCGTTAACACCTTCTGTACCACAGAACATGATAAGGTTCAAGATTGTACGGTAAATCACGTCAGCATGGTACCAGTGGTTGATACCACCGCCCATGATAATCATGGAACGACCTTTAGTTTTTTCTGCATTGTCTGCAAACTCACGAGCTGTGGCAATAGCGATATCTGCTTTTACGCCAGTAATTTTTTCTTGCCATGTAGGTGTGTAAGGAGTGTCATCTGTATAAGATGTTGCCACTTCACCACCGATACCACGATCGATACCATAGTTAGCAAGAATAAGATCATATACAGTAGTTACTTTTACAGGACCATCTACAGTTTGTACTGTAATTGTAGGAATAGCACGTTCAATTACGCCTTCGTGCTCTTCATCTCCAAAGTATGGCAACTTAACAACAGTCACATCTTCACGTTGATCAAACACGGATAAGCGAGGGTCGATTTTAGCCCCTGTATCGCGATTTTCAAGGCGTAAGTTCCATTTTTGTGGATTTGTATGACGTTCGCCCATTGTACCATTAGGAACAACGATTTCATTAGTTGTATCATCGATTAATACCATTTGGAAGTTAGCGCCTTCCTCTTGGCGACCCAAATCCTTAGCATTCAAGAAGCGGCCTGGTTGTACAGTGCCGTTGATTTCTTCAACGCGTACAAGGAATGGCATATCTGTGAACTCTTTAGCATACTCTTTGAAGTATGGAGTTTCTTTATCGATGTAGTATTCTTTTAAGATTACGTGGCCCATTGCCATAGCAAGAGCCGCATCAGTACCGGCTTTTACATTGAGCCAAGCATCAGAAGAAGTTGTAGATTCCGCATAGTCAGGGGATACGGATACTACTTTAGTACCTTTGTAACGAACCTCTGTTAAGAAGTGAGCATCTGGCGTACGAGTCAATGGTACGTTAGAACCCCAAGTCATGATGTAACCAGCATTGTACCAGTCACCAGATTCAGGTGTATCAGTTTGTTCACCCCAAACTTGAGGGCTAGAAGGTGGTAAATCGGCATACCAGTCATAGAAGGACAATGGTGAACCACCCATTAAGTTAAGGAAACGAGCACCTGCTGCATAGGACAACATGGACATCGCTGGAATTACAGAGAAGCCTGCGTTGCGGTCAGGGCCGTATGTTTTTGCAGTATATAATAAGGATGCAGCAGTAATTTCTGTCGCTTCATCCCATGTGGAGCGCACAAAGCCACCCATACCACGGGCAGATTTGTATTTCTTCGCTTTTTCAGGATCTTCTACGATAGATTTCCAAGCTTCGATTGGGTTCTTAGCATTCTTTTTAGCTTCTCTCCAAAGCTCAGCCAATTCGCCGCGCACATATGGATATTTTACGCGCAATGGGCTATAGAGATACCAAGAGAATGTTGCACCACGAGGGCACCCACGTGGTTCGTAATCCGGCATATCATCTGGTGTTTCAGGGTAATCAGTAGCCTGATTTTCCCACGCTACAACACCATTCTTAACGTAGATATTCCAGCTACAAGAACCAGTACAGTTTACGCCATGCGTTGTGCGGACAACTTTATCGTAAGACCAACGGTCACGATAAAAATTTTCCCACTCGCGACCGCCATCTTCAGTTATTTGATGGCCGCTTGGAGATACGTTCTTCTTGCGAAGAAACTTAAACTTTTGAGACAACAAGCTCATCTCGTGTCCTCCTTCAAAACTACAAAAAAATCCTTTGTGCTAGCTGAGCTAACACAAAGGAGAAAATACTGTTATTCGATATTACTAATATTAGGGTCTATATTATCAACCTCTAAATCAAGCAATCCGATTAAAGCATCAAAATCACAGATTACTAGATGGTGTTTGTCATAGGCTACATAGCCCAACTTACGCAACTCACTTAGCATGCGATTTAAACTTTCTCTTGATGTGGCAGCAAATTCAGCCAACTCTTGATTTGTTAGGGCGATATCGATAAAGATACCATCCTCGCGCTCTACACCATAACTATTGGCTAAGCGCAACAAGGTAGAATAAAATGCTCCCTTCTTGCCATATAGTAGCAAGTCTCGGTATTTTGCCTGTTGACGACGCATATGTAATGTGTAGATTTGCATCATCGCAATAGCCAATGAATGATCTTTTGCAATAGCTGACTCTAACACATCATAGCGAATGGAATAAACAGAGCAATCCTCCCGAGCGATGGCGTTGAACACATACGTTCTTGTGTTCTCCTCATACAACGGAACCTCACCAATTACATTATTCGGACCTACTAGACGCAACGCAAAAATGTGCCCACTAGATTCGAATTTCTTAATGCTCATTCTACCTTTTAACACTACGTAAAAGTGTTCTGCCTTGTCCCCCTCGTGGAAGAGAAAATCACCTTTTTTAAGATGGAGTTCCTCGCCCGGCAAAGCAAGTAATTGGTTAATTAAATTTTTATCCATACCTTCACCACTCCATTGTACTTTTAAAATAAAATCCATTAGTTATACTAATCTATTTATAGTAAAAGTACATGTATTATATACTTTTTTGTATATATAAGATTATTATAACTTATTAATTTCAGAATATGTGTGTTTTATGTCACATTCACAAAAATTTTTACAATATATAATATATTTGTGATATAAGACATTGCAAATTTTGTTGATACAATAATTATAACTCAGTTCTCTAAGTAATTCGAATACTTTCTATAGAAATTCTATAGATTGCAATATTCATATACATTGACTGATAATTGTATCCTCCATGTCTTCATTGCATGTATAGTTTTTCAGTAAGGAGAAGTTCAAAATGAGCGAACTAAAAATGCCTCAAGTAGGGGCAAGCCGTAGCGAAATTGTGGCTAATTGGCAACCAGAAAATCCAGAATTTTGGGAAAAGTTTGGTAAAAAAATTGCTAAACAAAACTTGGTTATATCCACAATCGCATTAACCCTTTCATTCTGTGTATGGTACTTGTGGGCAACCATTGCAGCGCAACTCAACGGCGCAGGCTTTAATTTCACAACCGATCAATTATTTACATTAGCCGCATTACCAGGTCTTGTAGGTGCTACATTACGTTTTGTATATACCTACATGCCAGCCTTAATCGGTGGTAAAAACTGGACATTTATTTCCACACTTATTCTATTAGTTCCTGTTGTATGGCTCGGCTTTGCCGTTCAAGATACAACAACTTCTTATACGACATTCATGATCTTAACTGCCCTCATCGGTTTAGCGGGTGGCAACTTCTCGTCCTCCATGGCGTACATTGGCAACTTCTTCCCTAAATCCGAAAAAGGTACTGCTCTTGGTATCAACGGCGGTGTTGGTAACCTTGGTATTTCTGTAATCTACTTCTTGGCTCCATTCGCTATGGGTTCCGCTGCATTAGGTAGCGTATTTGGTGTAACACCAGCTATCATCAAAGGTAACGCAGTATACCTTGCCAATGCGGCTTTCATGTGGATTGTACCACTTGTTGTTATCCTTGCACTTATGACACGTTTCATGGATAACTTACCACTAGAAAAACCAAATCCTAAAAATCTTGTACAAATCTTTGGGAACAAACACACTTGGGCACTTACATTGCTATACACTTGTTCCTTCGGTGCTTTCTCTGGTTATGCGGCAGCACTTGGCTTATTAGTAGGTAAAGAATTCCCTGAAGTTCCATTTGCGTCTATCGCATTTGTTGGTCCTCTTGTATCAGGTGCCCTTCGTCCTGTAGGCGGTTGGTTAGCAGATAAGATCAATAGCGGTACAAAAGTTACCTTTGTAAGCCTTCTCGGTCTATGTGCAACAACAGCGCTAATTGCAGTTGGCGTAGATATGCACAACTTCCCATTCTTCTTTGCTATGTCCGTGTTGACATTCGTATGCTGTGGCTTCGCAACTGGTGCTACATTCCGTATGATTCCTCACGTATTTGGCAATCCATTGCTTTCCTCTTTAATTACAGGTTTCGTTGCTGCCGTAGCTGCATACGGTGCCTTTATTACACCTAAAATCTTCGGCTTTGTATATTCCACATTTGGTAATATCCATCCAGCCTTTGCTGTACTATTAGCCTTCAACATCGTAACTGTAGCAGTATGCTACTGGTTCTATGTGCGTAAAAGCGCAAACATGAACGTATAATTTTCTGGAAACAGAAAATTTACGTTCACTCCACAGTACAATAAAATATAATTCACTTTTCTAAACTAAGTGATAAAAGAAACCCCGCATCTCTCCTCCATACTTATCAGGTCTGCGGCCTAGGGCCTTGACCTCGTAAGTCGGATCGATGCGGGGTTCTCTTTTATGAAAATATAGTTATGAGTACAGTGCTCATACATTGTGAATTATATTTTACAGAGTATACGTGTGTATACCAAATTTTCTGTTCAAAATTATAGCCTTCATATTAAGGAAAGAAAAAGGGACTGCTCAGCAGTCCATTCATTCTAATTTGACGATATATATCTTTATCTCTATAATATAAATAGATAGTCAGACGAGTAGGAACGTCAGGCGCATCTCAAAAACAAAACATATAGGAAATGGCCTTTCTGTTTAGCTAATTACACTTGGTAACGGAGGGCTATTTGCTTTTTGTGAGGCAAATAAGCGCTATAAGTGCACCAAAGGAAACAACTAATGTTAATACTCCAATGATAACTGTAATAAGTTCAAAGTCACTCATAAGCTCACCCCCTTCTATAACGAAGAGAGACCCAACCTCGCTGACTACCTTAATAGTATTATAATCTGAACAAATATACGATACAATAAGCAGTTATTTATCTATATATATGAATTAAATAATAAAAGAGCCTGCTCTAGCAGGCTCTTTTATTATCCAAAGATTTCTTCTAGTAGTGCATCGTCGATGATGGTACCAACGTAGAAGTCGCTGAAGATGCCGTATTTTGCACTGGCTACTTCAAAGCGCATATCATATACGATTTTTTTGAATTGGATGTCGTCATTACTAAAGATTGTAATGCCCCATTCCCAGTCGTCTAGGCCACAGCCACCTGTTGTAAATTCGGATAAAACGTCTAAGTATGTTTTACCAAGTTCACCGTGAGATTTCATCAACATTCCTCGTTCTTGTGGTGGTAGCATGAACCAGTTGTCATCACCTTCACGTTTTTTACTCATGTTATAGAAGCAGATGTATTTGTCACGAGGTACATGAGGGTATAATTTTTGGTTAACTTCTTCTGTATCGAGTTTAGCTTTAACGTACGCACTTACTTCTGTTACAGATGTATAGGAATATGTTTGAACTAATACGCTTGCAATCGCAAGGCGACGGAATTTGCGTTCTACTTGCGCCAAGTATTCAAGGGATGGACCAAGAATCCATAGGATTAAGTCCCCTTTTGCGCCATTGCAATCATAGAATGCATAGCTACCTTCTTTAGCTTGATGTTTAGCTTCAAGATCCGCTAAAAATGCTTTTAATTCGTTGCGTGCTTCTGCTTTTTCTTCAGCTGTAAAGCAGTTCCATGCGCTGAAATCCATGGCAAATACCATGTGTTGACTATGCCAACCTTCTACTGTAGGGATTGCTTTTCCCATTATGATCACTCCTATCTATGGTGATTCTATTAAAATGATATAGTTTTATTACAATAGGAATCGAAAAGACTCCATATACTATTATAGCATATGGAGTCTTTTCAAGTTAGTTTTCGATTTCACTTCTCATTTACAAGCATTTGCACTAATTCTTTTGCTTGTTTTACACCATCTGGAATACCGATGCCATCAAATGGCGTACCGATGAGGTGTAAATTTGGATAATTTTCAGCTACATGTTCACGTACAGCCTTGATACCTGCACGATGCCCTACATTATATTGCGGCATGCAGTGAATGAGTCGATTGATGCGTACCCATTCAGGTTTAGCAGAGAAACGCATAATGTGTTGAATTTCTTCGACTGCTAATTCTGAAAGTTCTTCATCACTATATTGTTCTACCACATCATTGCCTGGCTTACCGATAAAGACGCGCAATACCACTTTATCATCAGGCGTTGTTTGCGGCCATTTTTGATTTAGAATGGTGCACGCTGTAAGCGGTGTGTCTGTCTTACGAGTAATCAACAGTCCAGAGCCCTTTAAGTCGCCATCAAAGGTACTTTTATCAAAGGCCATAATAGCAATAGCACAGCTTGATTGCTCCATAGAACGCAAGAAATCAAACCCCGGGTCATCCTTAAACCATTGCGTATATGTTGCAGGCGGTGTCGCGATAATCACATGATCCGCCATAGCAGGAGCTTTATCAAGAAGTACCTCTATAGCTGAATCTGTAGTAGCCCCGCTAGCTCCACCCTTATTATCAGCATTAATAGAATCAGTATTAATAGAAGAAGTTTTAATGGAATTAGCATTAGATTGACAGCCACAAGTATCGTTTCCAGAGTTCTCCACATCAATAGCATACATACCTTCAACATATCGAATATTAGAAACTAGCGTACCTGTATACAAGTGCACATTACTAGGCATAGCATCAACAATAGCGGTAATCACGCTTTCAAGACCACCTGTTAACTGGCGGAACATACCAGATTGAGCAGCAGTCCCCTTACGGCTCGCCATATCCGCTTGAACCTTACTAGTTTGTCGGTGTGGACTAGTATTTGTGGCATGGCCAGAAGTGTTTGAACTAGTATTCGTAGATGCAGTTTGACTAGACTTTGCTTCATGGTTTTCAAATTGACGGTCTGTCATGATACCTTTACCAGCGCGTGGCACATCGCCTTCTGCTACGGCACCTTTGGCAGCCTTAGATACGCCCGCCTTTGAGTGTCCCATCTTAGCCGCCATCATCCCTTTTACCATGTTCCCATATTTTTGTTCTACTTGAATAAAATGAGGGAATGTAGACAATAGGCTGATTTTATAGATATCACCACCATAGATACCAGCTAATAGTGGTTCGATAAGCTTATCCATCATTTCTTGACCTAAATGGTATTGAAAGAAATGACCAATAGATACATCACCATTTTCATCGAGCTCATACGGCTTTTTGAAATAATCTAAGCCAGCACGCAATTTGCCAGACCAAGAAATGAGCGTTGCTTTCACAAAAGGCATCATTTCCGTAGGGATGCCCATGATAGAGCCCCCTGGGATTGGATGAATTGATCCCTCATCATATACAAAGGCTTGCCCCGTCTCATTAGATACAAGGGTATCACCTAAACCTAAATCGTGTACTAGATCTGTCATTTCAGTTTTACGGCCCAAATAAGAATCTGGACCGAGTTCTACAACGAAATCATCAACTCGTTGTGTTTGTATTTTCCCACCAAATCGTGGTGCTTGTTCGTAAAGAGTGATATTCCACTCTGGCTTAGCATGGCCTAGATAATAAGCCGCTGTTAGCCCTGTTAGGCCACCGCCCACAATTGTTACGTTCACGAATGAATCCTTTCTACTATTGCACTCGCCATAGCTTGTAAGAATGTTTCATTACAATTCGGCATCTGTGCCCGCAAATACATTGCGCCCCCATTTTCAACAAGCTCTTTACACTCTACATCATTATCGTATAGGACCTCAACATGATTACTTACAAAGCCAAAAGGCACGAAAGCAATGTGTGTGGCACCAGTATGTAAAGCTTGGTCGATAGCCTCTTCCACTGTAGGGCCTAACCATTGACCGTGAGGAGCCGCACTCTGCCACGCCACTGTCCGCTTAGATAACTTACAATGCTCTGCAATCTCTTTGGCACTTTCATGTAAGGCAAATGCATAAGAATCACCGCCGTGATTATCGATAAGAGGTATGCTATGAGCGCTAAAAATAACGAATATATCTTTAGTCGCATTCACACAATCTGCGACTGCTTTTTTCCAGTATTCTGTAAAAGCCGGTTGGTCCCACCAAGAACGAATAAAATCGAATGTTACAGCCCCATGCTTACCAATGGCTGCTTGCACTTGTTTTTCATAGGCACCAGTACCAAGAGATGTAAAAAACGGAGCCGTCACAATAGCGATAATATGCTCCACCCCTTGGTGGACTAAAGAGTCTACCGCCTCAGCAATAGATGGTTTCATGTGTAAGTAACCAATAGCTGATGGCATAGTTGGCAATAAAGTCATCAACGTTTTATATTGATTCTCTGCCATCTTCTGCAACTCTAGATTAGACCATTGATCTATCACGTCATAGCGACGAGTAAGATTTGCAATCTCCCCTTCTGTGGGCACGCGGCCATGACGAATACTCGTCATATACGGCACCAAATCTTCCTTACTTGAAGGGCTTCCATAGGATAGAAATAATAATCCTTTTTTCTCTACTTTCACCAGCTTAACCCTCTTGAGCCCACAGCTCACGACTACGTTCATGGACATAGTCCGTTAACCAATGGAGTTTTTTAGGATCTGCCTCAGGGAATACACCATGACCTAAGTTGAAGATATGGCGACCATAACGAATGCCTTCGAGCAAGATACGGTCCACTTCACGAGCCAATGTTTTTTCATCTCCGAATAGATATGCTGGGTCAAGGTTACCTTGTACCGTTTGTGTTACGCCACGCTCGTTCGCCATAACGATGGAGCTACGCCAATCTAAAGCAATAACATCAAGGGGCAAATGAGACCAAATAGATACTAAATGGTCTGTACCAACACCATTCATAGCCATAGGCAAATGAGGGTATTTTGCTTTCACCGTCTTGATAATGCGTTCCATATGAGGGTAAATTCCTTGTTTATATTGATCCGCATTAACAGCACCTACCCAAGAGTCAAAGATTTGCAACGCATTAGCACCTGCCTCGGCTTGCATGACTAAGTACGCAATAGACATGTCAGCCAATTTTGTCATCAACGCATCCCATACATCGGGTGCACCGATGAGCATGCCCCGAGTTTTATTATAGTTCTTCGTCGGACCCCCTTCGATGAGGTAGGACGCAATCGTAAACGGTGCACCGCAGAAACCAATGAGCGGTACGTCAAGCATGCCAGATGTTAACAACGTAATCGTCTTTGCAATATAGTCGACCTTTGTAGGATCAAAGGCTTCTAATTTATCTACATCAGCCATGGAGCGAATAGGCGTGCTAAATACAGGCCCTACGCCAGCTTTTAGTTCTACATTTACATTCATCGCCACCATAGGGCTCATGATGTCCTTGTAAAGGATAGCCGCATCAACGCCGTATTCCTTAACAGGTAACTCCGTAACGCGAGCACATAATTCAGGTTCTTTTGTAATTTCAAATAAAGTGTATTTTTCTTTAATTTTGCGGTATTCCGCTTGGCTACGACCAGCTTGTCGCATATACCACACAGGCGTCACACCAGGGTTCTTCCCTTGGATCATGTCCAAATATGCTGTATTCAAGTGTTCAACCCCTTTCTTTCTAAATGTATACTAACACAGTTACATAACTAAAACAGTTATTTTAGTTACAACCTCTTACATGATTTTATTCTTTACTAGTCCCTGTGAAAGCTAAAAGCTTCCACAGGGATTTTAAGTTAACTGCGACTTAATCTATGCCGATCAATACCAGTAATAGATTGAGCCATATCATATACAGTACGTTGGCAAGTAAATAACCAGATTTGTTGGTTCTTACCAATTTCAGCCAATAGTTCCAAAGCACTACGTTGACGATTTTCGTCAAAACGTACAAGAATATCGTCTAAGATAATCGGCAAGGACTCAACTTGGTATGAGAATACCTTTGCCAGTGCCAAGCGCAACGCTAGGTATACTTGGTCAGCTAAGCCACTAGACCAGAACTTAAGCTCTAATCGCTCCCCATTGCCGTTAACAAGAGCAACCCCTTCGTTGATACCGAGTATATCAAAGGTATAGATACCACCAGTCAAACGTTCTATATAAGAGGATGCTAGTTCAAGCATGTGAGGCTGTTTTTCTTGCTCGTAAGATTGTTGCGCTTTATCCATGCAGTGACTCATCAAAACTTGTGTAGCCCAATCTTCCAAGGCAGTCTCTAATTCGCTTTGAAGAGCTTCGCGCTCTTGCAACATTTGCTGTTGCTCTTGGTCAGATCCAAGAGCACGCATAGCCTCCACAATTTGACCACGACGCTCGTACAAGGTAGCTAATTTATCTTCGATAGATGCCATCTCCCGTTCGGAATGAGCCAATTCATCAAGCCAATTATCTTTGTTGCCTTCTCGCAAACGACGGTAGAACAAGTCTTTATTCTCCGCATCAGGTGCTAATAAATCTAGTTGTACCTGACTTTGCTTGTAAATGGTTTGCCACTGTTTATATTGGTCCTCATCAATAAGATGTTGACGGTACTCGTTAGAGCTTTCCATACCAGCTTTATGAAGTAATTCTTTTTGGCGAAGGAGTAATTCTTTTTCCTTTCGATGCCAATTATCGTATTCGTTGCGGAAGCTTTTGCGTTGTGCTTCCTTTTGTTCCCATACAATTTTATTTTGTTGGAAGTTTTTATATTGGTTGTAAATGCGTTTAAGCTCGGTTGGAGATACAGGCGCCTCTACACCAAGGTTATACCACAAGGTCATCGCTTGGTCTTCAATAACGCGTAAGCCCTCTTTATGTTCTGCTAAACGCTTCTCGTAACCTTCAATGGTCCGCAACTGTTCATGGTATTGATCATACTCTTGCTTGAGGCCGAAGAAATCATCTTCTGTAAGGCTCTTCGCCGCCCCTTGAGGCAACCAATTCTGCCAAGCTGCAAGGGCTTCATCATAAATACCTTGCAATGTATGGCCTTCTTGAATCCATCGATCAAGGTGAGCTGCCCCTTCTAAAGTTGGCACAGGGCTAATGACTGGTGTAGCTGCCTTAATCAACGCTTCTAACTGATGTTCTACATCAGATCTACGAGAGGATAAGATTTGTAACTCATAGTTCAATTTAGATACATCGGAGTTACCATTATGAGCTCTCCACGTAGCATACCAGAATAGCGCCATAGACAGAATCAATAAGATAAAGCCCCCAATAGTATAGAGCACAGATTCAAGAACTAATAATCCTGCTAACACAAGCAATACGCCAATAACAGCACCTATGCCACTAATGCGTTGTAACCATTTTGGTAAATTCGTCGGTTGAGCATCTGGACCATAACTATCTCGTTTTGCAGTCACTCGATCTATATCCATTAAGATTAACTCAAACTCACGTTCGAGATGTTCTTTTTTCGCCAACTCTTCTTCGCTATAATTTGGCAAAGAGGCCCCTTCAAGGTTAGCTGTTGGGAGGTCATCAGAAGCCTCTGCTGGCTTGCGGTCCTGCCAATGCAACAATTGGTCTTTAGCAGTGCGCAAGCGACTTGCTAAGCGTTCACCTTCAAACCAGTTAACATCCTCAGCCATCGGCTCATCATCACGCCATGCCGAATACATCTTGCGAGAGTACTCTAGTTGCTCGCGTACCTTATGAATGTACGCATCCCCTTCTTCGCACTCGCGGCGTAATTGTTCCCACTTAGCACCTTGTTGAATGAGGTCTTCAATATCTTGACCATAGGTGCCAAACGGACTATCTGGGCTAAAGTTAGCTGGCATTAACGCCGCTTCCTTTTCTTGCCATAATTGCATATTGTCACGAGCTCGTTTGATATCCTCATCGATCGTAAGGAACTCATCGCGGCTCAAAGCGAGTTCACTGTTGTACTGCTGCATGTGCATACGCGCCTCCTCACTACGGCGATACGTATCCCATGCGCGCAACACTACATCTACGCCATCACGGTATTCCTTCCACTCCTGAAGCTGACCTTGTAACTCACCTTCCGTCTGTTCCGTACTGTGAAAGGCTTTCTGCAACTCCACATATTGTGCTTCGTGCTCTGCCAATTGACTTAGCTTTTGGCGATTCTCCTTCAGCTCATCCATCAATACATTAATACGACGTTTGCCGTTTGAGGATGCTACGAGTAAATCAGTTGCTCCTTTTTCCACATCCTTTACGACAGAGCCTAAATGCTCGCCCCCTTCAGCACCAAAGAAACGAGACCGAACCTCTACCTCTTGCAATACATCAAGACCTTGCAAGTCTTCTAAGGTCAATGCAAAGATGCGATTATAGGTCTTTTTATCAATTCCATGCCACCAATACTGAGCAGGCTCTTCATGGATAGCAGGATTTCCAGGACTGTAAAAGTCTAACTGTTTGCCTTTGCGGCCAATATAGTAGCTTTCACCATTGCGTTCCACATCGAGAGCGCCAGTCATAGGACCATAGGCCTTATGAGTGCCCCCAAATAATAAGGTACGCATCCCTTCGAGCAGCGATGTTTTACCGCTTTCATTAGGGCCATACATGAGCTGAACCCCATTGTTACCCGTTGTGAAAGACCAATCACGATACGGGCCAAATTCATCAAATCGTATGCGTTTAATGTTCATCATTAGCCCCCATCAATACAGTAACACCTTCTATTTCACAACGTTTCAAAGCACGCATTAATAATTCATCGCTCAATACATCCGTATATACGCCTAATCGTTTAAATTCAGGACGATCAGCCAAAATTTGGCGTACTGTCTGTACAGCATTCCCCTCCACCATATCGTCATAAGCACGCAAATAGTCGCCTACTACATCGGATAATAAACGGCGTTCCGCTAAATTAATGCTAGGGCGCGTATTAGAAATGATGCGATAAGGCATGACAAACACAGATTTACTTTTTTCTTCACTTTGAGACTCTTGAAGCCACAAATTGCGCACGCCCTCTTGTGTACATAGGCGATGTAACGGGCCAGTACCACTGAGAACAATGGATAGTAAAATATTTTTCTTGTGCTGTTTACGCAAGTTTTCTTTTTTATGGCGCAAAATTTCCAATAAATCAGATTCATTTTGCATACCAGCAATATCGATTTTGATTTCCTCAAATCGAATAGCACTAGTTTCAATAAATCTCGGTTCACAATGACCATTGTGAGATACAGAAACTAAATAGCACCCTTTAGGACCTATTTCTTTACGATGTAAGCCCTGAGGATTGCCGGCATATGCAACGAGAGGTTCCTCGCTGAGAATTTGGGATTTATGAATATGACCTAAAGCCCAATAATCCATTGCGGCCTCAGCTAAATCCGTCAAATTGCACGGACCAGTCACATTGTGATTTTCGGCGCCTACACTAGAACCTACCGTGCCATGCATGACAGCCAAAGAAAATTCATCCCGTTCAAAAGCACGATATTGACGAGCATAATTTTCGTTTTCATTACCATGACCACAACTGATACCATAAACGCCACCAATTTCAATATTGTTAACGATGAGCGGGAAGCGTTGTACTTGTTCACTAGAAAATACATTTACATTATCTGGCATTTGTAGTTGCGCCTTCCAGCTTTCAGCAGGATCATGATTACCTTGCACCATATAGACTGCAATGCGATGCTCTGCCAAACGATATATACCGCGCACAAAGCGCACTTGAGCCTCTAAATTATGGTCTTCGCTATTATAAATATCACCAGCTATGACAACGGCATGAACATGCTCGTCAATAGCAGTGTCAATGATTGTATCAAAGGCTACATAGGTAGCTTCGCTCACGGCACGATCAACGGCGCGGCTAATACCTGTAGCATATTGAAAGGGTGCCCCTAAATGCAGATCACCACAGTGTATAAATCGAAACGGCTGCATCTATATCCACTCCTTGTATTAGTACTTTTTATTATAGTTATATATAGTAATTACAATAGTCTATTATACTACAAAACGTTAAAGATAAGTTAAAAATAGCTATCAATTAGCCCAAAAAAGATATAGTTAAAATAAATTTCTCCTAATCATTAATAAATATAAATTATAGGATAATCACATATTTTTCTCATAAAAGGAGATTCAAAGTAAATTTATAGCACCCTAGATCTAACTATGTTAACCAATAAATACATTAGGTTGACAATTTATGCACGAAGGTTTACAATCAGATTGTCAATATTTTATGTTTTTATTAAGTTAACAATTCTTGGAGGCTATTATGGCTTTGCCTACAGACCAACAACCATCCCAAGTGGGTACATACGAAAAAATCCTTACTATTGCAAACCGCATTATGAACGGCGGCGAAATCACTAAGGAAGAAGCAATCGAGCTGATTCATACGTCAGACGATGACACCATGATTTTACTTGCTATGGCTGATAAAATTCGCCAGCATTTCAATGACAATTCAGTGGATGTATGCGCCATTGTAAATGCACGATCTGGCAAATGTCCTGAAAACTGTAAATTCTGTGCCCAATCTGCCCATCACGAAACAGGTGTTCAAGTATATCCGTTCATGGATGATGAAAGCATACTCGATGCGGCGCGCAAAGCTAAAGAAGCAGGCGCTATTCGTTTTTCTATCGTAACGAGTGGTCGTAATACTAATAACCCAGATGAATTTAACCAAATCATTCGCGTATTAGACCGTATCAAAAACGAAATTGGCCTCGAAATCTGCTGTTCTCTTGGTTTGTTAACTTACGAACAAGCTCTCAAATTAAAAGAAGTGGGTGTAACTCGATACCACTCCAATATCGAAACAGCGCCTAGTCACTTCCCAGATATTTGTACAACCCATTCCTACGAAGATAAAATGTCTACTATCGATAATGCTCAAAAAGCAGGTATTCGCGTTTGCTCTGGCGGCATCCTCGGTCTCAACGAAACATTAGAACAACGTGTAGAAATGGCATTCGAGCTTAAACGTTTGCATATTGACTCTGTACCACTCAACATTTTAAATCCTGTTAAAGGTACACCATTTGAAAGTAATAAAGCATTACGTCCTCTAGATATTTTACGTACCTTCGCTGTATTCCGCTTCATCTTGCCAAACGCATTGATTCGTACTGCTGGCGGTCGTGAAGTAAATCTACGAGACTTACAAGCTTACGCTTTAAAAGGTGGCCTAAACGGCATCATGGTTGGTGGCTACTTAACAACGGGCGGTCGCTCTCCTAAGGACGATCTTCAAATGATTCAAGACTTAGAATTGAGCCGTAATTCTGCCCAAGTTTAATCACTTCATGTATATACCATTCTCAGTATTTTGAGAATGTAGTATATAAATAATATTCCTAAGGATTTATAAATATTTTACACATAAAAAGAACCATCTAGTTTGCTGTGCTAGATGGTTCTTTTAATTCCATAATAAATTGTAAATAGCATACCCATTAGTATTACCCTCAATAGGCTCAGGGTTTTCATTAAATTCTACATTTTCATACGGCGTCCCGTCTGCCATGTACGCATCAACCTTCAATGTTTCCATGGTTCTATTATATCTACTGATATAAACTTTGTACCGCAATTCGTCGCCACCCAGTTCATTGACTCGCAGCCACAAAAGTGCATCATAATCACTCTTTTGTACACTGTCGTTGTCAATAAATAATTGGTTTCCTGATGCATCTGGTCCAACATAGTACCAGTCCGTTGCGTAAGCAGTCCCCCCTATACTGAGTAGCCACAAAAGCGATAATATGGTTAATATTTTACTCATATGACTGCTCCTCTCATGCTATAGAGCTGTATACTTTATAAAAGCTTAATGGCATTAAACCTTTATAAAATATACAACTTCTCCTTTATATATAATACCAAAATTGCCCCATATTTATCAACAATAATTAAACTAAATTACGAAGTTTTTTAGAAATATAAGAAATTTAAAGCAATTTATTAAATATCTTCATTTTTAACTCATTTATTGTTTTTATAATAACTACATCAAATGATAAATAGAGGTAACAATTCCCTGGTTACCATACGTGTATTTATCTCCCGACAAGTAATACTAACCCCAAACCTACTACTTGTTTAAATACATGGTTCATTTGATATTAATACTAACACTCCCCTTACATGAAAAAAGGACTCCATATGGAGTCCTTTTTTCGTTGTCTAAAAACTTCATAGAATACTAAAACATAGGGTTATAGGACAAAACATATACGAGTATGAATTCTATTTGCTTTGTAAACCACGATAAACGAGTTCAAAAATAACTTTCTGAGCTTCTAACCACTCATCACTCTGAGTCCACTTATATTCTTTATTAATAGCATATAATCCGTGTACTAAAAATACAAAAACGGATACACCTACATCAAACGAAATCCCAAGTGCTTCTGCCATAACGAGCCCTTGCCGATCTTTTTCACTCCGGATAATGCGTTGTAATACATATTCTGAAATTTGTTCATCTAAAAATAAAGGTAAATACTTTTTATGTCGTATAATACGCTGACATAATGGCAGTCTATCAAAAATAGAATCGTATGCTTCTCTCAACGAAATAGAATTAGAAGCAGCTGATAAGGTGTTAGCTATAATTTGTAAATTATTATTATCTACCATTCCTGGCTTTGAATAAGCGATTGCATCATCCACTAAATCATCAACAATTTCCATGATATTGCTATAGTGTAAATAAAAAGTAGAACGAGTTATACCTGAAGCTTTACACAACAATGTGACTGTTACAGACTCAAAAGAATTGTTTGCTAAACAACTAAGCAAGCCTTCTTTTAACAACATACGTGTCATTTCTTTTCGAGTTATCATATAACCTCCAATATAGACACTTTTATACAATGTGTCTATTAATAAACATAGTGTTAATTATTGTTGAGACTAGTATAACAAAACAAGGTATACTAGTTCTAGAAATTACAAATAATAATCTATTCAATTAAATCGACAATAATTTAATTAAGGAGATAACTATGACACAATATACTCACATTCGAAATGCCACAGGAAAATTAACAATAAAAAATACAACATTCCTTATTGATCCGTTTTTAGCACCAAAAGATACGTATCCTGGCTTTGAAGGAACATTTAACTATCAACAAAGAATGCCTATGGTTGATTTACCTCTATCAATGGACAATCTATTGAGCAATGTAACTGCAGTGGTAGTTACACACACACATCTCGACCATTGGGATGAAACGGCAATTAATGCTATTCCAAAATCACTTCCTATTTTTGTACAAAATACAGCGGACAAAGAACTTATTACTTCACAAGGCTTTAATGATGTACGCATCATTTTTGAAAGTCTGGAGTTTAATGGTATCACATTAAGAAAAACAGGTGGCTCCCACGGCACGGTAGAAATGTATGCAAATCCAGTTCTCGCACCATTAGCAGGCGATGCGATGGGCGTTATTTTTGAAGCAGCAGACGAACCAACTGTGTACCTTGTAGGCGATACAGTTTGGACAAGTGATGTAGAGAAGGCCCTCCTTCGCTTCGATCCTAACGTTATTATTATGAACACTGGATATGCTCAAGTTTTAGGCTTTGAAGATAGTATTATTATGGGTACAAAAGATATTGGCCGCATGGTGGTACGCAAACCAGAGGCTAAAATCATTGCGGTTCACATGGATACAGTTAATCATACTGCAACAAGTCGTAAGGATGTGCGCAAATTTATCAAAGGCAACAACATTGAAAGCCATGTAGCAGTGCCTGAAGACGGCGAAACCATCGCACTTTAATAGTCCTAAAATAATTAGCATACTAGGCTACAGCTAATATAACACTACTAAAAATCTATCAACAAACAATAAAAAACACCCTCTAAAGTCTAATAGTCACAATAACTATAAGATCTATAGAGGGTGTTTTTATACGTAACTACAAATTATAATCTATCAAAAGATAAACTATTTTACTTCAGCCCAACCTAAAGCAGCACGTTTAGCATCGATATCTGCTAAGATTTTTTCAGCTACTTTAGCAGGATCAGTATTTACATACATAACAGAACCTAAGATGTCCTTAGTGTCTTCTTTAAGCCATTTTGTAACAGCATCAGAACCTTGTGTAGGTGGCTCAACGCAGTGGTAAGAGTTGATACCCATCAAGCGGAAGCCAAGGGATGCATCGATACCTTTTTCGTTAGACCATTCAGGGCTAGACATTGCAAATGGCATTTGTGGTAAGTTAAGACCTAATTCACCTGCAATACCAGCAAAGATACCGGAAGAACGAGCATTATCTACACATTCGCCAACATGCCATACTGGCGGTTGATCATCGCCCAAGAACTCTTGCAATGCAGGGCTACATTTCTTAATAGCATCTGTATTACAGTAACCAAGTTTCATCAATGGGAAGGACGCACAACCATTTGTTGTGATGATACAGCCATTTTTGATAAGTGTATCAACGATATCTACAGTTGCTTTCTCGTAGATAACGCGAGGGTTGGAACAACCTACTACGTTTACGATACCACGAACTTTACCAGATTTTAAAGCCTCTGCCAATGGTTTGAAGGAACCATAATGTTTAACAGTGGATTCTGGAGAGAAACCAACCTCTGCAGTGATTTCGTATGGCGGAATGAATACAGGCATACCTTTGCGCAATTCATGCGCTTCAAGGGCACGATCCAAGATTTTACGAGCCAATTCTTTAGTTTCAGACAAGTTTGTATGGTGATGATCGTAACCGATATGTTCTGCACCTGGTAAACGAGCTGCATCAGATGTAGTAATAACTTTTGTGTTGAAGCAACGTGCTACGTCCATGATAGCAGGATATACGTCTTGAACGTCTGCTACCCAGCAATCGAGTGCACCAGTACCAAGTACAAGCTCAGCACCGATAGCATTACACAATGGAATAACATTTTCATAGCGGTACATGCTGGACAAACCAGAGCAGCAGATACCGTAGAATTGGATACCTTTAGCACCGATAGCTTTTGCTTTTTCTAAGTACTCTTCAGAGGCACCAATTGTACAAATTTGGGATACTAATGTTGGCAAGTGACCATGAACAGCGATGTTAACATAACCTTTTTTCAAAGCACCGATGTTAACTTTGGATGTACGACGACCACCTAGACCGAACAAGGCATCTGTTGCGATGTCCGCTGCCACTACGCCAGTAAATGTGAAAGCAAGACCACAACGCAAAAATTGTTTCATGTTGCTTTCCCAATCGCCATCTGTACCTACGCATGTACGATGGTATGCATCAAAGGCTTCATTGTACGCGGAAATAGGCAAGATATCTAGGTTTTTCCAAACTTCACGGCGTTCAGCTGGAGCTAACGCTGTAATTGTTTTATATTCGCCAGGCAATGCACGGCTCAAATCTTCTAATAGAACGTCTGCCAAGTCATTTGCCACTTCTTTTAAGGAACGGCCTTCTTCAGGGATGTTGAAAGCTTTACATACTGTGCGAATTTTTTCTTCCCCTAAAATTGGAATATCCAATTGATCATTAGCAGCAGCTTTCAAAGAAATCAAGATTTCGCGAGCATGTGCACCATGTTGAGTCAAGCCACCTGCAGCAGCACGTGTCATATTACGAGCTACGATAAGGTCAGCATCAGCACCGCAGACACCACGAGGGCTCTTAGGTGTAATTTTACATGGACCCATGAAGCAGATACGGCAGCATACGCCAGCAATACCGAAAGTACATTGTGGTTGTTGTTTGTCGAAACGATCAAACACTGTATCACAACCGATTTGCTCCATGCGAAGAATCATTTCACGTACCGCAGGATCTGGTGTTTGTTCAATTACATCTTGTTTTGTAGGCCATGTTTTACGATACTCAGCAACGGCTTTCATGTAATCGTTTACGCCATGTTCATGAGGTACCCCTGGTTCATGAGTGTGTGGCACCCATTTATCCGTCGGCATAGCCTTTGCATGATTATGGTCATGACCATGTTCATGATCGTGGTCATGATGATGATCGTGGTCGTGATGATGATCATGGTCGTGACCATGATGGTGATGATGACCGCCACAATGGCAATGATGGTCATGATGATGGTCATGATGATGTTCATGATGATGTTCACCATGGCTATGGTCATGGGTATTTTTATTTTCCACGTCTTTACTCATAATAAACCTCCTAGGGGCCTACGTAGGCCAGCTGACAATAATAAGAAAACATATTCTACATTTATTTCAAGTTAATTCCACCATAATGAGGGGCTTTAAATCCTATCTCCAAAATATGTTTTAAACTACTATAAGTATATTTTTTGAAAGGACATTTGTCAATTAAATTTTGAGAAATTTTTTACCCATTTATGGTTATAAATCATTATAATAACTACATTTATTAAATTCGATACTTTCAGATTTTTTTCATAAAGCAAAAGAGGTTAATTCCTGTAACATACGGGAATTAACCTCTTTTATCTATAGAATACTATATTTAGATACTATTTTACATAAATTATTATTCGTAAGTAGTACTAAATACGCTAACACTCCATCTGTATAGTTTATAAGAATTTCTGCATAATATTTGCTACTTCCGGCAAATGGAATCGTTTTGCTCTATCTGATCTCGCCACAAGAACTAATTGACGGAAACAAAGTTTTGACGCAAGGGGATAAAATTTAACTTTATCATCATCACCTTTACTATTGAGTGTACTCGGCAAGAAAGTAATTCCATAATCATCTTCTACTAAAGAACGGCAAGTATCCAATGTTTCTGATGCAATGACCGCTTTAGGCACAAAGGACTCCGCTTGGCATAATCGATTTACCAAAGACCGTAGCTTTAAGCCCTCTCGCAAAAGAATAAACGGAAACGGCCCAAACGGTGCGATTTCTCGAATACCATCAGGCGTCATGAGAGAGTCCGCAATAGCGATGGCTTTTTTATTTTCTACGCTAATGGCTAGCAAGATTTGCTCATCTAGTACGGGATAGCTTTCAAGAGCTTGAGAATAAATAGGTGTCGGGAATAGTCCTACGTCAACTAAACCATCACAAATTTGTTGCTCCAAGAAGTGAGATTCACCTTCTACCACATGGAACTCCCAAGATGGTTCAATTTCTTGAAAGCTCTTTAGCGTTTTACCTAACATATGATGACCATAAAACTGGGACAAACCAATTCGCACATGATATGCCACATCCGTACCTTGGTTAATGATAGACTGTGTTAAAGCCTCTACTTTATGAACTAATGGCATCCCTTCTTTTGCAATTTGTAACGCTGCTGCCGTCGGCACAACCTTAGTACGATCACGAGCAAACATAGGAACACCTAACTCTGCTTCGATACGACGAATACTTTGACTCAACGCAGGCTGAGAAATATATAGTTTTTTAGACGCTTTAGAGAACGATGCCATCTCAACGATAGTACTTATGTATTTAATATCTTTTATATCCATAGAAACACCTTATAACAAAACATTATGATTTTATTATAACTATATATTACCAAAATACAAGATATATAATGTAATTTAAAAGTCTATTATTTATAAAACAATACTTCTAATCTAATCTTAACTATTCTATCCTAATCTATCTAAGCTAAACTAAACTGAGCCATAGTAATATAATATTACTTACGCACAATCAGAACCACCCGTAAAACGGGTGGTTTGCTCACGGGCTATAAGCCCGTAGTACTAGGCCAGCGTCTAAAGGCGCTGGCTTTCACTACGTTCAAGCCGCATAGCCATTGACTCGTAACGCTCCCCTTAAAGGGGATATGTATTACTTGCTACCCTTAAAAGGGTCCTCATATTCTTTTACACTAAGTTTATCTTTCATTTGGTCATGTAACTCTTGCTCACGTATATATTTTTTTACGGTAGCTTCATTTAATCCTACTGTACTTACATAATATCCCTCGGACCAAAAGTGTCTATTTCCAAATTTATACTTTAAGTTTGCGTATTTATCGAACATCATTAGCGCACTTTTACCCTTTAGATATCCCATAAAAGATGAAACTGATATTTTAGGTGGAATTAACACTAGCATATGCACATGATCTGCCATAAGCTCCCCCTCTATAATCTTGACGCCCTTATATTCACATAAACGTCTCAGTATTTCACGTAAACTATTTCTGTATTGATTATATATAACTTTACGTCTATACTTAGGTGTAAATACTATGTGGTATTTGCATAACCATTTTGTGTGCGCAAGGCTCTGTGTCTTTGATGCCATATAAAATCACCTTTCTTTTGTATATAATGCGGCTTGAACACCTACATTATACTTAAGCAAGGTGATTTTTTTGTATAACTTTCGTTGCCGCACCCGCATAGCGGGTGGTTTTATGATTCGCGACTACGTCGCGAACCAGTCTAAAGACAATAAATAGAAAGCGGTCTTGGTGAGTGCATATAGCACCACCAATAGACCGCTTTTAGTCTTCTTTCAAGTGAAAGGCCCCTATGAGATCGTAACATACTTCTTAGTTGAGCATTTACTCCACCTTCAATACGATTATTTGTTGTAGGTACTGTAATATCAATACATTCCAAAAATGTAAATAAAGTTTGTTGCCTAATCAGACGCCATAATGATGATTCGGCTTTAAGCAAACGCTCATGTGTAGAGCGTTTGTTTCCGAATTCATCAATCGTCATTTCTCGTAAAAAATCAGAATATGTCATTCGCCACGCTGAAAGTTCATTAATCCATACAAGAGCTTGATCCATTGTTTTCACATTAAATAAATCTTTAGCCAGAGTATAAAGATCCTTTCCTGCTAACGTTTTAGGTCTACTTGTCGTATATCGTCTAACCTGACAAAAAATGTGAAACAAGCATCTTTGGTGACTGCTATGAGGCCAAACTTTACGTAATGCTTTAGGCAAACCATTAGCACCATCAGACACAACAACTTTAGGTTCGGCAATCCGTTCCATTAAACACTGCCAAGCTCTAGCATGCTCATAACGACAGACATACCATCCTAGAACATGAGTATCATTGCAACAAATCAACACACATAAATTCCTAGCTAAGTAAATTCCATCAAGATATACCACATCATGTACTTCTTCCACTTTTGGTGGCAATGGCCATATGGACCAAAATTTAGCGGTTTTACGCCTGAATGTACGACCTTTACCAGGCATATCAGCTTGAATATTGGTGCTGAATAACCAATTCAAGAATAGGCTTAACTCTTTACTTAAATTATTAATTTTAACGGTAAATGCCACCTTACAATGT
>NZ_PPCX01000008.1 GCF_002959775.1 Veillonella rogosae JCM 15642 | reverse complement strand
GACCTTTCGTCCCGATTAACAGAGCTTTACAACCCGAAGGCCGTCATCACTCACGCGGCGTTGCTCCGTCAGACTTTCGTCCATTGCGGAAGATTCCCCACTGCTGCCTCCCGTAGGAGTCTGGGCCGTGTCTCAGTCCCAATGTGGCCGTTCATCCTCTCAGACCGGCTACTGATCATTGCCTTGGTGGGCCGTTACCCCTCCAACTAGCTAATCAGACGCAATCCCCTCCTTCAGTGATAGCTTATAAATAGAGGCCACCTTTCATCCATCCTCGATGCCGAGGTTGGATCGTATGCGGTATTAGCAGTCGTTTCCAACTGTTGTCCCCCTCTGAAGGGCAGGTTGATTACGCGTTACTCACCCGTTCGCCACTAAGATTGATAGAAGCAAGCTTCCATCGCTCTTCGTTCGACTTGCATGTGTTAAGCACGCCGCCAGCGTTCGTCCTGAGCCAGGATCAAACTCTCCAAGATATCTTGAAGCTATTTGAATAGCTCATTCGCTTTTGTTGTCGTTACATTTAAGTAACTTTGAATTATGGTTGGTTTTGACTTTGTCAAAACCCGCACTCTGGCATATGTTCAATCGTATTGATTGATTACCTATCATTGTTCAGTTTTCAAAGATCTGTTATCAGTTAGCTCCACTTCATTCGAAGTGTTGTCTCAACTGACGACTTGATTATAATAACATGTGACCTCGTTCGTGTCAACACATTTTATAATCTTTTTTGAAGTTCTTTTTGAACCTCTAAGTGTATTACTACACTCATTAAGAAACAGTCGCTCGAACGACTGTATGCATATTATAGTACAACGAAATTATAAGTGCAACCCCCAATTCTCAATTTCACACAACTTTCACTATACTTTCATAAACACCCCTGACAGCCAACAATTGATTTTACACAACCAATCATGTACAATATAGCTGTAATAAAGAACTTGTAACATAAATAGTTCTATTTTATTAGTATTAATTAATATGAATATTACATTCGTGTAAGGAGATTAAGTATGAAATTATCTAAACGTTTATTATCAAAAACAATAGCTCTAGCTGCTATATGTGCAACTATGGCTACAGCAGCCTTTGCTGCACCCCAAGGTACCTTCGATACCTCTGAAATTCAAATTACGGGCCAAGCTTCTCGTTCTGTAGCACC
Organism: Veillonella rogosae JCM 15642; assembly: GCF_002959775.1. Taxonomy (GTDB): domain Bacteria; phylum Bacillota; class Negativicutes; order Veillonellales; family Veillonellaceae; genus Veillonella; species Veillonella rogosae. Next base: position 173,986 of record NZ_PPCX01000008.1, on the reverse strand, counting down.
AAGCTATGCAATTTTAACCTTAGGCATTACAAGTCAAAACACAAATATTAATGCTGCTAAATCTAATAACGATCGTATCATGAGTGACTTAATCAGTAGACTAGCAAATCTAGGTGTTGATAAAAAAGATATTTTCACATCGAATATTTCTATTAATCCAACAAGCGATTATCAAGAAGGCAAACGCATTAACACAGGTTACAATGTGTCCAATCACGTAACAGTTAAGATTAATAACCTCGATAACGTAGGAAAGGTTGTCGATGCCGCTGTTAGCGCTGGGGCTAACGACATCAACAACCTTTCATTCCAAAATGATGTATCTCAACAATTATCTGATTCTTTAACTACAGAAGCAATCCAAAACGGGCGCCACAAAGCGGAAGTTATCGCTGCAGCTCTCGGTCGCACTTTAGGACCAGTAAAAACTATTTCTATTAGTACAACCGAAACTAGCTCCATGGACTCTGGTTACTACCGTAACGCAGTAATGTTAAAAGCGTCTCTCGAAACTACTACACCTGTTGAAAAAGGTTCATTAGTAGTTTCTCAAGACGCTAATATTACTTATTATTTACAATAGAATTTTCTGGTACCACACCTTCGTGGACCGCTACAATGCCGCCTGTCAATTCATGATAGGTGGCATTTTCATATCCAAGAGATTTCCAAATTTCTAAAATTTCACTTTGGTGAGGATAACGACGCAAGGATTCTGGAAGCCATGCATAGGATGAGTTATCCTTACTTAGTTTACCTATAATAGGTAGTATATAAGAGAAGTAGAAATTATATAACTGTTTAAATCCAAACATACTTGGCTTCGCAAGTTCCAATACAACTACTTTCCCACCTGGTTTTACAACACGTTGCATTTCAGATAATACTTGTTTAATATCTGGCACATTGCGCATTGCAAAGCCACTCATAGCCGCATCAAAAGTATTATCCCCGTAAGGTAAAGCCATCGCATCACCTTGTACTAGATTAACTTGATCTATTAATCCTGCAGCTTCAATGCGAGCACGACCTTGATCAAGCATTTCACAGTTAAAATCTAATGCCTCTACTCTTAGTGTTGGTTCTTGACGTAACGCTTCCTTTGTAAACACACAGGTACCACATGCTACATCAAGCACACGTTGGTGAGGACCAATATTCATTGCTTTTACAGAGAATTTGCGCCAAAAATAATCTTGTCCAAAGCTTAAGACTGTATTCATTAAATCATAGTTTTTTGCAATATTAGAAAAAACACCTTGTACAAATTGCTCTTTATCGGCATACGTTTTAAATTCTTTAGTATTCATTATGGTCCTTTCACTAATCAAGAACTATATTCAAGAACTGTATATGGCATAGTATACCATATTATAGGAACTCTAAAAAAGAATCCTATTATATATACTATAAATAGCAAGTATGTGCTATTTACATATATGATACAAGCACTGATAAATTCTATAAAAAACAACACGTCCTATATGGTAAATAAACATGTTTATCACTTACTATATATTTAACATAAATACGTATGAACATCTATGATATTCTCTATTGCTACTATTACATGTTCGTTGTATAATGACATATGTCCATGATGAAAGGATATATTCATGGAGTTTTTTTGTTTTTATTAAGTATTGGAGTGTACTATGAATCGATTTGTTAAATCAATCAACAAAGTCAGTCTAATCCAACAGATTATCATAGGTTTGATCATTGGTATTTTGACTGCACTTTACGTGCCAGATGTGGCAAATGAACTTGCTTTATTAGGTGTTCTTTTTGTTGGTGCTCTTAAAGGCATCGCACCTATCCTTGTATTTTTCTTGGTAATCGCTGCGATCAGTAAACATCGCTCTGGCCAAAAAACAGGTATGGGGTCTGTAATTACCTTATATCTATTAGGTACATTCCTATCCGCAGTATTAGCTGTAATCGTGAGTTTCTTCTTCCCTACTACATTACATCTAGTAGCAGGTGCAGCTGATGCAGCGCCTCCTCAAGGTATTGCTGAGGTTATGACCACATTACTTAAAAATGTAGTTGATAACCCTGTAAAAGCGTTGATGTCCGCTAACTATATCGGTATTCTAGCTTGGGCACTTATCCTAGGTGGTGCTTTACGTCATGCACCAATGAATGCAAAAGAGGTTATGGAATCTTTTGCTCAAGCAATTACTACAGTAGTAGGCTGGATCATCCGCTTTGCTCCTCTTGGTATTATGGGCCTTGTAGCGGAATCCATTGCTACTAACGGTATCGAAGCTTTGATTGGTTACTTCCAACTACTCGTTTTATTGCTTGGCTCTATGATTTTCGTAGCACTAGTAATCAATCCAATTCTGTCCTTCGTTTATCTTCGTCGCAATCCATACCCATTGGTATTTAAATGTTTACGCGAATCTGCAATCTACGCATTCTTCACACGTAGCTCTGCTGCTAACATTCCTGTAAACCTTGACTTAGCTAAACGTTTGAAACTGAACCCTGATATGTATTCCGTATCCATTCCACTAGGTGCAACAATCAATATGGGCGGTGCTGCGATTACAATCACAATCATGACATTAGCAGCAGCTCATACATTAGGTATCGTTGTAGATATTCCTACAGCAATCCTATTATCCATCATTGCCACTATTGGTGCCTGTGGTGCTTCTGGTGTAGCAGGTGGTTCCTTACTACTCATTCCATTGGCTTGTTCCCTATTCGGTATTTCCAACGACGTAGCAATGCAAGTTGTAGGCGTTGGCTTTATCATCGGTGTGTTACAAGACTCTACGGAAACTGCGCTTAACTCTAGCACAGACATTCTCTTCACGGCTACTGCAGACTATGCAAAACGTGGCTATCACGAAGATTGGAATTAAATATAATTTTACAATCATACTAAAGACGGTCCTTCGGGACCGTTTTTTGTATTTAAAAGTCTATGAATACTAGATTACTATACGACTTATAAATATATTCATTGTATAATATAAAGAGGGTTATAGGACAAAAAGTGTTGCTGTTAATGCCGATGGAACTAGTTAAATACTAGCTCCATCGGCATTTTATCTTTTTGAGTAACTTTTACATATAGGACAAAAAGTGTTGCTAAAAAGTCGGAACCCCCTTGATTTTACTGACTCAAAAAAGGTTTTATCTTTCTAAAGAGATATATTTTTTAGAAGGAGTATAATTATGAAACTAGTCAGATGCCCTAATTGTGGTTTCGTCTGTAAGAGAAATGGTAAAACAAGTGCGGGTTCTCAACGTTGGTATTGTAATCAATGTTCTTGCTCATTCACAAATAAAGTGAATAAAACTAATAATAATTTACAGATATTTTTGGATTGGTTATTTGGTAAACACACACAGTTAGATATGGCTGGCGATGGACGTTCATTTCGTAGAAAAACATCACAGTTTTGGGAGCTTTGGCCATTACCACCAAAAGTTGAATCATCAAGTAGTGTGGTATTTGTTGATGGTATTTATTTAGCTAGAAATGCTTGTATTTTAATCTGTTGTAATGAGACGCATGTCTTAGGCTGGTATGTTTGTAGATATGAGCATTCTAAGGCTTGGGAGGCTTTATTACGACGTATTTCATCACCTATAGTAGTTATATCCGATGGTGGTACCGGCTTTCAAAAGGCATTAAAAAAAGTTTGGCCGAAAGCCAAACTACAAAGGTGCTTATTTCATGCATTTCAACAAGTAAAACGCTATACAACAATACGTCCTAAAACGATTGCTGGTTGTGAGTTATATGGAATTGCAAGGGATTTATTAACAATACACACGCAAGATCATGCTATGAAGTGGGTACAAAACGTTATGTCATGGAAAGTACGACATAGGGTATTCCTATCAGAAATAACAGTTGATGAAAATGGTACGATACGACCTAAACATGAACGACTTATAAAAGCAGAAAATTCCTTAGTTAAATTGATTAACAAAAGATGTTTATTTACTTACTTAGATGCATCGTTAACATGTACCTGCCCAGCTACTAATAATCGTATAGAAGGTGGTGTAAATGCTCAGTTACGCACTATGTTACGTAATCATAGAGGAATGTCTATTGAAAGACGAATAAAAGCGGTGTTCTGGTGGTGCTATATGCACTCACCAAACCCGCTTTCTAATGCAGAAATACTTAAGGTTATGCCGACCAACAAGAGTATTTCTGATATATATCATACCATACATGAACAATCTAGGTTAGAAGCTTCTATTCCGACTTGGGGTGATGCTATTGTTTGGAGTGATTTGCATAATTATGATTGCCTATTTACCAATCTTTGGGACTAAAATAGCAACACTTTTTGTCCTATAACCCTATAAAGAACATACTTTAAAAATCAATATAGGAATCGATATTAATCATATACGTATATATTAATTACAATCTCCTATATTGATTTTCTTCAATATAGTGCTATAATAGTGTTATAATAGAGTTAATGATAATAACTATTAGTAGATATATATAGAAAGGAATCAACATGAAACAATACGATATTATTGTAGTTGGTACAGGTGGTGCAACCATCGTAGCTGACGCTGCGCTAAAAAAAGGCCTTAAAGTGGCCATCATAGAAAAAGGTAAATTCGGTGGCACATGCCTAAATCGCGGTTGTATTCCTACGAAAGTAATGGTTACAGCAGCTAATGCCATTCAAGAGGTAGAAGAGTTCAAAAAAATAGGCGTCAATGTTGGCGATGCAACTATGGATTGGGACACTGTAGCTAAACGTACATGGCATATGATTGACAAGAATGCAGGCATCTATGATTACTATAACGCTTATGACAACGTAGATGTATATCGCGGTGCTGCAAGTTTTGTGTCCGATAAGGTTATGAACATCCACCTTAACGATGGTTCTGGCATTGTAGAAATCACAGCACCAACAATTATCCTAGGTACTGGCGGTTATAGTAATGTACCGAATGTACCAGGCCTTCAAGAGGCAGGTTTCCTTACTAGTGAAAGTCTCTTTGGCGATAAATTCCCTAAACAACCATACAAATCCCTTGCTGTACTCGGTGCAGGTCCAATCGGTGTTGAATTCGGTCACGTATTTGCATCCGCTGGTACAGAGGTAACAATTCTTCAACATAATGTACGTTTAGTACCTAAAGAAGATGCCGATGTATCTGAACACTTGTTAAACAACTATAGAGAACGTGGTATCAACGTAGTGCTAAATCAAGACACTGTTGAAATCCGCCAAGAAGATGATCTTAAAGTAGTCGTTACTAAAGATCGTAGTACTGGCGAAATTTTAGAAACTAAGGTAGAAGAAATCCTAGTAGCTGCAGGCATCCGCCCAGCTGTAGAAGAGCTTCATCTCGAAAATACTGGTATCGAAACATGGCCAAAAGGCTGGATCAAAACTAATGAATTCTTAGAAACATCCGTTGATGGTATCTATGCGTTAGGCGACGTAAACGGCGAACCTGCATTCCGTCATCGTGCGAACTATGAAGCTGATATTATCGCCCACAACCTATACTTTGCTAAAAACGAAGAAGATTTCCGCTGGGCACGTTATGATACATTGCCTAAGGTTACATTCTCCTACCCTGAAATTGGTAGCGTAGGTCTTACTGAAGCAGAAGCTATTAAAGCTGGTTATAATGTAGGTGTAGGCAAAAACTACTACTCCTCCACAGCTAAAGGCTATGCAATGGGTATTAACCCTGGTGATGTAAATGACGGCTTTGTTAAAATCGTAGTAGACAAAGATACTAACCATATTCTTGGTATGCACGTAACAGGTCCTCAAGCGTCTATCCTCTTCCAACCATATGTAAACCTTATGAACAGTGGTGTAACTCCGTTGACAGCAATTAATGAAGAAATCGCTTCTGAACGTACTAAACGCTTACGTGAAAAAGGTATTACACGCGAAATGGATCCTAAATCCGTTATCACTGTAGGCGAAACTATGAGCCCACATCCTTCTCTTGTAGAGGTTATCATGTGGACACAAGCATACTACGAACACCGTTGGCAATAACTATTAAACCAAAAAAGAGCCAAAGGCATATGCCTTTGGCTCTTTTATTTGATTATCAATCAATAGATTAACGACCCATGTCGATGCCACTACCAAAGATAAGATTTGTTTTGCGGCCATCGAAACCTTGATCTGGTTCAGGTGGTAATTTATAAGATTTAGATTGCTCTACGTAAGCACCTGTTTCAGCATCTACTGTAACAACTACTTTTTTACCATCTTGATGCATTGTTACATAGTACAAGATTTTGCCGTCATGAGCTTCAATTTTCCAGCCCTTCATAACAGAATCAGCACCGAGTTGTTGTTTAGCAACGCGTTCTGCTTGAGCAGATTCAATTACTCGATCTTTATTGAAAATTTCACCAATAATTTTTTTAGGTTTGCCACCTTCTTCCATATTGGAAGTATTACCAGTGATTACGTCGATTTTCATCTTGTATTGATGATATTTACTATAGCCAACAACTTTGTAGCCATAGTTTAAATCGTTAGAGTTAAGCTCTACGGAGTGAAGCGCAGCATTCGGGAAGCGATTTTGGAAAATAGTACCAATTTTGCTCATAGTCATAACCATGGACTCGCCTGGTGCACGTTGTACAGAAATATCAGTACTTGTTTCTGGCTTTGTTTTACGTGCATCTGCCACACTTGGTGTAGCAACAGACAATACACCTACTGCCAATACACCAGTTAATGCCATAGAAATTAACTTTTTATTCATTACATATCCTCCTACTATATGCGATACTTTTAACAATGTAAAAGTAATTCACATACTAGAATTACTATAAGTCCGTGCCATAATCAACAGCACACAAAACATATATGAACAATCATATTATTTAGACAATATACTATAAACCTTCATTTGATGCAAGTCGTTCATCTACATCAGACATAAGTAATTTATAGCATGTAGCTACTAAAGGAACACCAATCAACATGCCAGTGACCCCCATCAAACTACCACCTACGATAACCGCAGCAAATACCCATAATCCCGGCAAACCAACGGAGTTACCGACGATTTTAGGATAAATAAAGTTGCTTTCAATTTGATGAAGCACTTCTAAAATAATTACGTAAATTAACGCATCCATAGGGCTAACAGTGAGTAACATAACTGCACCGATAACACCACCGACATAGATGCCAAGTAACGGAATCAAACCAGTAAGGCCAATTACGCAGGCAATGGTTGTAGCGTATTCAATGTTGAATAACCATAAAGTAATACCTACCATAACACCTAAAATCAAGGCATCAATAAACTGTCCTACAAAGAAATTACTAAATGTTTGAACTGCCACACGGGTTACATAACTAACACGATTCACCCATCCATCAGATGCATAGGCTTTTACAATGCGTTTACCTTGCATCATAAGCCGTTCTTTATCAAGGAGCATATAAATAGCAAAGATCAATCCAAGACCGATATTTAACGTCCAAGATAAAACTGTGCCCATTGCATTAACAATGTATGTACCGCCTTTAGTCCCCCATTCACGAGTATACTTAACGATACTTTCACCACTCAACGTGTCCATAAGTGTCTGGTTAGATGCCATTGGAATCGTCTCTGTAAGATGCTGCATCCAAGTTTGGAACTCTGTATACAGTTGAGGCGAAGACGCCACAATAATCGACATAGAATGAACCAATTGAGGAAGCGCCATACGGGCAATAAAATACACGATTACGCTAATTGTCACAAAAGATAATACAAGACTGAGAGGTCGTCGTATCTTATACCTCCATCCAGATTCACTCTTAGGCCATAGCCATCGCTCATAACGAACTACTAAAATATCTAGCACAAAAGCAATACAGGCACCTACAATAAGTGGAACAAATGCTGTAATAATAGCATCAATGGCACTAGCAATATCACTTATTCTAAGGGCCATCATGATCATAACACCAGCTAGTATGATAGCACCTATGAGCGGTTTATAATATTTAAATTTTTTCATATATAACCTACTTTACTATACTCACACCGCATACATTATCAAATCTTAATGAACATTGTATGACCTACGATTGTATGCAAGTTTAGTATAACATAAAAGTCCACCTTATCACATGCTCGGTCCCCCGATGAACACGAGAGCATGATAGAAGGTGGACTTTATCGTATGTCTAATCTAAATTAGTTTAGAGATTAGCGGTGAATGTAAACGTCTACACGACGGTTTTCAGCTTTACCTGCTGCAGTGGAGTTAGTTGCCACTGGTTTAGTGTCGCCATTAGCGATGCCGATGAAGCGATCAGCAGATACGCCATTATTTACTAAGTATTGAGCTACGTATTGTACGCGGCGTTCAGACAAACCAATGTTGTATTGAGGGTTTGCATCAGTATCAGCATTACCTAACAATTTAACTTGGTCTTGAGAGTATTGATGAGCAGCGTTTACAGCAGCAGTCAAGTTTGGATATTGGTCTGCACGAGCAACATCTTGGTCGGAATCGAAGTAGATGGATTGTACATAGTAGTCCAATTTAGGAGTTTTATATACAGGAGCTTCTACTACAGGAGCTGGAGCTGGAGTGTATACAGGAGCTGGAGCTGGAGTGTATACAGGAGCTACGGATTTTTGACCACCGAAACGGTAGGACAAGCCAACTACAGGACCTTGGAAGGAGATGTTGGAATCATCATCTTGTTTAGTATTGATATAACGGTAACCAGCATTGATATCCCAGTCTTCGTTAACTTTGTAACCTAAGCCTGCTTCCCAAGTGGAAGTTTTCTTAGTACCTACACCAGCTTTACCGTAAACTTCTACTTTGGAGCCAAGGTTAGCTTTACCAATTACACCTACTTGTGCAATGTTGTTAGCTTTAGCAAAATCATCGCCAGAGATGTGAGCATAACCTCCATATACTGCGAAGTTTTTGTTCAAGGATTGAACCACGTTAACTTCGTGCATTTTGTCGCTGTAGCCAATACCACCTAATTTATCATTCAAACCATGGTATTGGTATTGTAATGCAGTTTTATCAGTGAAGCCATATGTTACAGCACCATCAAAATTCCATTTTGCATCAGCATTCCAAGCTTCAGTTTTTGCTTTAGAATGAGCTGCGCCAAGATCAACTTGGAATTCACCTTTGTTGAATTGAGTTTGTGGAGTTGCGCCTGCTACGGATACGCCTACAGCAGCAACTGCCAATAAAGCTAATAATTTTTTGTTCATTATAATTCCCTCCAATAAAAGCCTTTCACAATACACAGGCCTTTGGTAATAATATACTTTTATTTTACACAACTTTTCGATAAATTTCAATATCTTTTATGAACTTAACATGAATTTTTCGAAATTTATCTATATAAAAATATTATAATTATAAAACTTTAAATTCCTCTTACTTCCCATTTTATAAGTCTCATATGATTTTATAGATATACACTAATTAGAATATTGTTAATTTTATTTATTAATTTCTTATATATTGCCAATATGTTACTGATAATCTATATAAGATACTTATAACTAAATACCTTTACAAACTAAAAGGTATAAGATCTCTCTCTAAAGGTAATTCATATTACTTTCATTATTATAAACACTTTTTCAATTTTGCCAACGATTCTCTTCGATATAATTTTATAAAATCTATTATTAAATTAGCTAATAAATTTGTCTAACATAAAACGAATAAAAGCCTCCTTAGTATCCACTAAGGAGGCTTTTATCGTTTCTTATATATATCCCTTACATATATACGTGAAATCAGAAGTTTCTGGTCAGACGACACATTCCCCAATGTGTCATTTTTTCCACATTTCGTATTGTACATCAAACAATATGAATATTCAAGAGAATTTTCATAAACCTTTCATAAACTATTTTAATATTTTCAATATAGAAAGTAATAGCAAACATAATTATATAGGTTTTATCTACATCTTCTCTCTATATATCGAACATTTTTAATTTTAGATTTTATATGAAAATTTATATACTAAATGATAGTCAAGATTGATTATTAACTATATTTACAAAGTGTTAGACAATCTTATGCTGCCAGGCACCTTTAATAAATCGCAAATAGGAACAGCATAAGCGTAAGGCCTGATCAAAGCACAAGGATAACCAAGCACCTAGTAAGCCTAAACCTAACGTAATACACAATAGATAGGTAATAATAGGTCGAATGATGGCTACGCTTACAAGAGAATATTTCATAATGTAATACGTATCCCCTGCCCCTTTTAATACACCAGAATATACCTGCTGTAAAGCTTGTGGGAAAGCCGCTACTGCCATGATTCCCATCAAAGAACCAGAAAGAAGTACTACTTCACTTTCACGAGTATAAAGCTTTACTAAAAAGTCTCCAGGACCAATAAAGATTAGCGCACTTACAAGACCTACTACAAGACCGATTCGTGCACCAATCTTTCCATATATCTTTGCAATATCTGGACGTTTATGCCCTAGACTTTGACCTGTATGTGAGGCCCCTGCGAAACCAAGACCCATGGCAAAGTAATAGAATATATCCATTAAGTTCATACATACATAGTGTGCTGCCAATGGTACTGCACCTAAGGAAGCAACAATCATGGTGTATGTATACATACCAAAACGTTCAAAGAACTGCTCCCCTAGAGAGCTGCCCCCTACGTGAAACATCGTATGAAGTACAGGTCTTTCAAAGGTCCATTTGGACGGATGTCGCAATGTTAAACCTGTAGCCGTATGCTGTGAGATAGTACGCAAAAGCAATAATGCAATAAGAGCACTACTGATCATAGTGGACACCCCTGCCCCCATAACGCCGAGCTCAGGAAAGAAACCAATACCATAAATCAAGAAAAAGTTCATAATGGTATTTAAAATATTCCCTACTACATTCGATTTAAAAATGACTTTTGTATTACCGTATCCGATTAGTGCAGCCCCTACAATTTGGCTAAAGGACTGAAAGATAAGACTAATAACTACAAAACGACCATACCAGACCGCTGTTTCTATATAACCATCTTCTGCGCCAGTAAAGCGTAAAATATGCTCTAAATTAAAGAAGCACGTCACTAATAGAGGCACATAGATTAAGAAATTCAATAATATAGACTGCTTAAGAACAGCATTCATACCATCTACATCACCTTCACCATGACGGCGAGCTATGATAGCGGTAACAGCAATAGATAAAGCGCGACAGAAAATGAGCATCACCATTTCAGGCTGTCCCATAATACCTACCGATGCAAGCGCAGACGCACCAAGTGCCCCAACCATTGCCAAATCAATGGCCGTCATAAATTGTAACATCAAGCCTTGTAATGTAGCTGGCCAAGCAATTTTCAAATACTTACCATACAGTTGCTTTGTCGTCCCTACGGGACCTAACCGCTCTGCAGCGGGCAGCATGTTATCTACTGAAAGCCATCGTTGTATGCGGTCTAACATAGTAACTCCTATTCATGCAAGATCGTATAAGATTGAGCTATCTTTTAGCCCTAATATCTTCTGTATTATATCACAGAATATATGAAAAGTCATTCATATATAATGATTTTATTTAATAATCTATATCAAAAATGCAAAAGAACCTCTTATAGTACTTGATTATACCCCACCAGGTATATCAGTGTATAAGAGGTTCTTTCCTATTACAGAAATATAATTACACTAGCCTATTTTTGAAAGTGAATCTCAATTATTAACCTTTAGATGCTAACAATTGGTTTACTGCTGCACGCAAGTCTTCTAAACCTTGTTTAGTTTCAGCTAATTCTTGACGTTGACGCTCATTTTCAGCCTCTAACGTATTTAAACGAGCCGCTTGATCTGCGATTACAGTTTTTTGTTCACTATTTTCCTTTTTGAGACTAGATACTTCATCTTGCATTACATACACAGAGCTAATAGGGCCTGCTTTGTAACGATCTGGAATATTTTTCTTTTCTGGGCTAGAACCAAATTTGTGGGTTACACCAGCATTTACCATGTTGCGGTTTGCCCCAAGAGATACGCCAACGTTAAACATTGTGTCTTCGTTCGTATAATGTGCAAGACCGAGGGCAGCTGCTGTTTCACCACGATAGTTACCAATACCAGCCATAACTTGAGTTGGTTCTAATGGATCGTATTGGATTGGTTTCAACGCTGCCATGGCTGCTGCATGAGCACCAACACGTTGTACTTCACCAGCTACTTGACCAATAGCATCGCCAATTTTAGCATTAGATGCTTTCAATTGACCAACATTTACCGCATCCGTATCATCCGTACCAGGTGCAATGCCTTTCAGTTGATTATTACCATTATTGAGACCATCCTTAGTTAAGGATACAGGTCCTGCATTAGGGTTGTTAGGATTTGTACCGCCCGGAGTAATTGTCATGCCATTGCCATTTGTTACAGTTGTGTTACCCGCTGCATCTTTAAATGTAGCAGATTTCATATCTGTAAGTTCAGGATTTACAGCATAACTAATGGATTTACCATTTTGGCTAACCATCATATTATTACCCGCTTTGAAAGTAAGTGTTTCGTTAGGTTTTACTTTTTCAGCTGTTGCACTTGGTGTGCTATTTACACCAGAGCCTTCTGTGCCTACGGCAGCGTCCCAACCTGCATCTGCTACGGCAGATTTAACTTGGTCTTCAGTGGCTGCACGACCAGGAGTAATATTATTTGGATCCCAAGTTTTATTAGCTAAACCACTAATAACACCATCCTTACCATCGATACCTACAGTACCAATCGTAGCTTTTCCATCTTTGCCGTCGAGAGCAATCTTATCGCCAGCTTTTACAGAACCATTTTTGCCATCGATGGCTACAGCATTTGTACCATCACCAGCTTTAATAGTACCATCCGTACCGTTAATCGCTACAGCATTACCATCTTTACCGGCTTTAATAGTACCATTTGTACCATCTACAGTTACAGCCTTAGTTGGGTCCGTGCCTAATGTAACCTTATCATTTAACTTGTTGTCGTAAATGATATGACCATCAGCAGCCGTTTTCTTAGTCAATACAATATTGCCTGTAGTACTGCCCGCACTTTCACCACCATTAGCAGTTAATTCAGTAGTAGAAGCCTTAGTTTTAGCCTCTAATTGACGCACATTGACAGCATCAGTATCGTTTGTGCCATCTGCAACATTAACAATTTTGTTATTGCCATTGTCTAGACCGTTACCAGTCAAGGACACATTATCTTTACCTGCAGTAGTAATAGTTACACCATCTTTAGTAAGAGCTGTATTGTTACCATTACCGTCGTCAATTACAGTGCTATCGGCAGTAGCTGTATTTGTTTTCGTACCATCAGTAATTGTAGTGCCTGCTGCAGTTGTAGCAGTAGATTTAGCACCATCAGCTACTGTGTTGCCAGCTGCTGTAGATGTATTTGTTTGAGTACCAGCAGTTTGTGTAATGGAATCACCATTGATAACTGTTGTATTGCCACCTGTACCGTTAAAGCTTGCAGAGTTCATATTCACAAGATCTTTATTCAAGGAATATGTGAAGTCTAATTCGTTTTGATTAATTGTGATATTTTCACCAGCAATCATCTTAACTTTTGCATCTTTGCCTACTTTTGCATCCTTTTTAGTACCAGTTTGGATACCAGATGTAGCGGCATCTTTATCTGCTGTAATTTGCCATGTTTGGCTAGCGGCAGCATCCGCTACTGCTTTCAATTGATCTTCTGTGGCAGCACGGCCAGAAACGGCATTACCATCCCAAGTCGTATTAGCGAGACCTGTTACATATTTATTAGTACCGTCTACTGTTACGCCACCAATAGTAGCAGTTTTACCAGTAATAGCACCTGTAGTGCCGTCCAATGTTACTGCATTTGCGCCAGTTCCTAATGTCACTTTATCGTTGAGTTTTACGTCATAAATAGTATGACCATCAGCTGCTTTGCTAGAAGTTAACACAACATTACCTGTTGTACCATCTGCTGCTTCACCGTCATTTGCAGTGATTTCAGTTTTCGTAGCTTTTTTAGCTGCATTAATAGCATCCGCCACGTTCTTAGCAGTGGCTACACCATCTGTAGCAGGACCTGTAATCGTGCCGTCTGCACCAGCAGTAATCGTTTCTGTATTAATATCGTATTTAACAACGCCTGCATCATCAATACTAGCAGTAGTCATGTTACCATTTTTGAAGTTCAATCCATCTGCTAAGGATACTTGTTTTGCAGTACCATCATTTGCTTTGTAAGACAAGTTTGTCTTAGCCGCCACTTTAGTACCATCGATTGTTACTTTGTAGTCCTTAGTTGTACCATCTGCACTTGTTGTGCCTGTTACAGTTAACGGATTATTTGCATCTGTTGTATCTGTGCTCACAGTTACAGCACCTACAGCAGATTTCTTAACTTCTTCTTCAGATACTTTAACTGTTAAGTTTTTACCATCTGCATCTGTTGTTACGTATTTACCGTCACCTTTGATACCAAATGTATCATCTTTAAGGTTCACTACGCCAGCAGATGTATTTGTATCGCCAGAGAATTTCAAGTTAACTGCATCTGTACTTGCTTTAGCAGCATCTGCTACCGTTTTCAATTGATCTTCTGTGGCAGCACGACCAGTTGTAGCAGTACCATTCCAAGTTGTATTACCAAGGCCTGTTACATATTTGTTCGTACCATCTACCGTTACACCGCCAATAGTAGCAGTTTTACCAGTAATAGCACCTGTAGTGCCATCCAATGTTACAGCATTTGCGCCAGTGCCTAATGTCACTTTATCGTTGAGTTTTACGTCATAAACAGTGTGACCATCAGCTGCTTTGCTAGAACTTAACACAACATTACCTGTTGTACCATCTGCAGCCTCACCATCATTAGCAGTGATTTCAGTTTTCGTAGCTTTTTTAGCTGCATTGATTGCATCCGCCACGTTCTTAGCAGTTGCCACACCATCTGTAGCAGGACCTGTAATCGTGCCGTCTGCACCAGCAGTAATCGTTTCTGTATTAACATCGTATTTAACAATGCCTGCATCATCGATACTAGCAGTAGTCATATTACCATTTTTGAAGTTCAATCCATCTGCTAAGGATACTTGTTTTGCAGTACCATCATTCGCTTTGTAAGACAAGTTTGTCTTAGCTGCCACTTTAGTACCATCAATTGTTACTTTGTAGTCCTTAGTTGTGCCATCTGCACTTGTTGTGCCAGTTACAGTTAACGGATTATTTGCATCTGTTGTATCTGTGCTCACAGTTACAGCACCTACAGCGGATTTCTTAACTTCTTCTTCAGATACTTTAACGGTTAAGTTTTTACCATCTGCATCAGTTGTTACGTATTTACCGTCGCCTTTGATGCCAAATGTATCATCTTTAAGGTTCACTACGCCAGCAGATGTATTAGTATCGCCAGAGAATTTCAAGTTAACTGCATCTGTACTTGCTTTAGCAGCTTTATTGATAGCATCAGCTACATTTTTAGCTGTTGCCAAGCCATCATCACCAGTTACAGATGCGGCACCTGTTGTGGCATTGCTATCGATAGTAGCACGTTTTGTAGACACCTCTACAGTATCGCCATTCATCTTCGTAGAAATAAAGTCGCCTGTAGCACCTTTAACATTGAATGCTACATCACCATCTTTTAAGGATTGGCTGGATACAGTACCACTGTCTGCACCAAGAGAAACCTTGCGGTTTACAGCAGCTGCAGAATCGTTGATCTTAGTCTTAGTATCATCGTTAATATCAAATGTTACTTTACCATCATTATCTACAGTGGCCTTAGTCATTGTGCCATCTACAAAATCTAAGCCTTTAGATAATTTAACAGTTTTAGCATCTGCATCAGCAGCGGTATTAGCACGGTATGTTAAAGTTTGGCTTGCAACAGTATCTTTCAACTGTTTTACGTTTACCGCATCAGTATCAGCTGTACCTTCAGCAACCTCTTGAATCTTATTGCCACCAGCATTGATTTCATCAAGGGTAAATTGGATTGTTTTAGCTCCGCCTGCAGATTCGGCAATTAATCCTTGTGCACTATGAACAGACTCATTTCCATTCGCATCGTTGAAAGCAAGATAACGAGATGTAAGGTTATTATCATTAGAGCCACTGTGCATAGCTAAAATATCTAATGAAAGAGCTGTTTCAGCCCCATTGGCACCAGTTGCACCATTCGTAAATCGCAATTGATCACTATCAATAGAGGATCCAGCACCTACATTATCTTTAAACTCAGCTCTATAGGCTTTGATGATACCAGTACTACCATCTAGGGAAATTGTTTCTCCTCTTGGATTAGTAAGAGATATGGAGCTCAAATCCGTAAGATTTTTATTTAACTTAACAGAAATCTTTTTATCATCACGATCGGTAGTAATATTATTATCACCAGTAAAGTCAACAGTATCTCCACCTGCTACAGTAGTCGGTGTATCACCATTAGCAGATAGTTTCCATGCTGCACCATCTTTAGCTTGGCTAGCCGCTTTGTTAATAGCATCAGCCACGTTCTTAGCAGTTGCTAAACCATCATCACCGGTAACAGAGGCAGTACCTGCAGCATCACTGTTGATAGTGGAACGTTTTGTAGAAACTTCTACAGTGTCGCCATTCATCTTCGTAGAAATGAAATCACCAGTAGCACCTTTTACATTGAATGCTACATCACCATCTTTTAAGGATTGACTAGATACAGTACCACTATCTGCGCCAAGGGAAACCTTACGGTTTACAGCAGCCACAGAATCGTTGATCTTGGTCTTAGTATCATCATTAATGTCAAATGTTACCTTGCCGTCATTATCTACAGTAGCTTTTGTCATTGTGCCATCAACAAAGTCTAAGCCTTTAGATAATTTAACGGACTTAGCATCTGTATCAGCAGCTGTATTAGCACGGTATGTTAATGTTTGGCTTGCTACAGTATCTTTCAACTGTTTTACATTTACCGCATCAGTATCAGCTATACCTTCAGCAACCTCTTGAATCTTGTTGCCACCAGCATTGATTTCATCAAGACTAAACTGAACCATTTTACCTGCTGCACTTTGGAATGCCATGCCTTGAGCACTACCTTGAGCCAAATTCCCATCTTCATCATTAAATATGAGATTTTTAGAATCAAGAGAGCTGCTATTAGGTCCGGCTTGTAAAGATAAAGTACCAACGTCTAAATAAGTATTTGCTGTATTTGGTTGATTTACATCAATACCATTATTGATTCTAATACCATCACGGTCAATTTGTGTATAATTACCTACAGCTGGATCACCAAACTTACCGCTACCATTAATTGCATCAAACTTGATTGTCTCACCCACACCATTTTCAAGAGAAATAGAGTTTAATTTCTTAAGATCTTTATTTAATGTGGTAGCAATATTTTTGCCAGTTTGGGTAACTGTAATATTATTATCACCAGTGAAATCTACAGTGTCTCCACCAGATACCTTTGTACCAGTATCACCATTAGCAGACAAGTTCCATGCCGCACCGGCTTTAGCCGCATCAGAGGCTTTGTTAATAGCATCAGCTACATTTTTAGATGTTACTAAGCCATCATCACCTGTTACAGATGCTGCACCTGTATTGGCATCGCTAGTAATAGCTGCACGCTTAGTGGAAATTTCAACAGTGTTGCCATTCATCTTCGTAGATACTAAGTCACCTGTAGCACCTTTCACATCGAATGCTACATCGCCGTCTTTTAAGGATTGACTAGAAGGTGTACCACTATCTGCACCAAGAGAAATATTACGATTTACTGCTGTAGAGGCATTGTCTACTTTAGATTTAGTCGCTGCATCAATACCTACTGTAACAGTTTGTCCATTTACAGTTGCAGTTACACCATTAGTGCCAGAAACAGTGAGTTTTTGATTTTTAAGGTTAACTGTACCATCTGTAGTACCATCGGAAACGGTAAGATTTTGAGATAAACCATCAACAGCTTTATTGATAGAATCAGCTACGTTTTTAGCAGTCGCTAAACCATCTGTAGGACTTGCAACTTTAGCTTTACCATCCGCATCATTCGTAATCGTTTCAGTAGCCGTAGAAATCGTTACATTCCCATTTGTACCTACAGTTGCTGTTGTGAAAGTACCATTTGTAAAGTTTAAACCATTTGCCAAGGATACTTTATTTTCATTGGCACCATTAGCTTTGTATGTTAATTGTGTTTGATTAGCTAATTTTGTTGTATCAATACCAATTGCATAGTCCTTAGTATTTGTACCTGCTGTTGGTGTTACAGTAATAGGATTATCTGCCGTATTAGCCTTGCTAACAGTTACTGCGCCTACAGCTAAATCTTTTACTTTACCGGAATCAACAGCTACTTGTACACCTGTAGCAGAGGCCTTAGTAGTAACTAGATCGCCATCACCAGCCACTTTAAAGGTTGCATCACCGTCTTTAAGATATTTAAGACCTGTAGATCCTGTATCACCTGTTAAACCAATACCTTTAGTCGTAGCATTTACCGTATTATTGTCTAGACCAACAACAAGACTACCATTATTCGTACCCACTAAATCAGTTCTAATACCATTAGCACCAATTACTTTTAGTGGACTTTCACTAAGCTTAACAGTGCCAGTTTTAGAATTTGTATCTAATTTTAATGTCACGTCAGATACAGCGTTCTTAACATCTGTAATGTTAGCTGCATTAGTACCTACGTTACCACCGCTAGAAACATTGGTAATTTGTTGACCACCTGCACTAATACCATTAGTGCCAAACTTAACTGTATTAGAACCAGCCTTACCAGATAAACCATCAGTCGTGATAGTCACATTATTGCCAGTAGTTGGACCAATTTGAAGCGTTGTATTACTCAACACATTATTGCCGGCTGTGAAAGATTGACCTGTGAAAGTTTTACCTGTAACAGCACCGTTTGAACCATCTAAAGTAATTTGGTTACCACCAGAAGAAACAGTAACGGATTTATTAGCTTTCACAGTATCTACAGTAATCGCCTTATTCAAAGAAGTCGTAATTTTCTTACCATTACGAGCTACTGTAATATTGTTATCACCGCTGAAGGATACAGTATCCTCTTTGTTGATTACTTCGCTACGGCCATTGTCATTATCTGCAGCTAACTTCCAATTATATGCATTGGCAGAAACTGCTTTATTAATAGCCTCCGCTACATTTTTAGCATCAGCCATACCTGCAGCATTTGCAGAAGCCTGACCATTTGTGACATTAATATTTTGAGTTTTGCCAGAAATTGTAAGGTTTTGACCATTAGCAGCTGTTGTAATGTATGTACCATCACCTTTGAGGCTTAATGTGCTATTTGCAAGGTTTACATCGCCACTACCAACATTGCCAGCAAAAGCTAAGTTAACGCTTTTTAATTGCGCCACGTTAACAGCATCTGTATCCTCTTTACCTGCTGCAAGACCTGTAATTTGACGAGTTGCAGCAGTACCATTACCTACAGCAACAGCTCCCGTTGTAGGAGATAATACCCATGTATTTAATCCTGCATATTTATTGGTACGATTGTCGTTTGGATTATAGCCCTTATTCGCAATGCCACCAGCACGATTCGCTACAGATCCAACGCCTAAGGCAACGCCCCCTTCTACACTAGCCGTAGAGTTAGCACCAAAGGCAGCCGCTCTAATGGCAGTTGCCGTCGCACCATTACCTACAGCAGTTGAATACTGAGAGGATGTACTAGCGTTAGTACCAATAGCAATATTATCCAAGCCATTAGCCGTAGTGGCAGCACCGATAGCAAGAGCCCTATTACCTGTAGCAGTCGTTTGTCTAGACCCATGAGAACCAATAGCTATAGCACCATCACTAGAGGCCGTAGCACTCCCCCCCAAAGCAACAGAATTAGCAGCATCAGCCGTTACATCTATACCTATAGCTGTAGCATTTAATTGTTTAGATTTTGCAGCATTACCTACCGCAACACCGCCTTGTTCAGAGGTTGTGAAATTTGTACCAACAGCTACGCCATTTTTGCCAGCTGCGGAAGAGTTATGACCTACTGCAAGGGAATTTTCCCCTTTAGCAGTAGTCAGCATCCCTACTGCCGTAGCAGATGTAGCATTAGCAGTAGATAAAATCCCCAAAACTGTTGAAGATGGACCAGTAGATGCATTCTTTCTACCTACGGCCACAGCACCTTCACCGGTAGCTTGAGATTCAGAACCAACAGCTAGAGAATTAGATGTTTTAGCATTTGTCTTATAACCAATACTTACCCCTGCACCCCCATCTGCCTTGGCTGCAGTACCAATAGCTACACTATATCCACCAGAAGCAACAGCATAATCATCAAATCGATCAGATGTAGCCCCACCAATAGCTACGTCGCCACCATTAGTTGCTTGTGCATAAGTACCACCTGCAAAAGCACCAAAACCTGTAGCCTGTGTAGCACTACCAATAGCAGTGCCACGAACACTAGAGTTAGCGATAAGACCTAGTGATACACCACCTCTACCAGTCGCACTAGCACCTGCACCAATAGCTACAGCTGGTTGAGCTGGATTAGCATATTGTGAATTAGCTACTGCTCTATAACCGATAGCAATAGACTGATCACTGTTGGACTGGGATTCATTACCGATAGCAAGACCATTAGTTAAGTTTGAATACATTTTAGTACCGCCCTCAATAGTCGCAGTCGGTCTATCTGCTGCAGATACATCCGCAACCACACCAGCTTGCATTGCTAAAGCCGCTAAAATGCTAGCTACTAAAATTTTCTTTTTCCCTGTTTTGTTCTTTGCCATTTCAGATACTACAACGTAGCATTGTTTTGACTTAGACCAAATGACTTTAAATATCTTATTCATATGTTTTCCTTCTTTAAATTACTAACCCTCAACTATATAACTTCTGTTACCCAAACATATGGATAATTCGAAAGGTAATGAAAATAATCAGACTCTCATTACTTAAAACCTATCTTTAATTTTAACATAATTTGCTTTATTTTCTCAATTAAAAAACGCATTTGTTGGATATTTAATTCACTATCCTCATTTCATAGATTTTATATAAAGGTGCATTATTATTGACTTTCATTTATAATTCATTTTAATTAATTGCAAGTTTTATGCATTTTTATAAATCTAATTGAGAATGTAGAAACCGTTAATAAAAACATAAAAATGATTCATCTTTAAAAATATTCATCATTCATACTCTATATACAGCTTTATTGATTATTTTATTAATTTTTAAACAAGAAATTATTTAGCATTTAATTTCTAGGATAGACTTGTTATGGATTATTTCGTTTACTCCATATAAAAGAGCCCCCCTCTTTCGAGGGGGACTCTTCTCATTTTTACATATCCATTCAGATCCTATACATAGTTTTAACTATATATGCACGAACCTTATGCTTTGTTTGCTAACAATTGGTTAACAGCTGCTTTCAACGCATCAATTTCAGATTGTTGTTGTTCAAGCTTGGATTTGTACTCTTCATTTTGGTTACGTAAGTGACTTACTTCATCTTGCATTACGTAGATAGAGCTAATAGGGCCAGCTTTATAACGTTCTGGAACAGCGTCTTTTCTATCACGGCTGCCACCAAATTTGTGAGTTACACCAGCATTTACCATGCTATGGCTAGAACCAAGTGTAATACCTACGTTGAACATAGTATCTTCAGTTCTGTAGTGAGCAAGACCGATTGCACCAGCTGTTTCACCACGGTAGTTACCAATACCTGCCATAATTTGAGTTGGTTCCAATGGATCGTATTGGATTGGTTTCAACGCTGCCATTGCTGCCGCATGTGCACCAACACGTTGTGTTTCAGCGCCTACATTGTTAATAGCTTGTTGTAAACCAGCTTTAGTATCTTTCAATTGGCTTACGTTTACTGCATCTGTATCAGCTGTACCAGGTGCTACACCATGAATTTGGTTACCACCATTATTCAAGCCGTCTACAGTAAGAGATACAGGTTTAGCTGCTGCATTTGCAGGAGTGATAGTCATACCTGCACCGTTAACTGTTGTAGAGTTACCAGCTGCATCTTTTACAGTTGTACCTGCAGGAGTGATCTTAGTGGATGCACCATTTTCATCGCCTACAGTTACGCTATTAAGACCTTTCAAGTCTTTAGCCAAGCTATATGTGAAAGTAGTTTTATCTTGTTTAACTTCAAGGTTATCACCAGCTTGGAATTTAACAGTGTCGCCACCTTGTACTTTTTCTACAGTACCGCCAGCTGCAGTTACATTCCATGCAGAAAGATCTTTAACTTGTTGTTTACCAGCATCTGTTAAGTTGCTCAAATCTTGATTTGCTGCATTATCGATTTTAGCTTTAGTTTCATCATCGATCTTAACAGTTACGTCTTCACCATTAGCAACAGTTGTTAAACCGTTTTCACCTTTAATATTGAATTTCACATCACCTGTGCTCAAGGATTTTTCATCAGTAGAACCAGTGTTACCACCTAAGGAAATCTTACGACCGATTGCTTCTGTGTTTTTATCGATTTGAGCTTTATTTGCTGCAATATTTGCTTTATTTGTTGCAATATCACCAGCATTTTTAGTGATGTTAGCTTTATTTGCTGCTACTTGGTCATCAACTGCTTTCAATTGATCTTCAGTTGCTGCACGACCAGATACAGGTTGTGTTTGACCTGGAACCCAAGTTTTATTAGTCAAGCCAGTTACTTCTGGAGTTTCTACACCATCAGTTGCTTTTACTTTTGGAGCTGTAATTGTTTGATTTGCAGTTACAGTATCGAAAGTAACATCTTTCTTAGTTGCAATTGTGAAGTCTTTACCATTTTGAGTAATGGAGATATTATCACCATCGATGAACTTAACTGTGTTACCACCTTCAACTTTTTCAGCAGTACCGTTATTAGCAACTACATTCCATGCAGATAAATCTTTAACTTGTTGTTTACCAGCATCAGTTAAGTTACTCAAATCAGTGTTTGCAGCATTGTTGATTTTGTTTGCAGTATCATCGTCAAGTTTAACAGTTACATCTTCGCCATTAGCTTCAGTAACGATACCATTTTTACCTTTAATATTGAATTTCACATCGCCTGTGCTCAAGGATTTTTCGTCAGTAGAACCAGTGTCACCACCTAAGGAAATCTTACGAGCGATAGCTTCTGTATTTTTAGCAATATTATCTTTGTTTGTTTTAATATCGCCAGCATTTTTAGTAATGTTATCTTTGTTTGCTGCTACTTGATCATCAACTGCTTTCAATTGATCTTCAGTTGCTGCACGACCAGATACAGGTTGTGTTTGACCTGGAACCCAAGTTTTATTAGTCAAGCCACTCACTTCTGGAGCTGTAATTTTTTGGTTTACAGTAACGTTATCAAATGTTACGTCTTTCTTAGTTGCCACTGTGAAATCTTTACCATTTTGAGTAATGGAGATGTTATCACCATCGATAAATTTAACAGTGTCGCCACCTTGAACTTTTTCAGCAGTACCATCGTTAGCTACTACATTCCATGCTGCCAAATCTTTAACTTGTTGTTCACCAGCTGGAGTCAAGTTGCTCAAGTCTTTATTTGCTGCGTTGTCGATTTTGTCTTTAGTAGCATCATCGATTTTAACAGTTACATCATCGCCATTTGCAACAGTAGTAAGGCCATTTTCACCTTTAACATTAAATTTCACATCGCCTGTGCTCAAGGATTTTTCGTCTGTAGAGCCAGTGTCACCACCTAAGGAAATCTTACGAGCGATAGCTGTTGTATTTTTATCAATGTTGTCTTTATTTTTAGCAATATCAGCTTTGTTTGTTGCAATATCGCCAGCATTTTTAGTGATATTATCTTTATTTGCTGCAATATTGTCTTTATTAGTAGCAATATCAGCAGCATTTTTATCGATTGCTTTTTTGTTATCTGCAATGTTATCAGCATTTTTGCCGATTTTATCTTTATTATCAGCTACTTGATCATCTACAGCTTTCAATTGGTCTTCAGTTGCTGCACGACCAGATACTGGTTGTGTTTGACCTGGAACCCAAGTTTTATTAGTCAAGCCAGTTACTTCTGGGGTTTCTACACCAGTTGTAGCTTTTACTTTTGGAGCTGTAATTGTATCATTAGCAGTTACAGTATCGAAAGTAACATCTTTCTTAGTAGCAATTGTGAAGTTTTTACCAGCTTGTGTAATTTCAATGTTATCACCATTGATGAATTTAACTGTATCGCCACCTTGTACTTTTTCAGCAGTTTCACCATTAGCAACTACATTCCAAGCAGCTAAATCTTTAACTTGTTGCTTACCAGCTGGAGTCAAGTTACTCAAGTCTTGGTTAGCAGCGTTATCGATTTTGTCTTTAGTAGCATCATCAAGTTTAACAGTTACATCGTCGCCATTAGCAACAGTAGTAAGACCATTATCACCTTTAACATTGAATTTCACATCGCCTGTGCTCAAGGATTTTTCATCTGTAGAGCCAGTGTTACCACCTAAGGAAATTTTACGAGCGATTGCTGTTGTATTTTTATCGATATTATCTTTATTTGTTTTAATATCGCCAGCATTTTTAGTGATGTTATCTTTATTTGCTGTTACTTGGTCATCAACTTTTTTCAATTGATCTTCGGTTGCTGCACGACCAGATACTGGTTGTGTTTGACCTGGAACCCAATCTCTATTAGTCAAGCCAGTAACTTGAGGTGTTTCAACACCAGTTGTAGCTTTTACTTTAGGAGCCGTAATAGCTTGATTTGCAGTTACATTATCAAATGTTACATCTTTCTTAGTGGAGATTGTGAAATCTTTACCCGCTTGAGTGATTTCAACGTTATCACCATTGATGAATTTAACTGTGTCGCCACCTTTTACTTTTTCAGCAGTTTCGCTATTAGCTACTACATTCCAAGCAGCTAAATCTTTAACTTTTTGTTCACCTGCAGGATTCAAATTGCTCAAATCTTTGTCAGCAGCGTTATCGATTTTGTCTTTAGTAGCATCATCAAGTTTAACAGTTACATCGTCGCCATTAGCAACAGTAGTAAGACCATTATCACCTTTAACATTGAATTTCACATCGCCTGTGCTCAAGGATTTTTCATCTGTAGAGCCACTGTTACCACCTAAGGAAATTTTACGAGCAATAGCAGCTTTGTTAGCTTCTGCTTTATCATCTGTTTTCTTCAATTGAGATACATTAACAGCATCTTTATCATCTACGCCATCAGCTACGTTAGTAACTTTCATGTCGCCTGCATTGATACCTTTGTCACCATCAATTTTTACAGTTGGATTACCGGCAGCATTGTTGAAAGATGCACTGTTCAAGCCAGTAAGATCTTTCTTCAAGGATACAGAAATATTTTTATCATTTCTAGCAACAGTAACATTGTCATCACCAGAGAAATCTACTGTATTACCTTTTCCTACTGTAGCAGTTGTTGCTTCACCATTAGCAGATAAGTTCCAGCTAGAAGAGCTATTAGCAACTGCTTGATTAATTGCATCAGCTACGTTTTTAGCATCTGCCATGCCAGGAGTTGCAGTAGCAACGCCGTTAGTTACAGTAATATCTTGCTTTTTACCAGCAATTGTAATTTTCTTGCCATTAGCTTTAGTTTCGATGTATGTATTATCACCATTTACTGCCAATTTGCTGTTAGCAAGGTTTACGTCGCCAGAACCAGTGTCACCTGTGAAAGCAAGGTTTACACTCTTCAATTGTGCCACGTTAACAGCATCTGTATCAGCTGTACCAGCAGCTACATAGTTAATTTGACGAGTTTGTCCTGTTGTACCAACAGCAACACCACCCAATGTAGATGTTAAGGTAGCACCACTTAAACCAGCATATTTATCAGTGCGGTCAGTATTTACATTATAGCCCGCTACACCTGCAGCAGTACTTGCCACAGATTTAGAGCCAATCGCAACACCATTAGTAACCGTCGCACTTGCACCATCACCAATAGCTACAGAGCTTGTTGCAGCCTTATCTGTAGATGCGTTAGGACCAATAGCAATAGACTCATCCGCTTTTGCACCAGTGTTATCTTTATTAGGTGTGACATCAGACTTAATAGACACATATTTCTGTGTAATTTGATCTGCAATAGCAGCTAACTGGGAACCATTGATTGCATCTGTAGAGGTAGCACTTACTTCACCAGGCGCTACGTTTTTCAATTGACGCTCGAAACCTGCAGAACCGAAGGAAACAATATCACCTTCTAGAGTATCATTGCCACCAGACCAAGTTGCAGTAACACCTGTTGGCAATGTATAGCTAGTTTGTTTAGTACCTGGCTTATCTGTAGTAGAACCACCACCTAAGGCAACAGAGTTATCACGATTTGCTTTCGCACCTGTACCAATAGCGATAGCATTTGTTACAGAATCATTATCGGCAGCACTTGTATTAACACCTGTTAAAGAACCAGCAATACGATTTTTAGAGTCAGCGCCAGTACCAATAGCAATGCCGGCATTACCAGATTGACCCTTAGTGCCCACTGTGATACCGATATGGTCTGCTGTAGCATTATTATAATCTCTCCACTTAATTTCATACCCTGTTAAAGCTTTAACAGCAGCAGAAACAGTAGCGACAGCAGGTTTACCTGTTGTAATATCGGTATAAACAGCTCTTGTACTTGTCATTTTATCAGCGTCATCACCACCAATAACGATGGAAGAATGGCCTAGCGCTTTAGTATTACCGCCAATAGCAATACCTTGGTCACCTTCTACAACTGCACCTTGGCCAGGCAGTACACCACCACCAATGGCAATACCTTGTGAATATCGATTACCAGCTTCGTTTACTGTCGCTCTAGTACCAATAGCAATCGCAGTACCACCATTTGCAATTGAATCTTTACCTACAGCAACACTTGGTGCATTACCATATATAGATTTTGAATAAGAATTTTGACCAATAGCAATCCCACCACCAGCAGTCTCTGCTTTTGCAGCAGTACCAATTACAACAGCATCACTAGTAGTAGCTTTTACATTTGTACCTAAACCAACTGCATTTACACCTGTAACACTAGCATTGCTACCTAAACCGACTGCATTAGCACCTGTAACACTAGCACTGCTACCTAAACCGACTGCATTAGCACCTGTAACACTAGCACTGATACCTAAACCGACTGCATTGGAACCTGTAACACTAGCATTGCTACCTAAACCGACTGCATTGGCACCTGTAACAGTAGCACCATTACCAAAAGCTACAGATGCACCACCAGTAGATGTAGGCACCTCGTTTACAGCCAATGCCACATTAGCATTAGTCATAGCTAATGCTGCAAAGATACCAGCTACTACAATTTTCTTTTTACCGCTATTGTTTTTAGCGAATTCAGATACTACTACGTAGCATTCTTTGGATTTGCTCCAAACCACCTTAAAAATTTTGTTCATTCTTCTGTTCTCCTTTTCTCCTATAAACCTTCTTATAATCTCTCTATATATATACTATTAATTTGTCAGTCATAAACGACTTTTACTTTTTTCGATGAAGTTAGTATATCAAATTCTTCGATATAGTTGCAATACCTTTCATTAAACTTTCATAAAAATAATAACCTATGCAAATACTGCAATTATGCGGATTTTTTTTATGACTTATGTCAAAATTTTACCATAAATGTGTCATTTTTACACCATAAATAAAGTTCTAAAATGAATATAAACTCATAATTGAATTTTTAAATTGTTTTTATATGATTATAGATATAGAAAAACACCTCTACAACTGAATAGTACAGCTCAAACTGTACAACTCCATTGCAGAGGTGTTCACTTCATTAAATTTATATAAACTTTTAATATTAAGCTTTAGCCAACAATTGATTTACAACAGCTTTTAAAGAATCAATCTCAGATTGTTGTTGTTCAAGTTGAGCTTGTTGTGCATCAATTTTAGCTTGTTGGGCTTCATTTTTTGCTTGCATTTGAGTCAATTCATCTTGCATCACATAAATGGAGCTAATCGGACCGCCTTTATAACGATCAGGAATATTTTTCTTTTCTGGACTAGAGCCAAATTTATGTGTCACCCCAGCATTAACCATATTATGTGTGCCGCCAAGAGAAACACCTACGTTTAACATAGTATTTTCATTTGTATAGTGTGCAAGACCAAGGGCAGCTGCCGTTTCACCACGGTAGTTACCTATACCAGCCATCACCTGTGTTGGCTCCATCGGATCATATTGAATTGGTTTCAACGCCGCCATAGCCGCTGCATGAGCACCAACACGTTGACTTTCAGTAGAAACATTACTAATAGCTTGTTTTAACTCTTTTGTATCGCTAGAGTTTTGTTGTACCACTTGATTAATTACCTTGGCTACATTATCGGATGTTGCGACGCCAGCCTCACCTTTAACAGTACCTTTGCCGTCAATAGTTAAAGTAGATGTTTTCACATTGTACGTTACTTCACCATTTTCACCAACCGTAGCAGTCGTTAAGTCACCAGATTTAAAGTTTAAACCATCTTTCAAACTTGTCGTTTGCGCATTAGCACCATCTGCTTTATACCCAAGTTTAACATTAGCCGCATCAACTGCTAAATTACTAATATTAGAAATAGCTTCTTTCAATTGACCTTCAGTAGCTGCACGGTTAGCTGTTACATTATTAGCATCCCATGTTGTATTAGCCAAACCTGTTACAGTATTAGCTGTACCATCTACCACAACATTACCTACAGTTGCTTTTGTGAAAGTGACATTATCTTTAGTTCCTACAGTAATGTCTTTACCTGTACGTGTTACTTCAACATTATTGCCAGACACAAAGTTAACAGTATCGCCACCAGAAATAGTCTCTGTAGCGCCACCATTAGCAGCTAAATTCCATGCAGATTTAGCCACCGCCGCATCAGATGCTTGGGTAATAGAGTCTTTTAACTGTTTGACATTAACAACATCAGTATCTGCTACACCAGCCTTAACACCAGCAATCACTTGGTCTCCAGCATTAATACCATGTGTGCTAAAACGTACAAGTTTGCCATTGGAGTTAGCCTGCATACCATCCATAGTATATTCAGCAGTATCCAAGTTATTGGTATTTTCAAGCTTCGTACCATTAGCACTAATACTAGTATTTACATCACCATCAAAGAATTGAGCTTTATCTTTGTTTACAAGAGCTCGTTTATCCTCTGTTTCAAGACCAAACTCTGCAGAATTCATATTAAGAAGATCTGGGTTCACACTAACTGTATAATTTGTTGAACCATCAGGATTTGCACCAATGAGGACATTTGTATTAACGCCATTCTGAGAAATAGTCGGAATTCTAACAGGCGTACTATTAGACTTAGAATCCACATAGGATTTCAATTGCTTTACGTTTACTGCATCTGTATCCGCAGTACCTTCAGCAACATTTTCGATTTTATTGCCACCTACACTAACCTTATCTAAATTAAATTCTAGTATTTTTCCGTCTTTAGCACCTAAAGTAATCCCTTTAGGTTCAATATATGTTTCAGATGTTTCGTCCACATCGCTCATATGGAACCCATGTCTAGAAATATAAGTGTTAATTTCACTTGTTTCTACTGCAACTAACCCTGGATTAAGAACAGTCTTCCAAGGAATACCACTGATATCATCTCCAATCATACTAAATTCATTGCTAGAAAGTTTTGTTACAATATCTCTACTGTCAAGTTTAATATGATTAGTTTCAATATTTATAGCATTAACCTGATCTGCCGTAACGACTGTTTCAGCCCCAGCTTGTAAGGATCCCCCCATTGCTAATGCAGCTAACACGGTAGCCACAATAATTTTCTTTTTACCACTAGTATTAGTAGCTAATTCAGATGCTACTACGTAGCATTGTTTGGATGCAGACCAAACTACTTTAAAGATCTTATTCATAATAAACCCCTTTTA
This sequence comes from Veillonella rogosae JCM 15642, assembly GCF_002959775.1. Classification (GTDB taxonomy): domain Bacteria; phylum Bacillota; class Negativicutes; order Veillonellales; family Veillonellaceae; genus Veillonella; species Veillonella rogosae. Next base: position 144,094 of record NZ_PPCX01000008.1, on the reverse strand, counting down.
TCAATTCAATTAATACAAACACTATCCGTACATTAAGGTTCTACTTTGAACTAAACACTTTTAGTTTTATAATTACCGCCGAATTATATCATTTAATTCTCATTATTACAATAAAATTTCACTTTATATTCATTTTATACTTATAAGGGTAGATTTTAAAGTTATAAAAAAGTATTATAAATATGTTCTAGCAATAATAATCGTCTGCAAGACAAAATAAAAGCTATCTCATAGAATTCAACTTCTATGAGATAGCTTTTATACTGTTTAATGTAATTAAAATACATTATTATTAATTTACCTTAAACACATATGTACTTTGTTCGTATGCTAATTGCATACGCTTATGTAATCGTTTCATATAGGTTCGATATATGTCTTGTGCATCTTCTATAGATACGATATCAAAATGAATACCATCACCTACAGGCAATTGACTTAAACGAGGTAAATCCGCCGTAATAATTGTGCCAATTTTTGTATAGCCTCCCGTTGTTTGACGATCCGCCATAAGAACGATAGGGTTGCCATCGGACGGAACTTGAATAGATCCAAATACGGCACCGTCAGAAATAATATCTGCACTGTCTACATGTTCTATGATTGGACCATCTAAACGAAAGCCCATACGATCACATTGTACAGTCAATGTATAGATTTTACTGCCAAAGGTTTTAATCCCGTTCTCTGTAAAGTGCTTAGCTTGCTCTCCGAGGACTACTCGTAACGGTTCATGATATTCCCGTCCTCCACGATTGTATAACACCGTATTAAACAAGTTATGACCTTCACCGTAATAGTCACATACATGTACAGCTTCTCTAGTGAGAGATTTAATACCAAACTCATCACCAGCTTTTAATTGTCTGCCTTCTAGCCCACCTATTTTTGCCTTTGTATGAGTAGAGACACTGCCATTAATTTCAGGCACATCGATACCACCGGAAAAGGCAATATACATACGCACCCCACATTGGCTGAATCCACCAGATATAACATCACCTTCGTGACACACAAAGGGAATATATCTAGGCACTACTACATTGTTGATAGTAGGTTGCATATCCGCCCCTGTAAAAGCAACAATACATGTACCTTTTACAGTTAATGTAGGTGGTAGTATGGTACACTCTAAGGCCCCTACAGGTTCAGTATTACCTACTAATGCCTGCCCCAATAGATAGCTTTCACTATCCATAGGCCCCGCAACAGGCATACCATATTGTTGGTACCCCACGCGGCCTATATCTTGTATAGTCGTATACATACCTGGTGCATCTACGTGGATGACTGCATTTTCAAACTTATTTAACGCCACGTAAATCACCTACCTCTACTTCACGTATAACAGGGACATAATCAGTACCTAACGCTTTGATGCGATGGAATTCACTTTCATCAATAGGTACATAACGCACATAGTCACCTGCTTTTAATAATGCGGCTTGTGCCTTTGATATATCATACATGGTCACTGGCGTGCGACCAATGATTTGCCATCCTCCTGGAGAATCAGATGGATAGGTACCAGTCTGTTCCCCTGCAATTCCTACAGAGCCGGCTGGAATCAAAGTTCTGGGCGAAGATAAACGAGGCGTCGCTATACATGAATCCATGCCACCTAAATAGGTAAAGCCAGGAATAAATCCTAACATATATACTAAATAATCAGTTCCACTATGAATAGATATGACTTCATCTTCGCTTAAGTGATTATGAGATGCTACAAAACTAAGGTCGGGACCAAATTCGCCACCATATACGGTAGGCACTTCAACAACTGTAACCAGTTCATTTGTCGTATTAGTCATACCTTCTTCTAATGTGGGCTCAATAATGTTACAAATTTCAGAATAAGAATATAGCATTGCATCATATTCTACTAGCAATGCACAGTATGTAGGAACTAGTTCAATAATTCCTTCGAGCTGAAGCTCTTTAATTCGCTCTATAGTTTGTCGAATATGTCGATTAATTGTTGGATCGATTACTTGACCAAAATCAATAGAGATAGCCCGATCACCTACAGGTGAAATTGTAGGCTTCATATGTACCTCCCTGTATAACCTGAAAGGACCATTACATTCGAAGAGAACATAATGGTACTTTCACAGATATTAAATTAACCTAGAAGTTTCGCAATACCTTTCAAAGATGTTACACCAATGTAAGCTGTTACAAGCACTACAATCCAACCTGTGTAATATAATAGTTTATTGTGTTTGTATGCCCCTACGATTTCAGATTTATGTGTTGCAAAGAGCATAACTGCCAATGTAACCGGCAAAATCAAACCATTTACAGAGCCTGCCAAAATCAATAGAGATGCTGGTTTTCCGATAAAGATTAAGATACACGTAGAAATAAAGATGAAGGACATAATAGTTAATTTTTCATTTTTTTCTACTACTTTAAATAGTGTTTTCAAGAAGGAAACAGATGTGTAGGCAGCCCCTACTACAGAGGTTAGAGCCGCACAGAAGAATACGATACCAAATAATTTATGACCAACTTCACCAGCACCTAAAAGGAATGCAGAGCCCGCTGGATCTTTAGGGTCAAGTGCAAAGCCCATAGACACAACACCAAGAACTGCTAAGAATAATAACACGCGAACTAAGGCATCTACAGACATCCCCATAATCGCTGCACGGCGCACATCTTTCAAGTGCTCTTGACCTGTAATACCAGCATCGATAAGACGGTGACCACCTGAGAAGGTAATATAACCACCTACAGTACCGCCTATGAGGGTAATCGTTGCAAGCCAAGGATAATTAGTAGGAACAAAGGCGTGAGTAGTAGCCTCAGCAACAGGTGGATTCGTAGAAAAGGCTACGTAACCGATGAGAACAAGCATAACTGTGCCCAGAACTTTTGCCGTATTATCTAATACACCACCCATTTTCTTAGACGTAAATAGTAAAATACCTAAAATACCGCTAATGGCCGCCCCTGTAGTCGTATCAACACCAAAAATAATATGGAGACCCATAGATGCACCACCGATATTGCCAATATTGAAAGCTAGGCCCCCAAGGGAAATCAAAAATGCCACAAAATAACCTAGGCCTGGCAATACTTTATTTGCAATATCTTGACCGCGCATTTGGGATACGCCAATGATAGTCCATACATTAAGCTGTGCAATAATAGAAAAAATAACGGATACAACAATGGCAAATGCAAAATCTGCTTTTAGCTCATTTGTAAACGCCGCTGTTTGTAACATAAAGCCCGGTCCAATAGAGGACGTGGCCATCAAGAATGCTGCCCCTAACAGGACAGAGAAACTAGCTTTACCTGTAATTGGTTTCATAAGAACCTCCACATAGAACTAATACTATATACAATACTTATTTTTTCCGGTCTTGGAAATTAGCGACCGTTACACCCGCTTTTGCAAGGCCTTCACGAATATACTTTGTGAAAGCAATTGCTTCTGGATTATCACCATGAACACAGATAGAGTCTGCCACAATATCTATGGTATTACCCGTATTGGTTACTACTTTACCTTCTTTGACCATCATAAGAACTCGTTCAAGAGCCTCTTGAGGATCTTTGATAAAAGCACCAGGCTCAGTACGAGGTACGAGCGTCCCTTCATCGGTATAACCACGATCTGCAAAGACCTCTTGAATCACAGGGATACCTCGGCGCTCCGCCTCTTTAGCAATATAACTACCACTCAAGACCATAGCTGCAATGTTAGGATTCACCGCTTGTAATCCATCTAGTACGGCATCAGCCAACGCAGGTGTTACACAGGCTGTATTATAAAAAGCACCATGTAACTTCATATGCTGTAATGTAACACCATAACTATCACAAAAGGCTTGTAATGCACCTAACTGATATATCATATACGCCTTTGCTTCACCGGGATTTACTGCCATGGCTCGGCGCCCAAAGCCCATCAAATCAGGATAGCCAGGATGTGCCCCTACGGCTACGCCCTTCTCCTTACACATGCGCACTGTAGCATCCATAATAAGAGGATCTCCAGCATGCCAACCACAGGCGACATTAGCACTTGTAACGTGATTCAATACTTCACTATCCATGCCTAATGTGTAATTACCAAAACTTTCGCCTAAATCACTGTTTAAATCTATATAATGTGACATACACACTCTCCTCTCCACTTCATGAAACTTTTAAATTCTATAGAATTATTATCATTATTGATGAAATTATACTAAATTTATAGATGTTTTACCAATGATTTTTATCATACCTAGAAAATAATTTTATAAAAAGAAAAAGGCACTCGATGTTCATCGAGTGCCTTTGACAGCTAGAAGGTTCAAATATTATTTATTATCTTCTGTTGTTTTAATTTCTTCTGTAGTTTTATTGTCTTCTTCTGCTTTCACGGAATCATCTGCTACTTTTTCAGAAATAACGATGTGACCATCCTTTACATCAGCAAGCAAGTGTTTAGCATCGATGTTATCTAAGTAGAAGTCAGTTACATTATCGCGGATTTCAGATTCGATAACACGACGTAATGGACGAGCGCCCATAGCTTTATCATAACCTTGTTCCATCAATAAGCCTTTAGCTTCTTCAGTTACATCTAAAGTAATACCTTTCTTAGCTAATGTTTTATTAACTTGATTCAACATTAAGTCTACGATTTTTTTCAAGTCGTCTTTGCTTAAGTGATTGAATTCAATAACACCATTGAAGCGGTTCAAGAATTCTGGGCGGAAGTATGGTGCAATACGTTCCATGATATCAGTTTTGCTTTCATCTTGAGCATCAGTACCAAATCCAAAGCCTGCATTAGATGTAGCAATGATAACAGTATTTTTGAAGTTTACTGTATTACCTTGACCATCTGTTAAGCGACCGTCATCCAATACTTGTAAAAGCAATGTAATAACTTGAGGATCTGCTTTTTCAATTTCATCGAAAAGAACGATGGAGTATGGATTACGACGAACACGTTCAGTCAATGTGTTGGAGTTATCTTCATAACCTACATAACCTGCTGTTGCACCAATCAATTTGGATACAGCTGTGCGATCGCTGTACTCGGACATGTCGAGGCGGATGATAGCATCTTTATTACCGAACATATCGATAGCTAATTGTTTAGCCAATTCAGTTTTACCTACACCAGTAGGACCTACAAACAAGAAGCTACCAATTGGACGGTTGCCTTCGTCAAAGCCCGCACGGTTACGACGGATAGCTCGAGATACAGCCTCAACAGCTTTATCTTGACCGATTACATGAGCTTCCAGGCGAGATTTCATATCTTTCAAGCGTTCAATATCAGATGCACCCATTTGAGATACAGGAATACCTGTCATTCTTTCAACAGCTTCTGCTACGTCGTTCACTTGAGCTACTACTTTTTGGTTTTCTGTATGGTTATCAAGCTCTGCTTGTAATTTTTGAATACGCATTTTTTCGTTAATAGCGGATTCATAATCTTCTTTTTGAGCATATTCCTCTTGTTTTGCCTTAGCATCCGCAATATCTGCTTCTAATGTTTTAATATCAGTTACAGGATGTTGGGAAGCCAAGTGAGCTGCTGTTACATCGATCAAGTCGATAGCTTTATCTGGTAAGCTACGTTGAGGAATGTATTGTACGGAATAATCTACAGCTGCTTTCAACACAGCATCTGGCAATTCAATGTTATGATGCGCTTCATACAATGGACGAATGCCTTGTAAAATTTTGAAAGTATCTTCAGGAGATGGTGCATTTACCTTAACTTCATTGAAACGACGAGCAAGAGCTGCGTTTTTCATGATTGTGTTACGGTATTCATCTTGTGTTGTAGCACCGATAACAGTCATTTCACCACGGGACAAAGCAGGTTTCAAGATATCTGCTAAACCTTTAGAACCTTGACCATCACCTGTGGAACCAGCACCCAAGATTTGGTGGATTTCGTCGAAGAACAAGATAATGTTACCAGCAGCCTTAACCTCTTTGATAAGGTTTTGGATATTTTCTTCGAAGGAACCACGATATTGAGTACCAGCTTCCAAACCGGAAATATCGATGGAAATGATTTCTTTATTTTTAATAGCTGCAGGAACATCACCATTGACAATAGCTTGTGCCAAGCCTTCTACTACAGCAGTTTTACCTACACCAGCATCACCTACGAGTACTGGATTATTTTTAGTACGACGTGCTAAGATTTCTGCTGTTTCTTGGATTTCTTTATTACGGCCAATAACAGGATCAAGTTTACCATCACGAGCTTGTTGAGTTAAGTTTGTACCTAACTTGGCAAGGATACCATCTTGTTTCATTTTACCTTGTTGTGCAGCTTGAGCAGCTTGCATTTCTTCATTAGAAGGTAAACGACCAGTTTGACGATAGAAAGCAAACTCTTCTGGAGTCACTTCACGACCATTAATTTTATAACGACGGTTTTCTGTGGAATAACCACCCATGTTACCCATCAATTGATTAAACAAATCATTCATGCTGCTAAATTCATTACCAAAATTATTAAAGTTGTTGTTCATATATATTACCCCCTCATACATCATTGAGTTTAACTATTTGACTAATACTATTTTTACTGGGTTTCTTAACCCTGTGACATAATAATAACTCGATAAAGTCAAAAAGTCAATAAGTCAAAAAGAAAATTTTTGATTATTTTTTGACTTTTTATTTGATCAATGTGTTTTAAGAGCAAAAACATCGATAAATACTAGGTTTATAGAAGATCATACAATTTGAACTTTTGAGTTATTTGTTACAAATCATATTGTTTATATTGATTTATTACCTATATAATAAAAATAAAAGTCAAATATACATCAAAGAGGTTCGAGCAATGACACAACAAGATATAAAGAATATTAATTACACAACAAACGATGAGTCTCCTATCATTACCAGCGATACCAACAAACAAATAAAAAAACAGATCATAAACATCTCTCAACAAGTACTAAAGCGTAATTATAAACTATATAAAGCATTGGAGCATAAATGAATACAACTAACATTCAATTCACCATACAAGACATCTGTGAACTCCATACACAGTTAGAAGAGGCATTTATCCTTTCATCAGGTATCCGTGACAAAAGCTTATTAGCCTCAGCAGTAAATGCCCCTTTTCAAACCTTTATGGGTAATGATTTATATCCATCTATCTACGATAAAGCGGCACAATTATGTTATGGCATTGCCAATAACCATCCCTTTACAGATGGTAACAAACGAACTGCACTCCATAGTATGTACGTCTATTTAATCATTAATGGATATGATATTATCGCTCCACAACAAGACGTTGAAAATTTGATTATTAATGTAGCTGCAGGAAGAATGCATAATACAGAATTATCAAAATGGTTACAAAAGAATACAGTCCAAACAGAGAATCTATAATCCTAGTAAAAAATAAAAAGTGCTGTAATGGAATGCGATAAAATCGCTTTCTATTACAGCACTTTTTTGTAATTACTATATTTCCCCACTTAATAAGCCAATAATATTAATTATATAAAACGGCAAGCACTGTAGAATAAATTAGATTAATCATCTATATATATCAATCGAATCGCCTGATTCATTTTTCCAAACAGTCCAACCATTATTAGCATTTCCCAACACTACCCAACCTGCAGTAGATGGGGAATTACAACTTACATCCTCAAGTAAAGTATCATTTTCTATCAAAGCACTTTTCCGAGCATCCGGCATCCATTCGGACTTAGTCGGGGCACAAATACTACCTTTTAATACAGTAAACATACCATCTTCAACTTTCATTGTAGCAGTAACTACGCCAAATCCTTTTCTCGTTTCATTTAAATAGTAATAACCATCTGGAACTTTTTCCCAATCAACTTTGACAGCTCTTGCTTTTGTAGCCTCGTCAAAAGTTGTTTCTTTAGTACGATCAACAGGATAAACTTGTCTACCTTCAAATGATGAAAGTAGTTGAATAACCAAATCAAGATCTAAGGCAAAAAGTTCTGAATTTAAAACTCTACTTTTACTAAAAATATCATCTAATAACTTCTCTTTTTCATCATAATCATCTAATTCAATTGCAAATTCTCGCTTTAATCCAACAACATTATTATATCCATGACGTTCAAGATTATACATCCTTCTTTCAAAGTTATCTATCCCTGTTTTGCCGATCTTAATAAGTCCAGGTACAACTGTAGACATTATATAGATAATTCCTATTGCCATGAATCCACCCCTATTCATCATCTGTATCAAACTAGATTAATCTAGCTATTTTTCATTTAACATTCATATTATACCATAAAATGAGAATCTAAACTTTTTACCTTTATAAAAATATAAAAAACACCTTGCATAAGCAAGGTGCTAATTTTTGGTGATCCAGGAGGGATTCGAACCCCCGACCCACGGCTTAGAAGGCCGTTGCTCTATCCAACTGAGCTACTGAACCATGTGGATTACCTATATATGTAATTATCTATTATAGTATAAATTATGTAGTATATATCGTCAATATTACGTTTTACCCTAAAAAAGGCAAAAAAAAATGGAGCGGGTGAAGGGAATCGAACCCTCGCGACCAGCTTGGAAGGCTGGGGCTCTACCATTGAGCTACACCCGCAAATAAAAAATGGTCGGAGCAGCAGGATTCGAACCTGCGACCCCCTGGTCCCAAGCCAGGTGCGCTACCAAACTGCGCTATGCCCCGTCATTAATTACTTTGCTATTATAGCAAACCCGGTAGTTGATGTCAACCACTACTCTTGCTGAGTTTTCTACTCTTTTGAGTATCGCTCTGCAACGAAAATAATTATATCATCGATACAAAATAGTGACAAGTACTTTTTTACAACTTCATTAATTTTTTAAATTTCTTAAATTGCAATATGAAATTAAACAGTATCCAAATCTACAATTTTATTAACTTCTTCAAGAAAGACATCCAAGGGGGTTCTATAATTTAGAAGCTTGCGTGGCAAATTATTACACCATTGAAGTGTTCGTTGAATTGTTTCCTCTGAAACGGCTTTTATTGGCATTCCTTTCGGTATACATCTACGAAGTAAACCATTATGCCTTTCGTTTGATCCACGTTCCCAAGCAGAATAAGGTCGAGCAAAATAAATAGACAAGGTTTCATTTTCTAAATTAGATATCTCTGAAAACTCTAAACCGTTATCTGCAGTTATTGTTTTACATAAGTAGGATAGATTAACATCTTTAAACGTATTTAACCATGTATGCAGTGTTTCTTTTACATCAGCAGCTCGTGCTGATGGACATCGTAAAGCCACATACAGTCTGCTTTTACGCTCAAGTAAAGAGATTAAAACATGGTCTGTCTTATCTTTTGTTCCACGGACGGTATCTAATTCCCAATGCCCGAATTCCTCGCGCGTTTCAATCTTAGGATCACGAAGTTCTATGGATTTACCAAGTTCTCGCTTATATTTTCTAGAAATAGATTTTCGTTGGGAACGCCGTACTACCAATGGTAAATCAATTGCTTTTATACCTAATACACCTTTGTGAAGATAGTTATATAAAGTTTTAGCACAAACCATTTCATTACGCACAAACAAACCCTTATGTTTAGCATATCCAACAGCAGCATCAAAAGACCAATGATCATCTAGAACCTTGCTTTCAATCCAATTTATAAAGGCTTCTATAGCACCAACTCTCATGGTATTAAAGGAGCCCACACGTTGTCTTTCATATGTTGCCTGTCCAGAATCAGCTAAATATACAAGTTGAGATTTACCTTGTCGAATTTGAATCACAGTACCGCGTTTTAATTCTGTATAAATAGTTGTTCTAGAACGACCCAGTGCACGTGAAATTGCAGTGATACTATCTCCTAGAACAATTCTCTTTTCTAAATAAAATCGTTCTTCGAAGTTTAAGTGTTTGTTTGTGCGTAATGTCGTGTTATGATTATTGTAGTCCATAGTGATTACCTCGGTTATTATTTTGATTAGACACCTAAATCATAACACAAGGTTCACTATGGATTTTTTATTTGTTCAATTTCATTCTACAATTAAGCATTTTTTAAATTTTATTCATCTATATACAAAACATGCACCCCTTTCGAGGTGCATGTCATATTGTTCTATAGTTATTTTATAGTTATACCAATGCTTTTACAGCAAATAGATTAACCTTCGTAGCTACCGTCTTCTACTACACCAGGTTTTTTAGCGATACCTTGTTTTACAGCAACTTCAGCAACTGCTTTAGCAACAGCTGGAGCTACGCGAGGATCGAATACGGATGGCATTACGTTTTCTTCGTTCAATTCGCTATCTGGAATCAAGTTAGCCAATGCATCAGCTGCAGCTAATTTCATTTCATCAGTGATTTGGGAAGCACGTACGTCGATAGCACCACGGAATACGCCAGGGAATACCGCTACGTTGTTGATTTGGTTAGGAGCGTCGGAACGACCTGTACCAGCAACGCGGATACCAGCAGCTTTCATATCTGCATATGTAGCTTCTGGGTTAGGGTTAGCCATTGCGAATACGATTGCATCGTCAGCCAAGTTTTCCAAAATATCTTTTGTAAATACGCCTGCTGCAGATACACCAAGAAGAATGTCAGCGCCTTTAGCATTCTCAGCCAAGCCACCATGTTTTTCTTCAAGTTTAAGCAAGTCGATCAATTCAGATTGCAAGGAGTCAAGACGTTTGTAATCTTTGTGCAATACGCCAGAGGATACTAATAATGTAATATCACGAGCGCCTGCAAGGTATAACAAGCGAGCAATGTTTGCACCAGCTGCACCAGCACCGTTTACGATGATTTTAGCAGTCGCTAAATCTTTTTTAACTAAACGAAGAGCGCCTTTTACACCAGCTAAACATGCGATTGCAGTACCGTGTTGGTCATCATGGAATACAGGGATTTCCAATTCTTCTTTCAAACGATTTTCGATATCGTAGCATTTAGGAGAAGAAATGTCTTCCAAGTTAATACCAGCAAAGTTTTTTTGCAACAATTTTACAGTGTTGATCAAAGTATCAGCATCTTTAGTATCTACAACCAATGGAATGCAGTCTACATCGCCGAATTTTTTGAATAATAAGGATTTACCTTCCATTACAGGCAATGCTGCTGCAGCGCCGATATCGCCAAGGCCAAGTACACGAGTACCGTCGGAAACTACGGCAACCATGTTGGAACGACATGTTAATTCGAAGGATTCAGCTTCATTATCTTTAATACGCAAGCATGGCTCTGCTACACCTGGGGTGTACGCTACAGACAAGTCATGTGCGTCTTTCAATTCATATTTAGTCCCTACAGTGAGGAAACCTTTCAATTCACGTTTTTTCTGTACAGCTAATTCACGTACGTCCATAATAATTCTCCTTTGTGGAAACAATCGGACTCTTTAGAGTCGGTAATTAATACCATAAACTAATTGTATTATACAAAATGATAAATAACAACACAAGTTTTTTTGATATGGTTATCGATTTTTTTAGATTTGAATGCTATTAATTTCTGTTAATAAAAATTATGATAAGCAAACAAAAAGTAGATAAGCCAACTAAGGCTTATCTACTTACGTATTATATTCGTATTTAGCTATATATAAATTTTGAAAAAAATTTTCAAATGTAATATTAAGCTTTCACAGATGGCAAATTACGACCATAGAATATTTCCATCATTTCTTGTTTTAATTGCTGTTTAATTTGCTTAATTTCACGTTCGCTCAATTCAGCTTCAGTAATACCGAAGAGATAGTTATCCAAATCAAACTCTTTTAACATCATTTTTGTGTGGAAAATATTTTCTTGGTATACGTTTACATCGATCATGTTGTACATGTTACGAGTTTTCGAGTTAATGTAGTTTTGGATGGAGTTGATGCGATGATCGATATAGATTTTCTTACCAGATACATCACGTGTAAAGCCACGTACATGGTAGTCCAATGTAAGGATATCGGAGTCAAAGCTTTGAATCAAATAGTTAAGTGCTTTAAGGGGAGAAATCTGACCGCATGTAGATACTTCAATGTCGGCACGGAACGTACTAATCCCTTTGTGCGGATGGCTTTCAGGGTAAGTATGTACAGTAAGGTGAGATTTATCAAGATGCATAACTACATCTTCTTTTTCAATTTCCTCTTCAGAAATCAAAATCGTAACAGACGCACCTTGAGGGTCGTAGTCTTGTTTCGCTACGTTAAGGATGTTAGCACCGATAATACGGCTTACTTCCGTCAAAATAGCTGTTAAACGATCTGCATTGTATACTTCATCAATGTACTGAATGTATTGTTTTTTCTCTTCTTCCGTACGAGTATAACAAATATCATAAATATTAAAACTCAACGTCTTTGTGAGATTATTAAAACCGTATAATTTCATTTTAGGCTTTGCTTTAACTAGTGTATCCATGATATGTCATAACCCTTTCCATGCATAGACTTACTATTTCTTTTGAAAGATTCAAACGAAGCTTTCACCATATAACTAAACAAGATCTTGTTTATACACAAACTCTACATCAAACTGCCCATTATCGTAGGTAACGATGGCAAAGGTACCACCAGAGCGGTCTCGAGGCAAGGAAATACTGCCAGGATTGACGAATACCGCATCACCAGAACGAACCTCACCATGATGATGGCTGTGACCAGCCACGATGAGACGCGCCCCCATTGAGGTGCCTAAATGAGTCAGTTCTTGTATTCGATTATAATATGATACCTTATCTCCATGACACATGTAAATATAGGTATCCTCTAGAGGAATCAACTGTTCTCGCGGCTCAAGTGGTTGTACTCGGTCATTATTGCCGCGCACTGCATAAACAGGCACATTCGTATGCTCCTGCATATAGCGCGCATCATCACCCAAATCACCAGCGTGAAGCCACATGTCAATATCTTGATCAGCCGTAGCCTCCAAGACGAGGTCAATATCCTCTAGATACCCATGGGTATCACTTAAAATACCAATTCGTTTCATTTTATAAATTCTCTAATACTATTATATTACATATTATATGAACTATATCATATAGTTCAAAAATATCAAAGTTTACTAATTAATTCACGTAATGCGCGACCACGGTGACTTATGGTTTCCTTCTCTTCGATGGTAAGCTCTGCCATTGTTTTCTTGAACTGAGGCACATAGAAATACGGATCATAACCAAAGCCATTATCACCTTTTGGATCGTCTTGAACGAGTCCATCGCAATAGCCTTCAGCGGTTACTTCACGACCATCAGGATATACGAGTGCTAAGGCACATACATAATGAGCTGTACGGTCAGCTTTTCCTTGTAACTCTTGAATTAGCTTTTCGTTGTTAGCATTATCATCACCATGATGACCTGCATAACGAGCAGAATAGACACCTGGCGCACCATTGAGAGTATCTACAGTGATGCCAGAATCGTCCGCAAGGCATGGACGATTTGTAGCTTTTGCGTAGTAGCGAGCCTTTAAAAGCGCATTCTCCATAAAGGTTGTACCTGTTTCCTCAGGTTCCTCAATGGTAATGACCTCTTTTACAGGTATACAATCGATAGATAAATGAGAGAAAGCCTCAGAAAATTCACGAATTTTCCCCTTATTGCCTGTAGCTAATACGATTTGTTCCACCTTACACCTCCGGAGCTGTAGGATATACCCTACCTACTTTATCTGCTGTTGAGCCAAGTGCTTCACGCTGTTTAGCCATGAGCTCATCTGTAGCGGCCTCCGCTAAGTCGAGTAATGCATTGAGTTCATCACGGTTAAAGGTACCATGTTCACCTGTACCTTGTACTTCAACCATATTGCCAGAGCCTGTGCGCACCACGTTCATGTCAACGATAGCTGCACTATCCTCTTCGTAGCAAAGATCCGTAATAGGCCCCTCTGGACCGATCCCTACAGAAATAGCCGCGCAGAAGTCAGTAATCGGGAATTTGCCTGCGCCACCAAAGGTGAAGTCCACCGCATCAACAAGGGCTACAAAGGCACCTGTAATCGATGCTGTACGCGTGCCGCCATCGGCTTGAATTACATCGCAGTCGATCGTAATAGAACGTTCACCAAGTGCTTCAAGGTCTACAACAGCGCGTAATGCACGACCGATAAGGCGTTGAATTTCTACAGTGCGGCCCGTTTGTTTACCCTTTGCAGCTTCACGGCTTACGCGAGTTTGCGTAGAACGTGGCAGCAAGGAGTATTCTGCTGTTACCCATCCTTGACCAGACCCTTTTAGCCAGCGCGGCACAGAATCCTCAACAGTGGCTGTACAGATAACCTTAGTCTTGCCGCACTCAATGAGTACAGAACCTTCTGCATACTCTGTAAAATTCCGTGTTATTTTAATAGGTCGCAATTGACCTGCTGTTCTATTATCGCTGCGCATAGGAACCTCACCATTCTAAAACTAAACATTAGAACGCCCCTTACATAAAGGGGCGTTATTTCTTCTATTATATCACAATTTTTCTATTTTTTAGCACTATAAAGCATATTGTAATGTAATACCATAGTGCCGTAACATCGCTCATATGTTAACACAACTAATACTAGCACTATAGTTCATATTGTCCTTCACCAAGAGGATCTACCACAACATAACGACTTGCCCCGCCCTCTGCTTTAGCTCTTTTAGCCTCTACAATCGCATCTTGCCGTGTTTCGTCGTCCCCTTGCCAAGGGATGAACATAGCATATACACTTTGTGGCCCATAAGGTCCATATTGGCCCCGTGAAAGTACGCTATGCCAGCCAACCTTATCTTCGTACATGCGCACCTTTTCAAGGCGCTCCTCTTGTACGCCCGTTTCATCATAATACACGTTATAGCGATTAGACCAAACATCTCCCGCACCTAGGCGCTCATCTTCGGCCATCTTATGGCGATTAGCCCATTGCACCTTCCATTTAGCAATGAGGTCATCTATATAGGTAGTTACATTTTGACTTTGCTTATATTTAGCAGGATCAAAGGCAGGTTCTACGACCTGGCTGTAATCAAGGCCTGCCATAGATAAAATAATACCTGTATTTACATAAGGTAACGCTTCCTGTACAGAGTAACCACCTTCTAAGACAGCTATATCAGCTTGCAATAAATCTACAAGCTCGGCATAGCCTTTTGCAGTAACCTGCATATTCGCCAAAGGATCGCTAAAGTGATTATCTTGCCCAGCTGAATTGATGACGATATCCGGATTAAACTCCTCTAATATAGGTAATACTAATTCGCGCATAACTTTCATCAACCCTTCGTCACCAGTACCAGGTGGCAATGGAATATCTATATTGCCACCGATGGCTTGAGGTCCACCAAACTCATCCATAAAGCCAGTACCTGGATATAGCGTGCGACCATCTTGATGGAAACTAATATATAAAGTATCAGGATCGTGGTAGAACACATCTTGAGACCCATCGCCATGGTGAACGTCTGTATCCACCACAGCAACACGTTTTATACCATATTTTTGGCGCATATGTTGAATCATAACAGCTTCAATATTTATGGTACAGAAACCCCGAATACCATGTACCATAGCCATCGCATGATGTCCTGGAGGTCTAACGAGTGCAAAGGCACGGTCCACCTCTCCGCGCATAACCGCATCAGCAGCCGCAATAGCGCCTCCTGCAGATACACGATGAGCTTCCGTTACCCAGGATTCTAAGTCAGGAGCACCTACATGAACACGCTCTATCGTATCCCAATCGGCTACGATAGGATTATATTCTCTAATATTCGGGATGTCTAATAAACCTTCCTCTACGATTTGATCTCGTGTATAGAGTAAACGTTCTTGTCGTTCAGGATGCGTTTCTGAAATCTTCCAGTCAAAGGCAGGGAAAAAGACAAGACCTAAACTATGTTTTGATACATTTTTGTCCGGATTTAACGTGTCGCCTGTCTTTGTATTGGTAATCTTATTTATACCAACATTTCTGAGTCCATGACGCTCGCGATAGGATAGGCCCTTATTCCACATAGTTTTTCACCCCCGCTTCTAGCTGTACTTTCACCGTAATTAGACGTTCCATAGACTGCCATCCCTCTACAACAGGAAAATCTTCAATGCTAATAACCTCGACCTCTTGCGTTTTATCTAGGCCCAAGCGCAATGCCTCTTCACCGAGAGCCTCTTTTGCGCGCTCAACTACTTGTTCAGCTCGTTTCAAGGTACAGGTTTGCTGCTTTACACCTAACTCTGGAATGACAAGCAAACGACGTTTTGTATCGACGTGAACGGTAAGTTCAATAGTAGATAGTGCTAATGCTGCACCAATAGCATTTGCTACAGCTGCATTTTCGGGAATAGTAACCGGTAAATTCAAATACTCGCCTATACTTGGCCCTAAGCTAGGTGCTGTACCACCTACTACGACAATTTGAGCAGGCATAAAGACATCGGGATTTACAATATCCGCCACTACATAGATGGGGCGTTTATTTTCTGCCTGTACCACCTCATCGATGCCATGTTGAATTGTTTCTAATGCCTTTTTAACAATAAGCTGTGCTACATCTAGAGCTGACATATTATGAATACATTGCTTTTCAGAATTATGGTTCCCCAATGTATCTTCACATTCGCCGTGTTTCCAATTAGCCTGTAACAGATAGGCTAACTGTTGTAAGGATTGTGTAGCAAGTTCAACATTACCATATCTTGCGTGTCCTAATACGATGAGAGCGTCCCCCAAGGTAGGTTCATTACCACCTAAAGCCGCTGATGGACCTACACGTTCAGGTCCTACCGTGATTTCACCATCTACAATGCGAACTACCGACTCACCGCCGATACCGACGGAGGTAACTGTAAAGGATCGCACTGCACTTGGATATTCACGAATGGATACACCATTCTTCGTCATCAATGGTTTTCCCTGTTTCCAAAGGGAAATATCTGTTGTAGTTCCCCCAATATCTAGCGCCACTGTATGCGTATTACCTATAGCACCGAGAGCAGATAAACCAAGCACAGTGGCAGCCGGTCCCGTAAAAGCAGTTTCTACAGGTCGACTTACCATGTGCTCAATAGGAAGAGAGCCCCCATCGGCCTTTAATATATGAAGTGGGGCCTTAATATTTCGTGCACTCAGCGCATCTTCCACGTTTTTCTTAAACACCGTAAATACGGGCGTTACAGCGCTATTAAAGTAAGCACTAATAGTACGACGAGGAAAGTTCAAGGAACCGCTTAATAAACTGCCATTAGATATGGTATTATATGTTTCTTGTAACGCTTCTGTTATAGATAATTCCTCTTGAGGATTGCGGACACCAAATTTTGCAGATACAGCGGCCAAATCAGTACCACTTCGTTCTTGCACCATATGTGCTATACCACGTACACCATCAGTAGAGGTACGCTCTACGACAATACCTCTGTGGTCTGTATAGCCCTGAAGATATATAGGGCTCACAGGGAATATGTCATCTACATTGCGACCAGGCCCAGTCACTACATAGAGGTCTACGACTTGCTCCTTCTCTTCTACGATGGTATTTGTCACAACTGTAGTAGATAAGGTTACTTGTTCAATCTTCGATGTATCACAACTATCTAGGACTGCATCTAAGGCCTCACCTATCCCTTGCATTAGATTGTCCTTCGTAGTCCGTCTTTTAGCAGATGATACTACGCGATGACCTTCGATAATAACGGCATCGGTAAAAGTACCACCTACGTCTAAACCTATTAACATAAAACCTCCTAATTACAATATAAAAAGGCTGTACCCATCTCTATGTGATGAGTACAGCCTTCTGTTATTTACCAGATACAGATGCGTAATTTTTGATGATAACAATTGGAGTCATTTGGCTATCATTACCAAATGGATTGTCGATCAACAATTGTGCAATTTTCTTAGCATCAATGCCACGGCTTGTACCTAAGATAGCGGAGCGTTTTAAGTCATTAACGTCAGCTACTACAGCGCCATAGCAACCTGTGCGAGATACGATTTTCTCAGCTACTTTATCAGGATTTTTAGGGCCATGTACGATATGTTTATCGAATGGAGGCATAGTGCCTGTTACATCGTCAGCCAAAGATGCTGCCCGAGCAATAGCATAGAACACGCCTGGTTTACGGAAAATCTTAGCGATGGCACCTAGAATAAATGCGCCTAACACCTTCCATTTACCATCTACATCCATAGCCGCTTGCATACCGTAAATGGATGCCATGGAGCCATCTGGATGGATAAAACGATTAATTAAACGAGCTTGCCAGCATACGTCTAGTTCTTCTGGACGAGTGAAATTACCTTGTGTAATAGCCACTACAGATTCAGCTACACATACGATATCTTCTGGTCCAATATTATGACCACCATATTCAACGATAGCATCTACGATGTCATCATTATCTGTAAGAATACGTGTTGGTACACATACTAACTCTAATTCTGCCATTGAAATGCCTCCTTATTGGCCTAATGCGGCCTCTACTTCTTCTGGGGTCAAACGAATACGTTGTTTATCAATGTGGTAATCTTCACGACCAACCACTTGGTAGTAAATGTCGATATTCATATAAGGGAAACCCTTAATATCTTCTCGAATATTGCCACTTTTACCTATTAACGTAACATATACACGGATAGTGCCACCTTTACGTGGTTTAATGATAACAGCTTCAAAATAGCCATCGTGACGTGGGCGGTTAATATCCATAGCCCATGCGTCTACTTTCACAGAATCAAATTGTTCCTCAGGCAATAATGGACGTGGGAATAAGTCCATAATCGTACCATTTTGACGACCTTTATTTACGAAAGGAACGTCACAGAACAATGTAATCGATTCAAAGTTTCGATCGGATACTTGGAAATTAGTTGCTCGTTTTGGCAACAAAATAACCTTTTCATCACCTTGTTTCAATGCGAACAAACGGAATAATAAATACAGTACTGCAATAGCCACAATGATGGATACTACTACAGTTAGGATGTTATAAAACCACATAGGGCATCTCCTTTATAGTGTAATATGTTCAATGGTACGACGATTTGTATCGAGGAAGGACGCACTTAATGTGTCGCCAAGCTCAATATCTTTTGTGAAATACAGCTTCACCGTACCAAGGTTTTCTTGAGGGTTATAGAGGTTCTTATGCTCTAAAATACGACAAACAAGATTGCTCGTTTCATAAGCAGGATCTACAAACTGGATACGACCAGCAGTTAATTCCTCTAATAAAGGTTTAACAAATGGGAAATGAGTGCAGCCCAAAACAACTACGTCAATTTCACGAGATAGCAAAGGCTCTACATACTCTTCACACACATCACGAACGAAAAAGTCATCTAAATGACCTTGCTCAATGAGACCTGCCAGTTCAGGACAAGGTTGTTCCCACACCAGCACTTCAGGATCAACTTCTAACGCGACATGCTTATGAATATGGCTGTTTACAGTAGCCACTGTAGCCATAATACCAATAGTATTACTTTTACTTTCACTAATAGCGGTTTTAACGCCTTGAGAAACCCCAATAACTGGAACGGATACGCGTTCACGTACCTCATCAAGGGCAACAACGGTGAAAGTATTACAAGCAATAACCATCAATTTAACAGGCTGCTTCTCAAGCGCCTCTGCAATACGGCATGCTAAAAACGTAATTTCATCATCACTGCGATTGCCTACAGGATTGTTGGCATTATCACCGATATAGATAAAATCTTCATTTGGAAATTGTTCTTGTAATACCTTTAATACTGATAGTCCGCCTACACCAGAGTCAAATACACCGATAGGCAATTGTTGTACATTATTCATTAGGCATCTCCTCAACAGCTGCTAACATAGGCTGATAAAAAGTATCGTCTAATCGCACAATCTTTCCTGTTGATTTCGACATAAAAGCGTTCTTAGTTTCTCCCGTCGCCAGAAGCGCACCATCACTAGCACGTTTCATACGATAACGGAAAACCATTTGAGCACGCGTCATTTTAACCAAGTACGTTTCAATGTGAAGTTCATCATCAAAATTCGCTGGTTCTTTATAATTGCAAGATACGTTCATAATAGGAAATACAATATCCTCATTCATCATATCCCACAAGGTTACACCGATTTGACGAAGGAATTCAATACGTGCCATTTCAAACCATCTAAAGTGATTACTATGGTGCGCAATCCCCATCATATCAGTTTCGTAAAATCGTACATTTACTGAAGCAATATGCATAAATCTAGTCCTTTTTAAATAGTATACAATTTTCATTGTATATCTATTACTTTAGGGTGTCAAATAATTAAAGGCAGTTCAATCACTGTGGATCAAACTGCCTTAAATGGTAAAAGTTAGCGACTACTACCAAATGGGAAGAATTTTTTTGCCTCTTCTTGATGACTCGTTTTAATGTAACGATTCGCAATCTTAAAGGCTATTCCGAGTACCGCCACATCATCTAACCAACCTAATACGGCAATCGTATCCGGTACAACATCAACAGGCAATACGAGATACCCTAAGGCACCTGCAATGACTGCTTTTACATATTTTGGAGTATCTTTATCTCGTAAACAGAGGAATAAGGTTACCGCTTGTTGTACAAAGGCAAGTTTCTTACCATATCGGCCAAGAAAGCCTACAAATCTTGATTCGTTAAAATACTTACCGTATTTAATAATTTTTAAGGGATTCATCGTAATAATCCTTCAGCGCTTATTTGCGCAAACTACCAATTTTATCTTTCGCTGTGCTAACAGTGTTTGCAGCCGCATCTTTTGCTGTTTCTACAGCATCGGAAGCTTTAGTTTTTACTGTGTCTACTGCTACTTGCGCAGAAGCTTTAGCTACTTCTACGCCACCTTTAGCCAATTCTTTTGCTATGTCAATATTTTCTTTTGCAACATCAATTTTCTCTTTAGCTGCATCAGATACTTTAGCTACCACTTCTGCTGCATTATCATGAAGTTGATATTTTGTTTCGTTATTCCATTTATCGATAGCAGGTGTTACTTTTTCTTCGTAAACTTGTTTCAAAGTTTCTTTAGCAAGACCTGTTTCGTTAGCAATACCTGCCCATACATCGCGTTGACCTTGTGTGAAAGGAATGCTAGCGCCTGCATCACGAACGATTTCAGATGCAATAGCTTTACCGCTTTCAAGGAATTCAGCAACCATTGGTTTGTAGCGTTCGATATCAGAAGGCATACCATCTTGAATCCAAATATGAGCAATTTTACCAATAGCATATGTTAAGCCAATCGCTACAGGAACGCGAACTGCTTTCAAAGGAATAAGAAGGGAAATAGCCGCTGTACCTACAGCTGTGCTAAGACCGCCAACTAAACCTACTGCAGCACCAGATTGTAATTCCACATCATAAAGATGAGCAATACGAGTTACCATGTACGTAGCATTGGCGCACAAAGCAACACTGCTGAATTTAGGGGATAAAGCCAATGCTGCTGCACGACCTGCACCCCAGAAAATAAATTGTTCAACTTGATAGTCACGATCTTGAGAACCATCCATAAGTGGCTCAAGTGTTACGCCATTATATTCTGCCATAAGTATTCTCCTTTGTTGTGAACCAACTATAGGTCATATTATTAGTATTATTATACCATTCTATTGCTAGAAGTGAAATGAATTTTTCTAATTATCTATAGATTTAAAAAATAAAATAACTTCCAATATGTTCTATCTTACCAACTAGTGAGACCACCATCGATAGTCCAAGCTGCACCCGTTACAAAGGACGCTTTATTGCTCAATAAAAATACAATTACTTCTCCGATTTCATGCGGCTTGCCAATACGGCCTAATGGATAGTGTTGCCCCATTTCAGCCTTCG
Organism: Veillonella rogosae JCM 15642; assembly: GCF_002959775.1. Taxonomy (GTDB): domain Bacteria; phylum Bacillota; class Negativicutes; order Veillonellales; family Veillonellaceae; genus Veillonella; species Veillonella rogosae. The sequence goes on along the minus strand of NZ_PPCX01000008.1, from coordinate 122,298 downwards.
CAGCAGCCTTATCTTGATGAGTATTAGCAATCTGTTTATCTACTAAGGATGTATCTACATCACCAGGACATACGCAGTTAACGCGAACACCATGCGGTGCCATCTCAAGGGATAAAGATTTTGTAAAGCTCACTACTGCACCTTTAGATGCACCGTATACGGAACAGGCGACATTACCTTGTAAACCGGCATCACTAGCTACCGTTACGATGCTACCTTTTGCAGAGCGCAAATAAGGAAGCGCAGCTTGGCACAAGAAAACTGTACCTTTTACATTGGTACCAAACATTTCATCAAAAGCGGCCTCTGTTACATCAGCTAATAACTCTTCCTCATAGTAGCCAGCCGCTGTTACGAGGGCAGATACACCGCCAAACACATCAACCGTTTCTTTTACAATGCGCTGACAATCTTCAAGTTTAGATACATCACCTTGAATGTATTGTACTTTTGAAGAATAGCGGCGCAGCTTAGTCTTAGCTTTTTGACCAGATTTTTCGTTTCGGCCATTGATGACTACGCACCAACCTTCTTTCAGTAAAAGCTTAGCCGTAGCAAAGCCAATACCCGATGTACCACCACTGATCAATGCCACTTGTACATCACTTTTATGAGGCATACTTTGTCCTCCTATAACGTTGAAACATAGTCATACACTAATTTCAACAACATTACCGTCGTTACCGACAAGAATACTACACGCACTAAAGATGAGCCCTTTGCAATAGCTAAATGAGAGCCTAAATAGGCGCCTATAATTTGTCCCGCCCCTGTGGCAAGACCATATTTAATATTGACATGCCCTAAATATAAGAATACCAATAAAGACGCTACATTACTAGTAAAGTTTAATACTTTCGCATTAGCTGATGCGTGTAAAAAATCAAAACCTGTAAAGATAAAGCCCATAATTAAAAATGTTCCTGTACCAGGTCCAATGAAACCATCATAGGCACCAATACCAAGAGCAAAGGCCATACAAATATATAGTGCTTTGCCCACTACTGCAGAAGTGCGGTTTACCTCGCCCCAATCCTTTTTGAATACCACAAAAAGGGTTACACAAACGAGCAAGATGATAATAATGGGCTTTACATATAATGGCGGCAACGATACAACCGCTAATGTACCTATCATAGAACCAATAAAGGTAAAGGGCAATAGTTTACGAACTAAAGAAAAATCAACCATGTGATTTCTCAAGAACGTAATCGATGCACTACCAGCGCCAAAAATACTGGATAATTTATTACTGCCCAAGGCCATACTAGGCGGAAGATTTGTTAATAACATAGCTGGTACAGAAATGAGTCCACCGCCGCCCACAATGGAGTCAACAAACCCTGCGAAAGCCCCCGCTACGGCGAGCAAAATAAGTATAAGGATATCAAATGGTAAACCTGTTACCTCAACGAGCCACTCCATATAAACCTCCTACAGATAGCACATCAACGGTCGCCTAAGGGCCACCGTTGTCATGCTAGTTTATATTATTTTGCACCTAGACGATCTAGTGCTAATGTATAGCCATCAGCACCATAGACTAGGCATCGCTTTACACGGCTAATCGTTGCCGTACTCGCACCTGTTTCTTCTACGATTTTTTCATAGCTATCCCCTGCACGCAACATTTTTGCTACTTGCAAGCGTTGAGATAAAGCTTTTAATTCATTAATCGTACAAATATCTTCGAAAAATGCATAGCATTCCTCTGTATTTTCAAGCGTTAAAATAGCGGTGAATAACTCATCGTTTTGTTGACTTCTCAATTTTTCATTGATGCTCATAGGATCCTCCTACTTCTTATTCATCGCTTTAGACCAAGCATCACCAATCATTTGTACAACTTGTACCAAAATAATCAAGATGATGATGGTAGCAATCATAATGTCTGCTTGGAAACGTTGATAACCATATCGAATAGCAATGTCACCGAGACCACCGCCGCCAATAGCACCAGCCATTGCAGAGTAACCGATAAGGTTAACGATAAGAACCGTTACATTGTCAATAATCGTAGGCAATGCTTCTGGTAATAATACTTTCCAAATGATTTGGAGCGGACTTGCACCCATGGATTGAGCCGCCTCAATAACACCATAGTTGATATCTTTAATAGATGTTTCTACAAGGCGTGCTAAGAATGGAATGGCCGCAATTGTCAAAGGCACACAAGCTGCCGTAGTACCGATAGATGTACCTACTACCATACGTGTAAATGGAATGATAGCAACCATCAAAATAATGAAAGGTACTGAACGCGTCGCATTTACGATGGCGCCCAACACTTTATTAAGAGCTACATTTTCTAAGATGTGACCTTTAGACGTTACCACCAAAACGACACCGAGAGGGATACCAAGTAACATTGCCATTACCGTAGAGATGATGGTCATTTGCAATGTATCAAGGGTACCAGTTATGAGTAGATTAATGATTTGCTCTGACATAACCGATCACCTCGCTTTCAATTGGTAATGTTTTGATGTAGTCTAAGCCCTCTTGCGCATTTTCTGGGTCACCATTTAAGATAACGATAAGGCGACCAACGCATGTATTTTGGATATAGTCGATGCCACCAAAGAGGATACTTACATCGAGGTTAAAGCGTCGTACGAGACCTGCCACTACAGGTTCATCTGTAGATTGGCCTGTGAATTTAAGGCGTACTAATGGAGCTGTACCTGCAATCCATTGGTCATGCAATTCTAAATGTTCTAACGCTTCTGGTGGTAAGTTGTCACTCACAACAGAGCTAATGAACTCTTTTGTGGTATTTTCGCGAGGATGTGTGAACACTTCAACAGTGCTACCTTCTTCAAGGATAACGCCGCCTTCAATAACTGCCACACGGTCACAGATTTCACGAATAACGTGCATCTCATGTGTAATGAGGACGATAGTGAGACCCATTTTTTCGTTGATGTCTTTTAACAATTTCAAAATGGAATCTGTTGTTTGTGGATCGAGAGCAGATGTAGCTTCGTCACAAAGGAGAACCTTTGGATTTGAAGCTAAGGCACGAGCGATACCAACACGTTGTTTTTGACCACCAGACAACTGAGACGGATAATTGTTCATACGGTCGCTAAGGCCTACAATTTCAAGGATTGGCTCAATACGATCTTTAATTTCAGCCTTGCTCATCCCTTGTAATTCTAAAGGGAACGCCACATTGTCATAGACTGTGCGAGAGGACAAAAGATTGAAATGTTGGAAAATCATACCAATATTTTTGCGAGCTTTACGCAGTTCAGCTTCTCCAAGTGTAGTTAAGTCTGTACCATTTACGATAACAGAGCCAGATGTAGGTGCTTCGAGCATGTTAATGCATCGAATCAATGTAGATTTACCAGCCCCAGATTGACCGATAATACCAAAGATTTCGCCTTCTTTAACATCGAGGCTAATATCTTTCAAGGCTTCCACACGATTAGCGCCTTCATAGACTTTACTAATGTGTTTTAATTGTATCAAAATAAGTTCCTTTCTTAAGGTAAAAGTTTTTACCATTTAATGAAATCAGCTTACCTATTAAGGCAAACCTTCTTCCATCAATTTTTCTAAAGCTTCCCGTAGACGAAGTGTCACATGACCTGGTTTACCGCCAGATACAGGATTTTTGTCTAGCTTGATAATCGGGATGACACCACCAATTGTATCGGTAAAGAATAGTTCGTCCGCATCATCAACAAAGGCGCGATCGAATTCTTTTTCGATGAGAGTAATACCTAAAGACGGTGCAACACGAGTCACAATCATTTGACGAGTAATGCCCTTCAAAATGTGATTATCTGCTGGATGCGTATACAAGATACCATCTTTTACAGCAAACACATTAGAAGTAGCGCCTTCTGTACAAATACCATCGCGGAATAACATGGCAGTATAAGCAAATTTCTTTTCTGCTTTTGTTTGTGCCAAGATATTTGGAATCAAGTTTGTCGTCTTAATATCTACTTTGTCCCAACGCTCATCAGGTAATGCAATAGCTTTTACGCCTTCACCTAATTTATTGACTTCATCTAAATTTAAAGTACGGATAGACATGAGCATTTGTGGTTCTAATTTAGAGCGATCGTATGCATGACGACGCGGTGCAACACCACGGGAGATTTGTAAATAAATATACCCCTCTTTGATTTCACTTTGCTCAATTAAAATCTCGTGCAACTCAGTCAAATCATCAGGAGTCATTTTTACAGGAATATCCATTTCACGCATAGAGCGATATAAACGATCTTGGTGGTAAGACAATGCGAAGCAACGGCCTTTTACGACGCGCACAACTTCGTATACAGAGTCACCAAACAAATAGCCACGGTCATCAATGCTGATAACTTTGGCACCTGGTTCAACAAATTCACCGTTAAAATATGTTAATTCTTGCATAGGAGCACCTCTTTTTCTATTTCGTTACTCTATCAAGTAGTAATCATGGACTTATTATAACACAATTACTTTTAAATTTTCACACTTTACTTTGTGAAAGATATGATTTAGATATATAAAAATCCGCTAGGATACCATAGTTAAAAACTATATCCTAGCGGATGTATTTCTAATTATATAATTAGTTTCCTAATATAAACTTACGCAATGGTTTAGGCACATAATTTAGAGCGACTGTAGTCAAGTACGACAATCCTAGGGCCATAATATACATAGCAAGGACATTGACCACTGTATAGAGGAGATTATATTTAGCCATCACGCCAGAGATGATCAACAACCAAAACGGATGAACTAAATAGATGCCATAGGACTTATCCCCTATCTCAGACCAAATAGATTCCATGGTTACATTCATAGGCAATGTTTGGAATAAGAACAAGCTAAACATCGTGCCCAGACCAGTGTACAGAACACCCATCGGACTCATTTGATGTACTGTATAAATAGCTTCTAGTACAGTGTAATGCCATACGTCCATAACATAGTAGTAAGACCCAAGCATCAAAAGTACCGAACCTACGGCACTAGCACCTAATAGATACCGATAACGCCACATATAGTCGCATACTGTTTCGTATCGTTCAGCACATACAGCACCTAAGAGGAATATCCACACATAGTGGATGACCCAATAGTTGAGCCGCATATCAAAGAGATATTTCAGCACAGGCTGATTGCTGAGGTTTTCCATCACCCAACGGCCGAGCATATACGATGATACATAGTCGATGCCGACTTGGATGACAAATAGTGAGACCATCCAGAACACAGGGCGTTTTAAGATGACTTTCACCATAGCGCGCCATAGCGGCATCATCACATAGAACCATAGGAGGATAACCATAAAATACAGATGATACATAGATGTACCAAAGAGTAAGTTAACCGCCAATGGCCCGGGACGTAGATTGCCTAGGTTATGCGCCGTCAGCCCCGTATAGAGCAAGTAAAATATGGACCACGCAATATATGGAAATAGCACCACCTGAATGCGGCGGTGCATAAATTCCTTATATGAGAATGGTCCCTCTACAGAGGTATGATAGAACAATCCAAATGCAGAGAGGAAGAAAAACGCAGGCACCCCAAAGCGCGATAGAATTTCTAAGATGCTAATGAGTTCCAAATTTACAAAAGGGTTTTGCAATGCGTAGGAGCCTACATGAATGCCGATAACACCGAGCATACAGAGGCCACGCATATAAGTAATTTCCGGTAAAAATGCTTTTTTCATAGCCATTCCCTATTCATTATTGACCAGGTACAACTGCAGGTGTCGGTACAATGCGTGGACCTAGAGATGTAGTAGCTGGTTGTTTAACTACTGGAGCAGCAGATGCTGTTGTTTTAGGAGCTTCAGCTTTTGCTGGTTGTGCAGGTGCAGCTTGGCCATTAGCTTCTGCTGCCGCTTTTGCAGCTGCTTCTGCTTTAGCTTTAGCTTCTGCTTCAGCTTTAATACGCGCTTCTTCTTCGCGTTTCAAGCGCAATTCTTTTTCAAGAGGTACCACTGGTTTGTCATAAATAGTGATATCTGTTTCAAACAGACGGCCCCATGGGAATGTAGCTTTTACTGTACGAGGATCTACTTTCAAGTATTTTTCAGCGAAATCTTGAATACGTTCACCTAAGTAGCTTTCAAGGCGTTCGTTCAACTCGCCAGAGTAACGTACATTATCTGTACGGATGGAGTCTTGCATACGGTAAATATCTTTACGGATATTCGCTTGGTACGCCCAGTTATCCAAGTATTGTTGAGTCAACATGTCGCGATGACCTTCTGGACTCATAGATTTTAACAACAGGCCTTGCGCAATAGCATAACCTACCGTATTACTTGCTGTATTCCAACCATTGTACGCACCAATTTTATATAACATGTCGCGTTTGTACATAGCAGATACTAATGTATTATCTGCGCCATTGTTGAAAGCAATATCTGCAATGCTTACATTCACGCCAGAATCAACAGCTTGTTGAATACGATCTACGAAAGCATTTGTAGAGTTAGAAATCATTGGGAAGTTCTCAAAGCTTTCAGACTCACCAGTGCTTGTAGTAAGAGGTGTATTTACCGCCAACAATACAGTTGGCTTGCCTTGTGTCACCATAGTGCCACCTACAGCCTCAACGTGTTGTGCAATTGTTTTATCAATAGTTTGGTCTTCGTAACCTGGCAATGTTTTACCGCCACCACCGAGTGGATAGATTACGGAGAACGTTGGTTTTTCTGTACTTTCGTCTGTACGAGAACGAGCCATCAATAAGAGACCAAGTTGGTCAGCACCAGGGAAGCTACCATATTTTTCAACAGGGATATCCTTGGAATATTTACTGAGGTAACGACCTTCTAATGCAGATTGGGATAATTGAGATGTATCATCATGGCCCAATGCAAAGTAGTCGAATATGCCACTACGAGTTTCATCGATCAACTCTTTGTTGATTTTCATATTCTTTTGACGACGATCAAACCAGTCTTGTAAGTACTCAACAGGAACAGAGGCTTGTAAGCTCATCAATTTTTGAGTTTCCTCTTGTGTTAAGGAGCCAGAGTCTAATTTATCTTGTAATGCAGCAATTTGGAAAATAGTTGGACCGTATTCCGCATAGTAAGCTGGTTCAGTACCGCCACCACTAGCACGTGGAGAACGCATTACTGTACCAAAGCCATAAATACGTACATTTTTATGACGTGCTTTTAAGCCTTCAATACGTTTTAAACGACTTTCTAAAGTGCTAAGTGGAATGTTATGTTTACGAGAGTCTACAAGACCACCATAAATAAGAGTATCTGTGCTCAATACCATAACATCTGCACGGCCTGCATTTTGTTCAACCCAAGCCATAATTTGGTCAGCTTGACCTTGGTATGTTTTACCAGAAATCAAGTTTTGCGGTGGTGTCAACACAGTCATCCCCGCTTCACGCGCTGTATCAACTGTATATTGCAAGCTTACAGGGCGATCATCTTGAGGGACATATAATACGGTTTCCGCATCAATATTGATGGATGTACCGGTAGCAATAGCTGTTGCCATTAATGCTACTTTCAACCATTTATTCGTCATGAATCAAATCTCCTTCTGTGTACGCGAGTACTCCCGACTCGCAAAATTAACTGTTATATAATACTCTCTTTTTCTGACACTTTTATGAAATGCTCAATAGAATAATTATATCACTTGCACAACAATTCGCAAACATTGAGGAATTATCGCACCTTTGGCAAGCTCCAGTTATATTTAATCGCTAGTAATCGAATCACTAGTACGACGGTAAAAGCTCCGTATACGGCCTCTCCAGCCCAACTAGAAATAACCATTAAATAGTAAACGATACCGCCAATAATACTTGGAAGCGCGTACACATCTTCTTTCAGAACGGACGGAATCCGTTGCGCCAACATGTCGCGGATAATACCGCCCCCAACGGCAGTAATTGTCCCTAGTAATACAATGAAAATCGGCAACTCGGGATAGAGTTTAAATCCAGCAGAGGCGCCTGTTACTGTAAAGGACGCCAAACCTAATGCATCGGCCAACAAATATCCTGCTCGACTACGAGGCCCCATCGCATGTTTACGATAGCGGCTATTATACATAATAAACACGATGATAGTGACAGAAATAACCACTGTCACATATACAACATTGCGCAATGAGTTAGGCGGAAAATATCCGAGCAAAACATCCCGCACAATACCACCGCCAATGGCCGTAGCCAACGCCAATACAGCCATACCAAAAATATCCATTTTTCGTGCTACCCCAACGAGCGCGCCAGAGATAGCAAAGGCAATGGTGCCAATCATATCAAACATATACCATATAATATCCATAATACCCTCACACAATCTATTCGCATTACTGCGTACACTATGATAGACTTTATGTAAGATATTATACATTAAGAGGTATGAGAATGACAAAAGACATTACACCTATAGAGATAGAAAACATGGATGAGCGCACTCGAGATGAGTATTTCATGGCCATTGCTATGGAGGAGGCACGCAAGGCTTATGGCCTTGGAGAGATTCCCATTGGCGCCATTTTAGTAAAAGATAATACAGTCATGTCACGCCACCATAATCGTCGTGAATTAGATCATGATGCAACAGCTCATGCAGAGGTCCTCGTAATCCGCGAGGCATGCGATGTCCTCAAGCGCTGGCGGTTGACTGGTTGTACCCTGTATGTTACGATAGAGCCGTGTCCGATGTGCGCTGGAGCCATTATTAACAGTCGTATAGACCGTGTTGTATATGGTGCTAGTGATTACAAAGGAGGCGCCGTAGAATCGCTATTCAATGTGCTCTCTCATCCAGGTTTAAATCACGAACCTGAACTGGCATCAGGTGTGCTAGGTGATGAATGTAGCCAAATTATGAAAGACTTCTTTAAGGAGCGCCGTAAAGCACGGAGGAGTACCCAAGAGGCTGAAGGGTCCGCACTCGAAATGCGGTAGGTCGGGCAACCGGCGCGGGGGTTCAAATCCCTCCTCCTCTGCCAACTAAACTATATAAAGCGCTAACTATGGTTAGCGCTTTTTTTGTATCTATATTTATCAATACTTTAGTAACTTTATGAGTTATAATATACACAAGATATAATTACTGCTATTAAATAGACTCAAGGGGCCACTACTATGAAAAAATATTACCCTTATCTCATCACAGTGAGTCACATGATTAATGACTCCTGTCAAAGTGTGTTGCCTGCCCTCTTACCGCTGTTCATTTATACGTACGGGCTCAGCTTAGAACAAGCAGGCTTCCTCATTTTAGCTAACACAGCATTATCTTCATTATTACAACCTTTACTAGGTTATATTTCAGACAAGATCAATCAACCTCGGCTTATCGCCTTTGGTGTTCTATTATCGGCTTGTAGTACAGGCGTGATGGGTTTTGTCAGTTCCTATGAAAGCCTCCTTATTTGCGCCACCTTAGCAGGTGTAGGATCTTCTATCTTCCATCCAGAAGGCGCAAAGATTATGAATCGCCTCGGCGGTGGCAAAAAAGGTAAGGCCATGGGCACTTTTGCTATTGGTGGCAGCTCTGGTTTTGCCATAGGCCCACTGTTTGCAGGGACTATCGCCTATACTATAGGGCCGCACGGTTTGGCCGCTTTTACCGTAGTCGGTTTGATTATCGCAACAGTTCTATTTGTACTCATGCCACGCATTGTAGCCCATGCACGTACCATTGACCAAGCAGTAGCTACAGAAAATCCAGCGGTAGCGGCAAAACCGCTTAAGAACTACTGGAAGTACTTCGGCATCTTGTTCATTATTATCTTGAGCCAATCAGTAAACTTCCGCGTTATCAATGCGTTTATTCCGATTTTCTGGACTCGCGAGCTCGGTACAAGCCCAGAACAAGGCAGCTTTGCATTAACCGTATTCTTTAGTATCGGTATCTTCATGACCTATATTGGCGGTCTATTGGGCGATAAATATGGTCCTATTAAGATTATCAGACTATCCCTATTAGTTTGGTTACCAGCTATGTTCCTATTAACAGAGGTGCCAACCTTCTCGCCACTCATCATGATGCCTGTAGCATACTTGTTACTACTCATGATTGGTGCTGCTAAAGCAATTAGCTACAGCCCTGTTATCGTACTAGGCCAAACATATCTAGCCAAAAGTATCGGCTTTGCATCGGGTATTACCCTTGGCGTGAGCCAAACCATCGGTGGTGTCATCGCTCCTGTCGTAGGTAACCTAGCAGACACCTACTCCCTACCGGTTGCTATGATGACACTGGTGCCATTCCTCGTAATGGGCCTTGGGGCATCATTGATACTTAAAGATCCTAAAAAATTACGGGTTATAGGACAAAACGTGTTGGTACTTTAATCCCAATCATTGAAAGATAATTTGTCATAGTTATGCAAATCACCCCAAGAAATGGCATCCCCCCAAGTTGGAATTATGCCTTGAAGTTGGGCTCTTTCATTCATAGAACTATATATTTTAGAAATACTTGCATCAGTTGGCATTACCTTAAGTATTTCTTTTGCAGAAAGCGGTCTTGGTGAGTGTAAATAACACCACCAAAAGACCGCTTTTATGCGTTTTTCTACAGACATCCCTCGATGGTAACGCAATAAACGTCTGAGTTGTGCGTTTACTCCGCCTTCAATAGGGTTATTAGTCCTCGGACATTCTTTATCCAACACCAATGTTTCATCTAAATATCGAAACATTGTCTCTGTATTAATTAATACCACTAGAGAGTTATAGGCTTTTAATAATCGTTCATGCGTAGCTCTTAAATTATCATTACTATCACGTGTCATTTCACTTAGAAACTCTTTAAAAGTCACCCTCCAATTAAATAATCGTTGAATCCATATTTTTGCATCTTCCTGTGTTTTTACGTTATATAAATCGCTTGCTAAATCTTTTAACATAATGCCTGCTAATGTCTTAGGCCGCCTAGTAGTGTAACGATGTACTTGCCATACGGCATGAACAATACAACGTTGAAGCTTGGCGGTACGCCAAACTTTTTTTAATGCTTTTCTAAGACCAGGTCCACCATCAGAAACGACCACAATGGGTGTCGCTATTCGCTGCATAAGAGCTTGCCATGAGCGAGACTGTTCTGACCTACATAAATACCACCCTAATACATATTCACCATCATAACAGATCAAAATACAAGCTTTTTTAGCTAAGTAAATACCATCAACGAATACCACATCTCTCGAGGTTTCAATTTTGGGCGGCATAGGCCATATTTGCCAGAAATCAGCTATCTGTCTACGAAATGTACGGCCCTGCCCAGGCATGTCCTGTTGTGTTTCTTTACTAAATAACCAATTTAGAAATCGATGAAAACATTTAGTAGTATTATCAATAGTTTGTGTAAAGGTGATGTTACACTGCTTACAATGCCATCGTTGTGATCCAGCTTTAGTTTTCCCATATTTTTGACAAGAAAATCCACAATTTATACATCTTACCAGCATGATTATTCCCTCCACTTAGAACACGATTTTCTAAGAAGATATAACCTTATTGAAGCCAGTAAAATCAAGGGGTTTGGGACTTTTTACCAACACATTTTGTCCACCCTCTAAGTTTATCAAAAGAACTTAAAATGGCGATGGAAGCAGTAATTTACTGGCTCCATCGCCTATAAAACCAACACGTTTTGTCCTATAACCCAAAATTACAATAATTACAATAGAGAAAAGCCCCCTTCTGTGAAGGGGGCTTATATAGTTAGCTAAATTAGTGTTTTAGCATTTCATTCAAGATAACTACGTCCGTTTCTTTCATACCTTGGGCCACAGTACCGATACTGCGGATGGTTTCGTCAACGGAGTATGCTACAAGGCCATCGCCTTTTTGGTAGTTCTTATTAAGGCGTGCTTGTTTATATCCCATAAAGGCGCCATCAAGAGAGATTGCAATTTTACCTGCGCAGGATGGTTTTGCACCATCACATACGATACCAGATAGACTTGCAAGACCATTTACAAGGGTATTCTCGATGATATCCTTGCTATCACCTTTTAAGAAGGCAATACCTGCTACACTTACAACACCAGCAGATACAACGCCGCAGTATGCGGACAATTTACCAATGCCAGATTTAACGTACAGTGTTAACAGGTTAGCAAAGACTAGCGCACGATAAAGTTCATCATCACTTTTATCAAGTTCCTCGGCAGTCGTAATAATTGGTACAGATACGGTTAAACCTTGGTTACCAGAGCCAGAGCAGATAACTACAGGCAATGGGCACCCGCTCATACGCGCATCAGAGCCAGCTGCTGCACGAGCTTTACATTTTGTTTCAAGCGATGGATTTTCATCGTCCAAGAGTAATAATTGGCCAATGTTAGCACCGTAATCATTAGATAAACCTTCCTTGGAAATTGCAGTATTATACTCAACTTGTTGTTTAATTTGAGGAAGGATACCAGAAATATCACCAGTTAAGGAAAATTCATAAATGCTATCAAAAGTCATAGCATATTCAGTGTTCGCTGCTTTTTTAATTTCATTAACTGTTTCAGAAATAATCTCACCATCTACAGCAACATAAGTTACATTCGTATGATCATTTTCAATACGAACTATAGCCGTATGTTCATCTGTTTCGGCGGTAATCTCAATATATAGATTATCTACGCCTTCAGCGAGCGAAACAGTACAGAAATTGGCATCAAGCAACGTGCCAAGCCATTTACGATCTTCGTCTGTAGCAGATTCCAATACCTCTAACTCACGCTCCGGATGACCTACGATAGCCCCCAAAGTGGTGGCGGCCATAAGACCTTTACGACCGCCAGAATTAGGGATTACTACAGATTTGACGTTCTTAATAATATTCGCACTACATCGAGCATGAATATGGTTAGGAAACTCATCTAAAACAGAGACTGCCTTCGCAGCCGCATAAGCCAATGCAATTGGCTCTGTGCAACCGAAGGCAGGACGCATCTCTGACTGTAGCAAAGAAATATAATCCATCTTATACTTCCGCAATAATTTCCACTTCTACCAAAGCACCCAATGGAAGGTCTTTTACTGCTACGCAAGAACGAGCTGGTTTAGAAGTGAAATATTTAGCATACACTTCGTTAAATGCTTTAAAGTCAGCAATATCAGCCAAGAAACAAGTTGTTTTAATAACTTCGGAGAAGTCACAACCTGCTTCAGCCAATACAGCATCAATGTTTTTGCATACTTGTTCAGTTTGCTCTACGATACCGCCTGCAACAATGGAACCAGTTTTAGGATCGAGTGGAATTTGACCAGAAGCGAATAATAAACCGCCTACTACTTTAGCTTGAGAGTAAGGACCTACTGCTGCTGGCGCTTTGTCTGTGAAAATTGTTTTCATGATAATTCTCCTTTATAAATATAATTAAAAATAAATATAACTAGTTTCAAAGGCGAGACTCACTTTCGTAGCTCGCTATATATGCCATACGCTGTAAAAGTACGTATATAATAAATTATTTAACAGATTTGAATGCGTTGTCAAATATCGGTTTGAAATAATCACGTTGTACGTCAGTTGTTAACCCAACATATAACACCGGTTTACCTGGCTTCAACACGAATGCAGCATTTGCATAGAGTGGAGTTTGTACAGATCCATCAGAATATAACATGCGAGAACTTGCTGCATAAGTTTGATATTTTGTACCCGCTATAGGATGTACTTGTTCCGCATCTTCTACGGTAATAGTTTTAAGTACCTTAGGCATAATCGTTCCTTTATTAGCATCAAGGCTTGGCACATTAATCGGCCCATTTAAAGGAACTACAGTCGTTGTAGTTGGAATTTTCTTATTAATGGTACCTAGTATGAGTTGTTCTGTAACAGGATCAACTTGACCTTTATCAAGCGCCGCCATAGCAGCTATAAACATAGGATCATTAGCCTCTTTACCCGCAAATTGCTGCGCTACCTCTTTTACATCTACTGCCACAACAAAAGCATCCTTTTGCCCAGTTTTATCTGCACCTTGTAATTGGTACATATCAAAATTAGTACCTAAGTTCTTTATAAATTCTTTAATTTGTGCGTTTACAGGATTTGCACTAGACGGATCTGCTTTTTCTTGATTTGTAATAAAAGATGTGATAAAGCTAGGTGTATTTGCTTTGGATGCAGAAACAACATTAACATTATTAGGCACTACCATAGAGCCCCCAATAGTTTGTACATCCTTAGCTAAACCTACACCAGATACAGTTCCTAAAAGACAGGTAGCACAAGCCAATACTTTCAAAGATTTCATATTATTTACCTCCCTTAAGAGATTGTGTTTGATACATATGGTTCAATTCATTAGTCCAATAATCATAGCTAGAATCATCAGAGTATAAGAATTGTACAGATAGACCCTTATCAGTAGGAATTGCATAACCAATCAAAGCAAAGCTATTTCTAAAGCCATCAAATCCTAGTGCACCGCGTACATCACCAGTTACGGCTGTACCATAACGAGTTTGAACAGGTTTATAAGCCACATGCGTTGCATCTACGCTCAATTGTTTTGCCATAAAGCCAGTAAATGTAGAAATTGCTTCCTTATCTCTAGCGGATGTTTTCTTATCAGCAGCTAGTAATTTATCAAATGTATTATTTATATGACTTGGAATACTATCATTAATAGCCTTAACAGCTTTAGCTAATTTTGCCCCCTCTACAGTATCACCAGGTAAACTAGCTAGTTGTTGTTGAGCATTCTCTTTAGAGTAAACACTAACATGTTTAGAGATGGAGTTTTTAAATTTAGCCTTATCAGCTTCAGAGCCCTTTTCTAAAATCGTTTTATCTATGCCAATCGTTTGATCAAGACCTGATTTAGCATAATCAATCACTAAAAGGGATGCTACATGGTGACCTTGTTTGTCAGTCCCTTGTAATTGATAGTAGGAAAAACCATCAACAACATCGCCCTTGATAGGTTCAAAAGATCGGTCGTAGTGCATTTTTAAAACAGTATTAATAGAATCAACAGACTCTTTATTCACAATACGAATCATTTGGCTTTGCTCATTATTACGTAACTTTGCATCTGTAGGAACATACATAACTTCTACAGCTTTCACCGCAGGAGAAGTACTGCCATACATACCATAACCTAAATCTACCGTATCAGCAGATGCCACTGCACCCATGCCGACTGTTAAACATGTAGCACAAGCCAATGTCATAACTTTTTTATTGAGAGCTCTCATAAGACACCTCACGTTTTTAACAATACAATATTCGTACAGACTAAAATAATAATCTATACTGCATATATTTATTATTATACTATATCGACATTTATAATTTATAGTATAATTTACAACCTTTCCTTTCTGCTATACAATACATAAATAGACATGTGAACATGATACATGCATGAGAAATAGAAAGGAGTGCACACTAGGTGTGCTTTAATTATGATACAAGAACTAATTCCGCTCACAAGACCGCGCACATTAGCAGCCGCATTGGGGCCTACCATTTTAGGTGCTTCATTTAGTTATTATGCATTTGGTGCAGCTCGTGGTACCGGCCTCGCTATTTTCCATACAATACTTATTTTCTTAGCTGTTGTAACGGCTCAAATTGTAGCAAATTTATGGAACGAATATAAAGACTTCAAATCCGGTCTCGATGCGGGACAAAAGGTCGGTAACGCCGGCTCCATTACTCGTGGTGCCATAACACCGGAGCTCATCGTAACAATGATCAAAGTACTCATGGTGGTGCCAATCATCATTGGCGCTTATTTATCCGCTACTATCACATGGTATTACGTTCCAGCCGGCTTCGTATGTATTCTTATCAGTTTCCTCTACTCCGGTGGTCCGAAACCAATTTCTCGTACGCCCTTTGGGGAAATCTCCTCTGGCATCGCCATGGGCCTTGCCATCGTACTAATTACGGGATATGCATGGACTCGTGAACTGTCTTTAGCACTGTTAATTCCTGCTATTCCATCTACATTGCTGGTTGGCTCCATCATGCTTACCAATAATATTCGAGATATTCGCAATGATGAAAGCCACGGTCGTCGTACATTACCTATCGTACTTGGTCGTGAACGAGCTCTCAGCTTGATGAGCATTATGTACATCTTTAATTTTATTTGGATTGTGGCGTGGATCATCGTAGGACATATGACATGGTTTTCTTTATTAGCCTTCCTCGCTATACCACTAGCTTTCAAAACAGTACATACCTTAAGTACTAAAACAGATGAGTTCCAACTAGACAAAGCTATGGGGACCACAGCTGGGGCCGCTATGATTTACCAACTCATGTGGTCCATCGGACTCATTATAGGCAAATAAACTATCTACTCGACCGCAAGCGAAATAGATTCATAACTACATACAACGAAAGAGATTTCCAGAGTATTACTATTTAAATGTAATATTTCTGGAAATCTTTTTGTCCATAGCTTTTAGTTATGGAGAACCTATAATAAATCCTTCTTGATAGATAGGGAATAATTTAGTACTATAGATTTAATATTTTATATGCAATAATTGTAAAAGGAGTGTGTCTAATGAGAAAATTTTTAGCATTAGCGGCTACTGTAATCCTCGGCGGTGCTTTATTGATCGCAGGTTGCGGTAACGACAACAACAAACAAGCTGCTAGCGACAGCAAACAAGTATTAAAAATTGGTGCTACTGCAGTACCTCACGCAGAAATCTTGGAACAAGTTAAACCTATCTTAGCAAAAGAGGGCATTGAATTGAAAATCACTGAATTCACTGATTACAATACACCAAACCTTGCTTTAGGCGACAAAGAAATCGATGCTAACTTCTTCCAACATATACCTTACATGGATGAATTCGCAAAATCTCATAAACTTAACTTAGTATCTGCTGGTGGCGTTCACCTTGAGCCAATGGGCTTATATTCCCGTCAAATCAAAGATTTGA
The DNA here is from genome assembly GCF_002959775.1 of Veillonella rogosae JCM 15642. Lineage (GTDB taxonomy): Bacteria > Bacillota > Negativicutes > Veillonellales > Veillonellaceae > Veillonella > Veillonella rogosae. The sequence continues at coordinate 105,414 of NZ_PPCX01000008.1, read as the reverse complement.
AAGATCTTCCTAAAGGCGCTAAAATCGCGATCCCTAATGACCCTACAAACGGCGGTCGTGCATTGTTATTATTGCAAAAACAAGGTCTTATCACTTTGAAAGACTCTAGCAACATTTTGTCCACAGTTCAAGATATCGTTTCTAATCCTAACGACTACCAATTCGTAGAATTAGAAGCAGCTCAAGTACCTCGTTCTCTTGATGATGTAGCTTTAGCAGCTATTAATACTAACTATGCATTGAATGCAGGTCTTACCCCTGGTAAAGATGCTTTAGCTATCGAATCTAAGGATTCCCCTTACGTAAATATCGTAACTGTACTTAAAGGCAATGAAAGCGATCCTAAGATCAAAAAATTGATGGAAGCACTTCATACCCCTGAAATCAAAAAATTCATCGAAGAAAAATACAAAGGTGCAGTTGTTCCTGCTTTCTAATGTATACAACAAAAGAGACCACATAAGTGGTCTCTTTTTTATTGTCTTAACTTGTAACTACATGCTATGTGCACCAAATCTAAAAGGTAATAGTTCATCTAATTCAACTACTGTATAATCCCCTTTTAGATTTGCCATAATGATATAAGGTATTTCAAATTCAGAAATAACTTGACGACATGCACCACATGGCGAACAAGGACCTTCTGTATCGGCTACTACCGCAATTGCTTTAAATTTTGTATGACCTTCCGATACAGCCTTAAAAATAGCAGTACGTTCAGCGCAGTTAGTAAGGCCATAGGAAGCATTTTCTATATTGCAACCTTCATAGATAGCGCCACCTTCACAGAGAAGGGCTGCACCTACACTAAAATGGGAATAAGGACTATAGGCCTTCTCTCGGGCTACAGCAGCACGATCGATGAGCTTTTGAATATGTTGTTCTATCATAATCAGCTCCTTATTCCACGATATCTAGTATAGTGTCTACTACAGTTGGTGCAGTTGTACCAAATGTAATCGCCTCTACATATGTTTTAGCAGCATTAGGGATCAAACTTTCATCAGAGGTATACAAGGTAGCAACACTTTCTCCGCATATTACAGAATCGCCTGTTTTCTTATGCATCACAATGCCTGCACTATAATCGATAGGACCATCTTTTACAGTGCGACCTGCGCCAAGCATAACTGATGCAATGCCGCATTGCTCAGTATTCATATGTATAATATACCCATCTTGAGGGGCGGTTACATCATAGGTGAATTTTCCAATGGCTAACAAGCTTTCATCATTAATAACGTGAATATTCCCGCCTTGCGCCTCAATCATGAGACGTAAGCGTTCAAGGGCTTCACCTGAGTCGAGCGCATCTTGCACACGACTAAGAGCCGTTTCATAATCGCATATATGGCTCAGTACGAGCATATGTGCTGCCATGATAAGACATTCATGCGTTAAATCCTGTGGTCCACGACCTTTCAAGGTATCGATAACCTCTCGAATTTCCAAGGCATTGCCAATGGCATGACCAAGAGGTCGATCCATATCTGTTAAAACAGCCTTGACGGAGCGGCCATTTTCCGTTCCAATATCTACCATAGCTTTCGCCAATGCGCGAGCATCGTCTATGGTTTTCATAAAGGCGCCACTACCGACCTTTACATCCAGCAAAATGGCTTGTGCACCAGAGGCTAACTTTTTACTCATTACGGAGGACGCAATGAGTGGAATGCTATCTACGGTACCAGTTACATCCCGCAAGGCATATAATTTTTTATCAGCTGGAGCGAGTCCTTCAGATTGACCGATAACGGCAAGTCCAATTCTATTAACTTGATTGATGAAATCATCTTGTTCTAAAGATACTTTTAAGTTGGGAATGGACTCCATCTTGTCGATAGTACCGCCCGTATGCCCTAACCCACGACCAGACATTTTGGCCACCTTACCGCCACAAGCGGCTACAAGGGGACCAATGATGAGCGTCGTCTTATCCCCTACGCCGCCTGTGCTATGTTTATCTACAGTTATGCCATCAATACTAGATAGATCTACCATATGACCAGATTGAGCCATAGCTAAAGTCAAGGTTCCAAGCTCTCGAGCACTCATCCCATTAAACACAATAGTCATCAATAGTGCACTCACTTGATAATCAGGAATATCTCCTTTGACATAGCCATCGATGACAAAACGGATTTCTTCATCTGTTAAGGGTACATTAGCTCTTTTCTTCAGAATAATGTCATACATGCGCATAGTTACACCGCCATTCTAAGAAACCACCTAAGCATTGCCTAGGTGGTTTTCTATTATACTTCTTCGTCTAAATGATCTTTTAATAGTTCTACGGCTGCACTAGCGCCAATACGGCTGCAACCTTCCGCAATATAAGCTTTCATATCTGTAATGGATCGAATGCCGCCAGCGGCCTTAATTTGTATATTAGGGCCGATATGTTTCTTGAATAGACGAATGTCTTCAAGGCTAGCGCCACCGCTACCAAAACCAGTAGAAGTTTTAATGTAGTCTGCCCCACCATTGGTGATACATTTACAGAGGGCCACCTTTTCAGAATCAGTAAGATAACAAGTTTCGATAATAACCTTTAAGATTTTATCGCCACAAGCCTCTTTAAGGGCCCCGATTTCATTCGTTACAGCCTCAAAATCGCCTTGCTTTACATCGCCAAGATTTATCACCATATCGATTTCAGAGGCCCCTTCTTCAATGGCTTGTTTCGTTTCAGCTACCTTCACCTCTGTCGTTTCATATCCTAAAGGAAACCCGATAACGGTACATATGTTAAGTTTCGGATACGCTTCATGAGCGGATGCCACAAAATCTGGTGGAATACAAACGGATGCCGTTTTATATGTTACACCAGCATCACAAACTTCTTTAATATCATCCCATGTAGCGGTTGGCCGCAATAATGTATGATCCACATAAGCCAATAATTCTTTACCTAACATAGTACCTCTCCTAACTAAAAGAACGACATTTGCTCTGGTTCTGGCTCTTTATGCAAAGCCTCTTGAGCAGAGCGATTTTTTTCATCAATAAATGGTTCTAATGGTACACCTGTAACCTTCAGCAAATCTGGCAAACTGTTAACACCTTTTACCTTAGCAGCCTCCAACACAATCTTTGCACATGTCTCCGCATCATCTAGCGCATAGTGATGTTTAAATTCAACTCCCAAATAGGCTGCCATAGTATTCAACTTATGATTGACTAAATCTGGCCATACTGCACGTGAAAGTTTCACTGTACATGCATAATCGAGTTCTGGCCAAGGGATTTTATAATAATCTAATGTAGCACGCAATACATTCATATCAAATTTCGCATTGTGAGCTACCATGATATTCCCTTTTAAATGGTTTTCATAAATGGCATTCCACAATTGATCAAAGGTCTTTTCATGGAGAACATCCTTTGGCTGAATGCCATGAATTTCAATACACTCATCATCAAAGCTCATAAACGGAGGTTTGATGATGCTATAGGCCTTTTTGGTAATTTGTCCATCCTTTACGGTAATAACCGCCAAGGAGCACGCACTATTTTTAAATTTATTTGCTGTTTCAAAGTCTAATGCAACAAAATCTAACATAGGACTCCTTTCAAAATCTATATATAAGAATTATATTCATTTACTCTCCTTATTATAGCATGAAATAGACTATAATCTACCGCTTAAAGGTGACCAATAATCACCTCTTTCATACCAATTTTGATTGACAGATAGGCCCTCAGTATGTGAAAATTATTTAGATATATATGTAGTATGGAGGTTGCAACATGGCAGATGACAGATTAATCGTTGCCCTTGACGTATCCACGATGGATGCTGTGAAAGAAATCGTATTATCCCTCGGTGATGCGGTTAGCTTTTACAAAGTCGGAATGGAGCTATTCTACGCCGAAGGAGCAAAAACAATTCGCTTTTTACAAGAGCAAAACAAACAAATATTTCTTGATTTGAAATTGCACGACATTCCAAACACCGTAGCCCATGGAGTTTCTTCCTTAACACGTCTCGGCGCTAGTTTAATCACTTTGCACGGTCAAGGTGGCCCTGTCATGATGAAAGCCGCTGTAGAGGCAGCTCGTGAAAGCGGTGAAACACTAGGCGTTGAGCGACCAAAATTATTGGCTATCACTGCTTTAACTAGTTTCGACGATGAATCTTGGACTGCTATCGGTGGCCAACTACCTATTTCCGATCAAGTAATTCGCCTTGCTAAGCTCGCTAAAGATTGCGGGATGGATGGTGTTGTGTGCTCCGCCTTAGAAGCTAAAATGATTCGCGAAGCATGTGGCGATGATTTCCTCATCGTAACACCTGGTATTCGTCCTTCCTTTGCAACAACAGACGACCAAAAACGCGTTGCTACACCTGCTAGCGCATTACAAGATGGCGCATCTCGCCTCGTTATCGGCCGCCCTATTACACAAGCTGAAAATCCTCGTGAAGCAGTTCGTTTAATTATTGAAGAAATGGAGAAGGTATCCAAATGATGACAGAACAAGAAGTAAAACAATTACTGATCGACACTCAAGCTATTTTAGAAGGTCACTTCCTTTTGACATCTGGTCTCCATAGCCCAATGTACGTTGAAAAATTCAACGTATTGCAACATCCAAAATATACAGAAGCACTTTGTAAAGAATTAGCTGAACGCTTCCGTGATCAAAACGTTGAGCTTGTTATTGGCCCTATGACTGGTGGCATCTTACTAGCTCACGAAGTTGGTAAAGCACTTGATACACGTGCAATCTTTACAGAACGCGAAAAAGGCGTTATGACTTTACGTCGCGGTTTCAGAATTGAACCTGGTACACGCGTACTTATCGTTGAAGATATCGTAACAACTGGCGGTTCCGTACAAGAAGTAGTTAACGTAGTTAACCAATCTGGCGGCGAAATCGTTGGTGTAGGCCTACTCGTTAACCGTTCAGGCGGCAAAGCAGAATTTGGCGTACCTCAAGAAAAAGTACAAGCTTTACTTAACCTCGAAGTTCCTACGTATAAACAGGAAGAATGCCCTCTTTGTAAAGATGGCGTAGCTATGACAGAACGCGGTTCTAAACATATTAAATAAAATACACACAAAAAGAGCTCCTTCACTGAGGAGCTCTTTTTGTTTGTGTGTAGTTATTGTGTGTAAGAGAGAGATTCTGATACGAATGTATCACATAGAGTGTATGGCTCTACGGTGGCCATGAATGCACTTTCATGACCACGGTCTCTATTATTTTATGAAAGAAAAGGACTCATAAAATATGGTTAGTTTTGTGTAGTTTGTGATGTACCTTGATTATTTTGTTGTTGTGGTGCATTACCATTTGGTTGGCCCCCTTGCGGCATTTGACCATTTTGATACATATACTGACCATTATTTCGTCCCATACCATCTTGACGCATCATTTGGTTTTGACAATTTTGGTACATATATTGACCATTATTAGGCCCCATACCATCTTGACGCATCATTTGATTATTTCTATCCATCATATGTTGATTCATATGCATATTAGGACCATCATGTCTATGTGGTTTTCTAAACTGTTGTTCATTGGTTTTCATCCATTCACCAAAATTTGGTAAATCATTTACAGCAAATGATGTACCTACCCCTACAGCACTGATTACAGTTAGAATGGCAGCAATTATAATTCGTCTCATAGGTCCTCCTTAATCTACATTGTTGAAATAACGTTCGCGTACACCACGAAGTTCAATACCAATAAAGATACATGTAAGGCCCCCAAAGAGACCTACACCACCAAGTGCAACTAAAGTTACCAATGATAATGCAGGAAATGCCGTTACATTCTCGAATGGTTGCCAAGAGCTACCTAATAAATACAGGATTGCCGGCGTAATAATAAAGATAAGAACCCCCACAATATATGATAAACCACTACCTATGGATAATAAGGTTTTAGATGCTTTTTTAGCCATTCCTGGTAACTGCGGCAATAAACGCTCTTTGTAGTCATCAAAGCGAGCATAAATTTCTTGCATATTTACAGCTTTACTTTCACCACCATCTTGCCCTAACGTATCAGTAATAATACCAGCATCCACATAGGATGCATAAATCTCCTCTGGGGTCCCCAAAGATTTAATAATTTCACCATCTGTAAGGCCTTTTTCATAACCTACAGCAAAATGTTCCTCATAAACCTCTATGATACTTTCTACATCGGCAACGCGTGCCTGCTTAAATATATTGCGCAGTGCTTCTAAAAAACTATTTTTGTCCATTATAATCAACTCCTCTCAACAGGATATTGATGACACCAGAAAATTCATCCCATTCTTGGCGCATCTGATTGTATGCTGCACGGCCGTCTACCGTGATGTGATAATATTTTCGAGATGGTCCTGTGGTGGACTCCTTCAAATACGTTTCAACATACTTTTCTTTTTTCAATCTATTAAATAATGGATATATAGTTCCTTCCGAAATTTCAATGTATTCTGAAATGGTGCTGACAATTTCATACCCATAACGATCGCTTTGTGTTAATAATGCTAGCACAAGCATATCCATAACACCTTTTTTTAATTGAACTTGCATAGTTCCTCCCTTTAGGCTGTGCCTACCTGCCAACGTGAAAGCTCTCTTACGGTCACTATCATGTACTGACAAATACATAATATCACAAGGTACCTTGGAATGCAAGGTACCTTGTTAAAAATATATTTTACAAAACATAAACTCTTGACCTTAACAACCTATAAACACCGATATTATCTACTTTTATAAGGAGAAAACTATCTTAATTTTTTCTAATTTTACTCATGTCCCCCTATATGTATCACACATACTTCGGCTACAACATAAAAATCCCCATCCAAGGGATGAGGATTTTTTATTGATTTTAAAACAATCTATTTACTCTAACATCAGTTATTTATTTTGAAGTTGCTTGGCCTAATTTAATCTGTGTGCTTTTCATTTTTCCATTATGAGTATAAGATACTAAAATTGTATCGCCAGGGCTCTTAGCATCAATTCTCTCTTTTAATTCAAGTAATGTAGTGATGTCCTTACCATCAATTTGAGCAATGGTATCACCTTCTACTAAGCCAGCTTGTGCTGCAGGGCCGTTTGAATCAAGTTGAACAATCAGAAGTCCATCCCCTTCATAACTTACATTATTTCGAGCTGCCGTTTGACGATCTACAGCCCACACACCGATATACGGGCGAATGACCTTACCATTTTTAATAATAGAATCAACGATAGTCATAGCAGAGTTAATTGGAATGGCAAAGCCCATACCTTCAATACCCTCTTTGGAAATTTTAGAGCTATTAATACCAATCAATTCACCATCCGCATTGATGAGGGCACCACCGGAATTGCCAGGATTGATGGCTGCATCCGTTTGAATCAACGGGAACCGTTGCCCTTGTTCATCAATAGTACGTGCTAAAGCACTGATAACACCAGATGTAACAGAGCCTTTAAATTCAAGGCCTAAAGGGTTACCAATAGCGATAGCAGGCTCACCTACCTGTACAGAATCGGAGTCACCGATTTTGATTGGCTTAATATCTTTGGGAGGTTTAATCTTAACAACGGCTAAGTCCGTTTGTGAATCGGTGCCAATAACGGTGCCTGTTACAGTAGAGCCATCAGATAGAGATACAGTAACTTCACCATTTTTAGCACCCGCTACAACGTGATTATTCGTTACAATATGTCCTTCATTATCTATGAGCACACCAGATCCAACACCTTCTCCAGCATAGATGGTACGGTTAAAGATATCCTTTTGGAACACTTGTGTAGTAATACCAACTACCGCTGGACCAGATTCTTTAACAGCCTGCACTACATAGGTATTACGTGTTTCAGTAATAGGTTTAGATTGTTTTGTTTGTTCTCTTACTGTTGTTTGCTGTGTATGACTAGGACTACCAAAGAAATAGTATCCACCACTCACACCAATACCCAAGGCAATAGCACAAGCAATGACAGTTTTCTTATATTTTGAAAATTCCATGTAAATCTCCTTCTTAAAATCAATTTTATAAAATCAATTTTGATGAAACTATTATAGTACTCATTCTTTTACAATGCAAGAAAACAATTTATGACAATTATTATAAAAACATAAAGGGCATTCACTAGCCGTCGCTAGGAATGCCCTTTATGCATATAGTTTGAGAGTGTAAGGACTGTTGAGAGAGAGAGTATATATGACCCAGAAAAGTTTGAGAGAGAACTTATTAAGAGAGAGAAGTTTAGTTTGTACTTTTCCGGAATCAAACTTCAGCCTTACTAGAATTAGTATACATTGTATATCTAAATTATCAAAGTAACATTATAAAATATTGTTAAAACTTTGATTATATCTATATAATAATCCTCTATAAATTCATATTTAATCAACAGCCACGAATAACGTGAATATAATATGAATATCCTTATCAATTATCAAACAAATTTATAACCTACACCCCAAACTGTAATAATATGCTTACTATCGGATGGATTATCCTCAATTTCTTCACGCAAACGATTGATATGTACCGCTACCGTAGCATAATCACCATAGGAATCAAGTCCCCATACGCGAGAGTACAATTCTTCTTTGCTAAATACAATATCGCGATTGCGCATCAAGAATTCTAACAATTGGAATTCTTTCTTTTTAAGATGAACTTCTCTTTCATTCACCCATACTTTCATCATCTTAGGATCAAGACGAATTTCACCAGATTGAATCGCATTAGTTTCCATTGCATCGCGCTCTGTTAAACGCTTATATTGCGCCAACATAGCTTTGATCTTTGCAATCAATACAGATGGAGAGAATGGTTTTTCAATATAGTCATCAGCACCTACGCCTAAACCACGGATTTTATCGATATCGTCAAGACGAGCCGTTACCATAACGATTGGCACGCGAACTTTGTCACGAATTTGACGGCAAACTTCAAAGCCATCCATTTCTGGCAACATAACATCAAGGATGATAAGGTCTACAGGCGTATTCAAAGCTGCTTCGATACCATCTGTACCATTAGTCATAATAGTTACATCATAACCTGCCACCATTAAATAATCACGTTCAATATTGGCAATATCCAAATCGTCTTCAATAATTAAGATATGTTCACTCATGATTCTTCTCCTTGCTTAGGAAATTCTAATATAATACGTAGACCATGTGGTCTTACATTTTCAATCACAACTCGGCCTTCAAAGATTTCCATAATTCGACGAATAATCGATAATCCTAGACCACTACCTTCTTGAGGGTTCGTACGAGACGAATCGACACGGTAGAACGGGCGCATCAGACGCTCAAGAGATTCTGGTGGCACCCCTGGACCATCATCACTGATGACACAGTATACAAAATCATCATCACTAGTTACATCGATAATACAATGCCCTAGATCAGCCATTTTATATTTAGCACTGTTGTTCAACACATTTTGTAACACCCGTTGTAACAACTGCGGATTTGCATTGATGAACGCAGCTTCCGTAGCTATTCGAGCCTTAATTTCAAGACCTCTCGATTGATACGGCGCAATATGATCCTCTACAAAATCACGCACATACTGACCTAATTCAATTCGCTCAGATGGACGAGATTCTTTTTTGTAGTTCAATGTAGTAATGAGGAATAGCTCCTCTAACATCGAGTCTAAATCATTGGCACGCTTCAGAATGATACCCATGTATCGTTTTTGTTGCTCTTCCGTTGGTGCAATACCATCACGAACACCTTCTGCATAAGCTTTAATTGCAGTCAATGGCGTTCGTATATCATGGGAGATACCAGCGAGCAATTCTTTTTGCTGCTCTTGTTCCATTTCGATCTGACGATTTGCCAGCTCTAATGATTTCGTCATGTTCTTAACGTGAATCATGATAAACCGTGTAACAAATCGGTTGATTGCAAAGAATGTAACAATAAAGAGCAATATAGAAACTATAATAATATAGAAGGACACAGATTCCATCAAGCTATCACTACCATGGGTAGCACGCTTAATAGCAATATGATATACGTAGGCATGACGCCCATCGTATTTTCGCATTTCATAAACAAAGGTATTATTGGACTGATATACAATGCCCTGTAATTCAGGATTTACATCGATAAGACCAACGATAGCAGATGCACTATAGATTTGTGGATTACCATAGCTATACACCATGTTCCCTTGATCTAGTACCTCTACATATACCTCCTTTGGATCGAGTAGACTATAGCTAGGTTTAACCAAGCTATCTATTAAATTGTTTTCTAACCCATAAAAGGTAATTGTTTCAGTAATTCGACTGACACTTTTAAACTGTTGTTCCTGCTCAATACGCAAATAGTAACCGGCATTAGCCAAGATGCGCAAACCTGTAAAATATAGCAAAAATAAGATTATTGCTATTAAAATAGGTACAACAAAGAGCACAACATTGGATATCCAAATCCGTATTTGTAAATTCACAGGGTTACCTCAATATCATAAATAGTAGATACTTCTTATAGTTTACGCTATTTTTAATAGTTAAAGCAAGTAAAATAGCCAAAAGTGCAATATAATTTTCACGCTTCATTCATCGTCAGTTTATAATTAACAGATTATACAAGGGTTCTTCGACCCTTTTAGTATCTAATATTTTTTACATAGTATATTTTTTCACACGTATCCGGGTATCTTGTATCATTCAAAATCTTAGTATTTACTTATATTAAGAACTTGAGAATTAAGTATAGTTAATAGAAGCTCATCTATACTTTTTTATAAAAAATCTAAATTATAAAATATAAAACAACTATTGAAATTCTTCACTTTATAATTGGGTTATAGGACAAAACGTGTTGGTACTTTAATCCCAATCATTGAAAGATAATTTGTCATAGTTATGCAAATCACCCCAAGAAATGGCATCCCCCCAAGTTGGAATTATGCCTTGAAGTTGGGCTCTTTCATTCATAGAACTATATATTTTAGAAATACTTGCATCAGTTGGCATTACCTTAAGTATTTCTTTTGCAGAAAGCGGTCTTGGTGAGTGTAAATAACACCACCAAAAGACCGCTTTTATGCGTTTTTCTACAGACATCCCTCGATGGTAACGCAATAAACGTCTGAGTTGTGCGTTTACTCCGCCTTCAATAGGGTTATTAGTCCTCGGACATTCTTTATCCAACACCAATGTTTCATCTAAATATCGAAACATTGTCTCTGTATTAATTAATACCACTAGAGAGTTATAGGCTTTTAATAATCGTTCATGCGTAGCTCTTAAATTATCATTACTATCACGTGTCATTTCACTTAGAAACTCTTTAAAAGTCACCCTCCAATTAAATAATCGTTGAATCCATATTTTTGCATCTTCCTGTGTTTTTACGTTATATAAATCGCTTGCTAAATCTTTTAACATAATGCCTGCTAATGTCTTAGGCCGCCTAGTAGTGTAACGATGTACTTGCCATACGGCATGAACAATACAACGTTGAAGCTTGGCGGTACGCCAAACTTTTTTTAATGCTTTTCTAAGACCAGGTCCACCATCAGAAACGACCACAATGGGTGTCGCTATTCGCTGCATAAGAGCTTGCCATGAGCGAGACTGTTCTGACCTACATAAATACCACCCTAATACATATTCACCATCATAACAGATCAAAATACAAGCTTTTTTAGCTAAGTAAATACCATCAACGAATACCACATCTCTCGAGGTTTCAATTTTGGGCGGCATAGGCCATATTTGCCAGAAATCAGCTATCTGTCTACGAAATGTACGGCCCTGCCCAGGCATGTCCTGTTGTGTTTCTTTACTAAATAACCAATTTAGAAATCGATGAAAACATTTAGTAGTATTATCAATAGTTTGTGTAAAGGTGATGTTACACTGCTTACAATGCCATCGTTGTGATCCAGCTTTAGTTTTCCCATATTTTTGACAAGAAAATCCACAATTTATACATCTTACCAGCATGATTATTCCCTCCACTTAGAACACGATTTTCTAAGAAGATATAACCTTATTGAAGCCAGTAAAATCAAGGGGTTTGGGACTTTTTACCAACACATTTTGTCCACCCTCTAAGTTTATCAAAAGAACTTAAAATGGCGATGGAAGCAGTAATTTACTGGCTCCATCGCCTATAAAACCAACACGTTTTGTCCTATAACCCTTATAATTTTAGACAAAAAAAAGAGGATTCCTAAGAATCCTCTTTTAGAGTTTGGATTAACGACGGTTAGCTTCGAAGAAGTTAATAGCAACTTCTGGGAACATAGCGTAAGTCAATACGTCTTCGTCAGTGATACCATTGTAGCCTTTTGTAGCTAAATCTTGACGGTAACCTTCCAATTCAGGTTCGATAAGATCTGCTGGACGGCAAGTGATAGGTTGTTCATCACCGATGATAGTTTGACGAATTTCGTCAGAAATTGTACCAGGCAACGCACCGTATTTACCGCGTACAAGGTCTTTAACTTCGTTAGGAACCATTTTGTAACGGTCGCCCATCATAACGTTCATCATAGCCATTGTACCAACGATTTGGGATGTTGGAGTTACCAATGGAGGGTAACCCAAGTCTTCACGAACGCGTGGCATTTCATCCATAACGTCGAAGAAGCGATCGCCCATACCCATTTCGTTCAATTGGTTTTGAGTATTGGACAACATACCGCCAGGAATTTGGTAACGACGAACAGCTGGGATTACATCGCTAGCTGGTTTCAAGTTGAATTCTTCAGCGATTTGTTGTTTTACTTTACGGAAGTGGTCAACTAATGGAATGTATTTATCAAGGTCAAGACCAAGATCCCATTCAGTACCTTTGAACATTTCGATCATAGTTTCAGTAGCTGGTTGGCTAGTTGCATGAGCGAATGGAGAGATAGCAGTATCGATGATATCTACGCCAGCTTTAGCAGCTTCCCAGTATGTAGTGCTTGCAAGACCGCAAGTGAAATGGCTGTGCAAGTCGATTGGCAATTCACCAAAACGTTTTTTGAATGTGGAAACCAAGTCATATGCATCAGCAGGTCCTAACAAACCGGACATATCTTTGATACAAAGGGAATCAGTACCCATTTCTACCAATGTTTCAGCTACTTTCAAGAAGCTTTCAGTTGTATGAACTGGGGAGATTGTGTATACCATAGCGGATTGAACGTGTGCACCTGCTTTTTTGGAGTACTTAATAGCAGCTTCCATGTTGCGAGGGTCATTCAATGCGTCGAAGATACGAATACGGTCAATACCATTTTTTACAGCTGCATTACAGAATGCTTCTACTACATCATCAGAGTAGTGTTTGTAGCCCAATAAGTTTTGGCCACGAAGTAACATTTGTAGTGGAGTGTTTTTCAAATTAGATTTCAATTTACGAAGACGTTCCCATGGATCTTCATTCAAGAAACGAAGACAGCTATCATAAGTAGCGCCGCCCCAACATTCAAGAGCTTCATAACCAATTTCATCTAAAAGGCCAAGCACTGGTTCCATTTGTTCATAACGCATGCGTGTTGCCAAAATAGATTGATGACCGTCACGAAGAACGGTTTCGCAGATTCTTAATTTTTTAGCCATGTTAATCCTCCAAATCGAAATAGTCTGCATATGTAAATTTATACATACAACAAATAACTATCTCATACCTATTTTTTTACGATTTTTTTGATGTCTGCTCACACAAGCCAAACACTCTATAAATCGTTAAGACATACTTATATTAGACTACTTATAAAATTCTTTGTCAACAACTATATTATGCTATTTACTCATAAATTCATGTGTCTAAAGATGATTTTTTCGTGATAGTAATCACACAAAACTACAAAAAAGCTAGCTTTTAGCGTGTATGTTTAATCAAATCAATTTCTCTGTAATTGCTCTTTTTAATGAGAAACCAAAAATTATACCGTAATAATTTTTAGTTATTATTAAAAAGGCTCCAAAGCATATCGGTATTTATAAATGTAGTAATTCGATAAACATCGGTACACTTATAAGCTCATCATTTTTATTGATAATATAACCCGTTCTTATAATTACATAAATATGCAAAAGAACCTGTCCATTTGAACTGCACCCCAAAAATTGGACACAATTTTTGGAGGTGCAGTTTTTTATGTCAAAATATTCAAAAGAAGTAAAAGAAAAGGCTATTTATCTTTCTAAAAAAGGCTGGAGTCGCTTTAGAATTGCTAAAGAGCTTGAAGTTCCAGAAAGTACTGTAAGAAATTGGCTATACAAGTTTAAGCTTAGTCATAATTTGACCCATAAAATTGGTAAACAAGTATTTTCAGCAGCTTTTAAACGTAAAGTTCTTGAAACTCGGTGGAAGAATAAGTTATCCTATAATGAAACAGCAGAATTATTTAATTTAGATAACCCTGGTCTAATTGCCATGTGGCAAAAGCGGTATTTAGACGAAGGGATTTTAGGGTTGCAGCCCAAGCCTAAAGGTAGACCATCTATGAAACCGAAAGAACTAATACCATCTACAAAAGATCAATGTATTAAATCAGACAAAGAACGGATAAAAGAACTAGAAGCTGAAATCGCTAGGTTGAAATATGAAATATCTTTCTATGACGACTTTATGAAAGAAATGCGTGAAATTGCTAAACCTAATAAAGCTGTAAAAAAAAAGCACAAACAATTGCCATCGAAAGATTAAGAAAAATATATCCCCTTCAGTTTATGCTTGAGTACTTTGGCATTAGTCGTAGTACATATTATGCACGCTTGGTTAGCATAAAAAAGGGAGACAAATATGCAGAGGAACGAGAAGCGATTCGTACACTGGTAACGATGAATAAAGGTCGCTACGGATATCGCCGAATCACAATAGCATTACATAAATTAGGCTTCCATATGAATCACAAAGTTGTGATGCGTATTATGAAGGAAGAAAACTTAACATGTAAAGTTCGTCTAAAGAAGTACCGTTCATATAGGGGTACCGAAGGAAAAATTGCTCCTAATATCATTAAGCGAAACTTTACGGCAACAAAGCCAGATCAAAAATGGACAACAGATATTACCGAATTCCACTTGTTTGGGCGTAAGGTTTATTTATCACCAATCTTAGATATGTATAATGGAGAAATTGTATCCTATGAAATATCAGAACGCCCTGTATTAACACAGGTGTTATCTATGCTAGATAAGGCCTTTAAAAACAGGCCACATAGCAAAGGTTGTATCTTACATTCGGATCAAGGCTGGCAGTACCAGCATAGCAGTTATCAAGAAACATTAAAAAATCACGCTATCATCCAAAGTATGTCTCGAAAAGGAAACTGTTTGGATAATAGCGTGATGGAAAACTTCTTTGGCTTACTAAAGTCAGAGTTGTTATATTTAGAGGAATTTACTTCCTATGAAGATTTTATCAACAAATTAAGAGATTATATTGATTATTACAATACAAAACGCATTAAGCTCAAATTAAAAGGAATGAGTCCGGTAGAATACCGAACTCATTCCCAAAAAGTAGCTTAATTATATCTGTCCAAGAAAATGGGTGCAGATCAATTTATGGACAGGTTCTTTTATTTTTTACTATTAGTAAATGCCATTATACAGCTTATTTTTCAGGTTTAACCTTTTTAGGCGCCGTTTCAAGAACGATATTCTTACCCTCTCGTTTCACTTGAATAGAGAAAGCACCTTCACCTTCTTTAAAGTACTCCATCTTGATGTCTAGAAGCATTTTACCAATCATAGTCTCCACTTTTTCAGTTAAGAACTCACGATAGAAAGCATCTTCCTTTTGCTTTGGACTTTGATGTACTACAGGCTTTTTAGCTGCCCGTTCCATATCAAGCATAGTATCTTCAAAATTTTCTGTATCTTTAAAGTTTTTCAACATATCCGCATCGGATAAGCCTTTTTGAATTTTAAACTTTGCCATTTCTATCTCCTATCAATTCGAAAATTGCCTTTTTAACACGAACTGGCTCAATACCAGACATACAATATTGATCAGGCTTAGGACACCGTCGTTTACGACAACCTAAGCAATCTAATTCATCATTTACAAGTACCTTAAAGGTCCCCGTTAGTGGTCCCCATAATTTAGGATTTGTAGGTCCAAAGAGAGCCACTACAGGCTTATTAAGCGCTAATGCAATATGTAAGGAGCCCGTGTCAGCCGTAACTACTACGTCACAGCTTTCAATTAAGGCGCCTACCTCTTGAAGTGTCGTCTTTCCTAGCATATTCAGCATAATCTGATCAATGCCCTCAGCGGCCAAAGAATCCATCAAAGGTTTGTATTGTGTAGCCTCTTTAGGCCCGCCTAAGCAAACAAAATTAGCTCTATATTGCAGTGATTTAATAAGGGAATACCATTTTTCTTGAGGCCATTCTTTCGTCGCCCAAGACGTACCTAAGACCAATCCCACACGTAGAGGTTTTTCTACTTCACCACGATTTAAAGAAGTATGATTATCAATCGTTTTCCACTGTTCTTCTGCCCAGGTATGTAACTTCGATGGTACATGGAAATCCATATGATACATCTTATTAGCACTAACGTTATTTAATGTTTCAGGTTCCAGAAGATTATCAACAGTTTTAAGAGGTGTATCTAAATCAGCCTGTTTAGCAACAGCCTCTTTTAAAAGTTGTGCCACCTCAACATAACGCTTGATAACATGATCTGTACTTGGCTTTGTTTTATAGTTTGTAAATAGCCAATTCAGCTCTTTTGTACCACCAAGTCCTAAGCGAATAGGCGCACCAGAAGCCAATAGAACAAGACCGGTTATCAGTCGCCCTTGTACATCAACGGCTACATCAAATTTGTAGGGCTCTAATTTAGCCTTCAGCTCCCACCACATGCGCCACATTGTCGGGATATGCAGTTTTTTAGAATGTGCCTCGTATTCATCCCGTTCCCAGGGGATGATTCCATCTACATAGGGATTACTGTCTAGCAGCTCCACCATGCTAGGCGTTACAATCCAGTGTAACTTGGCATCTGGATACTGTTCTTTGATCCAGCGCGCCGCAGGGGTAGCATGCAAGATATCCCCAATGTAACTAAGGCGTACAAATAATATATTCATAGATATCCTTATGGTACATATAACATAGGAATAAAGCCTTTATAATGAAGCATTATAAAGGCTTTTTCTTAAGATTTCTTTTTACTATCACTAGTGTTAGATGATTTAGAAGACGTATCATCTTCTGTCACCTTTTTAGTTTCTTCACTACCATTCTTGATGATGTCTTTTACGTCAGACAATTTTAATTCATTGAAAGTAGTAGGATGATTGTATTTGTAAACTGGTTTGAAACCTACACCTAATTTGCCAGTGTAAACAGTCAATGCATTATTGTCCTCATCAACACGAGCAATGTAGATTGTCTTATCTGTATCAACACCAATTAAGCGGAAACGTCCTGGTGGGTTGATAACACGCCAGCCACCTTCGATACCATTAAACATAAAGATATCGCCAGTTTTAACATTATCGTAGAAGAAGTTATCTTCATCGTAGAAAACGCCGATATGACCGATATCAGTAGCCTGCATATACACGCGACGCGTATCGTAGTTAGCATCTGTACGATAAATACGATATACATGCTCTTGAACTTTTACCTTCATATATACTACGTTTGTCGCTTCAGAGTATGCAGCATCTACGATTTTACTACCTTTTGGTAAATCTTCAAGCTTGGTATCCACTTCATGCTCTGGATCATCTGCATTGAGACGAGCCATAACGACATCGCGAGAGTCATATAAGCCCATGATGGCATAGTTACGGTCTGGCATCCAGTTGAAGTAACTAATCGAACGCCCTTTCAAATCTATCGTTGTAGGCTTACTTTCATTAGCCTTGTAGATTTTCAAAGAGTTTTCTGTAACAACCGCCATAAATTGACGGTCGTAGGATACATATTTAGTACCTTCCTTTACATCCGGAAAGTTTTTAGTATCATCTTTTGACGCACCTGCTACATTAAATTCCGTAGTCGGCGCAAACATATATTGATCAAGGTATAGGTATACCCCACCTTGCAGAAGAATACCTACCGCAAAGGCGCTCAGTACACGCGTAAAAGGTTTCATTTGTCCTCCTATTTCACGATAAACGCCGTTGGGATCATGCGTTCCCCTAACAAATCGGCCGGTTTGTTCACCACTTTACCATTGAGGTATAAGGTAGAACTAGAACCACCATCTAAATTCGCTGCAATATAGCAACCTTTTTCAAAGAGAATATCTTGTACGTCACGCAAGGTAGCACCAATGGAGTACCCTGGTTGACGACCATCGATTACGAGGAATAATACTGTACCATCTTTCTTTTGACCGATAGCAGTACGTGGGCCTACGCCCCAGCCACCATCACCTTCAGTGATCATTTTCTTACCGTCTACAATAAGAGGTGGACCAAAGGTAATACCTTCCATGGCTTTCATATCAGATAGTTGAGTTTTATCATAGTTACCAGCGATAAGGTTACCAGATTTAGAGAAGCCTACAAAGTCTACATCTTCATCAGGACCTACATCCTTACCGATAACATATTCTCCATCATGCAAGATAAAGCCATATGGCAAACGACCTGTACCAGTACCATTAGGATCATGGAAACCACCGCCGTTGATAGCAGCTACCGCATTATTCATTTTAGCAATATTACTTGTAGTATCGCCCTTTTCTTGAATGTTAGCCGCTGTACCTACTTGGATACGACGAGGATCTGGAATTTCTAAGATATAGCCTACATAACGAGCAGACTGAATTTTTTCAAGGTTTAAAGACTTGTCTTCACGGGCATTAAACTTGAATAAATCTTGGCTTTTAACAACCCCAACAGTCCCCAAAATAGATTGTAGTTCTTCTTCATTAAACAACCACGTAATGTAATGAGGATGACGAGATTGTAAGATAGCACCGATAACGGCGCGTTTTACATTATTAAAGGGTCCAAAGAGCACCACGAACGGTGAGGTCGCAACGGTAAATAAGAACACCATGATGATGAACTTTACCCAATTCTTTTTGAACAATGTATTTCTCCTTATAAATCAGTGAAATGCTCGGTACTAATGCGTTCTTCAAAATGCTTGATATCTACCGCATTACCTACCCAAACACGCAAAATGTTATATGGATTATCACCTGTATGAGCCCAGCCAGATTTCATAGCCATACCCATTTTTATACCAGCCTTTTTAGATGCTGAGTCGGTGAA
The DNA here is from genome assembly GCF_002959775.1 of Veillonella rogosae JCM 15642. Lineage (GTDB taxonomy): Bacteria > Bacillota > Negativicutes > Veillonellales > Veillonellaceae > Veillonella > Veillonella rogosae. The sequence goes on along the minus strand of NZ_PPCX01000008.1, from coordinate 86,228 downwards.
TTCATTTTTATCTCCATATGGATAGCAGAACCAAGGATTATTCTTGATGCCCACCTCTTTAGCCAGTGCTTCTTGAGCCTTTGTGATATTTTCAATTTGTTTCTCTTCGGATAATTGGCCCATTTCTACATGTTGGAAACCATGGTTAGAAATAGTGATACCATTTTTGTGCATTTCACGCACTTGATCCCAAGTTAAACGCGTTCCAATATCACCAGGATTAATAAATACAGTGGCTGGGAATCCATACTCTTTCATGAGTGGATATACGATTGTATACGTATCTGCATAACCGTCATCAAAGGTTAAAACAACTGGTTTTTCAGGTACTGCAGCACCATTTACAACGTATTCATACAATTGGTCCATCGTCAATGGATTATATCCATTATCCTTGAGGAATTTCATTTGCTCTCGGAACAAATCCTCTCGAATAACCGCATCATTATCTTTATCGTCGCCGATTTTATGATACATAAGGACAGGAATGCCCGATGGATGTACCATCTTAACTTCTTTTACTGGTGGCGCTGAACTAGTAGGCTCTGTTTTTTGTGAAAGCAATCCACAACCTGCCACAAGCATTGCCAATGCCACAACCAATAGTGTTACTAACGGAATCCGTTTCATAGGTCCTCCTCTATCAGAACACAATTATATACAGAATATTATAACATTTCTATGAAGAATAGTAAAAACTCCACCCCATTTACGTATAGCTAAAACAGATGATTTATAATCTAAAGAGATATATCCTCTAAAACACCTTTAACGATACTTTATGTTGTAATCTAGAATGGAATGCTTTAATATTCTAATTATAATACAAATCACTAACATTATACGCTTCTAATCGATAAAGGATTTGCCATGAAAAAACGCTTAACCCTCTTACAAATGGACGTTCACGTAAATGACGTAGAATACAATTACAATCGCGTTCAAGAGTTACTCACTCAATCACTTACAGAAAATCCTGATATTATTGTTTTACCTGAAACTTGGAATACAGGCTTTCACCCATCAGATGATTTAATTACGATTGCCGACAGAAATGGGGAAAGAACAAAATCATTGCTCACCGCCTTTGCAAAAGAACACAACGTGAATATCATAGGCGGCTCTGTCGCTGTGGCGAAAGATGATCTTGTATTCAATACATCCTATGCTTACAATCGTGAAGGTGCCCTCGTAGGTGAATATTCCAAAATGCACGGCTTTAGCCCCGCTAAAGAAGACAAATACTTTGCTAGCGGTACTCATACGACCCATTTTGAACTCGATGGGATCCCTTGTAGCACGGTTATCTGTTACGACATTCGTTTTCCTGAGCTAGTGAGAATGGCTGCATTACCAGGTACTGAACTCTTATTCGTACCCGCCCAATGGCCTACGATGCGTCTACGTCACTGGCAAGTACTAAACGAAGTACGAGCAATTGAAAACCAATTATTCCTTTGCGCAGTCAACGGATGCGGTACTATTGGTCGAGTTCAAAGCACAGGTCACTCCGCCGTTTATGACCCGTGGGGCACGAACCTCCTCGAAATGGATACGAATGAAGGCATTGCTTCCGTAGACATCGACCTTACCGTAGTCGAAGACATTCGCAATAAAATTAATATCTTTAGGGACCGTAAACCAGAACTCTACAACCTATAACATAAAGGCACATTGTTATTGAATTTCTCCTTATATTAGGAAAAGTATTCATTTAACAATGTGCCTTTAGTTTTGTTTTGTTTTGTTTTGTTTTTATTGTACTGTATGGAGGAAATAAATTACTCTAGTTTGTTCTGGATTAACGGCCATCCCTGCGACAGTAAATGAGTTATACAAATAATCAAATTTAAAGATGTAAAATGTATATCCCGCTTCAAATGGTCGGTTTACTTCCTTATAGGAATAGTAACCTAAATATTTTTTCTGTAAAGCCTTATTTTCATCATTGGATAACACTTTATCAGAACTTAATTGACTAGTATCTTGCTCTAATCCCATAAACATTTGATTGTTCATTTGGTTAGCGAGTTCATGATCAACTTTTTGCTTAATATTCTCATTGCTTAACGCCACTTTATATTGATACATATTGTTGTATGTATTCGTTACTTCAATCCATTCTTCTGGCAATATAGTAGACAGATATTTTCTATAATTCGTCTTAACATTTTCGTACGGTTTGATAGAAACACGTTCAGCCTCCCCCTTAGTAATAATGAGCTTAGCATGATTTTCTGCATCTTGAATATAAGGCTTTAGTTCTGATGGTTTGCCTGTAAAAGAAACTTGGATGTAACGACCATCTTCAATTGCCTTAGGTGGTTTTAAATGAATATCAACCTGCTTAGCAAATGATGGTATTTTCTTTGGAAAACCTGACAAATCATTCACTTTGTCTACATCTATATGATTGTAATATTCCTTGTCATTAACAGGATATTTAATGCTTTCCCTAAAATTAATAGCATCTACAATTTGTTTTTCAATTTCTTCTCGTGTATAGGGATTTTTAATAAAGTCTCGTTGTGGCGTACTTCTTATTCTTCTATTATGTTCCTCTATATGAGCGTGCATACGCGATTCCTCATCTCGCTGCTGTAATATTTGTTCGTTATATGTTTTTTTAGCAAGAGACATAACAGCATAAGATAATTCTGTTTCACCCGTTACTTTACTTTCCATATAAGGCATAACCTCTAAAGATTGGGTTCTATTAACTTGAGTAGCGTTTGTGCCCAAAGGTGTTCCTACAGATGGAGTGGATAACCGCTCAGCATTTGTTATTCCTATGTTCGCAACCAATGCGGTCACAACAAGTATAAATCCTTTTAACTTCATTCATATCTCCATTAAATAAACTATATAAAAAAGAGTTGCTGCACATATTATATAGCTACTTAGGTAATTTAAAACTCAATAAGCTTCCACATATCTTCTGGAACTTGCTCTAGAGGTTTGTTCTTAGCCATAGCTTCCTTTAGGATATCAATGGTGTCTTGTACTTCTTGTTTATCCTTTGTATTTGGATCGTGGAGAACGACACGGTTCAACGAGTCTTGTCCAAATTGTTTTAAGTATTCTTTTTCTACTTGATTAAGTTCACGACGTAAGTATTTCATGGTATATCCTCTATTTGTAAATATCTTTTCGATGCCCCACTTCTAATGCTAAAATAACGCATCTATGGTCATTAATATCAGCAATAACTCTATAATTACCAATACGATAACGCCAAAGTCCTGTTTTATTATCAGTCAATGATTTTCCTGAATATCTAGGATTTTCAACATTATCTAAATGCTTGATAAGCCAATTAAAAAGATAGCGTTGCGTTGATCTATCTAATTTAGAAAATTGCTTATCAAACCGTTTAGAAAACTCAAGTTTATAAGCCATATTTTGCACGCATTTCCGCTACAGAATAAGTAACAGGATCTTGCTCGTATTCTGCTAATGCTTTTTGACCTACCTTAAGATCAAATTCATCTTCAATCTTTTCTAGTAAAGCCTTCTTAAAGAGGGTAGAAAGTGTTTCATCCATAAACTCAGCATAGGTTTTAAATAACTCTTCTTCTTGTTCATTTAAACGGACTGAAATATTTGCCATATAAAAGCACCTCCTTATGTAATACATTGTATTACATAAGGAGGTCTTAGTCTATATTTTAAACTCGCAACCATCATTATTTTAATAAAAATTTATATTTATAATATTTATATTTTACATTACTTATTAGATTATAAAGAAACAGGCTAACTCGTATTTTACATACAAAAAAGGCATACCGCCCTTCTCTCATCTCTCAGCAGTACGCCTTTTTATGTATATAGTTACTCTCGAACTATATCATATGTCAGTCTGGCTTAACTCTCTCACAGTCCCTTAACGACACGCCAGTATGTCACCTATAATATACAATTTTAAACGAAATATGTCAACAGTTTATAGAAATTTTATCTTTAGTTTTTTACAAGAATATAAAGCTTTCAAGATTATCCGCCAAATGCCAAATAATCACGAGTTAATTCTTGTTGTGGATCAGAGAATATTTGCTCTGTAGGTCCCCACTCTACCACTCGGCCCTCATTCATAAAGACAGTGTAGTCTGCAATGCGTCTAGCTTGTTGTAAATTATGAGTAACAATGACAATCGTTTGTTTTGCTTTTAACTCTGTTAGCAATGCCTCAATATGCAAGCTGTTTTTTATATCAAGGGCAGAGCACGGCTCATCAAAGAGCATTACTCGAGGATCTACGGTCAAGCTTCGCGCAATACACAGGCGCTGTTGTTGACCGCCAGATAAAGAACTTGCCAAGCGCTTCATATCGCCATTAATTTCGCTATATAATCCAGCCTGCTCTAAACATTGTATCGCTTTAGCCTTTCTGTCTGCAGAGGATAACTCTTTATAATAATTTAGAGCAAATACCATATTATCTTCAATGGTACCAGGAAATACGGTCGGTTGTTGTCCGATAAGACCGATTTGGCGACGTAACATTTGCGGATCCATTGAGTCTACAGATAGGCCATCGTAAATAATTTGTCCATTAGTGACTTTTTTCGGTGCCTGTAAGCTACCGTTAAGCGTAGCTAACAATGTACTTTTACCACAACCAGACGGCCCAATAACAGCCGTAATAGCATGTTCTGTAATAGGCAAGGTTATGTGTTGCAAAATAGGATGCTCATCAATGGACACCTCTATATCTTTAATATCTAATATGATGCTCATCAAGACCGCCCTCCTATGTAGCGACAAATAATATTGATACAAAGTAATATAACCATCAATACAAAGGCTGTAGCATAGGCTAAATCTACTGAATAACCTTCGTTTACCAAAATGTACAAATGATATGGCAAGGCCATAAATGGATCCGTTATATTCGGTATTGACCTTGTATATAATACGGCACCAGTATACATAATCGGTGCGGTGGCCCCCATCGCATAGGCCGCTCCAAGGGCTATAGCGCTCAATCCGTCGCGCATGGCACTCGGTATGACCATATGCAGCCAAATATAACTTGGTGAAAGCCCCATATTGAGAGCCGCCTCATAAGTTTCACGAGGAAACTCGTGGAATACTTTCACAAGGCGCAACGTAATAAAAGGTATAACCATTACCGTTAACGTAATCGATGCAGATAATAAGCTTTTATCGATACCTAAATATAAAATCAGCACACTATACCCGAACAAACCAATCAATACAGATGGTAATCCGGACATACAGCGTAGAGTGAATAAAAAGCATTCTGATTTCCAACGAGAAATATTGCCATATACCATGTAAAGAGCACAAGGAACACTTACAATAGCCGCCATAGAAGCCGTTAATAAGCCCTCTAAAATACTACCAATTATGGCAGGGAATATGCCCCCTTCTACACCGAGAGGCATGCCCACTGGGTAGAGCCAGAGGAAATCAACAGTTATTAATGGCCCCCCATGATACACAATATAACTACACGCAGCGATGAGTATTGCCATAACTAGGACTAGACTGCCATAAGCCCAAGTAGCTAATGCAAGATTAGATAACTTCATGATGACCATCCTTTCTAGTTTTCCAAGAATACATATAGACTAGAACATTAGTCAGTATCAAAATGATTAGCAATACTAACGCCGCTACATATAAACCGCTATAATGCAAGCTATTATACTCTACACTACCCATTTCAAGTGCAATAAGAGATGGAATTGGCTCAGCCTTACCCAGTAAATTAGGCAAGATGGGAGCATTACCGACAACCATCATAACGGCCATGGTCTCTCCCATAGCACGGGAGAAGGCTAGCACAGAACTAAGAATGATCGAACCTTTTGCACTAGGTAGTACGATAGCTTTCATGGTATGCCACGGCGATATACCAAGGCCCAAAGCCGTTTCTTCATAGCGCTGACGATAGGTTTCGATAGATTCCGTACAGTGGGTCACAATATAAGGCAAAATCATAAAGGCTAATACAAGACTAGCCGATAAAATAGACTCACCGGTAGACAAAGAAAACATCGATTGAATGGCCGGAACCACTACGGCAAGACCGATAAAACCAACAATAACAGAAGGTATACCAGCGATCATATCTATAGTAGATAAACAAAATTGGCGAATACGTGGTGATACACCTAGACTCAAACCTACAGAGGTACCAATCCCCAAGGGCAACGCCCATATCAATGATAACAGAGATATATAGAGACTAGCAGAAATAATATAGGCCAGACCTAATACAGGACTTTGTGCCATAGGCTTCCAGACTGTACCGGTTACAATATCCATCCAAGACATATGTATCAAAGCGGGCCACGCCTCTATCGCCATATAGAGTACGATCCCTATATATAAGACGAGAACAGATACCGCCATAATCGGTACTATGCCAGATATAAAACGATCTGATAAATGCATAGACTCTCCTTTCATAAGAAAAAAGCAAGGCCGCAGCCTTGCTTTTATTCTATCTGATTAGTTTACAGGAACAAAGCCCATTTTATGAATAACTTTACGGCCTTCTTCAGACTTCAAGTATTTTGTGAAAGCGTCTGCTACACCGCCCATATTACCTTTACCTACGATAAGAAGTGGACGTTGAATCATGTAAGAACCATCAGTAATCGTTTCGTCTGTTGGAGCTACACCATCAACTTTGAAGGCAACGATTTGGCCTTTATTTTGACCCAACATGCCATAAGATGCGTAACCAATAGCATATGGATTTTCTTTAACTTTAGTTACAAGAGCACCCATAGATGGAGCTTGAATAGCATCTTTAGTCACCTCTACAGAACCCATAATTTTTTGTTGGAATACTTCATGGGCACCGCCACCAAGATCGCGTGTTACTACGATGATTTCTTGATTAGGCAAGGAAGGATCTACTTGATTCCAAGTTTTATACTCGCCTGAGAAGATTTTAATAATCTCTTCTTTAGTAAGATTATCTTTTATGGCATATAAAGGATTTTCAGGATTTACAGCAATTGTTAAGGCATCAATACCTACTTTAATTTCGTTGTAGTCTTTTATTTTTGCTTTTTCGCTGTCTTTCACTTCTCGTGCTACTAAACCAAAGTCCGCAGTGCCATCGATAACCGCTTTAATACCTGTGCCAGAACCACCAGAAGATACATAAATAGTAATATCTTTATCTGGTAAAGAACTATCCGCATGACTCCAAGTTTTATTCTTTTCTGTAAAATCTGTAGCGATCTTAGAAATAACTGGTGCCAATGTGGAGGAACCATTATATGTTAATTGTGTATTTTGTGCATTTTGGTTGAAACCACAACCTGCAGAAATAAGCATTGCTGCGCCAACACAAGCAGCAAGAATTGCACGTTTAGTAAAGCCTTTCATATACAATCTCCTTAATATAAGTAATAGAATAATGATTATTTAATAACAGTATAATTATAACAAAACAAATCTATTGATTACAATACAACTCCAACACTATAGACTACTATATTTATTCAGTTCCAAAATGCTCATCATACTGAAAGTTATTTTTATACTATATACATTTTACTATAATATAACCATCTTATAAATTATTTTTATAACATTAACACTTACTTTTGTGTTATAAATCATTTACATAATTTCTATAGAAATGTTAGTATTATCAATGCAACAGGATTTAGTTATTAATAAAGAAAGGTAATAACTATGTTTTCATTTCTACAACCTAAAGAGGCAAAATCATCTGTACCACAAAGTATGATTATGAATCTATATTATAAATACAGATTTCAATCTCTACTTGGTATTTTTATTGGTTATGCGGCGTACTATATCGTTCGTAACAACTTTGCCTTATCAACTCATTTCTTATCAGATATTCTCCACATGAGCAAAACAGAAATCGGTTTGCTATCTAGTGGTATGCTTATCGCCTACGGTTTAAGTAAAGGCTTTATGAGTAGTCTTGCAGACAAAGCAAGTCCTGCAAAATTTATGGCTTTCGGTCTTATTTGCTGTGCAATTATCAACATTTTTATGAGCTTTGCCGACAGCCTCGCCTTCTTCTTAGTACTAGTAGTTCTTAATGGTTTCTTCCAAGGTTTTGGTGTAGGCCCATCCTTCATTACTCTAGCGAAATGGTATCCAAAACAAGAACGCGGCCGTTATGGTGCAATTTGGAATATCTCACACAATCTTGGTGGCGGTATCGTAGCGCCAATCGTTACGGCTGCACTATATTTCACAACTACAGATCATTGGCAATTAGGTAGCTATGGTATCCCTGCAATCATTGCCATAGTTGTAGCTATCGCTATTTTCTTCTTAATCAAAGAAAGCCCTGAGCGTGAAGGTTTACCACCTACAAGCGAAATCATTGCGGATACGGCTCATAAAGCACATAGAAGCTCTGAGGCACCTCATATGAATACACGAGAAATTTTTGTAAAATATGTATTGAAAAACAAAAATGCTTGGTATGTATCATTAGTAGATACATTTGTTTACATGATTCGTTTCGGTATGCTTACTTGGCTTCCAATTTACCTATTACAAGTAAAAGGTTTCTCCAAAGCAGAGATGTCTGTAGCATTCTTATTCTTTGAATGGGCTGCTATACCTTCTACTATTTTTGCGGGTTACATTTCCGATAAATTCTTTAAAGGTTATCGTATGCCACCAGCAATTATCGCTGTAAGCATTATATTCTTCTGTATCTTCGGCTATTGGCAAAGTGAATCCCTCTTATGGGTTACATTCTTTGCGGCTATTGTGGGTTGTTTAATCTACATTCCTCAATTCCTTGCCTCTGTTCAAACAATGGATATTGTACCTCCATTTGCTGTAGGCTCAGCCGTTGGTCTTCGCGGTTTCATGAGCTACATTGTAGGTGCCAACCTCGGTACAACACTATTCGGTGTATTAGCTGACAAATTTGGGTGGAACGCAGGTTTCTATCTCTTATTGGTAGCATGTATTCTTTGTGTTACATTCTGTGTACTGGCTCACTTTGGTGCAAAAGAATTAGATGCTAAAGAAGCAGAACTCGAACAACTTCAACTAGCTGAAGCTAACTAATAACAACAAAATCCTAAGCAAACTAAAAAGGTAGTAACATTGATATGTGTGATATGTACCCCCTTTACTGGACAAGCAGTAAAGGGGGTATTTTCATGAGATATAGTTATGAATTTAAAAGAAAAGCAATTGAATTATTTAATCAAGGTGAATGGCCAGAGACGCCAACTGGAGTATTGACTCATACTTTTCACGAACAAATAATAAAATGGGCTAAACAGGAAGAGTTTAATGGCCCAGAAATCAATAAGCATAATCCAGATAAGCGATGTTGGTCTCCAGAGAAGAAATATGAGTTAGTATGCCAAGTATTATTTGGAGAATCTATCCGCTCTGTATCTATTAGGGCTGGAATTAATACTGGCCAACTGTATCAATGGGTTCATAAATACAAAACTTTGGGATACAATGGTCTTATTAATAAACCTAAAGGACGATCACCAAAGGATTGCAAAATGAAAGTACCTAAGACTATCTCACCTCGAGAGCTCAAAGAGAGTGAATATGAGGAACTCATTCGCTTACGAGCTGAAATTGCTTATATTAAAGCTGAAAATGAAGTCATAAAAAAAGAGATTGCCTTGAGAGAAGAAAAAGAGGCTGCGCGACTCAAGGCGAAAAAGCAGCGATTATCAAAACGCTCCGCCAACAAGGCTATCAACTAAAACATCTTTTGAAAGCTATGCCAATGTCCAAATCTACCTATTATTTTGAACTTACTAAAGTAGATCTTGTAGATAAAAGAAATACAGAGCTAAAAGATGAAATTCAAAAGATTTTTACAGAACATAAAGGCCGGTATGGTGTACGCCGTGTATATCAAGAGCTTCTTAATCGAGGCTTTGTAGTCAATCATAAACGAGTGCAAAGACTTATGCATATTATGGGGCTCGCAGGAAAGCGACCGAAAGAAAAGTACCACTCTTACAAAGGGAAAGTCGGTAAGGTAGCAGAAAATATCGTCAATAGAGATTTTAGTACAACTGCACCATTACAAAAATGGACTACTGATGTGTCTCAATTTAATTTCTCATGGGGAAAATGCTATTTGTCGCCTATTTTAGATATGAATACGAATGAGATTGTTGCTTATGACTTAGCATTAAGTCCTAACTTAGAACAAATTTCTCGTATGTTAGAGAAGGCATTCAAGAAGTTTACTAATCTTTCAGGATTAATCCTCCATTCTGATCAAGGATGGCAATACCAACATAAGTACTTTAGGAGAACACTCAAAGAGCATGGTATTATTCAATCTATGTCTCGAAAAGGAAATTGTTATGATAACTCTGTGATGGAAACCTTTTTTGGTAGATTGAAAACGGAAATATATTATGGTTTTGAGAGAGAATATTCATCTTTTAATGCTTTTGCAGCAGCGATAGAAGAATACATTAACTATTACAATAACAAAAGGATTCAAGCAAAAACAAAATGGATGCCCCCTGTGAAATACAGAGAAGCATCCATGTGTTTAGGCTAGTAAATAATATGTGTCCAGGAAAATGGGTACATATCAGTGTTACTACCTTTTGTTTTGGTATAGCGTGTCCCTGATTTTCTAGATGCTATCTTTTAAAGAGGACAAAAGCCACAATGATACCAATGATTATATTCCCACCTACTATATAAGGCCAGGTAAGAAAATTATGTATATCATGCAGGATTTGAATATCAAACCTTGGCATAAAAATTAGCACATTCGCCAAAATCCAAACGATAGGTCCTACGAACTTCATTTTCTTAACCGTATCCATTCTATCTTTAATGGTATCGGTCATCTCTACATCTTTCTCCACAGATACGTATTCTTTATTAATGTAAAAGCCTTTTGAATACTCCGTTTCAAAAGCCCATGCTTCAACAGAAAACGTAGCATTACCATCACCATTTTCATACTCTTTATATTTAGCAGTATCAGTAATGCCTTCGTCTATCTCACCCCAAGTGCCCGTTACCATCTCATAACCACTATCTACGAGTTTCATATCGGCTAGTGGCGCTTTACCACACAACTTGGAAAAGTGGTATGCATCTCGCTTCTTATCCCAACGAAGCCAAAATGCCTTGTTACTACTATGTTTAACTAATTTATACTCATACCATATATTCCCATGAGTATTAATGTAGCGTATCTTGCCTAAGATCGTATATAAATCATTTCGGATACGCAATGTATCGCCATAGTTAAATTTCATAAAACACGCTCATTCCCAAAACAATATATATTATTAATTACTATGATTGTACACATAATATGAAATTCTGCCTAGATAGATATAGCAAAAAAGGTAGCAATATATATGTTGCTACCTTTTATTGTTTTATAATCACCCTTGTTGGCAGAAATAAATGATATAGTTTCCATCTGGACTGACTGCAGCGCCTAAAGAGTATGGATGATTCCAAGTGCCCCCAAAATCAAATAAATACAGTACATAATTGTCTGGTATTTCTATCGAATCTTCATTATATGACAATCTATGCAAATATTGTCTTTGAAACTTTCGATTTTCTTTTTCAGTATAAATTGGATACACTTTATCTTTAGAACGCTTATTTTCATAATTCGGTTTAGGCTTTAATGCATCTCGTGCATCTTGTATTCGTTTACGAATTTCAAAATATCTCTTATACTTTGCAGTATTGTCTTCATCTGGAATCTGTACCTTATTGAATTCTGCTAGTACTTGATTTTCCAACTCATATATTTCATCTACAGATTTATCAATTGAATGGTCTTGTCGTTCTTGTATAAATTTCCCCATCGGCACAGTTGTATTCTTTACAATCAGTATCGACTTTGGAATTAATGCAGATAGAGAATCCGCATAAGCCATATTCGAATCAATATATCGTTTAACATACACATTGGATATATCAGATTTTGAAAGAACCACTTTAGAGTCAGAAAGTGCTTCATCAATATATGGCTTTAATTGTTCCGGTGTGCCTCCAAATGCAAATTGTACATAAGCCCTACCTTGTAAAAAGCCTGGATTACTATGCATATGAATATTTTTTGCAAAACTTGGCATATTTTTTGGGAAGCCTGGAATCTTAGGTATCCTTTTATAATCCTTTGGATTATTGATAGGATACTGAATCAATTCTATAGGTTTAAAAAAGCTTTCCAAAGATTCTTTAATTTCAGCTTTAGATCTAGCCGTAAATAAATCATGCCCTTTTCCCTTATTTTTATCTAAATATTCTCGAATTTCCCTTTCATTTGTTGCATCACGATCAGCACGAGTTCGATAATCTTTAGTATTAACAGGATTAGTTAGCTTAATTTCTCCTTGACCATTCTTTTTCATATATGGGCTCACGATGCGTAAAGGTTTATTGCGACCTCCAATAAAGTAGCCTTCATTACGTGTTGATTCAGTATTATAGTTTTTAATTTCTTTTAGTGCTTGTTCATCCTTATCATTATAAAGTGGATCAAACGTTTTGTATTCACTACCAAAATCAGATTTTACTGATACCTTTAATCGTTGAGCAGCGTACTCTTTCTCCTTCCTTTCTAATGTAATTTCATCTTCAATCGAAAGCTTTTTGGGATTTATAGATTTATCCCTTATAACAGCTTTAAATGCACCAGGAATAATCTCAACAAAATCTAATTTCACAGGGGCTTTAGTTTGTACAGACTGTTTTGACTTTGCATTATTTTTCAGTTCAGCACTAGTATTTTGGTTTATCCCATCCACTGTTGCAGCTAAACTAAACTGACTAGATAATGTTAGTGAAAGCAGCATCAGTACAAAATATTTCTTATTCATTTCTCTCTCCTATATACACCTACAACTTTTAAAGTCATAGTAAAAAGGACCTACAGTAAACTGTAGGTCCTTATATCTTGGTGCGGTTGGAGGGACTTGAACCCTCACGAGCGTACGCTCACCACCCCCTCAAGATGGCGTGTCTGCCATTCCACCACAACCGCATGGAATACAAATGGTGCCTCAGGACAGAATCGAACTGTCGACACACGGATTTTCAGTCCGTTGCTCTACCAACTGAGCTACCGAGGCATGAATGGCGACCCCGATCAGATTTGAACTGACGATCTTCGCCGTGACAGGGCGACATGTTAACCGCTACACCACGGGGCCGCGTATCAACTCTCGTTGACTACTCGTATATATTAACATGGGGCAAGCTTCTAATGCAAGTACTTTTTTCTAATTTTTTGATGAATTTTTCCAAAATATATGAAATTAAGAATTATCTATCAAAAATCATATAGATTTACCATTTATATTTCAAATGCTCATTTATACGCAATATTTCATAGAACTATAAAATAAAATTGGTATCCACCTATTCTAAATAATAGATAGATACCAATTCATTAAGATTTATTAAGAACTATAAACAATCATAATTAATACGATATTAATTATAAATGATCCCATGGTGTATCTCGATAATTATATTCACTATATGATTCAACAACCATGTCGTGGCGTTTAACTTTATCTAGCATCTTTGAACGTGCTGTACTTACAGTATTTTCACTATGTTTACCACCTAAGTAAGCATATTTAGACTTACCTAATGTATACATTACAGACACATATGGTTCACCTGAGCTAATATTATTTTTATTAAAACCAAGGTCTATGGAAATATGTGGTGTAATATTTAATGTAGCCCCTAATTTCAATCCACTTATTGACTTCCATTTATGTTGGTTAAGATAAAACATATCAACGGGATGTTCTCTCAGACTCTTTGTCTTCCAATGGTAACCATCTACATATGTAGAAATCCATCGAGCATTTTTATAATCTCTAGTATAACGTACATTATATCCATCTAGTACATTCTCATAGGCATATCTTATCTTAGTAAAACCATTTGGATGTCCATCCTCAGGATAATGAAATTCATCAGCTCTTGGTACAATTACAAGAGAGTTTTCAAAATAATAAGGTTTTGTTTTTTTCTCAGATAACCCATGATAAACATTAGCACTAATTTTATTCAAACCAGCAACATACTCTAAGCCGATACCAACTCGAGATAATTTATCCCTAAATGCATAATCATAAAATGTATTTATACCCATATAAGCATGTTCATTCTTACTAAGGCGCCTATATCCTGCTCCTATGCTTCCTACTATACCTAGTGAATCATGTTGAACAGTCTCGCCCTTATCAAGATAGGATGGTTGTTGTGCAAGCCTAGCTGCAGCTTTATACTTAGGATCATCACCAATATAGCTGCTTTCTCCCCCGTTCCAATATGCATCTGATGAGATTTTTTCCCCACCATTACCATCTATACGGCCTTGAATAAACAGAACTGATTTAGCATGCTCACCATAATACTTAATCGGTTGTATCGTCTCTATAAAATATTGTGCCTTTTTCATCTCCTGTGTAGAGCTATGTTCGCTACGAGTAATTGCACTATCTGTATTTCGATAAGGCGTTGGATTTATTTTGTATTCATGATAGTTATCTTTTTGAGTACTTTGTACTGCCACTCCTATATCAGTACGATCCATCCAACTCGATTGAACATTTTCCCCATTATCCTTATCTGCCGCTAATGCACATGTAGCAAAGCTACAAGCCAAAGTCGTACATACTAAAGATCTGATAATACCCCTTTTACTATTCATAGTCTGTTCCCCTTTATATGAATTTTTCATGAAATATAGTTTTATTATAAATCCTTTAACAAACTAAAGCAATTATATATCTTATCCACTTTACAGCATATATATTCTTTATTTTATTATCACATAGATAAACACGTCTTTTATAAGTATTATTAGGCCTTTGACTATGATAAAATAAATATATATTATATAAATAATAAGAATGTAATATAAAATACTTTGGAGTAATACGATGAAATCAAAATCACTTATAATAACATTAATCATCGCTGTTGTAGGCGCATTAGCTGCCGCATGGTATTTCTTATGGTATGTCCCACATACACCAGCTTATACATTAAAAATCATTCATCAAGCCGTTCAGGAGAAAAATGCAGATGAAGTTTTGCGTCATGTAGATGTGAAATCCATCGTAAAAAACATCGTAGACCGTGAAGGGAATAAATATATTGATACATCTAATCCATTTGGCAAAGCCGCCGTAGCCGCTACCAAAACATTTGGCCCTGCCCTCATCGAAGATGTAATGAGAAAATATATTGAAGATCCAGATAGTTTTAAATCAGAACCTCCTACGGATAACAACCAAGCAGCAAACCAAAATGACGATAATAAATCTATGGTAGACCGGCTTGTAGAAGGTCGCCTCTTTAAAGAACACGATGTAGAGATTAAAAACCTCAAAACAGATGACCACGGCGAAACTGCAACGGTTACAGCAACCATCCAAAACAATAAAAAGAATATGACTAAGGACATAAAGATTTTAATGCGTCATCTAGGTGACGGTACATGGGTTATTTACGATATTCCAGATATGGAGGACTTATATACTATCACTCGTAAGTAGGCAGTTAAATAGTTAAGTACTTACTTAGTTACTTAGTTAATTAAGTAACTAAGTAAGCATGAGACAATTTATGTGTTCAAAGTAAACGTTAAAAAGACAGCATATACAACTGTATATGCTGTCCTTTTTATTTAGAATATGAAAACACATGTTCCCAACAGCGTACGTTAACGAACAAAATCTACTATCGCCAAGGTCACTGTTACTTGTGAGATGAGTCGATCTGCATCATCCATCATATCAAAGCGCCATACATGGGATGTCTTCCCTTTTACAAGTATGGTACCATGAGCCGTTAAGGCCCCTTCACATCGTACAGGGCGCAAGTGGTTGGCCGTAACGGATTGACCTACGCCAAATTTATCCGGTCCAATGAGTTCGTTGCTCATCATGCCGGAAATGATTTCAGCAAATGCCAAGGTTGCACCACCATTTAGATAGCCTTGAGGCTGTTTGTGGAATTCTCCTAAGTTCATTTTTGCAATGCATGTAGTATCGCTCGTCATACGAGGTGCTTCAATTTGTAAGGATTCTATTAAATTCATAGTGTTCGTTTCTCCACACAATACGCTTCTAGTCTATCATCAAAGACGGTTACACCTAGTCCATCTCCATCAGGAACGTGCATAACGCCATCCTTAAAGGTTAAATCTGGATAGATGAGATCTCGTTCAAAATATCTATTAGAATCAGATAGGTCTCCTGCCATATAGGAATCACCTAGAGCTGCTAGTTGAGCGTGCAACATTTTAGAAATGCCCGACTCTACCATGCTACCTACCCAATACGGAATATGACATTCTCTACAAAGATTAATAGCTGCCTTAGTAGGTACGAGACCACCCATACGGCCTACTTTTATGTTAAGTACATCAATCAGTCCATACTCAATAGCATAGGATAAATCGTCATAGCCCAAGATGGACTCATCTAAACAGATAGGCGTTTCAATATGCCAATCATCGTTATTAAGGCGTTCCCACTTCCACTCCTTATAGGATTGAAGCGTTGTTATAGCAAAAGGCTCTTCTATACAAGCCAGCTTCAAATCATTAAATTGACGGACCTTATCAATATCATCATAAGAATAGCTTTGATTCGCGTCGGCTGCCAAGACTAAATCGGGGTAATGCTTCCGTACTAAGGCTGCCCGGTCGTAGCCATCTATAGGATTCACCTTTAACTTGATGCGCTTACAACCATTCGCCACATGAGCTTCTACGGCATCTAGCAATTGTTCCATCGGTACATCGCCGATAACAACGCCGCTTTCAATGGTATCTTGTAAGGGCTGCCCCATAATATAAGAAACGGAGTTTACACCTAATCGCTCACAATGAAGATTAATCAATGCATTTTCTAAGGCAGCAATGGTCATAGGCATATGATCTCGATTTAGCCAAAACTGTAGCTGACGCACATAGGTCATAAGCGGCTTAGGCCGCATCATGCGCAAATTAAAGATATAATCATCTACTAGTTTTTGCCAACACGTATCCACTGTCTCGGCTGTATAAAAAGGCTCTGTAAAAGCCACGCATTCCCCATAACCTACATACCCTTGTTGATCCTCGATGCGAATGACTATAGTTTCTCGTTCTTTTACTTCGCCTTTGGCAGTTTTAAAGTTGAACTTTAACGGCAATTTAAGGCGATATGTAGTTATACTTTTAAAGTTTAAAATATCATTCATAGGCGCCTCAATCTTCTAAACGCAGTTCATTGCGCACAATTTTACCTGTTCCATTTCTAGGCAACGCAGGCAATATCTTTACGTATTTAGGAACTTTATATTTTGCCAGAGATTTGGTCATAAAGGATACAATTTCATCTGCAGTCATACTTTCACCATCGTGAAAGGCCACAAATAGCGCCGGTACTTGTCCCCATTTAGGATCAGGTACAGGTACAACCGCACATTCCTTCACTGATGGCAATGTGTAGACTAAATCCTCTAATTCCTTAGGATAAATATTTTCTCCCCCAGAAATGATGAGGTCCTTGCGACGATTCAAAATATATACGAACCCATCTTCATCGACATAACCGATATCATCGGTATTAAGGTCACCATCGATAGGTTCCTTGTCAATATATCCAGTCATAACCATAGGGCCTGTTAAGTGAATCTCACCTACCCCGTCTGCATCAGGTTTATCAATGCGAACCTGCATCCCTGGTAATGGTTTTCCTACGGAATCTCGTTTATGAGGGTAATCCAATACGGAGAAAGTCACGCTTTGACTAAAGGTTTCCGTCATGCCATAGGTCTTGTAAATTGGTAAGGATTTCTTTTCACAAGCATCGATGAGTGCCATAGGAATGAACTCACCACCGAGCAAGATAACACGCAAATTATGATGTATAATACTTGGCTCTAATTGAGTTAAAATAGTAGGCACTAAAGACATCATATTAATGTTCTCAGACTCTATGAGCTTGAGAACTTGAGTTTTATCATATTTAGGCAATATGGTAACAGCCGTACCATTATAAAGGGATCGTAGCAAGATAGAGAGACCACTTACATGGAATAAAGGCAATACCATAAGCCAATTATCTTGCTCAGTTTTACCTAGTACCTCTTTAGACGCTTGTACATGAGCTCTAATTTGCCCCCATCGGAGAGGAACAGACTTAAACTGTCCCGTAGTGGCACTCGTATTCATGATGACCGCTATATCTCTATCTTCAAAGGTCCAGTCAAAAGTATCGTCTGCCTCTTCATCGGATAGAATACGTTCTAACGATTCAAAAACAATAGTAGAAATGGAATTAGGCAATTGCTCTCGACGCTCAACGCTATGCAGTACAGTAGTAACATCTAACTGAGCTAATTGGTTTTCTATTTCCTTAGGCTTAAGATGTACATTTAGCAGTAGCAACTCTTTATGCACGAGCATAGTTGCCAATACATAGATTGCCATCATCACGGAGTTATCCGATAAAATAGCTATGCGAGAGGCTTGTAGGGGCTCTAATTTACGAGCTACATGGACTACGCCACGATATATATCGTTATAAGTATATTCGTTTATGCATATGCGATTAGGATAGTGCTCAGCGCCATAACGTAACCAGTCCATCGTCTCACCTCATATCTAAGCCTGATTTCTAATTACCAGTAAATAACAATCGAAATATCAATGCCAAAGAGATATTACAAGAAAGGCGCCTCATATAGAGGCGCCCTTATTATTTTAAAATTAGTTAGTCCCCAACCTAGGACTAGTAACTCTCCCTATTAAGGGAATTTAGGGAATTGTTTGAAGTTCGGTTTACGTTTTTCTTTGAACGCATCACGACCTTCTTTTGCTTCATCGATTGTGTAGTACATCAATGTAGCGTCGCCTGCGAATTGTTGTAAGCCTGCAAGACCGTCTGTATCAGCATTGAAGGAACCTTTTAACATGCGCAATGCCATTGGGGACAATTCAAGGATTTCGCTACACCATTGAACTGTTTCCTCTTCCAATTTGTCGAATGGTACAACCGTGTTAACCATGCCCATTTCATAGGCTTGAGCAGCTGTGTATTGACGGCACAAGAACCATACTTCGCGAGCGCGTTTGTGACCGATCATGCGCGCCAAGTAACCTGCACCATAACCAGCATCGAAGGAACCTACGCGAGGACCTGTTTGACCGAATTTAGCATTTTCAGAAGCGATGGTAAGGTCACATACGATGTGCAACACATGACCGCCACCGATAGCATAACCGTTAACCATAGCGATAACAGGTTTAGGAATAACGCGAATCAAACGTTGTAAATCAAGAACGTTCAAGCGAGGTACATTGTCTTCACCAACATAACCACCGTGACCACGTACACTTTGGTCGCCACCAGAGCAGAATGCTTCTTTATCTTCACCTTTGCCGTGGTTAGCACCAGTCAATACGATTACGCCTACCTCGTTATCTTCACGAGCTACTGTGAAAGCGTCGATTAACTCCATAACTGTTTTAGGACGGAACGCGTTGCGCACCTCTGGACGGTTAATAGTAATTTTTGCAATGCCATTATATGTTTCGTAAATTACATCTTCATAATTACGATCCAATACTTTCCAATCAAATTTGCTCATGGACTTAACCTTTCTTCTGTAAAAAATCTAACACCGCTTGCTCGAATACTTGCGGTTTTTCTATATGCACATTATGTCCCGCCCCTTCGACGATGACATGCTTAAAGTTTGGCAACTTGCCAAATATATCTCTTCCTATTGTAGTATATTTTGTATCTAATGCGCCACTCACATATAAGCCTTCAACAGAGAATTTTTCTAATTTATCCCCCACATACGGCATGACACCTTGACCTGAGCCACGCAAGGTACAGGCTAAGGCGTACGTACTATTATTGGAACGACGTAGATAGATTAATTCCTCTACGCTCTCTGAAAGTTGCTTTTGACTTTCAAAAATAGGAGCCTCCGCCCAACGTGTAGCAAACCAAGCGCCATCATGGTCTTCGATGCGAACTGCTAAGTCTTCATCGGCCTTACGACGCTCTGCTCGCTCATCATCAGAGGCGATGCCTACAGAGCCACTTTCAAGGATGAGCCCTTTGATTTCACTTTCATATTCCAAGGCATAAGAAAGCGCGATGCGGGCCCCCATGGAGTAGCCCATGAGGTAATATCTATCACCAACCATATGATAAATAACGGTATGCAAATCCTCTATCATTTGAGGAATCGTATACGCCTTATCTTCATCAGGAATATCGGAATCACCATGTCCAATCAAGTCGATACGGATAACGCGATAACCGGGCAGATTAATAGCATCCCAAGTATAGCTCGATTCAGAGAAGCCATGGAAACACACAATAGGTTCTCCATCGCCAACTACAGTCAAGCCGTAGCGGTATTCACCCAAATCAAAGTACATGCGTTGAGCTGGATTACACAAAGCATTATCTACAATACTGCAAAAATACTGACTCATAGTAATGCCTCCATATCAACTGAAACTTTCGTATATTTCTTATGTAACTGTCGACTATATTCCCGATTTGTAGGGATTTCAATGATATGAACGCCTGTTTCTGAGCTAACATTAGCTAGCACAGCACTCAATTCATCAGGGCTCGTGATTTTAGTATACCCACAGCCATAAAGTTTGGCCGCCCCACTATAATCTAAGCCTTGCGATGTAGAGAACAAGTAATCAAAATGCTTCGTTCCCTTTTGCGGTAAGTATTCAAAAATGCCGCCTCCATCGTTATTATGCAAAATAATCGTCAAATTGAGATCATGCGTTTTGGCTACTGCTAATCCATTTACATCATGGAAGAAAGACAAGTCACCAGTTACAAGATATGTAGGCAGTCCATTTGTGGCAAGGCCTAAAGCAGTAGAAATAGTACCATCAATACCATTTACACCGCGGTTGCCATACAGTACGGCGGTAGACTCACCGCTAAACCAGAAGTAATCAAAGTCTCGAATACTCATACTATTAGCCACAAGTACTTGTGCATTACTGGAAATATATTGCTGTAACTCGCGTATCGTACGACCTTCAAAACAACTTGGTTCCTCTATTGCTATACCTAGTTGCTGTTTTCCTGCTGTTTCTAAATGCTGCCATTTACCAAGATATGCCGGGAAATCATTGTTTACACCATACAGATTTGTAAATACATCAATACTTGCTTGCATGTGCATAGTGGTTTTCCCCGTTGGATTCATAGAGTCCATGGTAGGATTAACCTCAATGTATTCTACATTATCCCAACTCGCCAACATCTGTTGTACTCGTTTAGACACAACAATTTGTCCGAACTGAATTACGCAATCAGGCTTTAGTATAGGCCACAGCTCTTTATCAGCTAAAAATGCATCGTATGTAGAAATAACAATATTACTAGTATCGACGTATTCCTTATCACTATGATTACTAGCTGAGTTATAAGAGCGTCTTACATTAGACAATGGATCAGCCAAGATAGGTGCTTGTAGCGTTGTAGCAAAAGAAAGAATACTATTAGCTTCTACAACATCGATCTGTGGCCCAGCTAATATAAGAATATTCTTATATTTTGCTAGGAAGCTATCATTCTTACTGCTAGTAGTGTTGCTTACATGACTTCTACCACTTGTATTATCATAATTACAGGCACTACTATAATGTGGCTTAACTACGTTAAAGGGACTACGTCCCGCTTCAAAATGTTTATTGTTCAGTTCAGGTACCAAGGGCTCAAAGAGAGGCACATTGATATGTACTGGTCCTTTTTTTGTATCCATAGCTTTCATATACGCTTTACGCGCTACTTGGCGTGGATATGTATAGTAATGATCCTCTTGAGGCACTGCTAATTCTTCGTAGTAGTTTATAGCAGCTCCAAAAACTTTCTGTTGGTCTACTGTTTGTGGAGCCCCTACGTGTAACAAGGTGTGTGGCCTATCAGCAGATAGTACGATGAGAGGCACACCACTATATTGAGCCTCTAAAATAGCGGGCAAATAATGAGCCACTGCCGAACCAGAGGTACAAACGAGTACGGTTGGTTCCTTATGAGCCTTTGCAATACCAAGAGCCATAAAACTAGCAGAGCGCTCATCTATATTCATATATGTTTCAAATCCTTCATGCTCAGTAAAAAGCATGGCCATCGTCGTAGAACGAGAGCCAGGGCTAAACACGGCATGACGGACGCCGAGTTGGTAGAATTCATCTACCAAGGCAGCAATATATTCGTTCATTATATTCCCTTTCAACAACCCCTAAGGGTTTGGAAATGTATTATAGCGCTTCCAAAATGGTGCGCATTTTATTATTAGTTTCTGCGTATTCCTCATCTGCATCAGAGTCGGCAACAACACCACACCCTGCATAGGCATACAGTACATGATCCATAATGAGAGCCGATCGGATAGCAACGACTATGATGCCATCCCCCATGTCTTTCATAAAGCCAAATGGAGCTGCGTACATGCCACGCTCATGGGCTTCGTACGTTTGTAATAGTGCCAATGCCTTTTCTCGAGGTTCACCACCGAGAGCAGGTGTAGGATGTAACAATTGTGCCCACTCTACGAGGGACTTTGTACTATCCTTTGCAGTAATAATAGTACGCAAATGATAGAGATGCGCTAGCTCCATAATACCCGTTTCACCGATGGTCACCTCTGGAGTAATAGCTTTCATAGTATGTACAATGCGATCTCGGACGATATTATGTTCAAAGAGGTTTTTCTTATCTGTTAGTAGTTGTTCCTTAGTCCATGCATTTGGCCCATGTTTAGGCGCCGTGCCAGCTAAGGCATAACTGAGGATCTCACTGCCACGATGACGCACCAGAATTTCTGGAGATGCACCCACAAAGGTACGTCCATCCTTTTCGTAACCAAAGATAAAACAGTTAGGATTGTTATCTACTAGATTAGCTAAAATACTAGCTACATTATAGGGTGTATCACTGGTAAACTCCACTTCACGAGAGGATACTACCTTAGTCATTTCACCACTGCTGATGCTCTCAGCAATAGCTTTCATAAGGCTATCCCAAGCAGCCTTATCATCACTGGTTTCCTTGAAGTTATGGCGTACGCGAGGCACCTCAAAATCCTCGATGGGTACGCCTTCACCAGCATGAAGATAAAAAGATTCCCCATTTTCTACGATGTAATAATGGGTGAAAGCAATCATTTCATGTCCCATGCCAGACCATTTAGGATCTTTCGAGGTCTCAAAAAAAGTATCCCCATAAAATACGTAGGCGTAATTATGGCGGTCCTCATCATCTTTGACCGTCGCCAGACGTTTAGCGCCTACAACGATACGGTCACTCTGACGATCCACCCAAAAAACGCGTTCTTCATTGGGGAAGTTCAGCCAAAAGGCCACCGGACTATTCAGTTCTAACGGTTCTTTGTTATATTTCATAGTTGTACGTCGCTATACGAAAAATAGACTATAGTAAAAACACCTAACGTGTAGAAAGTTTCGTCTACACGTTAGGCGTCATCCATAAGTTTCCAAATTTTGAGATGAGCCTAACGCCATCACACGTCGATGGGCCCTCTTTATATCTAATTTATTATATCATAGGTAACCGTTAAAAGGTAGAAAATAAAACCTCTACACCACATGTAATATGCATGAGTGTAGAGGTTTTGCTTTGTTCAAAACTTTTTTTACTGGATTTAAAATGCTATTGCTGTATCCAAAACACTTTTTCTTTATTTGAAAGCTTTCGCTCCAATATCTGTACGGTATTGCATACCTTCAAAGTCAATATGTTCTATCCGTTCATAAGCTCTATCGAGCGCCGTTCTAAGATTTTTACCAAGACCTACTACGCCAAGAACTCGGCCGCCATTCGTAACGTAATTTTCACCAATAAGCTTTGTACCAGAGTGGAAAACGATGGTTGTATCATGTTGTTTAATATCACCATGAATCACATCACCCTTGGAGGATGTTTCAGGATACCCTTTAGAAGCAAGAATGACACAAGCTGCCGAGGAATCTTTCCATTTCACCATATCAGCTGTTAATGTGCCTGTGGCACAAGCCATCATGACTTGACCTAAATCGCTATCTAGTAATGGCAATACAACTTGTGTTTCAGGATCACCAAAGCGGGCATTAAATTCTACCACCTTAGGTCCTTGAGATGTAATCATAAGGCCTGCATAGAGACAGCCCACATAAGGCATCCCCTCTTTCTCCATGGCGGCTACCATAGGTTCTAAAATTGTCTTCATCGCCTCATCCCGCAATGCATCAGTGAGCACTGGCGCTGGTGCATAGGTGCCCATGCCCCCTGTATTAGGGCCTTTATCACCATCAAAGATACGTTTATGGTCTTGGGAAGCAATCATGGGAACCACAGTCTTGCCATCTACAAAGGCAAGCAAGCTCGCTTCTTCACCTTCCATGAATTCTTCAATAACTACGGTGCTACCGGCCTCTCCAAAGCGATTACCACTGAGCATATCTTCTACAGCCGCATTTGCTTCGTCAATAGTCATAGCCACTACAACACCTTTGCCAGCGGCTAAACCATCAGCTTTAACTACAATAGGAGCACCAGTTTGACCGATAAATTCTTTTGCTTCATCTACCTTGTGGAACACGCCATAGGCGGCCGTTGGAATATTGTATTTTTTCATCAAATCTTTGGCGAACACTTTGGATCCTTCTAGCTGAGCAGCTGCTTTGGATGGGCCAAAAATAGGAATCCCCGCTTTATTAAGTGTATCTGCTAGTCCTGCCACAAGAGGTGCCTCAGGACCGACAACGACTAACTCAACTTGGTTATCCTTTAAAAAGCTAATCAAATGATCGCTTTGTTTCCAGTCAATGCCAACTAGCTCGGCACAATCTGACATGGCCGCACTACCAGGAATGGCATATACCTTTGTTACGCTAGGGCTGATGGACAATCGCCATGCTAAGGCATGTTCGCGGCCGCCGTTACCGATTACACATACTTTCATAAGTCCTCCATCGACGCCTAAACGCCATCAATACATCATTTATGTAAGCACCTATATCCTCTATAATCATCATTACACATCAATGATTACGAGCTAGTGCTCGACTATAACCTCAATCATACTAAACAAATTAATGTTTAAAGTGACGAATACTTGTAAATACCATAGCAATGCCCGCTTCGTCGGCAGCCTTGATGGATTCATCGTCTCGAATAGAGCCACCCGGTTGAATAATGGCTGCAATACCATGCTTTGCCGCCGTTTCTACAGTATCCCCAAATGGGAAGAACGCATCAGATGCTAACACAGCCCCTTTTGCGGCTTCACCAGCTTGCTCAAGAGCAATTTTTGCAGACCCAACGCGGTTCATTTGCCCCGCCCCAACACCGAGTGTCCGTTTTTCATTGGAAATCAAAATCGCATTGGATTTTACGTGTTTTACGAGCTTCCACGCAAATTCAAGGGCTTTCCATTGTTTCTCTGTTGGCTGTACCTTCGTAACCACTTTATAGCTAGCGCGGTCTTCTTGAATATCATCTTCTGTTTGTACTAATAGACCACCAGAAACCTTTTTCACTGTTACTTGGCCAGATTCAGGTTTAGATAACTCAATGAGGCGAATATTTTTCTTTCCTTCAAGGATTTCTAATGCTTCTTTTGTGAAAGCAGGTGCCATGATGACTTCTAAGAAAATTTTGCTCATTTCTTCTGCCGTAGCTGCATCTACTTCACGGTTTAAAGCAACGATGCCACCAAAGGCTGATACGGAGTCTGCTTCGTAAGCATTTACATAAGCATCATGCAAGGTAGCTGACGTCGCTGCACCACAAGGATTTGTATGCTTAATGATACATGCTGCAGGATCAGTAAACTCCCACACCATATTCCACGCTGCTTCCATATCTACGATGTTGTTATAGGAAAGCTCTTTACCATGGAGTTGTTTCAAAGCCCCCATGCCATGAGCCGTACCGATTTCTTTGTAGAATGCCGCTTGTTGATGCGGATTTTCACCATACCGAAGGTCAGTTACCTTTTCATAAGCACTTAAATATTCAGGCGGTGTAGGACCTTCGTTTAAGACACCACTCATATAGTTAGCAATAGCTACATCATAAGCTGCAGTATGAGCAAAGGCTTCCTTTGCAAGACCAAAACGATATTCTTTAGGCAATTCACCATGTTCTTTAAGCATCGTTAAGATTTCATCATAATGATTTGGATTTACTACAATGCCCACATATGCATGGTTTTTCGCAGCAGAGCGCACCATGGTAGGGCCACCAATATCGATATTTTCAATAGCTTCCTCTAAGGATGCATTGGGTTTGGCAATGGTTTCACGGAATGGATAGAGATTGACAACAACAAGGTCAATTGGTTCAATACCATGATCAGCCATAGCTTTTTGATGTTCAGTATTATCGCGAATTGCCAAAATACCACCATGAACCTTTGGATGCAAGGTCTTAACGCGGCCATCCATCATTTCAGGAAAACCGGTCAAGGATTCAACCGCTTTAGCTTCAATGCCCGCATCAGTAATCGCTTTAAGCGTGCCACCTGTGGAATAAATGGTTACACCTAATTCAACTAAACCTTTTGCAAAGTCTACAATACCTGTTTTATCTGAAACACTAAGTAATGCATTTTTAATCATGTAACCTCTCCATTTGCTTTCTCATCAATCTTCAATATTAACAACTCGCCCTTTTATGGTGAGCTTGTCTTTACAAAACAGCCGTAAAGCCTCTTTATATGTTTTATGTTCGATAGGCAATAATCTATCACTCAAGGTATCCTCTGTATCATCGGGTAATACAGGAACCGTATTCTGCATAATGATAGGCCCCGTATCCATTCCTGCATCAACAAAGTGCACCGTGCACCCTGTAATTTTTACGCCTCCGTCAATGGCTTGTTGATGACCATGAAGGCCTGGAAATGATGGTAACAGAGCAGGATGAATATTTAATATACGATGTTCGTATCGCTCTATCAAAGGAGCACCGACAATACGCATATAGCCTGCCAAGACGATACCATCAACCTTATAAGGCCCTAAAGCATCTAGTTGAGCCTGTTCAAAGCTAGCTTTAGAATCATAGTCGCTACGTTCCATAACAATAAGTGGAATATTCCAAGATTTAGAGCGTTCCACAATTCCTGCTGTGCCATGATCTGTAATGATTACAACAAATTCACCATTAATATAGCCTTCTTTCATGGCCTTATACAGTGCTTCCCCATTAGAACCACGACCACTAGCAAAGAGGGCTAATCTCTTTTTAGAATTACGCATCGAACTCAGCCCCTTTAAGGACAACAGGACCATCACCACTTACTATGCGGCCAATTTCATATACCGTTTCACCACGACTAGAAAGGTTTTCTTTAACTGTTTCTACATCCTTTTGATCAACGATAACAATCATACCAATGCCCATGTTGAACGTACGGTACATTTCAGGCCAGGCAACATTGCCCCATTCTTGTAGTTTTGTAAATACAGGAAGTCGTGGCCATGTAGTGACATCTACCTCTGCAGTAACGCCTTTTGGCAATACGCGTGGAATATTTTCATAGAAGCCACCGCCGGTAATATGAACCATACCCTTTACGAGTTCTTGTTCAATCAATGGCAATACAGCTTTAGGGTATAAACGAGTAGGCGTCAATAATTCTTCGCCTAAAGTTTTACCAAATTCAGGGACGTCTGTATCAATAGATAATTGTTTATGATCGAATACAATTTTACGAACCAAGGAGAAGCCATTAGAATGGACACCAGACGATGGCAGACCTAAAATTACGTCACCAGCTTTGATACTTTCACCAGTAATCAATTTAGGACGATCAACGATACCAACGGCAAAACCAGCCACATCGTAGTCATCATTATCGTAGAATCCCGCCATTTCAGCAGTTTCACCGCCTAGTAAAGCACAGCCGGACTCTTCACAAGCCTTTGCCACACCGCGCACAATATCTGCTACTTTCACAGGATCAAGTTTACCAACTGCAATGTAATCGAGGAAGAATAAAGGCGTTGCACCTTGCACAAGAATATCGTTAACACTCATGGCCACGCAATCTTGGCCAATGGTATCATGCTTATCCATCATGATAGCTAAACGTAATTTGGTACCTACCCCATCTGTACCGGATACGAGCATAGGGTCAGACATAGAGTGACCAGCTAAGGAATAGAGGCCCCCAAAACCACCTAAATCACCTACAACACCAGGTGTATAGGTGCGTTTTACGGATTCTTTCATCAATTCTACTGCACGATTACCTGCATCAATATCAACGCCTGCATCGCGATAGGTTAAACTAGTTTTATTCGAGCACATATTTGACCCCTTCCTCTTGTTCCGCAGGAACCTCTACACTGTAATCACCATTAAAGCAAGCAAAACATAAATCATTAGGCGCTATATCAGATACGGCACGACATAAGCCTTCACGAGATAAATAATGTAATTTGTCAGCATGAATATAATCTTTTATTTCATCTACTGTATGTGTAGCAGCAATTAGCTCTTTACGCACCGACGTATCAATACCATAGTGACAGGAATACTCAATTGTTGGTGAGCTTACACACATGTACACCTCTTTAGCGCCCGCTTCCTTTAGCATTTTAACGATAATACCACTCGTAGTACCGCGTACGATAGAGTCATCGATAAGGACAATCCGTTTGCCCCCTACAATGTGAGGCAATGCATTAAGCTTCATACGAACAGCTAATTCCCGTTCCTCTTGATTTGGCTTGATAAAGGTACGACCGCTATATCGGTTTTTCACTAAGCCTTCTGCAAATGGTATGCCCGATGCACGAGCATAGCCTAGTGCAGCTGTAGTGCCAGAGTCAGGAATAGACATGACGATATCTGCATCGTATTTAGTTTCGTTATATAATTCACGCCCCATATTAAGACGAGATTGATATACCGATTGACCATCAATATGGCTATCACCGCGGGCAAAATAGATATATTCAAAAACACAAAGCTTTTTGTCAATTTTCTCTGGTTCTGCATAGATAACACTACGTACACCAGAGTCATCGATAATTACCATTTCGCCTGGATCGATGTGACGGATAAACTCAGCTTTTATAGCATCTAAGGCACAGCTTTCACTAGAAAGGACATAGCCATTTGCAGTTTTGCCTAAACAAAGAGGTCTAAAGCCTTGGGGATCACGCACACCTACCAAGGAGTCGTTCGTAGTAATAACGAGAGAGAAGGCCCCTTCAATTTGACGTGCCGCATCAGCAATGCGTTCCACCTGTGTTTCAGCCTTAGAGCGAGCAATGAGGTTTACAATAACCTCAGAATCCATAGTCGTTTGAAAAATAGACCCATCTGCTTCAAGGCGTTTGCGAAGGGCTAAAGCGTTCGTTAAATTGCCGTTATGGGCCACTGCAATCTGACCACCTTGATAATGAATCACTAAAGGTTGAATATTACGTGGATTATTGGACCCTGTTGTGGAGTACCGCACATGGCCAGTCCCCATATGGCTAGGCAAAGATGGTAATTCCTTGATAGCCTCAGTCAACAAGCCCATGCCCTTTTTTAGTTCTACATCATGACCATCTGTAACGGCAATGCCCGCACTTTCTTGACCACGGTGTTGGAGCGCAAAGAGGCCCCAATATACATAGCGTGCTACATCAACGGTTCTATCATAGACACCGAATACACCACACTCTTCATGCCATTTATCAAAAACAGGATCGTAGTTCATTGTGCCCCCTTAGGCGCGTTCGCCAGTAAGACGGAATAACATTTCTTTGTACGCTTCTTCGATATTGCCAAGGTCTCGACGGAAACGGTCTTTGTCGAGTTTTTCACCTGTTGTAGCATCCCAGAAACGGCATGTATCAGGAGAGATTTCATCGCCTAATAATACTTCACCATTATGCGTGCCAAATTCTAATTTAAAATCTACAAGGGTTACATTTTTGGTAGCCAAGAATTTTTTCAAAATATCGTTTACTTTTAACGTGATAGTAGAGATTACATCAAGTTGTTCTTGAGTAGCCCAGCCAAGTGCTGTGATTTGGGATTCATTAGCAAATGGGTCACCTAATTCATCATTTTTGTAGCAGAATTCAAGGATTGGATGTTTAAGAAGAGTACCTTCTTCAATGCCAAAGCGTTTAGCCATAGAACCAGCTGCAATGTTACGAACGATAACTTCTAAAGGAATGATATCCAACGTAAGTACTGTTTGATTACGATCATCTTCGCGACGAACGAAATGAGTTGGAACGCCTTCTTTTTTCAATAATTCAAAGAAGAAGGAAGAGATTTTATTGTTCAATACGCCTTTGCCAAGGATGGTATCATGTTTCTCGCCGTTAAATGCAGTAGCATCATCTTTGTAATGAACGATGTACTCGTCTTTGTTATCTGTTTGATATACTTGTTTTGCTTTACCTTCGTACAATAATGTTAATGTTTCCAAGTCAATGTTAGCCATGATATTTCTCCTTTTACTCTTTTCTATTCAAGGGCGTATAAATGATGATATAGACGATTATAGTTTAATGGCACCTTGTAGTTCTGCATTGTCCGCTAATACTTTTTCAGCCATATCTTTGCGATACTGTACATATCGGTCTTTTAATTCTTTGTTGAAAGCTGCTCCAATTTGGACTGCAAAAAGTGCTCCGTTTTTTGCACCATCTACAGCCATAGTTGCTACAGGCATACCAGATGGCATCTGAACAATAGCAAGCAATGAATCGATACCTTTTAAAGCTGTTGCATTAAGAGGAATTCCGATAACAGGCAAGGTAGTGAAGCTAGCTACTACACCTGGTAAGTGAGCCGCTGCACCAGCACCAGCGATAAAAGCGATAGCCCCTTCATCTTCAAGTCGTGTAACAAAATCCTTTACAGCCTCTGGCGTACGATGTGCAGAAGCGATAACCATTTCATAAGGAATGTTAAATTCATCAAGTACGGCAGATGCCTTTTTCATTGTGTCTAGGTCAGACTTGCTGCCCATGATAATACCGACCTTCATAGATCCTCCTAATAAAAAAGCCCAGCCTAAATAGACTGGGAAAAATGCGCACAAATAGCCTCCGTAGACTTGCCTTGAGTTTGTTGATTTGCATAGTTCACGGTGCTACCTCCTTCTTGTACACAAATTGTAACACCTAACATTTACAAAATCAACACTATTTTCGAATATTTTTTAATTAAATATTTTTATCATTCGTTATGTTCCGAACTATTCAAAAATATTTAATTTAATTATATCGACTTTATTCAAATTGGTTGATTACAAAAATCTACACATTTTATACAAAGCCATTCCTTCAGTAAAAGCTTTACTTTATAATATTCATATATGTTTTCTACACAGCCAAAAGAGGGTATCCTATCTATAAAGATAGGATACCCTCTTTTATTTAATTTCCGAACATTATGCCTATTAATCTATATTTGTTATTAATTAGTGAGTACCACTTTCAAAAGCAGTTTTTAATTCACCTACAGATTCAGGGATGTAATCTACGATAGAAGACATCAATGCATACATTAATGCAGGTTCAAACGCATCATCACCACACATGTATACGCAATCTAAATATAGACTGGAGTCTTGTTCATCAATATAAAGTTTATAGTTTTTGTAAGTCGCATTATCTCGATTGATTAACGCATTTAAGGCAGCCATGTTTTGTGCTGTTACCTTTTCAGGGCCCAACACTAACCGAATGACACTATAAATACTGTTATCAAGAATGACGAATAAAGGCATATCCCACAACGGAGATTTAATGTAAGAGCGATATACGACAGTGCCGTCCTCATCATCAAAATCCTTACGTTCAAAGGATGTAATTTCTTCTTCTTTCAAAAACTTATCAAATAATAATGCTTTAGGATTCATAACAACCTCTATTAAGCTAAACCAGCTACTTTAAGAATGCCTTTATGTACGGCATCTAAATGTGGTTGAACTACTTCAAGTAAAAGATTTACTACTACAGTAGGATCGAATTGTTCAGTCAAGGCAGGAACAGATACGTCCATGTAGATATTGTTATCTTCAGTGCTTACATAATATTTGGATACTTTGTAATCTTGGTTTAATGTGTTGAGCTCTTTCAATACA
This sequence comes from Veillonella rogosae JCM 15642, assembly GCF_002959775.1. Classification (GTDB taxonomy): domain Bacteria; phylum Bacillota; class Negativicutes; order Veillonellales; family Veillonellaceae; genus Veillonella; species Veillonella rogosae. Next base: position 54,077 of record NZ_PPCX01000008.1, on the reverse strand, counting down.
GCAGGAATTACTTTTTCATCAATCGATGTTGTTGTGATAGCTATACGTGCATAGGAGAATGCAGAATCATCCACAACGATGAATACAGGCAAGCTATGATTATGAACATCCAAACGGCCGTGGTACACAACAGTATGAAGGTCGTCTGTCATTTCTTCCTTTGTAAACCAAGAGTTGCCACCTTTATTCAGATCAGCAACAAGTAAGTCGAATTTTTCTGCTTTTTGATTCATAATTCCCTCTACAAATAATTAGACTATTAGTCTTCGATAAATACACAGCCATTGTCTTTAAATTCTTTAATGCGAACTAAAGACTCTACGCGGTAACCTGCATTTTCAAGGCGTTCACGACCAGGTTGGAAGGATTTTTCAATAGCAATGGCCATACCTACTACTGTATCGCCAGCATCTTGAACTAATTTAGCAAGGCCCATAGCCGCTTCACCAGATGCCAAGAAGTCATCGATAATCAATACTTTTTCACCAGCTGGCAAGAATTTTTTGGAGATAGTAATATCGTAGTTTTCTTCTTTTGTATAAGAGTACACAACACTATGATATACATCATCTACCATGAGGATAGATTTTTTCTTACGCGCAAATACCAATGGTACGTCAAGCTCAAGAGCAGCCATCAATGCCAACGCAATACCAGATGCTTCAATGGTAACAATACGTTGCACACCTGCATCACGGTAACGATCCGCGATTTCTTTACCGATAGCTTTAAACAATTGTGGATCGATTTGATGGTTCAAGAAGCCATCTACTTTTAGCACGCGATTATTGAGGACAATACCCTCTTCACGAATGCGCTTTTTTAATAATTCCATGTGCTTATACCTCCGCATAACTATCTTTAAATTTTAACGTAAACAACCCCTTAGGGTCAACCTATATGTAGTAAAACTCTCATAATACAACACTTAAAAATCGGCAAAAAGTAAGTCTTACAGATATTATTCTCTGATTATCCAATTCAAAAGGTTTATAAAAATATAATATAGCATAGAATAACTTTGTCTAATATATAAAAAAGCACACTTTATGAAAATTCATAAAGTATGCTCTATTATTATAGAATTTTATCGCGGTTACTTTCACGATTCACAAGTAAGGATGTAAAGCGCGCAGCCCCTTCAGATTGAGGTACTAAACGAGAGCGCACAAGTACAATATCGCGAGTCGGCACAGGAATATCTGTATCGATACGAACGATAGTCCCTTCTTGCATCTTTTGTTGCACTACGTGGTTAGGCAACATGGAAATCCCCATATTGATTTCCACAAGATCTAGCAATACATCGACACTACCAAGTTCAAAACGAGGTTTACGGCATGCACCATGCGTAACTTCATCAAAGAAGGTACGGCTCGCAGAACCTTTATGCAAGAGCAAAATAGGCTCATTAAGCAGGCGACCTTGATCAAAGAACCCTGCCCCTTTATAGTCAGGGCCACCAACAAATACATCTTGAATTGTAGCCAATGTAGTGACCTCTAATTGAGGATTATCTCGTAAGCCTTCATAATCATTAACCACCGCTAACTGAGCCTCTTTATTGAGTACCAACTCTACGCAATCAGGGGATGGACGATTAATGATATGCAATCCGATCTCACTTTCTTGCAATTGCCATTTATGGAAATAAGGCAATAAGAAATGGCGACATAAAGTATCTGTAGCAGCTAAATTCAAACTTTCATAAGCTTGGCTAACACGTTCTTGTAATTGAGTCACCCCATTATCAAGGATGGAGAACGCTTTAGCTACCGTATCAAACAACTCTTTACCTTCCGGCGTGAACCCTACAGATTTTGTAGTCCGCACAAAAAGAGGCATATTGAGCTCCCCTTCTAATTGTTTAATGCTTTGGCTGATGGCGGATTGAGATACGCCTAATTCTTTTGCGGCACGAGAAAAGGATAAATATAAGCCTACCCCTAAAAAGGTTCTATATAAATCTGCAGATACTGCCATTTTATTCACCTCTGTTATATACTAATAGTAACGTCTTACTTTTAAATATACATATCATTTATTATATTATAACGATGAACTCTCAATATATGATGAATATGTAGAAAACTTCATGAATATTAGGTCTTATGACCTTCATGAATTTTTCATATTTATTAGTATTTCTAATCTTTTCATAAGTAAGATTATCTTTACTTATAAGTCTAGACCGACTATACTTAATTTGTCAATATCCCAAAGGGAATTATATACATTACAGGAGGCTACAATGGCTATACAACGATTATTCGTAACAAAACGAGAATCTTTCAACCAAGAAGCACAACGCATGTTACATACCTTACAACAGGAACTATCTATGCCTGTTACAGGTGTTACCATTTATGAACGATATGATATTGAAAATTTAGATGCAAAAGATTTAGAAGCTGCAAGAAACCTAATTTTCTCCGAACTTCCTGTGGATACAGTATTAGAAGAAATTCCAGCTTTGCAAGGTTTCGTATTTGCTGTTGAATATGTACCAGGTCAATATGATCAACGTGCCGACAGCGCAGAGCAGTGTATTTCCATGCTCACGCTTACATCTGGTCACATCGTTCGATGTGCTCGTGTATTTGCTATGGAAGGCACTTTCACAAAAGAACAAGAAAATGCCATCAAAGCGTACTACATTAATCCTGTTGATTCCCGTGAAGCAAGCCTTGAATTACCTAACACTTTGGCGCTCGATTTAGAGGATCCAAAACCAGTAGAAACAATCGATGGCTTTACGACAATGAACGATGCGGAGTTAGAAGAACTTATCAAAAATTATGGCCTCGCTATGACATTGGCAGACCTTCAAATGATTCGACAACAGTATGCAGAGGTAGAACACCGGGATCCTACGATTACAGAAATTCGCCTCTTCGATACATATTGGTCCGACCATTGCCGCCATACCACATTTATGACAGAGTTAACAGATATCTCTATCGAAGCGAGTCGCTTCACAGGCCCTATTGAAGAAGCCCTCGAAGAATACATGGAAGGTCGTGCTGAGCTCTATACAACTAAGAAAAAAGCGCGTTCCCTCATGGACATGGCTACATTAGCTGTAAAAGAATTACGCCATGCTGGTGGTTTAACAAATCTCGATGAATCCGATGAAATCAATGCATGTACTATCATCGTTCCTGTCGATGTAGACGGAAAAACTGAAGAATGGTTGTTATTATTCAAAAATGAAACCCATAACCACCCTACTGAAATCGAACCATTCGGCGGTGCTGCTACTTGTTTAGGCGGCTGTATCCGCGATCCATTGAGTGGCCGCGCCTATGTATACCAAGCAATGCGCATCACTGGCTCTGGTGATCCACATACTAGCCTTGAAGATACATTAGAAGGTAAATTACCACAAAAGAAAATCACTCAAGAAGCAGCTCGTGGCTATTCCTCTTATGGCAACCAAATCGGTCTTGCTACAGGTGAAGTAAAAGAATATTACCATCCTGGCTACGTAGCAAAACGCATGGAAATCGGCGCCGTTATCGGTGCAGCTCCACGCAATCAAGTGCGCCGTGAAACACCTGTTGCAGGTGATGTTGTGGTATTATTAGGTGGCAAAACTGGTCGCGATGGCTGTGGTGGCGCTACGGGTTCCTCTAAAGAGCACACAGTAGAATCCCTTTCTACATGTGGTGCAGAGGTTCAAAAAGGCAACGCCCTTACGGAACGCAAAATTCAACGTCTCTTCCGTCGTGGTGAAGTAACTACCCTCATCAAACGTTGTAATGACTTTGGTGCTGGCGGTGTATCCGTTGCCATCGGTGAATTAACAGATGGCGTAACTATTAACCTTGATTTAGTGCCTAAAAAATACGCTGGCCTTGATGGTACAGAATTGGCCATCTCTGAATCTCAAGAGCGCATGGCTTGTGTTATCGCCGCTACCGATGTAGATGCATTTAAAGCATATTGCGACGAAGAAAACTTAGAATGTACAGTTGTAGCTGATGTAACTGATACAAATCGCCTCATCATGAACTGGAATGGGGAAACAATCGTCAACATTAGCCGTGACTTCTTAAATACAAATGGCGCCAGCCAACAACAAGAGGTTATTGTAAAAGCTCCAGCAGATCGTTCTTACTTCTTACGCGGTTCTTCTAGTGCAGATAACTTCAAAGAAAAATGGCTTGCAGCCGTATCCGATTTAAACACCGCTTCCCAACAGGGCTTAGCAGAACGCTTTGACAGCACTGTGGGTGCTAATACTGTACTCATGCCATTTGGTGGCAAATTCCAGAAAACACCGACTCAAGGTATGGTAGCAAAGTTACCGGTTCTAAATGGTGAAACTACAACTGCTAGCATCATGACTCACGGCTTTGTACCTGAGTTATCCGACTGGAGCCCATACCATGGCGCACAATATGCTGTACTTTTATCTGTCGCTAAATTAGTAGCTCTCGGTGGTCGTCGTGAAGATGCATACTTAACATTACAAGAGTACTTTGAACGCCTTAACTCAAAAGAATCTTGGGGTAAACCTGTATCAGCTTTACTGGGCGCTTATAAAGCACAAAAAGAACTTGAAATCGGTGCTATTGGTGGCAAAGATTCTATGAGCGGTACATTTATGGACCTTACAGTTCCTCCTACCCTTGTATCCTTTGCGGTTGGTACAGCTCATGTAGATAACATTGTGAGCCAAGAGCTTAAAGGCGTAGACCATCGCCTCGTATTCTTCGATGTACCTCGCATGTACGATGACACTCCTGATTGGGATCGATTCAAAGAAAATTGCGATACCTTACAAGAACAAATTGAGAAGGGTCGTGTTTACTCTGCTTATGTAGTTGAACAAGGCGGCATCCCTGAAGCTGTCACAAAAATGGCCCTCGGCAATAATATTGGTGTTAAATTCGATAAATATGCTGAACGAGGTATTTTCCAACCTGCTCTTGGTGCATTTATCGTAGAGGTAGATATTAAAGCTGTTAACTATCTTTTAGAATTGCCTGATGTGAAAGTGATCGGTGTAACACAAGCAAATCCTGTGATCGAATGGGAAGGCCAATCTGTATCTCTTAAAGAAGTACAAGCTGCATATGAAGCACCTCTAAATGATATCTTCCCTATGCACGCACCAAATGGTGTTGGCGAAGCGGTGGCGTACATTCACGACCAACACGCTAAGCCTCGCAGTGCATCCTTAGGAGCCAAACCAAAGGTTCTCATCCCTGTATTCCCTGGTACAAACTGTGAATTCGATTCAGCTCGTGCCTTTGAGCGAGCAGGTGCAGAAGCAGATATCGTTGTCATTCGAAATCAAACACCAGAACAATTAAAAGAATCCATCGATGTAATCAAAGCTAAATTAGCAGAGTCTCAAATTCTTATGTTCCCAGGTGGTTTCAGTGCTGGTGATGAACCAGATGGTTCTGGTAAGTTTATGGCTACCCTATTCCGCAATCCATACCTAGCAGAAGGTTTAGAAAATCTCTTGTATAAACAAGATGGTCTAGTTCTTGGTATCTGTAATGGTTTCCAAGCTCTTATCAAATTAGGTTTGTTGCCTGGTGGCCACATTGAAACATTGACTGCAGATCATCCTACATTAACGTACAATACAATAGGTCGTCACTTATCTCGCATGGTCAATACAAAGGTAATCTCCACTAAATCCCCTTGGATGTGTGATGCTAAAGCTGGTGAAATTTATACTGTGCCTATTTCTCATGGAGAAGGTCGTTTTATTGCCTCCCCTCAACAAGTGTTAGAGTTCAATAAAACTGGTCAAATTGCTACACAATATGTAGACTTTGATGGCATCGCATCCATGGATAGCCGCTTCAATCCAAACCAATCCGTCGCTGCTATCGAAGGTATTTATAGCCCAGATGGTCGCGTATTCGGCAAGATGGCTCATTCCGAACGCTGTGGTGCAGGTATTAGTAAAAATATTTATGGCCAATTAGAAATGCCAATCTTTACGTCTGGTGTAAAATACTTCAAGTAATTATTCACCATTCTTTTATGTGAAAGCCTACTCCATAGAGTAGGCTTTTCCATATTGATTTTTTTCGTAAATATTAGTATTATAAGTTGATGACATATTTACAAAAATAATTTCATTTAAATCTATACATATATACCTAAGTGAGTTAAGAAAGGATTTTATTATGCATTGTGCTCAGAAAATGACCCATAATATCTACTGGATTGGTAGTAATGACTGGACTACTGAACGTTTCGAAAACTTATTCCCTATTCCAAATGGTGTTAGCTACAATAGCTATTTCATAGATGATGAAAAAACTTGTGTTGTTGACTCTGTAGATGCTGAAATTCGTGAAGAATACTTTGACAACTTGACTCATCTTTTGAACGGTCGCGATCTAGACTACATCATCGTAAATCACATGGAGCCAGATCACTGCCAAACATTATTGGAAACTTTGGAACGCTACCCAAACTGTAAAATGGTTGGTAATGCTACAACATTCCGCATGTTCGAGCAATTCTATAATTCTCCAAAACCAGACCAATATTACCCTGTAAAAGAAGGCGACGAAATTTGCCTTGGTAAACATACACTAGTTTCCTACACTATGCCAATGGTTCACTGGCCAGAAGTAACTTGTACTTATGAAAAATCTACAGGCACATTATTCTCTGCAGATGCTTTCGGTACATTCGGTACAGTTAACGGTAACATCTTTGCGGACCAAACTGATTACGTTGCTACCTACGAAGATGAAGCTCGTCGTTACTACACAAATATAGTTGGTAAATACGGTCCTCAAGTACAAAATGCGATTCGTAAAGTTTCTGGTCTTGACATCAAACGCATTGCTCCACTACATGGTCCTATCTGGCGTACACCTGAAACTATCGATTATATCTTGCGCAAATACTTGCACTGGTCCAGCTACACAGCTTGTAAAAAAGGTGTTGTTATTGCCTTCGGTTCTATGTATGGTAACACTCGTGCTATTGCACAACAATTGGCTAAGCAATTGTCCAAACGCGGCATTACAGATATCAAAATCTACGATGTTTCCAAAACTAATGCTTCCTACATCATCGCTGATGCTTGGAAATACACTAACTTGGTAACAATTGCACCTACATACAATTTGAACCTATACCTTACAATGGAAAACTTCATCCACGAGTTGAAAGCACTTAACTTCCAAAACCACAAGGTATCCATCATCGGTAACCACTCCTGGGCATCTGCGGCCATGAAAATCATGGTATCCCACTTCGAAAACGACTTCAAAGATATTGAAATCGTATCCGAACCACTTGATATCAAATCCTCTTTAAAAGAAGAAGATATTCCAAAAATCGAAAAAATGGCAGACGATATCAAAGCATCTATCGAAGCAACAGAAATTCAAAACGTATTATAATACGAATAAAAAAGCCGCCTCTTAGGCGGCTTTTTCTTATATTTTAAAAGTCTTATGAAAGTACAAGATTTCCCCTATTTTTCACTTGACATAAATCTAACTTTTTCATATACTATACAAGTACCTGTTAGACAACAGAATACATGGAGAGGTGTCCGAGCGGCTGAAGGAGCATGATTGGAAATCATGTGTGCGGTTATCCCGTACCCAGGGTTCAAATCCCTGTCTCTCCGCCATAGTAAAAGCAGTGCTTAGGCACTGCTTTTTTATTTATATCCATACAAAAAGGCTATTCGAATTTATTCGAATAGCCTTTTATATTATATGTATTTCACCATATTAATTATGGATTTTCTTTGCAACGTCACCGATGATCTCAGGTGTCGTTCTACAACATCCACCAATGATAGTAGCACCCGCCTTACGCCATACATCTACGTAGTCTACAAAGGATGCTGAATCACCATACCAAGTCTTAGTTTTACTATCATAGCTTTCACCAAGATTTGGATATACTGCAACAGGCTTATCCGTAACGGTACGAATATCCTTAATCAGGGACTCTACATATTCAGGTTTAGTACAATTGATACCAATACCTGTTACAGGACGAACCTTATCAATCATTTCAGCACATTTAATAATAGCTTCCCCACTAGCTACATGATGTTCATCCTTACAAGCAAAGGCAATCCACGCAGGAATCCCTTTTGATGTAAAAGGATCGGACATAGCACGAGCAATAGCAATGGCCTCGTCATAAGATGGTATCGTCTCAAAGGATAATATATCTGGATTCTCTTCCGCGAACAATGCTAACCGAGGGATATGGAATACCTCAAGGTATTCTGTTTGTACATCAGGATATCCACGGTATTCAGATCCGTCAGCCAAAAAGGCCCCATAAGGACCTACAGAGGCCGCTACCAACGGTTTAGGCAATGCGCCTTCGGAAAAATACTTAACTCCGTCTGGAGTCTCTTCACCAAGTGTAATGCCCCGTAACGTAAGTGCTCCGCTAGCCTTAGCCTCTAAGAACTCATTACGAGCTTGCACGGCAAGGCGAACAGATAATTTAACGAGTTCTATTGCCTCTTCTGTACCAAAGCCTAAGCCTTTAAAGCCCGCTACAGTAGCTTGATAACCAGAACTTTGAATGATGTCGGCTCCAACAGCTAAGTACGCAATGTGTATTTTTTTGATAACATCAGGCTGTTCCATGAGAACTTTTGCGGACCACAGCTTATGCTGAATATTACAACCATAACGCTCTAATTCAGTCCCTAAAGCCCCATCTAAGACGAGGGCCCCCTTATCCTTAATAATATCTAAAAATGCACTTCGTTTAGCCATCATATCACCCATTCTAAAGCCTCTTACAACTTGAGGCTTACCAAGCGTATTATATCAAATAACACGTTTCAGTACTATCTACAAACTATTTTAACACCTCTGCTGGTGGTTCTTTACCAAACCATTTTTTATAAATCTCAGCATATTTACCATTCGCTTTAATCTTAGCTAGACCATCGTTAATTTTAGTAAGGACCTCTGTATTACCTTTTTTCACAGCAATACCAAGTGGTGCCGCATCATAGTCTTCTCCAGTGACTTTTGCGATACCTTTACCCTTCCCATTAACATAATATTCGTTTACCGGTGTATCGTTAATAACTACATCGACACCTTTATTTTGTAGTTCTAAAAAGGCATCAACGATGATATTAAACTGGCGTACATCAGCATTTTGAATCTTGCTAGCAATCTCTGCACCCGTAGAACCAATAGATACACCAATGCGCTTGCCTTCTAGATCCTTAAAGCTATTAATATTTGTGTTATCTATATTAACAACGAGACCATTACCTGCAATATAGTATGGTTTACTAAAATCAACAGATTTTGCTCTATCTTCAGAAATGGTCATATCAGAAATAGCAATGTCGATGGTATTACTTTGTAATGCTGGTAACAGTGCATCAAAGTTCAAGTTTTGAATATCCGCTTCAATGCCCTCTTCTTTTGCAATAGCATTGATAATATCGATATCAAAACCTGCTAACTTGCCACTATCTTTATCTTTAAAGCCAAATGGTGCATAGGTCGCATCAGTACCGACACGCCATGTCTTTTGACTCGTAACTGTATTGCCACAACCAGCGATAAACAAGCTGCTAGCAATGGTGAAAGCTCCTAAAAGAGCTGCGATTTTCTTAAATTTCATAATTACCCTTACTGACTCCATTCTACCTAGAAAAAAGAGTTCTTTTTAATTACTAATACATCTATACTTACACTTCGAGCATAAATTTTGAACATAATAAAAATAATACCTCTAGAGGTATTATAATATTATGATAACATTCGATATAGTTGTGGTCAATTAATCCAACCATATAAATAGGTTTTAAATGCACATAGCTTTTAACTATATCAAAAAAGAGATGCTAACGCATCTCTTTTTATATTATAGATAATTTATTTATAATAACCTAGGTCTAAAAATATATCAATTTACAAATCATCAGCTGAAGCCGTAACTAATTTCTTTATTAAAGTTGTCTTATCAGCATTATCTTCTAATACGATACACTGATTAAATAATAAATTATATTTATTATTTTCATGTACTATTATTTTTTTGAAGTAGAGTCTATCAAAATATGCATCAGAGTTTTTAGGTTTTAACTCATAATTATCAGATGTTTCAATAAACTTAATACCAAAAGAGTCTACGACACCTTCATATAATATTCTATTATTTTCAAATACCTGTATATACCCCAATGGAACTCCATCAATAAATTCTCCAGCTAAAAGAGGTGCCCCTTTCTGATTACTATTATTTGCAATCAAAACCCCATATCCATCTGGTCGATCTTTATCTATCCCGCCCCAATAATAATAATCAAATTTAGAATTATTATTAACTAATTCTAAGCAATATCCATCTTCACGATTAATTAAAACTTTATATAAGTCCTTAGTATCATTTATTTCATCAGACTTTTCTAATGCTTCAAATGCTAATTTTCTCTCCTTTTGAAGTGGTAACTCATTATCATATGAATGAGTATATGGATTGCTTTTGATAGTCTCAGTAGCTTTAACATCAGCTACCTTATTAGTATCAGTTTCAAAGGCGCAACCCGAGGATAGCAAAGAAATTAGCAATATAATAAGGATATACTTGATACTCATACTACTCCCATCTTTTATAAAACATCAATAGTTAAATAATTATTATCTTCGGCCATTATATGAAGGCCCCTTATACGAATTATATGAATCACGAAGGATTTCACTTCTCAAAAGTTCTCCATCTTGTGAATCTATATACCAGCTTCCATTTATCTTCATCATAACAATATTCCCTCTAAATAGTTTTTGTTCTATCCCACTAGAAATTCTATCTTTAGAAGCCAACAAATACTCAAAAGAAATAGATGTATCAGAATAGTTTTTTAAATCTAACCGCTTCAATTCTACTGAAATAGTATTTTGATACCCTTGCTTCCAATCCCAAAAGTTACCTATAACATTTCTCTGATTATCAGAGAACATATTGAATGCATCATTATATTTTTGTTGATCAATAGCTAAATAAAATTTCTCTACAGTATTTTGTGCCTGATCAATATTTTTTTGTTTAGCCTTCTCTATACTTTCTAGTCTTATACGTTCTTGATTTTGTTCAATTTTTTGCTTTTCAATTTGTTCCCGTTCAACACGTTCTTGTTCTGACTTACTCTTTAGACTTTTATCTTCTTTATTTCGATTTATATAATCTATAGTTGTATATTTTGTGTATTCATCAGCAATATTAGATGCTATAGTCTCAACTTTACTAACTAATAAAGTCGAATTTATTAAAGGCTTATATACAATATTACAAACAACAAACAGAAGTAAAAAGCTCAAAATATATATTAGCTTATAGGTCGATACGGTCCAATTAGATCCCCAAAAGTTCTTTTTTCCCATTTCAATATAGCTTATACTTACTTCACTCTTTCTTAGTAAAGTAAAGAAAAGATATAAGGCTCCAAAAATAGGGAAAAGTAAATATAATAATTTAGTTTTATTCAAACCAATATCATTAAGCCTTCGACACAGTAAAGAAATTGATGGCACAATTGATACACCAATAAAAAGTGTAACAAATATAGTCAATACTTTTGATAGATTTACTGAAGGTATAATCAAAAATAGCCCCACACTTGTTATACTAAAAATAATTGTTAATACTACCGAGGTTTTAATATAGTCTACTAAACTTAACCTACCACTCCATTCTAAATATTTTATAGCAAAATTGTTTACAAATGTATTCCATATACTATCTTCATACATAGCAAATGGATACATTTTATTTTGTATTCGTTGATTTTGATCAAATGATTCCATTAATGTATTCTCTTATTAGTGCTTTATAATGCACCTCATATTTAAAACATTCTAAATATCAGCTAACATATATTACTATTATTGTGTTAAAAATAATTCCACATTAGCCTTTAATTTATAAATTTCATCAGTAGTCATACCATCAAAATTATTTCCAATAAACTTATCTTTTGCTTCATTAAGAGTTTTCTCTCTTATATCTGAGATGAACGGAGAAACATTATCTTTAATTTTATTACAAACAGCCTCTCTCATTGCTAAGATACTAGAGCTAATGAGACTGTTCAAAGAGTCTTTTTTCTTTTTATTTTCAGTAAATATTTTTAATGCTCCCACTGCCGCTCCAGCAAGCATTAATGGAGGCATGAATGCGCCTAATGCTCCGGCCAAAGATACATGTGCAGCAGCTGGACCTAATACAGCTGCATAAACTGATAAAGCTCCCCCTGCCGCCACAGCAGTCATCATAGAATCTTGCAATCCAGAAGATTCACCCACTGTACTATATAAAGAGGGTATTTCTGTATATGTTTTAAAATTATCCTCAATAGACAGAGACATTGACTCCTCAAGTTCCTCATCTATACGTTCTAGAGCACTTTGCCAACTTTCATTTATATATATGTTCAATCTATCTATAAATTCTTTGATTTCTCTATTATCACCATTGCTAATAATCTTATCTAATTCATCTTTTACAGCCTTTTCTGTACTATTAGTTGATGTCATTCCCATAGAATTGACCTTATTCTTTAATGAAGATTCAGCATTTGCTAAAAACTCATTATATGCCCAATTAGAAATATAACTATTAATATCGCTCTTAAAAGACGAAGAAGCATAATCAATCTTTGCCCCCAGCTGTTCAAATAGCTCTAACTTTAGATTTATATTATCTAATACTTGTCTGTGGATAAGATTTAACTGTTTCTCTAATACTTGTACTGAATTTAATATAGATTCTGTTTGTACAACTTCAGACTGTTTTTCTATATTATTCTGTAAATAATCATATAAGGTTTTAAAACCTGATGAATCAATTTCAGCAGAAATATTATTTACAATTCCATGGTATGCTTTTTTTGCACTTATCGGAAAAACTCGTTTAAAGTATACTCCCATAGTATCATCAAGATAATCAACTAAATCTTGAGGATCACCATCAACTTCATCAATTCTATTAATAATAGCGATTATTGGTTTTCCCATATTAGATACAGTTCGTACATAATTATTAACATCAGTCTGTCCTAAATAATTACCATTAAATACCCATAAGACAACATCTACATCTTGGAAATATTCTATGGTTCTTTCTTCATTCTGTTGTGTAATAGTCCCCAAGCCTGGCGTATCAATAATATTCAAAGATTTTAACCCTGGCATATTACGCTTAACGACAACATCCTTACAGTTTTTAAAATACTCTTGATTATTTTGATACTTAATTAACTCATCAAATATTTCACTTACAGAACCAGGCTTACAAGTTCCATCAACAAAATTAATTACTGCACTTTCACTTGATGAGTATGAGATTTTCATAATAGAAGCCGTTGCTTCACTTACATTCGTTGGAGAAATTTCACCACCAGCAAAACAGTTTAGCAACGTTGATTTACCAGATTTAACCTCTCCAATAATTGCTAATCTTAAAGGAGTATTCACCTTATCAGCTAATATATCTAAAGATGATTTAATCTCTAAAGCTAAAGGATTTTGTATAGTATATAAAGGTGATGTTGTCGTTTTATTTATCGCTGATTCTATTGATGCTAAAAGTTCCATAATAACTCCTTATTATTACCACAGATTTTTACTAAGAATTATAAATCAAATCTCGAACTGATAAATCTCTCATTTCCCCCAGCTTGCAGTTCATCAGTTCTATTAATATAGCTTTAAATTCCTCTACATATACTGACGATCCATACATTTCTGAAAATGAGTTTTCCATATTACATTCTATACTTGTAATATATCCATCAATTTTATCGCCTAATTCACTAATAATATTTTTAATAATCTTTTCTAACTGTTGATAAAATTGATCTGTAATACGCTTACTTTTTTCTTCATTAAACATTCGATCTACGCCCCTGATGAAAGTATCAACAATACCTCCACCCGTATAATTAGATGCTATATTTGAGAAATCATCCCATTCATTATACTCAACAGCAAAATTAATATTAGATTCTACTGGATATAAATGTTTAAATTCGACAAATAAACTAATGGAATTTTTATAGTTTAGGAACTCCGAGAAATCCAAACAAAGCTCATTTACAATTCTTTGAATTCCCACTAAAACTTCATCAGGTTTAACAATATGTTCCTTTACAAAACTATTAAATTTCCTAGGTTCCATTCTCCATAATTCATCATTATATAAATCAGAAGTCATACGAACACGACTTACTTCTTTTTTAGCAAATTCCGTAAATTTATCAACCCACCTCATAAATCTATTCATCGTATCTTCTTCAAGTTCTTTTTGCAAAGTTAATCTTTTATCATTAACCTCTGATAAAGTTTCATATATATCATGTATTTTAGATTCGATGTCTGAATATACCAGTCCGGTATTTTTAATCTTTGCATTGATTTGTAATGCTAACGCATCAGAAAATAAAGTTCGATTTAAATGATTTAATAAATAATCAAATCTACTAGCCTCATATTCACTAATAGCATTTTTATAAGCTTCATCAGATAATGGTTTATTCTTTAAAACTTCTTGAGCATGTCGAGCTTGTCGTGCAGATATTGGAATAAATTCATTAAAAATATCACCATAAAACCTTTTTGCATCAGCAATAACACCATCAACAGTTTGTCCATTAGCAATAATATTATCTAGTCTATTAATTACAGCAATAATATTTTGTGGATTACCATACTCCTTTAATACACGTTCGATCTCTTTTTTATCTCCAGCACCAGCTATCCGATCACCTGGCAATACCCATATAATACCATCAGCTTTACTATAATATTCTTTTGCATTAGAAATAACCATGCCATCAATTTCTTGATTTAATCCAGGTGTATCAACTAGATTATAAGATTCTAGGAGTTTACTATTCTTAATAGGTGTAACCATTTCTATTACATCAGATCTATATAAATAATACTTTTGAAGTTCTTGAAGTTTCTCTTCTAATGCCTCGATGCTCAAACCACTATCTCTAGCTTCATCACGCTTAGCTCTTATTATTTTTTTAGATTCTCGAACCTTTAAATCTTCATTTTGCAAATATTCTAAGGCTTCTTCTTTTGAATATATTTTTTCTGAACCATCTTTAAACTTCAACTTAATTGATTCTGATTTTTCATAATTAGTAAAAACATCTATTTTCCAAGTTTCTGGACTTATACTTTCCTTAGCTACTTGTTTACCTGCAAGGGCATTAATGAGAGTAGACTTACCATTTTTACCGCTGCCCATAACAAATAGCATAAACTTATTATCTAATTCTTCGGCCAAAGATTTAATCTTAACTAAATTTTCTTGTATACTTTTTATTTCTGGCCCGAAAATCTTACTATCTCCATATTTATATTTAAGATTAGTATATTGAAATAGATATTCAAAATTTTTTACAAATGCTAAAATATATTGCTTAGTATGCTGTCGTGCACGTTCTCTATAAGCATCTTCAACATGAGAAAACAGTGTTTCTAACTTAGTGGCAGAGTTACTATACATATATTCACCTTAATTCATAAAGAAAAATAAAACAAACAATGTATTTAGTAACATTAATAATGCTATAGCGATATTTATTCGCATAGATAAATTGTTAAACATCTTCTGGTAGTCGCTACGATCCTCCTCTGATTGTTCCTGAATTTTACCAATCAATACATTCATTTCTGAAACAAACTTCTCAAAAGAAGTTTCCTGCTTGTTAATAAAATTGTTATAACTATCCTCTATACCACGAATAATTGTTTGCGTAGTTTTATATTCTTTATCCAGATTCTCTATGTATGCAAGATATTTAGAAAGTTGAACATTAGAAATTTCATTAAAATTTTTTGATTCAGCAATCAGTTGAGAGATTAATGCATTTTCCTGTTCAATAGCACTTTTCCAGTTATGTAAATTCTTATAAAATTCAACCGTCGTTTTATTTGTCTCTGTCTTGATATTTCTATATAACTCTTGACCATCTGATAGATTCACTTCAATATTTTTAATAATCTCATTTGCTTTTTGAAGTTTTTTGATATGTTCTTCAAGTGATTTTAAAGTTGTATTTGTTACAACTTCATTAGTTACATCTTTAGTGACAAGTTTTATCACATCAATAAATTCTTCTTTTAAATTATTCCCCATTGTGTCCACCTATAAAAATACACTATACTAATTTAGCTAATCATATCACTTTTATATATACAATCTTATAAAATTTCATTAATTTTTCATTAATAATTTCATTTTATATTCATTTTAAAAGAGCCAAAAAAATACTCCACTTTTATAAGTGGAGTATTTTTCCATTAAACTTTATTTAGATTTTTTAGCTTTTACGTACATAGCTACTTTGTACAAGAATACACAAAGTAATAGGTACATTACGATACTGAGGTATGTTGCTTCTGGAGTTTCAACCCAAGCTTCTGCAAATACATCAACACCTACAATGCGGAGCACCGCACTGAACAAGGAACCAATAGCGCCACCAGCTACGAGACCGGAAGCAATTGTACTACCTTGAGCGAAGCGAAGATCTGCCAACGCTTTATCTTTTGTACTATTTTGTACGAAGTATGCAATCAAACCACCGATAAGTAATGGTGTGTTGATTTCCATTGGCAAGTACGTACCAAGAGCAAATGCCAATGGTGGAACTTTTACCATCCACAAGATAATAGCAAATAATGCACCTGCCATGTATAGAGGCCATTGAGCACTACCACCAGTCATCAAAGGTTCAATGATAGCAGCCATAGCGTTTGCTTGTGGTGCATTTAATGCATGGTCCCCTACAAAGCCGTATGCGTCGTTCAAGAGAATCATAACGCCTACAGAAAGGACTGCACAAAGAATAGTACCAACGATTTGCCATTGTTCCATTTTCTTAGGTGTAGCACCTGTCATATGAGCTACTTTAAGCTCAGACATGAAGTTACCAGCCATACCGATAGTTGTACCGATGAAGGATGCCATCATTAGGACTGCAATCATGCCTACTTTACCAGTCATACCTGCAGCTGTTAAGCATACAGCGGAGATGATAATCATGAAGATTGTCATACCAGATACTGGTTCTGTACCTGTATAAGCGATAGAGCTAATACCTACTACAGATAATAAGAAGGACATAATAAGAACAATTAAGAATGCTACCACTGTTTGACTGAAAGTATCAGCATACATAAAGTGGAAATATGCAGCGAATAGAACTGTACATAACAAGATACCAGCACCAATCCAAGATGTAGGAATATCGCGTTGTGTACGAAGTAAATGAACATCAGTCGTTTTAGAGCTAAAGATATCAAGCACCGCATTTTTAACAACGCTTGCTACAACTTTAGACATATTGAGTAGACCGATGATACCTGCCATAGCAAGCATACCGATACCAATATGACGAACATAATCAAGGAACACCTTACGAATTGGAGCCTCTGCTAAAGGAACAGCTTGACCTCCAATTTGCATGATATGTTCAGGAGCTAAATAGTACACGATTGGAATACATACGAACCAAGAGAAGAAGGAGCCTGCTGCGATAATCGCTGCATAGCGAAGACCTGTAAAGTAACCAAGACCAAGTAATGCTGCGTCAGTATCTACGGCTGCAGTCAATTTAGTTTGATCAGCAAGAGCCGCGCCCCATTTAAAGGTAGTAGTACGAATAACTTCTTCCCACCAACCTAAGCTATTAAGAATAAAGTCATACACGAGAGCAATGAGACCAGAACCAAGCATGAGTTTTGCTTTGCTACCTTCATTACTCATCAATACTTCTGCGGCTGCACGACCACTTGGGAACGGATACACATAGTGCATTTCCTCAACGAAGTAGCGACGGAACATAACGCATAATAAAACACCTAAAACGCCACCAAGGATGATAGGAATCGCCATTTGCACAAAGGATACATCTGTAACATTCCAAATGTATAGAGCTGGCAAGAAGAACATAGCGCCCGCTAATGTGTTCGTACTAGAACTAGCGATAGCCTGAATGTGAACCGTTTCAGCAAAAGCATTCTTACGTTTCAAGATAACTGCTGTACCCATTGCAAGTACAGATACTGGTGCAAAGGCATCTACTGTTTGACCAATTTTCAAACATAGATAACCTACGGCCAGTGTGAAAATTGCCGCATAGAATAGGCCCCAGAATACTACATATGAGTTAATCTCTACGTAATCCTTCTTAGGATCTAGTACCGGTTCTACGGGCGGAATTGAACGAGTTTCGTCCGACATAGTAAAACCTCCTAACATAAAAAAGTACAAACGTATAACTATTCACCTTTATACTAACATGGTACTATGCATGGTTCAATGGTTTTCTATGTATTATGCGAATAAAATATCACATCTTCCGTAAATATTTATTTTGCATTTTCATCGCCCCTGTTCTACAATGAAAGTATATTAAGAATCTTTATTATATACAGCATTTATACCAATATGTATAACACGTATGTTTACTTACGAGGAGGCTCATTATGGAATCAATAGTCGAACGTTTTGTACGCTATACAAGCATAAACACACGGTCTAATGAGGAAAGCACTACTATTCCTAGTACGCAATCACAAGTAGATTTTGCAACGAACGTACTCGTTCCCGATTTAAAAGCAATCGGCTTGGACGAAGTTATTTACAATCGTGAAAACGGCTTTGTTATTGGCACATTAAATGCTAATACAGATGAAAAAGCACCTGCTATTGGCTTTATCGCTCATATGGATACAGCTGATTACAATGCAGAAAACATCAAACCTCGCATCGTAGAAAACTATGATGGTAGCGATATTTGCCTCAACGAAGAACATCAAATCTACACACGTCGTGCAGATTTCCCTAATTTAAAGAACTATATTGGTAAATCCTTGGTAGTAACCGATGGTCTTACACTACTAGGCGGTGACGACAAAGCTGGTATCTGCGAAATTATGGAAGCCCTCGCCTACCTCGTAGCTCATCCAGAAATCAAACACGGCAAAATCATGTGTGCCTTCGGTCCAGACGAAGAAATCGGTACTGGTGCAGATCACTTTGATGTTAAACAATTCCCTGTAGACTATGCTTACACTATCGATGGTGAAAGCCTCGGTCAGCTTGAATACGAAACATTTAATGCCGCTGGCGGCACTGTTACCCTTAAAGGTGTATCGGTTCACACAGGCACTGCCAAAGGCATCATGATTAACTGTGCAAAATTAGCAATGCAATTCGATGCTTTACTACCAGGTGCTGCTGTTCCTGAACACACTTGTGGACGCCAAGGTTTCTTCATGCTTATGAGCATGGAAACCCAAGTAGACACTGGTAAAATGAATTACATCATTCGCGACCATGACAAAGAATTGTTCGAAGCGAAAAAAGCATTCTTCTTACAAGCAGGACAAACATTAAACGAAATCTATGGCCGCGAAGTATGTGAAGTATCTGTAAAAGACCAATATTACAACATGTACGATGTCATCAAAGACAATATGGAATGCGTTAACGTAGCTAAAGCAGCTATGGAAAAAGCAGGTATCACTCCTCTTTGCGATCCTATCCGTGGCGGTACAGATGGCTCTAAAATCTCCTTCATGGGCATTCCTACACCAAATATCTTTACAGGCGTAGAAAACCTACACGGTCGTCATGAATTCGCATGTATTGATGACATGAAAAAAGCCGTAGAAATTATCGTAAACATCGTTAATATTGAGAAATAATAGGTTACGATGTAACTTCTCATACACCTATACTACTAGATGGTATTTGAAGGATATTTAAATACTAAACTAGCAGTATAGAATACAATGGAATACTAAGATACCTTAACAATAAAAAGGACTATACGAGATATCTCGTATAGTCCTTTTTATATGTTATGTGATTGTAAGTAATATAGCTAATGTTATGCTAATTTTCCATTACGTTTACGATTTCTAATTTGTTCTTCTTCAGCGCGAGCTTTCAGAGAAAGATCTTTTTCAGTACCTACATAACGGCCATAGAGGAAATAATAAGCAACGAATGCTAGAAGTGCTACTACAACAGTAACATGGAACATACTTGTATAACCAACCACCTCTTTAATAGCACCTAAAATGTATGGACCAAAACCTAAGCCCATATCTAAGGCAATGAAGTATGTAGATGTGGCAACACCAATGCGGTGAACAGGAACAATTTTAACAGTTACTGCTTGACCGTTTGACATAAATGTACCGTAACCAAGACCAACAAACACAGCAGATAAGAGTATAAGCCATGTAGAGTGAGCGATAGACAACAAGAAAATACCAAGTGCTAAAGATATGAAGCAAGGGTAAAGAACGAAGTTTTCCCCTTTCATATCAAATACAATACCAAGTAATGGTCTTGTTATCGTAATAACTACAGCATATACAACGAAGAAGAATGTACCTGCTAAGATAAGGTTTAAATCTTTTGTATAAGCGGCCATAAAGCCGATAACACCAGAGTATGCAAAACCTACTAGTATAGAAACAAGACTAATAGAATTCATACGTGGTTCGATATAATCAGAAATTTTAATGCCTTTATGTTCTTCAGAATCAATATCGAGCTTAGGTTCATCAAATTTCATGATAACGGAACCGATACCACAAAGAATGATAAGAGCAACACAGAAGGCGATGATAAAGTCATAGCCAAGGCTATGAAGCATCAAAATACCTAAAAACGGACCTACTGCAGCGGCAAGAGATGTAGACAAACCATAGTAGTTAATCCCTTCACCACGACGTGACATTGGAATAATAGAGGCTACGATTGTACTTGTAGCTGTAGAGGTAATACCGTAAGCAAAACCATTTAAGAAACGAACACTGTCGAGCATCAATAAATTAGGTGTGTAGAAGTACATAGCTGTGGAAATTAAGTAAATCAACAAACCTAAGTACAACATCTTACGACAGCCTAAGCTACTAATAAACCGCCCTGCTAACAAACGAGCAACAACAGTACCAATAATATAAATACCAACGGCCAAGCCAGCTTGACTTGCTGTGGCATGAAGATTATCCTTTGCTACTACCGCAATAATAACGATTAATAAATAATAAATCAAAAATACTAAGAAATTAATCAAAGTATCGAGGACAAAGGATCTTGTCCATAAGGCCTCTTTAGCCTTATCCATAATATCAACTCCATTTTCTGAAATGATTGTCAACCAATTCGTAACAACGGTTAATTATAGACCTCTCATTTCAAAAAACAAGAATTAAAATGTTATATACCTTATAAATATTTTTTATAACAACCGATATAACACAATATCATTTCTACTTTTTATCATTTTTAAATCTTATATAAATTTACGATAATAAAACACCCTTAACAGTTAATAGCGAGTTCAAAAGACTCAACTTCAACCATTAAAGGTGTTATTCTTAGATGTATTTAGTTTTAATCTATTTAGTTTTTAAACCACAAGCCTTAAAGAAATTCTTATAGGCTTCTGCCTTTTTCGCAAGGCTTAATGGATACGCACGCGATGTCGACGGTAATCGTGTCAATGTTAGTTCACGGCCATTATACACATATGGTATAGTTTCGCCCGTTTTAGGTAGTTTTACCTTTTCCGGTAAAAGGCTTAATAATACTTCTGTTGCCTTACCACCGGTGGTCCCAATATGTTTACACTCAGGCACCTGTTCTAATACTTCAGCGAGAGGTACAGGTTCAACAACCTTTAGGAACGCATCTGATGCATTTCCCTTTTCTCGAATAGCTTTTAAAACGGTAGGACAAGAGGCAATGCCAATTTCAGATAGAAATGCTTTGATTTTATCCGCATCAAAAGCCTTTTCCTCACCTTTTCTAAAGTAATCCTTATCATTAAAGAATACTATGCCGTAAACGCGCCACATATCGTTTTGGAAGTTAGGATAGTGGAATTCCATAGATCGTTTTTCTGAAGCTGGCGGGAATGTCCCCATCGTCATGACCGTTGCATTCTTTGGCAAGAATGGCGGAAATGGTCTCGTTTCAATTGTTTCTGCCACTGAGCATCAACTCCTTTCACAATCTATTATGAGCTCAACTTTCACCATAACAAATGAACTATGTCACAGGTGATAACAAATGAATCGAATCACTGCCGGTGAATTTAATCTATCTTATAAACGACTAACACTCAAATACTAACCATTATTGACCGATTGGCTGAGATACCAAGGTATTGATATGGTCAAAGCCAAGTGGTGTTGGAGATACAAGGTACAAGCATACTACTGCAGCCACGGCAAAGCCAATCGCTAAGTAGGAGAAGCTGCCATTGCGAGGGAATTCATATAAGCCAAATAGGCGAATACCTACGGCAGCACCGATAGCGGTAATCAAAGAAGGAATAGAGAAAATATTGTAGATTCCAAATACCACCATAAGACCTGCATAGCCACCTACTACAGTAATCATAGGCAACATGCGATCCATAGGATTTGGAATGGAACGGGTAAGAGCAGCTGGATAGTAAGATGCCTCTACACCAAACATACCTAAGAACAGATTAAAGTCAGCCCAAATAGTTTCCCAAGGGCCTCTAAAGGCATCTCGATGATTGCCTGCGTACCAAGCAAATCCTGTAATGATTAAAATCGCCAATCCCGCACAGATGAAGTAGTAGTCACCAGGAATTTTAGGACCTGCATAAGCGCCTACCGCTGTAACTACAGCGCTCAAGATAGATGTGACTACGACACGGTGTAAACGAGGTCGTTTATTTTCAGGAATGCGTTTATATACCGTAGCTAGCAATTCTAATACGAAGCAGGCCATAAAAATGGCAATACCTGCTGCAGGTACAAAGAACGCAGCAACCAAGCTCAAAATAAAGGGAATGCACAAGCGCCATTTCGGGAATAACACAAGGTCTTTATAATCTAAGCGAACATCTTGTGTTTCCATAGTAAAGTTGTTGTACACTACAAAGAGCAACATAAAGGCGATTACATCAATGGCAGTGGCACCCCAAATTAATAATGTAGGCACTATAACCATCGACAAAGCGACACCAGAGACACGAGATAAACCAGCGGCCGCTAAGCCCAGTAATAAAAACGGTATTAAAGCAGAGATAATTTCGAACATAATAATCCTCCCATCATTGTATAAATTTAAGTATATAGTATCTACCACACTACATCAAGGAGAGATATATTTTTTCATAGCTAATCGCTTTCGCACCGCGGTGGCAGAACAGCCCATTACCTGTGCAATCTTGGACACCCCATACCCTTGAGCGCGGAGATTTTTAATCTTATTTTCGTCTAAATCTAGAGTATTGGTCCGTATTTCTATACCTCGGTCCCGCAAATACATTGCCACCGTAGAGCCACGAATGCCATAGGCCAAACCGATATCATCGGTGCTCATGTGGTGCTGCATATATAAATAAGCCATCTCCTCTACTCTTTGAGATTTACGAGCCTTAGGTGTCATAGAAACACCCATATGTCGCAACACATGGTGCACCTTCCAACGAGATACGCCATACATTCGAGCAATAGCATCTGTACTATTCCCACTTTTATAGGCCCTACAAATGCGCACTACATCTAGAGATACATTTTTACTCGATCGCTGACAAGCCAAACCATATTCTCTCATTCGGCTTGCCATGGTCGTGGTGGACACATCATACCGCTTTGCCAAGGAATGTAGGGACCACTTCCCCGTCTCATACAAGGCCTGTACGTGAACCATATTAATGTCCTTTTTAAGAGGCCGTCGCTCAATATCGTACGCTTTCATACGGCGCATAATAGTATCTACACTGCACTGAAAATAGTCTGCCACATCGCGAACACTCCACTGCTTCTCTACATATAATTGCTCTAATAACTGTTTTGGTATAACGCGCACATTACGATACATAATATCACCTTTCCTTATGGACGAACTCCCTTCCCTATTATTGTGAAAGTTCCATCAAGAAAAGACAATATAAAAAAGGTTCCTAATAGTCACATAGGTGACCAATAGGAACCTCTTTCAATATGTAATTATATGCACCGCATACGATAGGTGTAATTCTAGTTGCTATCACAATATCTGTGCACAAACCATCAATATATCTATGTACTAACCAATTATCAGTACATTTATTATACTGATATTTTGACTAGCGATATCTTCGCTCAAGGGCTTTAGGCTTACCTAAAATAATAGACCACTTCATCCCCTCTTTTAGAGCATGATTAGATTTACGACTGCGAGTCGAGGTTACAGCTGGGGCAGTTGTAACGCCCACCTTTTCAACAAGGACACGACCCTCTTTAGAGGCTTTATCTCGTTTAAACTCGGCTAATCGCTCATTTAGAGGAGCCCCTGTAACAGTCTCACGGTCTAAGCGAGTCGTATTCGTCGTATAGCTTGATGAGCTACTAGTGCGTTTTTTAGGTAAAACCTCAAGATCTTTTTGAGTTGCTGTAGCGGGTGTAGACACATCATCTTTCGGACGATTTTCAAATGATGTGTTATCTACTGTAAGGATTGAGTCCTGCGATGAAGGTTCTTCAACCTTACGTTCTATGGAGATGCCGTATTCGCGTTCCATATCCTCCCAAGTCATACCGGAACTTGAACTTTCATAGCTTTCATACTCATCAGATTCTTCGTTATTCTTGCCTCTTATAATAGAAAAAGCAACATAGGCGATGATACCTAATACAATGATAGGGTTTTGCGAAAAGACGGATAGCACTGTAGACAAAATAGAGTCCATAGCTACTCCTATTCACTATCTGCTAAGTTTTCACGCATTTTAGTGTCTGCAATAATATTGTTCATATTGTAGTAATCCATAACGCCAAGATTACCGCTTCTGAAAGCTTCTGCCAATGCTTTAGGAACTTCAGCTTGTGCTTCCACAACTTTAGCTTGCATGTCTTGTGTTTTTGCACGCATTTCTTGTTCTGTCGCAACGGCCATGGCACGGCGTTCTTCCGCACGAGCTTGAGCGATTTTCTTATCCGCTTCTGCTTGGTCAGTTTGCAATTGAGCACCAATGTTACGCCCTACATCTACGTCAGCGATATCAATGGATAAGATTTCGAATGCAGTACCCGCATCAAGACCTTTACCCAATACAGTACGAGAGATGTGATCTGGATTTTCTAGTACATCTGTATGCTCTTCAGAGGAACCTACAGTCGTTACGATACCTTCACCAACACGGGCGATAATAGTAGCTTCACCAGCACCACCAACGAGGCGATCAATATTAGCACGTACCGTTACACGAGCACGAACCTTGAGTTCGATACCATTCTTTGCTACTGCAGAGATAATTGGTGTTTCGATCACTTTAGGATTAACGGACATTTGTACTGCTTCCAATACATCGCGACCTGCAAGGTCGATAGCTGCAGAACGTTCAAACGTCAAAGGAATAGATGCGCGTTCAGCGGCAATCAACGCATCTACGACGCGGTCAACGTCACCACCTGCAAGGTAATGCGCTTCTAGCTGATTTACGTTTACATCAAGGCCTGCTTTATTAGCTTTGATCAAAGGCATTACAATTTGGGATGGATTTACACGACGCAAGCGCATACCTACGAGTGTGAAGATACCTACATTAACGCCTGCTGCAAGAGCAGATACCCAAAGGCCTAATGGCACAATATACAAGAACACCATAATCCCAATCAGTAGAATGGGAATCAAAATTAAAATACCTACATCCATAATAACCTCCATTATATACGACGATGTGGTGAAAGCTTAATCGCGCTTTCTAACAATATTGCGGCCGCCTACAACACGTAGTACCACAATCGGTGAACCGGCATCGATGAAGTCCCCTTCGGTTACAACATCTACCAAATTACCATCAATTTTAGCAATACCTGCAGGGCGCAGTGTAGTATGAGCTACCCCCTCTTTACCAGCTAAGTCCTCTAATACATCATTAGATACATAGCCAGCCTTGGTCGTAGACCGTTGCCCTAAGGTAAATAATTTGCCTATCCAAGTCTTTTCAAAGTGATTAAAGAACACGATGATAAGGACAATTAGTAAGGCCGTTAATCCTAGTACTGCATACAGCGCTACCGTTCCTTCTCCAAGAGCTACAAAAACGCCCCAAAGAAATGCACAATAACCGATGAGTCCTAAAATACCGCCCGGTACAACGAGTTCTACCGCCATCAGGGCGATCCCTATAGCCATCCAAATTAAAAACTCCATAGGCCCTCCTCTCTATAATTAATTTTATACAACTTATATACTCATTATACAATATTAAAAATAATTTATAAAGATTCTATAGTACCAACTTTCATGGTATTAAAAGAGCCAGTACTTACATCTCTTTTTCTCCTGTAAAACTATTGTATCTTGATACTTTAAGGAGTTTCAATCATTCGATCTGTTAACCGTTATTTTTTGGATCTAACCTTAATAACATAGCATTAATGGCGACGATGACTGTTGACACAGACATTAGGGCTGCTCCTAATGCAGGGCTTAATGTGATACCAATAGGAGCCAAAATCCCTGCAGCTAGAGGGATAGCTATAAAGTTATAACCAGCTCCCCAAAAGAGATTTTGTTTCATTTTACGAGTTGTTTTGTGTGCTAATTCAATAAATGATTCAATATCTCCTGGATCAGATTGAGTCAAGATGACATCAGCTGAATCCAACGCCACTTGAGTTCCTGCACCGATTGCTATTCCAACATCTGCCAAGGCAAGAGAAGGAGCATCATTGATACCGTCACCTACCATGATAACTTTTTTTCCTTCTTCTTTAAGTGTTTTTACTAACTCATATTTGTCTTGTGGAGATTGATTTGATCTATATTCAATCTCTAAATATTCTGCCACGCCTTGAGCTGCTTTTTCATTGTCACCTGTTGCCATAATTGGTTGAATATTGTTCTTTTTAAGAACTTTAATTAACTCTTTGCTCGTTGGTTTTAATTCATCCCCTAAAGCTACAGCACCAATAGCATCATCGTTTTCTACTAAGACACTGAGAGTTGCTCCTTTTGGAATATCCATATCCAGATTACGTCCGTAGGCTTTTTGACTGATTAATTGGTAACGGTGCCCGCCTGCTTTCCCCTCTACTCCAGCACCGGAAATCACATCAATAGAATCAAAAGATGCTGGACGTATATCTTGCTGCTCGGCGAAACTTATAATTGATTGAGCAATTGGGTGACTAGATCCTCCTTCAATACCTGCCAATAAGGCAATGATTTCCTCTTTCTTATATTTGTTATTAAAAAGTTCAACGTCTAATACTTTAAACTCACCAGTTGTTAAAGTACCTGTTTTATCTAAAATCATCACATCTGCATCTTGAGCTATTTCTAAGGCTTGGCGGTCTTTCACCAGTAACCCACGACTGGCTCCTAAGCTTGTGCTACGGGCGGTGACCAATGGAATAGCCAGACCTAATGCATGTGGACAAGCTATAACTAAGGTCGCAATAGTAAAGGTAACTGCCGTTGGGATATCTCCAATAATCATCCACACTACAAAAGCTATTAGTGCGACAATGACCGCAATATAGAAGAGCCATCCTGCAACCTTTTGAGCAATATTTTCTGCTCTGGAAGGCTGACTTTGAGCTTGGCTGATTAAATTCTGAACTTGAGAGATGAAGGATTGATCACCTGTCTCAAGCACTTTAATATAAAGTACCCCTTCTCCATTTGTTGAGCCTCCGATTACTTCATCGCCAGGGCCTTTTTTTACTGCTTTTGACTCCCCAGTTAGAAGAGCTTCATTTACACGTGATTCGCCACGCTCGATAATCCCGTCTGCTGGCACATTTTCTCCGGCTTGAACACGAATTAAATCACCTATCTTTAAGTCAGCAACTGGTCGTGTTTCAATTGAATCGTCTTCTAATACAACGTGAGCATCTTTCGGCACTAACTTAGCCAATGCTGCTTGTGCGTCTCCTGCTTCTCCAATAGCTTTCATCTCAATCCAGTGACCTAATAGCATGATTAATAGTAATGAAGCAAATTCAAAGAAAAAGTCCATCACATGTTCACCCGTTACGTAGGTGATGATCACAGCATAAATACTGTATAAATATGAAGCACTTAAACCTAAAGAAACTAGAGTCATCATTCCAGGTTCTTTTTGTTTAAATTCGTCAACTGCGCCTTGATAGAATGGACGTCCACCATAAATAATTAATATAGTAGATAAAATAGCTACTACAATATCAGAATATGAAAAAGTAAACTGGAATGGTAGTTCAAATCCATACATAGGGGATAAGAGCATAATAACGATTCCTAGTGGCAATGACTTTAAGAAAAGTTCCTTAAAGCTTCCGTGATGATGGTGGTCATGCCCTCTGTGCCCACTGTGATCATGACCCGCATGATGGTCGTGATGTTGATCCTTATGGTGCCCACTGTGGTCATGACCAGCATGATGGTCGTGATGTTGATCCTTATGGTCTCCATGTTCATCTGTGATTCCATGCTCGTGTTTTAACTTATCTATGTCGTCATAATCATGGTGACTATGGGACGAATATCTGTTGTCATTATTCATTTTAAATTCCTCCTTATGCTTAATGATGATGTAAATGACAGTCGCATTGTCCTTCTGGACAATTGCAATCCACTTCTTCTACTGCGAAAGATTTTTTCATCTCTAATATTTTTTCTAGTCGATCTATATCATCGAAGCTTAAAACATGATCTTCAATGATGCTTCCTATTACACTTCCGACTTTCTTATTGCAAATACGGTTAAAAATAGTTTCTGCATAATTTCTTACGGCTTCATTCTCTTCAATATTTGCAGTGTAAATAAAATTTCTACCTTCTTGCTCTGTATTTAGTACGCCTTTTCCAACTAATCGACCTAAGATCGTTTTGATTTAGAATCTCACACTTAAATTGTGGGAGCATTATGAAGATATAAAATATTATTTATTATTCTACTTTAATTTGTCCCATCATACCTGCTTCTTCATGTTCAAGAATGTGACAGTGGTACATATAAGTACCCTTCTTATTAAACTTAACTATAAGTCTTACTTTTTCGTTAGGCTCAATATATACAGTATCTTTCCATCCGCTCTCCTCTGGAGAAGGCGCATTACCGTTTCTTGATAGAATTTGAACCTGTGTGCCATGAATATGGAATGGGTGCCCCATTTCATGCATCATAGATCCTGGGTTTGTAATTTCCCAAATCTCTGTATCTCCAAGCTTCACTGTTTCATCAATTCTATTCATATCAAACTTTTTACCGTTTATTGATACCATGTGACCCATACCTTGAAGCTCAAAGCTTCTTATCTTAGTAGCTTGTGCTTCTGACATTCTTTCTATATTCGTTAAAGTGCTAGGTACTTCAGTATCATCTTTCCCATCGCCTTTAACATTAAAGGTCATAATGACTTCCTTATTACTCATAAGTGATAGCTGCGTTCCCTTTTCATACTTTGAAAAGTCCACTATTATCTCTGCTCTTTCCCCAGGTGATAACATAATATTTCTCTTGCTAACCGGTTTTTCTAAAAATCCACCATCAGATGCTATTTGATAGAATCCATCTCTATTATCTAACTTCAAATTAAAGTTACTTGCATTAGCACCATTAACTATTCTAAATCTCATCTTGACTCTATTAACCTCTAAATTAGGTTTAATAGCTCCGTTAACTATGATAGTATCCCCTGTTGCTCCATCCATCATATTTGTATTATAAATAAAACTGCCGTCCTTGCCAAAGCTTCTATCTTGAATTACTAAAGGTATATCATTTACTCCATATTCCTTAGGAATATTTAAGCTTTTTGATACTTCATCATCCACATAGAATAGTCCTGCTAAACCTTTATAAACTTGGGTAGCAGTATTTCCTCCAAAGTGCGGATGATACCACAATGTTGCAGCCTGTTGATTTACTGTAAAACTAGGCCCCCAAGTTGTTCCTGGTTCAATTCCTTGATGAGGGCCCCCATCCTTTTCTCCTTCTACCTCTAGTCCATGCCAGTGAACTGTAGTTGCTTCTTTGAGCTTGTTATTTACGTGCATATTTACTTGCTCACCTTTACTTACTCTGATGACAGGGCCTAAGAAGCTTCCGTTGTAACCCATAGTTCGTGTCTTGGTATTTGGTAAAAATGAAGTTTCTCCTTCTTGAGGTTCTAAAGTAAAATCCGCAATATTAGGATCTGGATTTTTATCCTCTAATAGTGGTGGTATAGGAAGCGTACTTTTTGTTTTACTTGTTTGAATATCTATATTAACTGCACTCTGGTTTATTTTAGAATAACTAATCATTGGTTCTAAAAATGTAATATATCCAACTACAGTTAATACGA
This sequence comes from Veillonella rogosae JCM 15642, assembly GCF_002959775.1. Classification (GTDB taxonomy): domain Bacteria; phylum Bacillota; class Negativicutes; order Veillonellales; family Veillonellaceae; genus Veillonella; species Veillonella rogosae. The sequence goes on along the minus strand of NZ_PPCX01000008.1, from coordinate 23,742 downwards.
CTGTAAGTCCAATACCTAATAACATATGTTTATTCTTACTCATTTTTATTCCTCCTTATGTTAATGATGATGTAAATGACATTCGCATTGTCCTTCTGGACAATTGCAATCCACTTCTTCTACTGCGAAAGATTTTTTCATCTCTAATATTTTTTCTAGTCGTTCTATATCATCGAAGCTTAAAACATGATTTTCAATGATCCTTCCTATTACATTTCCGACTTTCTTATTGCAAATACGGTTAAAAATATCTTCTACATAATCCCTTACGGCTTCGTTCTCTTCAATATTGGCAGTGTAAATAAAATTTCTACCTTCTTGCTCTGTATTTAGTACGCCTTTTCCAACTAATCGACCTAAGATCGTTTTGATAGTGGATTGTGTCCAGCCCATTTTTTCTTGCAATACGGAAATGACTTTTTTACTAGTTACTCGATCATTTGCCCAAACTACACGCATGACTTCCCATTCAGCATCTGTGATATAAGTATTAAGTTCTATTGTTCTCATTTTTCTTTCCACCTCGTCGTTTACAAATGTAAACAAATATGTTTAAGATAAGTCTACTATTGTAGACGAATTGTGTCAAGTCTTTTTAATAAATGTAAGCAACGCTTATAGCTTTTTATCTCTCCACTTCTATCCCATAATAATTTTCATAGTTTTTCCTAAACTAAAAACGACTACTTTCACAGATATACATCTGCTCTAGTAGTCGTTTATTATAAGGAGTAAAAACAAATTAGGCTTATAAACGCAACGATTTATATGGTAGCCTCACTAGCAACTTGAATTATACTTCAGTATTTTTCAATTGGTCATTACCAACGCCTGTTTTTTGAAGAATTAACAACGTAATGCTCATCGCCATACCTACTACAGTGGCAAGGCCCATACCTTTTAATACTACAGGACCTACCGCAAGTTCTGCACCGCTAAGACCTACAACGAGGATAACAGATGTAAGAATCATGTTAACAGGGTTTGTGTAGTCTACTTTACGTTCTACTAACATGCGCAAACCAGATGCTGCGATGATACCGAACAAGAGAATGGATACGCCACCCATAACTGGTACGGGAATAGCATGGATCAGAGCTGCAACCTTACCTACGAAGGAAACAATCATCGCTAGAACTGCAGCACCACCGATTACCCATACGCTGAAGCAACGAGTGATAGCAAGTACACCTATATTTTCACCGTATGTCGTATTTGGTGTAGCACCAAAGAAACCAGAAAGGATATTAGCGAGGCCATCACCGAGCAAGGAACGTTGTAAGCCTGGCTCTTTCATCAAGTCTTTAGCAACGATGTTACTAGTTACAACCAAGTGACCAACGTGCTCTGCAAATACTACGAAGAGAGCTGGCATAATCATGATGATTGCATTGATATCGAATACAGGCATACCGTAGAATTGCGGCAAAGAGAACCATGGCGCGGCTTCTACACTAGAGAAATCAACAACGCCCATGAAGGCAGACAAGATATATCCGGAAACAACGCCAATCAAAACAGGGATTACAGCTAAGAAGCCACGGAACACAACAGTACCAAGCAAGGTAACAACCAAGGAAAACATTGAGATAAAAATAGCTTGACTGTGGCTCATGCCTAAATCTTGAGTACCAATAAGGCCAGACATACTCATCGCTACTGGCGCTAATTCCAATCCGATAATAGCTACGATAGCCCCCATCGCTGCTGGAGGGAATAACTTATCGATCCAACGAGTACCAATATAACGAACAAGAATAGATAAAATCACAAAGGAAAGACCAAATATAACGAAGGCACCCTTTGCAGCTTCATAGCCAAGACCTGCAGATAACACGCCTGCTACAGGAGCGATAAAGGCGAAGCTAGAGCCGAGGTAAGCTGGAATTTTACCTTTACACACGAATAAGTATAGTAATGTACCAATACCATTCATAAATAATGCCGTAGCTGGATCTACTTTCAGTAAATAAGGTACCAATACAGTAGAACCAAACATAGCGAATAAATGTTGAAAACTAAGTGGCAACATTCGACCCCAGGACGGGCGTTCTTGGATATCAATATAATCCTTCATCTTTTCTCCTCACACACAATAGAAATACGTTGTATTTATACAGCACCTCTTAAGAGATGCTATATAAATCCACACTAAATATATTCACCTTATACTACATAAGTTAAATATCAACGTTCAGACCTAGGTCGTCTACGAGTTGGCTTTTTAGCCGTTTTCGGTCTAAAAGGACCAGGCATTTCCGTTTTTTTAGGAGTTTTGGGAGCAGCCGGTTTGAATCGGCTTTGCGTTTCCTCACGTAAGGATGGTAAATCCTCAATTGTACCGACCTGCTTTACACCTTCCACATTACGACGGCCAATGCTCGCTAATAAACCAATGGCCATAAAGTTCATCAATAAAGAGGAACCACCATAACTAACAAATGGTAATGGCACACCCGTTACAGGCATAATGCCACACACCATGGCGATGTTAAATAAGGCTTGACCACTAATGAGCAAGGTAATGCCCATAGCTAGCCATTTACCAAATTCATCTCGGGCCTTATTGGCAATTCGGAATCCATAGTAGGTGAAAGCTGCTACCAAGATAACAACAAATACAGCCCCAAGGAACCCCATTTCTTGAGCCCACACAGCAAAAGCGAAGTCTGTATGTGCTTCTGGTAAATAAAAGTACTTGGATGTACCTTGCATAAAGCCTTCCCCTAGGAAGCCACCAGAACCAACGGCTAACAAACCTTGTACAGTTTGGTAACCCATATCTTGCGCATGAGGCCATGGGTCAAACCAAGATTGAATACGCTCCCACCGGTACGGCGACGAACGAGCCGCAATAAAGCCTAGTAAACCTGCTACTGCAAAGGCACCACCAAAGAATTTTCCATCAAATCCGGCTAAATAAATCAGAATAAAGGAAAATCCAAAGATTAGTATCGTTGTCCCCAAGTCAGGTTGAAAGAATGTTAACCCTGCAAATACTGCTGGCCAACTCAACATAGGAAACATATAACTGATGCGCTCACCAAAATAGCCTTTCATATTAATCAGCGGATTCGTATGTCGAGGTTTACCCCATTTTCTTAAGCTACTCAACTTAGCAGAAGTCCATATAAGAGCCGCCAATTTAGCAAACTCAGAAGGCTGTACAGATATAGGCCCGATTAAGATCCATCGACGAGCACCATTGATAACGGCACCCATGATGAGTACTAATACTAACCCAACAAGCGTAGCAAGCATAATGCGTTGCAACATATGATCCTTCTGTAATTGTCGATAGTCATAGCGGTATAAAATAATGCCTGCTGCCAATGAGATTAACAAAAAGACAATATGTTTCCAGAAATAGCCTAAAAGCCCTGTATTTTCATAAATAGAGCTGATATAGGTGGCACTAAAGATATTGACACTGCCAATAATAGTAATGAGTACTATAGGCAAGAGCATACCTTGTAAATCATTTCTAAAGAGTGAGCCCCACCGACTATCCCCCTTATTCGGTGTTTCCATATTAAGCCTCCTTTTGTACTTTTGGCTTAACTGCTTCTAAGCGGAAAATAGGTTGCCCTTTTTTACTAAATTTCTCTTCGTATTCAGTTTTAACATTTGGAAGATCCGTACTATGTAAATCGTATGTTACATTTTTAAGCTCCCAGCCGCATTCTTTAAACTCTTCAAGAGAGAACATAAATAAACCTTCATTATCTGTCTTGAAGTGCACTTCGCCACCATCTTTTAAGAGACGGGCATAACGGTCTAGGAATGTGTGATATGTAAGGCGGCGTTTAGCATGTTTTGCTTTAGGCCATGGATCACAAAAGTTAATGTAGAAGCGGTCTACTTCGCCAGGTTCTACAACCTCTTCAATACCTGCAATATCAAAGAGACATACCTTAGCATTATCGCGTTCCCCTTCAAAAATTTTTTGTGCTGCGTAATAAATAACGCCAAGTTGTACTTCGAAACCTACAAAGTTAGCATCTGGATATGCTTCAGACATGCCCGCAATAAAGCGGCCTTTCCCCGTACCAAGCTCCATATATAATGGACGCTCTGGATGAGCAAATAACTCACGCCATTTGCCTTTGTGTTCTTCATGTCCAGACAAAATGATATGAGAGTCATATTCGTGGATAGCTTCATCAATCCACGGTTTTCTACGAAGGCGCATACTTTCTCCTTACATCTATTTCAATAATGTATTATTTATATCTATTATTACAGGTCATATACCTATCCTATTAATTATAGAAAAGGGGACCTTAAACGTCAATTACATTTCCCTTCTCTCCCCTATAAAAAAGACCTACTTCCAAAGAAGTAGGTCTACATTTTATTCAAAAATCATAGATTCTAGATTTTCAATTTGATATTTACTTAGGCCAAGCTCAGATAAACTCTTTTCAGATGCACTGAATAAGTTATTTTTACCAACTCGAGTACCTAATGCTGCTGCTGCTACCAATTCACGGTCTAATTTACCTAGACGAGAACGATTACGATTTTGAGGTTTAGGCTTTTTCATACGGAACGTATTATATTGAACCCCTTCCTTAGCTTCCTCAGTCTTCTGCTTTGTTAAAGCAGCCCCATTAGTGCCATTCCCCAATAAAGCACTAAGACCTGTTTGCTTAGGAACCATTTTTTCGTAATCAGCGCCAAACTCAGGACGCTCTTCACGTAATTGATCAAATGTAGCCAAAGCTGCATTCATTTGCTTCAAGCCCGCAGCAGAGTAAAGTTGACGAATCGCAATACTCACCTCTTGCGGCGTCAACGTACCTCGCTCGATAGCAGAAGCAATTGTACTCTTTAATGCACCTTGATCTCCAGACGCTGTATAGCGACCAATTTCAACCAAGTCTTTTTGACGTGCATTGAGTTCTTTAGGCGTATATATGTTTATCTCAGATATAGACGGTGCCTGTTTAGAAGGCTGCTCTCCCGCCCCATTAGCCTCGAACATATAGCCACCGGCTACGATGGCCAAGGCTAATGTTAAGGTTAATACTCTTTTCAACGTCTTATAATCTCCCTTAATCATTAATACTAATTGTATAATACTGTATTAAACGAATACATTAACAACAATTTTATTCTACTGTAATACATACTGTAGATATTATTATATAATACTTCATCTATTTTTTATAGTCCTATTCGAAAAAAATCTATATTTTTTTAACAAGTTTTATATATTTATAAAATTTATAGAATCATTACTGCTCCTTAAGAACGGACGAGCGTACATGATTACTGGGCTCATCAAAGATATCAATTAATTAATAATTTAGCAAACTAAAACTTATTGGCATCAATTTTTAACAATCAATTACTAAAATATAGATACACATTTTTTATGTATAAACAAAAAAAGTAGATACCCCAAAAGGAATATCTACTTTTATGTACCATAAATTACACATCTTAACTAAATAATAGAAATTTTACATTAAATATAATGCAAACTCTATGTTTTATATTTATTTGTTTGGACTTTCATATATAGTTTTATAACCGCCCTCTGTAACAGCTACGATTTGTTCAATTTCATCCGTTGGATCTTCTGTAAAAGTAAAGCTTTCACCAGCATCAAAGGATGCACTCGTTCCACAAGAGGAACTCAAATCGCGCGGCACTGGACGGAGTTCTATATTGGTTACCCCTTCAGGAGCTTCACGCTTGAAGCGAATCGCGCCAAAGTGAGAGTAAAATGTTGCAATATATTTCATAATCACTCATTTCTAATCTACGCATTTGCTCGTTTTGTATTAAGGATAGCAATGATAAGAGCCACTACAAAGCCAACACCGACTGCGATTTGACCATTTAGTGTAGGGCCTGCACCGGAAGCAGCTAAACCGAAATTATGAGCGAACGCCGCACTAGCTGCAAGGCCAAGTACTGTTACAGCAGAGTCAGAGTTACCTTCACCAGTCATGATCAATTGACGTAATGGACAACCACCAAGCAACACGCTACAGAAACCTGCAAGCGCCATACCTAGGAAGTTCCACAAACCATCTGTATGTGCAATCGGTTGGTTTTCAAAGCCAAGATGGAAATTACCAAAACTAATATTTACAACAAATACACCTACAAGCACTGCAAGGTACCCAAAAATAAGAATAGATTTTTTAAACAAGAATAAATCGCGGAAGCCACCAACCGTACAAAGTCGGCTAACTTGAGATAAGCCACCTACTACAAGGCCGGCCGCCAAAGAAATGAGCCATGGAGCATGCATAGCGCCAGGACCTTTTTGGCTAAAGAAGATAAATGCTGGTGCTGTTACCACAAGTACGAGCAAACCTACTTGAATAGCAGGCATCATAGCAGATTCTAATTTGCTCAACGCATAGGTGCGTTGTAAGGAATAGCCTCGTTTTAAGAAAATAGTACCAAATCCAATGCCACCTGCAAAGCCGGCAATGCCGAATAAGGCATTTAAATCACCACCGCCAAGTCGCAAAATCATACGAATTGGACAGCCAAGGAACATCAAAGCACCGATCATAACAAAGAAGCCGAGAATAAATCGAATAATTGGAGATGAACCACCTTTACTTTGGTGCTCGCCACGAATCATGGACAATACATAAGCCCCTAATATAAGACCGATAATTTCTGGGCGAATGTACTGTACCGGTGCAGCACGATGTAGACCTAGACCACCGACAGTATCGCGAACAAAGCACGCAATACAGAATCCCATATTACCTGGATTTCCAGCTAATACGAGGAATCCTGCGATAGCACCAATAATAAGGCCTGCAATAATTAAATTTCGTTTTTCATGAGACCCACTCATAATAAACTCCTTTCAAACTAACTACACTAAAACTATATGAGCATATGCTCCTACCATATCAAGCATACTACTCATGATATAATAACCATAAATACATCTTATTATTCATGGAGATTACCAATGAACTATATCTATTTAGATAATGCGAGCACCACGTTTCCTAAAGCGCCAAATGTGGCTAGTGCCATGGCGGACTATATAACGAACCGGGGTATAAACATCAACCGTGGTTCCTATTCCCTCGCCTATGATGTAGAGGATACTATCTATACAACGAGACAACGACTACATACCTTATTCAACGGGCATGATCCATCCCATGTCATCTTTACACAAAATGTGACGATGAGCTTAAACATGGTCATCAAGGGCCTATTGAAAGCAGGTGATCATGTGCTCGTTAGCTCAATGGAGCACAACGCAGTTATGAGACCGCTTACCCAACTGCTAGATAAAGGCATTGCCTTTGATACTATTCCATGCGACCCCACAGGATCCATCCAAATAGAATCTATCGAGCCATTAATTCGTCCTAACACAGTAGCCCTAATTATCAATCACGCGTCCAATGTATGTGGAACCATTCAACCGCTCGAATCAATTGGCCCGATCTGCAAGACTCATAATCTACAATTTATTGTAGACGCCGCCCAAACGGCAGGTGTTATTCCTATTGATGTGAAAGCATGTCATATTGATGCCCTTTGCTTTACAGGTCATAAAGGCTTATTGGGACCTCAAGGGATTGGTGGCATTATATTGACCAAAGAAATGGCTCAAAACTTAACCCCTCTTATCGCTGGTGGTACAGGCAGCTTCTCACATTTAGAAACCATGCCTACCCATATGCCCGACGCCTTTGAAGCAGGCACGTTAAATCTACCTGGAATCATCGGGCTCAATGAAGGCCTCGCCTATATTGAGTCACAAGGAATGGATAACATTCACAACCACGAGCTAGCGTTAACACAAGCCTTCCTAGAAGGATTGCAATCAATAGATGGTATTAACATCGTTGGTAAGCAGAATATCCAAGATAGAACTGCCGTCGTATCCATCACAATTGATGGTATGGACCCGGCGAGTATTGCTTACGAACTAGAATCCACCTATCATATCATGACGCGTGTTGGTCTCCACTGTGCCCCGCGAGCACACCGAACACTAGGAACCTATCCAGAAGGAACAGTACGCTTCTCCTTTGGCTATGCCAACACACATAAAGATGTGGAATCTGCATTATCTGCTCTACATAGAATCGTTAAAAATACTAAATAATACATAACCGTTAAGGCTATATACCATGAGTATATAGCCTTTTTCTTATGACATAAACATTTTATTTCTTACTTGTTATGAAAGTTATTTCTAGCCTAAAAGCTAATAATCATATAAGGCTTAGACTACAGCAGCTAGAATATCGAGTCCACTTATGCTTCGCATAAACGACCGATAGCATCAGCTCTACAGCGTTTGCAGTGTGTCATTTGCGGCACATAGTGGCCAATAAATTGACGCATATTATCGATCTCTTCTGAAGTCGGGCCTCGGTGATTTTCAAAGGCCGTATCGTGAACTGGAATCATGGCAATACAGTTCATCAAATCAACGCCCCAAGCTTCTGCTTGTTTAGCGATTGCTGGCACATGGTCCATATTTACATCAGGCACTACTACGGTATTAATCTTAACAATGATATTCTTTTCCTTTAGTTTTCGGATACTTTCAGCCTGACGCTCTAGTAGAATACGGGCCCCATCGATTCCTTTGTAAATATTACCCTCATAGCGAACCATGGAATATACATTTTTTGCAATCTCTGGATCAATAGCATTAGCCGTAATCGTTACATGCGTAATTCCTAAGTCAGCAATGTCATTAACATAATCAGGCACTGCCAAACCATTACTAGATAAACAAAGCATGACATGAGGAAAATCCTTTTTCACGAGGCGGAAGGTTTCAAGTGTCTTGTCTGCATCACACATAGGGTCCCCAGGGCCTGCAATCCCTACTACAGAGATATCCTGACGAGCATCAAACACCTTGCGCACAAAGGCAGCTGCCTCTTGTGGCGTATAGACATGCTGCGTCACGCCTGGTCTATTTTCATTCGCACAGTCATACTTACGATTACAATAATTACATTGAATATTACAATTCGGCGCTACTGGTAAATGTAAACGACCCCAATTAGCAGAAGCGGCCTTGTTGTAACAAGGATGATTTTGTAGGAAACTTTGTCCTTGAATTTCTTTCATAATTAACCTTTCCGACCAAATCTAATAGCATCTTTATGGCAAACATGTAAGCAATCACCACAGTTGGTACAATTCATTTCATTTGGTCGTGTTCCCATTTCACATACGCGCAAGCACGCATCACAGTTATCGCAATCATTTGTTTTAAAAATTCTAAAAATAGAAATTTTGCGAAGCAACTCCATTACGCCCCCAAAAGGACATACAAAGCGGCACCAAGCATTGGCGATAATAAGGGAACCCGCAATAATAGATGCGACCGTTATAGTACGAGCCGCCCAATACCATTCGGAGAACTGCATAGATAAAATGACAGCATTAAAATATTCATCGCTCGTCCGAATGGGAATCATAATGCGAGGATTACCAAATTTAAAATATACTACAAGCCCTAAAATTATAGTTGCTACCATGCCGAGTTGAAGGAAACGCATATAGTTTTTACGATTTCTTAGTGGCCCCATAGATATTTTTCCCAGCATTTGGTTCACCCACCCACTTGGACAGAACCAGCTACAGAAAGCACGTCCAAAGAAGACGACCATAATCGGCAAGATAATCCACCACGCATAAAAGTACGTCGTGATGCGGCCCCAGCAGGTAATCATGGAACAGCTTTCACAGTTCACAAAGGGAACAATATAAGGACATCGGAATATGCCATAGTACACCCATTTCCCCATAATAAAGAGGAAGATAAACTGTACAATGCGACGCCAAAGCGTTAAATTCTTAGGAGCTTGTTTTCCAGATACACCAGAACTAACTTGAGTTCCACAGGTTGTAGATGACGGACAGTGATTACACATCTTTTACACCAAACCTTTCTATCAAATCGAGACCTCTCGCACTATGAACGGATGTGAACCCGTGATTTTCTAAGATTTGTTGTCCTTCTTGGGACCGTGTAAATTCAATATAATCGGCAGCCAACGCACGATCTTGTACATATTTCATTGTATTAATAGTGAAAGTGAGCGGTGCAGGTGGCACAAATTGTCCAGGTATGGAGAAGTACTCTATACGATCCTTGAACCGATCATGTGTGGTAAGGCGTTTTTCAATGATGGATACATCGGCTTTACCTTCTACGAGATCACACATCATGGAAATTACACAAGCATTTTCAGCCATTAAGTTTTTCATGATACCATCGGTCAAACCAGATAATTTCATGATCCCCTTTACAGATGCACTACCTGGTGGAGATGCGCCTAGGGGCAACATAACGCGTACACCAGGCTCGGCCATATCCTTCAAGTCCCGAATCCCTGCGGGATTCCCCTTAGGTGTAACGATAACGTAATCCGTAAAACATAATGGTTCAAAAGCCATACTTACGCCTTTTTTGCGCATATTTTTCGCTAGATCTAAGCCGCGAGCCCCAAAGACTTCTGTGCGACTCTTCTCAGCCAACAAGGATTTACCAATAGCCCCTGCAAAGGCACCAGTATACTGAATATTGTGCCCCGTGTGCATTGTATAAACTTGGTTTAAATCAAGGAACGCTTCCGACAAGCCGCCACAAGTCCACACTTGTAATGAGTCAGATTGTGTTGGCTTATAGGCACCTCGTATAAACGACGGCACCGCTGATGCGGCTGCTAAAGCTAAAGCACCACCAATAAACTGGCGACGGGATATATCCTTTTTCAAAAATCCCATGTACTTACCACCTTTCACTGAACTTTACAGTACTAATCATATACTCACATTATAGTATAAAAATCATAAGTTTTAACGATGATATGCATAAGTTTAATTAATTTATTTATATAGATTAGTCATGTAAATACTATTTTTAAAGGTATTATTATAAAATTTTAAGATATTCTCTCCATATCTATTTTATTGAATATTTATTGTATACGATGAATATGCTATTTTTTTAGGTTTAATGAAGCCAAAATCCCGCTATACGCTCAGTGCATAGTAAACAAGGATAATCAGCGCTATAGACTATATTTGAACTCTTTACAGCACGCATTGCCCTTTAAGATTTAAATTCATTATAAGACAATATTGCCTAAAAGAACGCAAAAAGGCGGTACAACCAAATGGTTGTACCGCCTTGATTCATCAATTATTCAGCAGTGAATGGCAATAAAGCAATTGCACGTGCACGTTTGATAGATGTAGTCAATTTGCGTTGATGTTTTGCGCAAGTACCGGAAATACGACGAGGTAAGATTTTGCCGCGTTCAGTCGTGAAACGACGAAGTTTAGCAACATCTTTATAGTCGATTTGATCGATATGGTCTGCACAGAAAACGCATACTTTTCTTCTTGGCTTTCTGCCTCTATCTCTTCTCATTGCGAATCCTCCTTTTCGAATTAGTAGGAGTCCCTGACACTAGAACGGGATGTTTTCGTCATCGCCGCCTGTACTGAAACTATCAAAATTGGACCCACCTTCGAAAGAATTAGTATTCATATCAAGGGATTGGCCCACAAAGTTCGCTACTACTTCAGTAACGTACCGTTTTTGACCGTCCTGAGTCTCGTAAGAACGAGTTTGCAAACGACCTTCTACAAAGCAACGACTGCCTTTACGAAGATTGCCTGCCGCTTCACCAAGTTTACCCCATGCAACGCAGTTGATGAAAGCAGTTTGTTCTTTCGTTTCATTTGTTGCAGAGTCAACATAGGTGTTTGTTGCAGCTACTGTAAAAGTGGCTACCGCACGACCTGTTTTAGTGTAACGTACTTCAGGATCACGAGCTAAATTACCTAGAATTTGTACAGAGTTCATGTTTTCCTCCAGGCTTTAATTATGCTTCGTGTTTTACAATTAGATGTCTTAGGACTTCATCGTTGATTTTCAATACACGATCGATTTCTTTGATTTCAGCAGGTGCTGCTTCAAAGTTGATCAATACATAGAAACCGTCAGTGAATTTCTTCACAGCGTAAGCAAGACGACGCTTGCCCCAACGATCTACCTTTTCTACTGTGCCGCCTACACGAGCAATTAAAGCTTCTACTTTTTCAATAACAGCGTTAGTTGCTTCCTCTTCAGCGGGTTTCACAATAAACATGACTTCGTATTTGTTCATACAAAATCACCTCCTCTTTCGGACTAATGCCCCTATCGACACATAGGGGTAGGAAGTGCTTACCATCAATAAGCCTTACTATTATAACCTAAATAAACGATGAAAGCAAGAACCCATTTTGAGTTCTTGCTTTCACAATTATTAATGATCGTATCGTTTATCTCTAGGAAATGCTAGAATAGCACAAATAATAACAAAGATGGTAATAACAGACATCATAGGGTATGCCGAATTATTCGGTAAGAATGTTAACACCAAAGATGAAATAATACCACTACCATATTGCATTGCCCCTAGTAAAGCGGCACCAGAGCCAGCCATCTTGCCAGCCCGTTCTAATGCCAATGCATTGGTAACCGCTGCAATAACACCATTCATAGAGAAGAATAAGAAACTGCCGATTACAATAAGCCATAAAGAGTGTTCGCCCATAAACATTAAAATCATAACAATCGTTACACATATGGCTGCAAACATAGTAGCATAGCGCAACAACTTATCGAGGCGCATGGCACTTACAATGCGCCGATTGACTGCACTCATGAGCATTACACCAATGATATTAAGGGAAAATAAATAGCCATAATACTCTGTAGGCACTCCAAATACATCGATGTACACATAGGGTGAACCAGTTAAAAAAGCATAGATTGCAATATAGAAGGAGCTTACACAAAGCGTGTATTTCATAAATTCTTTATTGCGCAACAAGATCCAGTAATTGATATAAGTATGACTCATATCCTTGCGGCTACGCTTTTCCTTGGGATGTGTTTCAGGCAACAATAGGACGGCTAATAGCATGAATACACCTATAATAACCAATAGCCAAAATATAGCATGCCACGTATACCACACAAGCAAATGACCGGCAAACAAAGGACCGGCAATAGGTGCTATAGCCATAACAATAGCCAGGGTAGACAGCATCTTTGCCGCCTCAGTCCGTCCATACAGATCGCGAATGATGGCTCGCGATAACATAGGCCCCACACAAGCTCCAAAAGCTTGGAATACGCGCCATGCCAACAGTTCAATCATCGATGAACTCAGCGCACAGCCTACAGAGCCTATTATAAACAAAACTAGCCCTATTATGAGAGGTTTCTTCCGACCAATTTTATCACTGACGGCGCCCCAAAAGAGCTGAGCCAAAGAGAAGCCGATTAAGAAGCCCGTAATCGTAAGCTCTGCATCACCATTTAAATCGCGCCCCATAGCAGGCATGGCGGGCAAATAAATGTCCGTCGATAACGACGTAAACGCCATCAAAGCACTTAATATAGAAATAAAAAGCCAACTTTTATTGCTAACCGTATGCATACAGTCACCACTTCCATATTCAACTATATGAACTGTCATATAAACCGCACTATACTAAATATATATTCATTATATCAAAAATATACATATGGACATATAAATTTTTAATATAATTTTCCTCTTCAAAATTCTATAGAAAGTTATTGCGTAAATCCTTTTTAACCTTTACTATAGTAAAGAGAGTTACATTTAGAAAGGAATCATCATGGCTAATATCAATGAAAATTACTTAAATCTACAAGGTTCTTATTTATTTGCTAATATTGCAAAAAAGGTAAATGAGTACCAAGCCGCACATCCAGATGCAGATATTATTCGTCTTGGTATTGGCGATGTTACATTACCGCTTGTTCCTGCAATTATCGATGCAATGAGCAAAGCGGTTCAGGAGATGGGCAAAGCAGAAACATTCCGCGGTTATGGCCCAGAACAAGGCTATGACTTCTTGCGCCAAGCAATCGTTGATGGCGATTACAAACCATTAGGTGTAGATATTTCAATCGACGAAGTATTCGTGTCTGACGGTGCAAAATCTGACGTTGGCAACATCCAAGAATTATTCAGCGAAGATAATGTCATCGCTATTACAGATCCAGTGTATCCAGTATATTTAGACTCCAATGTTATGGGTGGTCGTACTGGCGAAGCTGTAGACGGTATCTTCCAAAAGGTTGTATACCTCCCTACTTCTGCAGAAAATAATTTTTCTCCAGAATTTCCCTCTGAAAGAGTAGATATTGTATATCTTTGCTCCCCTAACAATCCAACAGGAACGGTATTGAGCCGTGCTCGTCTAGCAGAGTGGGTAAAATGGTGTAAAGATAACGACGCTATCTTAATGTTTGACTCCGCTTACGAAGCTTTCATCAGCACAGAAGACACTGTAAAATCTATCTACGAAGTCGAAGGCGCTCGCGAAGTAGCCATTGAGTTCCGTTCCTTCTCCAAAACGGCAGGTTTCACAGGCACACGTTGTGCTTATGCAGTAGTGCCTAAAGAAGTGACAGGCAAAACTAAATCCGGTGAACGCCAAGCCCTCAATCCTATGTGGAACCGCCGCCAATGCACTAAATTCAACGGTGTGCCTTACATCATCCAACGCGGTGCTGAAGCAGTGTACACTAAGGAAGGCCGAGAACAAACACAAGCAAACATTGCGTACTACAAAGAAAATGCCCGCATCATCAAAGAAGGTCTAGAATCTATCGGCCTTACTGTATATGGTGGCGTAGATGCTCCATACATTTGGCTCAAAACACCAGGCAACATGACTAGCTGGGAATTATTCGATATCTTACTTGAAAAGGTTCAAATCGTATCTACACCAGGCTCTGGCTTTGGCCCTCATGGTGAAGGATACCTACGTTTAACAGCTTTTGGTAGCCGTGAAAATACTATTCGCGCTGTTGAAAGAATCAAAACGTTACAATTCTAATACCGATAAAACAAAAAGACCGATTGCAATCCTATAATAGGAAGATAATCGGTCTTTTCCATGCCTTCATAGATATGATTATTTAGTTTGACCTTTATAACAAAACGCAATGTATCTATATAGTTGTACCAAAATCGATATACTCCTCTATGTATTAAGTGCTTCTCTAATCCACCACAATAAATTCTATAGAAAAATATCAAATACATTTATTTTGTGCTATAATAGTTATGTTAATTATTAAATTTATCGATTTATATAGGAGGCTAATATGAATATTCGTATTGGTATCGTTGGCTACGGTAACTTGGCTCGTGGCGTAGAAGCATCCGTTCAATTACAACCTGATATGGAGCTCGTAGGCGTATTCTCTCGCCGTCAAGGTATTGAAACTGTGTCTGGTGTACCTACTTACTCTATGGAAGATATTCCTAATTTCAAAGGTAAAATCGATGTAATGGTTCTTTGTGGCGGTTCTGCAACAGACCTTATCGAACAAACACCAATGGTAACTAAATATTTCAACTGTATTGATTCCTTCGATACACATGCACGTATCCCTGAGCATTTTGCAAATGTAGACAAAGTAGCTAAAGAAGCTAAGACTGCTACATTGATTTCTTGCGGTTGGGATCCAGGCATGTTCTCCTTGCAACGCGTTTACGCTGAAGCAATCTTGCCAAAAGGCAAATCCTACACATTCTGGGGCCGCGGCGTATCCCAAGGTCACTCCGACGCAATCCGTCGTCTTGATGGTGTTCTTGATGCTCGTCAATACACTGTTCCTAAAGAGCAATACTTAGAAGAGATTCGCAACGGTCAAACTCCTGACGTTGATGGCTACAAAGGTCACCTTCGTGAGTGCTACGTAGTAGCTGCTCCTGATGCGGACAAAGCTAAAATTGAAAATGAAATCAAAACTATGGAAAACTACTTCGTAGGTTATGAAACTGTAGTAAACTTCATTTCTCAAGAAGAACTTGATCGCGACCACAAAGGTATTCCACATGGTGGCTTCGTGCTTCGCTCTGGTGAAAGTACAGATGGCACTCGTCACGTTATCGAGTACTCTTTGAAACTCGATTCCAACCCTGAATTCACAGGTTCTGCCCTCGTTGCTTACGCACGTGGCATCTACCGCCTTGCTAAACACGGCGGAACAGGTTGCTACACAGTATTCGACATTCCACCAGCTTGGATTTCTACACAATCTGCTGCGGACTTGAGAGCACATTCTCTATAAGAAATATAACAAAAAACCCACACCTCAGTGTGGGTTTTTGTCTTCTTATATGGTATACTATTACAAGAAGTGAGGCATAGATGTTTAGTAGCGTCAGCCTTGTTTCTATAGGTAAAAATTTGAAGAAACGGCTTGATTCTACTGGGTCAGGCCCTTTTTCATTCTAGCGGTAGAAAGCTAGGTGTACTAGATAGTCAGTCTATTTTGCCGCCATGATAATGGTAGCGATTAATTAGCAAGAACTGACACATCTAGAGGCCTCGACATCAATATATTATTTATCAATCTTTCTGTAAATGTATTTAGTGACACTACTAGTCACCTATGTGACTAATGGTGTCACTTTTTTAGTACAAATTTATAGCTTCTATATGATATAATATTTATTTGATAGAGTTTCTACGGAAACTTTCACAAAGAACGAAATCAATTAGTTAATAAAAGGTGGTACCATGAGCACAAATTTAGAAGTAGGCATCGTAGGCCTTCCAAACGTTGGTAAAAGTACATTATTCAACGCCATTACAAAAGCAGGCGCTGAAGCTGCCAACTATCCATTCTGTACAATCGAGCCAAACGTAGGTGTCGTTGACGTTCCAGATAACCGTTTAGCTGTATTGGCTGAAATGTTTGGTTCTAAACGCATCCTTCCTGCTGCTATGCGCTTCGTAGATATTGCAGGCCTCGTAGAAGGTGCGTCCAAAGGTGAAGGTTTAGGCAATAAATTCCTTAGCCACATCCGCCAAGTAGATGCGATTGCTCAAGTTATTCGTTGCTTCGAGGATCCTAACATCACTCATGTTGCAGGTTCTATCGATCCAATCCGCGACATCGAGATCATCAATACTGAACTTTGTCTTGCTGACCTTGAGTCCGTAGAAAAACGCAAACAACGTATTGAAAAAATCGCTAAATCTGGTGATAAAGACGCTCGTGCTGAATTGCCATTACTAGAGCGCATCATTGAAGGTCTTGGCGAAGCTAAACCAGTTCGTGCACAAGGTCTTAACGAAGACGAATTAGAAATGATCAAAGAATTAACTTTGCTCACAGCTAAACCATCCCTCTTCGTTGCTAATGTGTCCGAAGACGAAGTAGCTGATTACTCCGCTAACGAACATGTAAAACGCGTAGAAGAATACGCAAAAGCTGAAGGTGCTGGCATCGTAGTTGTTTCCGCCCGTATCGAATCTGAAATCGCAGAATTATCCGACGAAGAATCCGCTGCATTCCTCGAAGATCTTGGTCTTGAAGAATCCGGCTTAACTAAGCTTATTAAAGCAAGTTACGCACTATTAGGTCTTATCAACTACTTCACGGCTGGTGAAATGGAAGCTCGTGCATGGACAATCGTAAACGGCACAAAAGCGCCTCAAGCGGCAGGCAAAATCCACTCCGATATTGAAAAAGGCTTTATCCGTGCTGAAATCGTATCCTTCGATGACTTACAAGCTTGTGGCAGCCAAAATGCGGCTAAAGAAAAAGGCCTTGTACGCCTAGAAGGCAAAGAATACGTTATGAAAGACGGCGACGTAACACACTTCCGCTTCAACGTATAATACAAATTAATAACAATAAAAACCAGTAAATCGAACGATTTACTGGTTTTTTTAATGCTACAAAAAACTTTTATTTAATTTTATTTGTCATCATTGCCCAATGCATTTTTAAGGCCACTAATCGCACCTTCTACAGCATCTTTAGCATCATCTGCAGCTTTCTTAACATC
This sequence comes from Veillonella rogosae JCM 15642, assembly GCF_002959775.1. GTDB lineage: Bacteria > Bacillota > Negativicutes > Veillonellales > Veillonellaceae > Veillonella > Veillonella rogosae. Next base: position 5,863 of record NZ_PPCX01000008.1, on the reverse strand, counting down.
ATCTGCAATATCATTAGCAGCGTCTTTTACTTTTGCTACTGTATTTTCAACAACGCCTTCTGCTTCCATTTGTTTGTCATCAGTTAATTTGCCAACATTTTCTTTTACTGCACCTTTAACTTGATCTAATTTATCATCTAATGCCATAATTGTGACTCCTTTCATGTAAAATCACGTTTAACCATATAAAATCTACTTTTATAAGTAAAGGGCTATCCTTTTTTTCCGAAGAAAAATGAGACTACAGCAACAACAATTACTGCACCCAATACAGATGGAATTAAGGACATTCCTGCTAAGCTAGGACCCCAAGTACCAAATAGGGACTGACCTACGGACGAGCCAATTAAACCAGCAACAACGTTAGCGATAACGCCCATTGCACCGCCTTTGTTAGTGATGGCACCAGCTAGGAACCCGATAAAACCACCAACAATAATTGACCATAACATACAATCACTCCTTCCTATTTAATCAAAATATTCATAAATCCTATCAAATAATGCAGTTTTTATAAATATTTTAGAATCATTGTATATTTATAATATAGCATTCAATTTTAAAGATTAAATGAAGAATTTCGATTTAGTTCTACATATATGATCTACTCAACTACTGTTACAATTTCGTCTAAAGTACGGCGCGTTTTATTGCGATGTGGTTCTTCATCACGGTAACCAAAGGCAGCCATTACAGCAATGCCAAAGTGTTTAGTATCAAACAGGCCAAGTTCATCACCTAAGAGTGCGGTCATGTCATCTTGATTGAAGCCTTCTAATGGACAAGAATCTAAGCCTTCATAAGCAGCCATTGTCATCATGTTCGCCATAACGATATACGCTTGTTTAGAGGACCAATCAAAAGCAGCACGTTCAGATTCAAATGTTTTATAGTCTTCTTTTGTAAATTGAGCATATTTTTCACGATATACCGCATCAATTTCTGCAGGCAATTGCTTAACTGTTTCTTGAATGTAACGTACATAAGGAGAGTCAAACTCCAAATCTACTTTTTTACGTGTTAAGAATACTACAAAATGACTTGCTTCAAGGCCCGCATGAATGCCCCAGCCATGAGCTTTCATTTTTTCCCGAATTTCTGGATTTTGAATAACTAGCAATTCAAAAGGCTCAAAACCAAGGGATGTAGGTGCCAAACGAGCTGCTCTTAAAATAGCATTCCAGTCTTCTTCAGAGATTGTCTTATTGCTATCAAACTTCTTACAAGCATAGCGATAGGTCATAGCGTACTCTAAATCGTTACGATCCAATTTAGGGGCTGTTAATTTTACATTTTCTATTTCATACTTGCTCATATATACCTCCATAATGATAAAAAATATCATATATTTATAGTACCATAGTTAGCCGTTAAATTACAGAAGAATGAAAATTTTAATAAAAAACAAGAAAAAGCCTAGACGATGTCTAGGCTTTATATGGTACAGCTAGCTCACCTTTTTCATACCAAAAGAGGCCAGATGTACTAATCTTATGTTTTTTTAAAATAGTCTGAACCTGCTCTACAATACTTGGATCTATTTGCACAGATAAACCACACATATCGTAAAGCTCTGGAGGTGTAGCCATCAATTGATGAGGCACCGCTAATTCTGTTAGTATCTTGTCTGCTTTATCGCCAAAATAATAGGACGTAAAGACGACTAGCAATTTTTTATTTTCCAAGGCCTCACCTCCTATCATAGCATCTACCATTACATTGTTATAACATTGACTATCCATTTAAAGCTAAGGTATCTCGTCTAAATCTGTCTGTTAAAATATCAGTGATAAGAATTATAACTTAACTAAATTCTCCCCAAGAATAGAGTCCGTAATAGCGTACATATTTGTAATACTACCTACGCCAAGATCTTCTTTTACCCCAAAATAATCGAGACAAATGCCACATGCTGCAATTTCAACACCAAGATCAGCTAGTTTTTTTATATTTTCTAAATGAACAGAATCATTTACAACCATCTTAACACTGCTGTTGATGAAATAGATTTTAGATGGTTTTACATCGGCTTCAAGCATGCATACCCAGAACGTTTTCATTAGGTTACGGCCTAATTCTTCACTACCTTCACCAAGATAGTCTTTTGTCATCAAGATGACACGGTTGCCATAACTCATTGGTTCACAACTACCATCTGCTACTGGATTATCATTAGGGGTCATAGTGAGGTAGAAATCCTTACCATCTTGGCGGATTGCCACACCATAACCACGAGACTTGCCGAACTTCTCTACATTATCGCGACTCACTTCATTATCTACAATAGTAGTAATAACAGCATCTGGATTTGCATCGCTAACCTTCTTAGTTTCAATCACTGGTTTTGGACACAAGCTACCACGCACATCTACAGTTAATTCATTTGTATTGCTCATCATGCACCTCTCTATATATACATTATATGTTTTGTAAAAGTATTAGCTATCAGCTACTAGCTAATAATATCTAATTTAACATCTTAAGCACTATATTATATTGTTCCTAATGTCATTCCGTTACGCGTACAGCCAATCCACTAAAGCTTTCAACACTACCAATAATAGCCGCACAGTCTATACTAGCCTTATGTAACGCCTCTACGAGTTGTTCACCTTCATTAGCAGGAACAGAGAAAAGTAAACCACCCGAGGTTTGGGGATCAAAGAGAATATCCATCCATACAGGGTCCAAAGCCTGATCTACTTGAACGTCTGTTATAGCTTTGCGATTCCCATAGGACGCAGCTGGTACTAATCCCATTTGAGCCGCTTCGATAACATCATCAAAGAGAGGAATGTCGTAAGCCTTAATGTGTATTGTCACATCAGAGGCACTAGCCATTTCTACAGAGTGTCCCATTAGACTAAAGCCTGTTACGTCCGTACAAGCATGGATGGTAAAGTTGTGAGCCACCTCTGCTCCCACCCGATTTAACGTACTCATGCTAGTGACAGCTTGCTCTGTACCTACAGGGAATAAATCTGCTTTCAGCGCATTATTCATGATACCTGTTCCAATACGTTTTGTTAGTACCAATACATCCCCTACTTGGGCCCCTTTGTTTTTCCAAATACAATTAGGATTTACTTGCCCTGTCACAGACATACCAAAGATGGGTTCTTTATTTTCTATGCTATGGCCACCTACGATAGCTGCACCAGATTCGGCGACAATTGAACCCGCGCCGTTTAACACGTCTGTTAATATTCCTTGCTCAACAAGAGGTACTGGAAAGCCTACGATGTTCATGGCAGTCAATGGAGTTCCACCCATAGCATACACATCGCTTAATGCATTAGCAGCGGCAATCTTACCAAATAAAACGGGATCATTCACCATAGGGGTGAAGAAATCTAAAGTCTGTACCAATGCCAATGTATCAGAAATTTTATATACACCTGCATCATCAGAACCAGTCATATCCGCTAAGACTTGGTCATTTGTAACAGGTGTCACTGCTTTTAAAACACGATTTAATATATGCGGACCGATCTTACACGCACAGCCCCCATTTGTCACATAGTCGGTAAGTCGTACCATAAGACCTCCTTACTCATTCTCTGGCAATCGAGAAACGATTTTCTTGACAGCTTTTTCAAATTTAGGGCGCGGCATCAGCAGTTGATGACCACAGCCGTTACATACGATGAGAAAATCTGTGCCGATACGCTTCACTTCCCACTCGTCACTACCGCAAGGATGTGATTTTTTCATCTTCACCACATCGCCTACATAATATCTAACAAATGCCATAGCGCCTCCTTTTACGTTAGTATGTATATACTTATTATACATAAATCAATTGATTCTATAAATATATCTTAATTCTATAGTTCAACCCTCTTATATATAACAACATACTATTTATTCTATTTATTTTACTGAATCTATTTATTCTATCTTATTCTATTTACCGTTCTTATTTAGTTTATTCTGTTCTGTTTTACGATTTCTAACTTTGATTTATATGTCGCTTACCTGTTGATCAGTAATTATATTTAACATTTTATAGTTATAAGCCAAAAATAATTTTGGCTAACAAGCTCTATATTATGAGGAATTATTAGTACATCTAAAGAAAATAATATCAATAGCTAATCAATAATGATTTTTCATTTAGTTATCATTCTCAATATCAAAATGGCTATTTTTTGTAAATCCCATACTTTCCATTCTTTAAAAAACCGCATTCTTACTACATTGATAATATTTATCATTTAGAAAATTTTCGAAATAAATTTTACAAAAACACTTGCATTTCTCATTTAGTATGTTACAATATAGTCAACAATGATTATTCGTTAAGTATACGGATATCACATTGTATATAAAACTGTTAAGACGGCAAGTGCCGAAAAACACAAACAAGTAAGTACTATTTTAAGAATTAGACAAGTGTCTATTTGATTTAAGAATAAGTTTTCTTACCAAGGCGAAGTCGCCCACGAAACTTGTAGAATAAGTATTCTATTATTTGAATTCACAACCAAGTGGTTATGAATATATAAGTTAAGTAACAAATTTGAAAATTATCGTAAGTACAAAGGAGTATTAAAATGGCTGAATTAAAAGGTACAAACACTGAAAAAAATCTTCAAGCAGCATTCGCTGGCGAATCCCAAGCATTCCAAAAATATACTTTCTACGCAGCAGCAGCTCGTAAAGCTGGCATGAACGAAATCGCTGATTATTTCGAAGAAACAGCTCACAACGAATCCGCTCATGCTAAATTGTGGTTCAAAGCTCTTCATGGTGGCGACGTATCTTCCGATATCGAAGCTAACCTTCGTGATGCAGCAGCTGGTGAAAACTACGAACATACTACAATGTACAAAGATTTCGCTGACGAAGCTGAAAAAGAAGGCTTTGCAAAAATCGCTTACCAAATGCGCGAAGTTGGTAAAATCGAAGCTCGTCATGAAGCTCGTTACCTTGCATTAGCAGCTCAAGTATCTGGTAACAAAGTATTCCACAACGACCAACCAGTAGCTTGGATCTGCGCTAACTGTGGCTATGTACACGTTGGTGAAGAAGCTCCTAAAGTTTGCCCAGTATGTGCTCACCCACAAGCTTTCTTCCACCGTTTCGTTGAATCCATCTAATCTGTAAGTACTACACTAACTAAACTAACAACCTGTAAGTACAGATTTTAATGAAACTATACATGTAAGTACACTTAATCTTACAGTAAGTACTGACAACTTCCTTAATAAAAAGACGATGACTCAAGTCATCGTCTTTTTTGGCTTATAGGACAAAAAGTGTGTGTGAAAACCCTTATAACACTAGATATTTACTAGTGTTATAAGGGTTTAATCTTTTTCTGGAGAAGTTTGAGGGTGGACAAAAAGTGTGTGTGAAAACATCAATCACCCCTTGTAATTACTGACTAAAATGAGGTTATATCTTCCTATATATAAACAAATATGGAGGAAGAGTTTATGCGACAAATAAAATGTCCTGATTGTAATGAAACATGTATTAAACACGGTGTTTTAAAATCTGGTTCTCAGCGTTGGTTTTGCAAACATTGTAAGGTGGCATTTACCGTTAAAATTAATAATTTAAGTAAAGAGTTAAGCCTATTCTTGAATTGGTTATTCAGCACCAATATTCAAGCTGATATGCCTGGTAAAGGTCGTACATTCAGGCGTAAAACCGCTAAATTTTGGTCCATATGGCCATTGCCACCAAAAGTGGAAGAAGTACATGATGTGGTATATCTTGATGGAATTTACTTAGCTAGGAATTTATGTGTGTTGATTTGTTGCAATGATACTCATGTTCTAGGATGGTATGTCTGTCGTTATGAGCATGCTAGAGCTTGGCAGTGTTTAATGGAACGGATTGCCGAACCTAAAGT
>NZ_PPCX01000007.1:5000-100341 GCF_002959775.1 Veillonella rogosae JCM 15642 | reverse complement strand
TAGGGTTATAGGACAAAAAGTGTTGCTATTTTAGTCCCAAAGATTGGTAAATAGGCAATCATAATTATGCAAATCACTCCAAACAATAGCATCACCCCAAGTCGGAATAGAAGCTTCTAACCTAGATTGTTCATGTATGGTATGATATATATCAGAAATACTCTTGTTGGTCGGCATAACCTTAAGTATTTCTGCATTAGAAAGCGGGTTTGGTGAGTGCATATAGCACCACCAGAACACCGCTTTTATTCGTCTTTCAATAGACATTCCTCTATGATTACGTAACATAGTGCGTAACTGAGCATTTACACCACCTTCTATACGATTATTAGTAGCTGGGCAGGTACATGTTAACGATGCATCTAAGTAAGTAAATAAACATCTTTTGTTAATCAATTTAACTAAGGAATTTTCTGCTTTTATAAGTCGTTCATGTTTAGGTCGTATCGTACCATTTTCATCAACTGTTATTTCTGATAGGAATACCCTATGTCGTACTTTCCATGACATAACGTTTTGTACCCACTTCATAGCATGATCTTGCGTGTGTATTGTTAATAAATCCCTTGCAATTCCATATAACTCACAACCAGCAATCGTTTTAGGACGTATTGTTGTATAGCGTTTTACTTGTTGAAATGCATGAAATAAGCACCTTTGTAGTTTGGCTTTCGGCCAAACTTTTTTTAATGCCTTTTGAAAGCCGGTACCACCATCGGATATAACTACTATAGGTGATGAAATACGTCGTAATAAAGCCTCCCAAGCCTTAGAATGCTCATATCTACAAACATACCAGCCTAAGACATGCGTCTCATTACAACAGATTAAAATACAAGCATTTCTAGCTAAATAAATACCATCAACAAATACCACACTACTTGATGATTCAACTTTTGGTGGTAATGGCCAAAGCTCCCAAAACTGTGATGTTTTTCTACGAAATGAACGTCCATCGCCAGCCATATCTAACTGTGTGTGTTTACCAAATAACCAATCCAAAAATATCTGTAAATTATTATTAGTTTTATTCACTTTATTTGTGAATGAGCAAGAACATTGATTACAATACCAACGTTGAGAACCCGCACTTGTTTTACCATTTCTCTTACAGACGAAACCACAATTAGGGCATCTGACTAGTTTCATAATTATACTCCTTCTAAAAAATATATCTCTTTAGAAAGATAAAACCTTTTTTGAGTCAGTAAAATCAAGGGGTTTCCGACTTTTTAGCAACACTTTTTGTCCTATATGTAAAAGTTACTCAAAAAGATAAAATGCCGATGGAGCTAGTATTTAACTAGTTCCATCGGCATTAACAGCAACACTTTTTGTCCTATAACCCATTATTTAACCTTACTAATAAATAAACCCCAAAATTGTTTTACGTACATCATGAGTATCAAAAGGTTAAACATAAATAGCACAATAAAAAGTCTTATATATCAATTTCACATAGCTCTATATATTTTACGCACAAAAAAAGAGACTCCCGAAGGAGTCTCTTTTGTATTGATAACTATCAAATTAGAATTTGTAGTTAAGGTCTGCACGATAGAAGTCAGATTTGTCTTTACCGTCTTGGTCTTTCCAGTCGAAGCCGTAGTATGCGGACAAGCCAACGTTGTTTTGCAATGCGTAGTCAACAGTTGCCATCCAACCTTTAGCATCAGTAGTGTAGATATGGTTCCAAGTAGTATCTACGATTGGAGCACTAGCTTTTGCATTGAAGTATTGACCTTTTACATCCCAAGTACCTTGTTTTTTGATGTTGTAGTTACCATAACCAACGCCTGCAGTCCAAGCAGTGGAGTCGTCAACATGGGAGTCTTTCAACCATTCGCCGCCTACCCAAACTTTGTCGAAGTTAGCGTCAGCGTTGAAACCGTAGATGTTTTTGTAACCATTAGAGCTATCTTGGTTTACACGATTGTAGAAACCACCTACCATAGTGTGTTTACCTACTTTACCGTTCAAGCCAAGGTAAGTATTAGTTACGTTAGCATCTTTAGTTAATTTGTTAGTAGTTGCACCAGCGATAATACCATTGTCACCAGATACCATGTAACCGTAAGCTGCTTGGAAGTTTACTTTATCGTTACCAGCGTTGAATTGAGCACCGTCGAATGTGCCATCGAATGCTAAACCGCCACCAAGAACTTGGTTAAAACGACCAGCTTTAACGGATACGCGTTCACCGAATTTGTGGTTAACATAAGCGCGATCAACAGACACACCTACGTTAGAACCTTTTTCAGAGTTGCCCAATTCGAAGTTGTCAGAAGCTACACGAACTACTGCATCTGTACGATCGTTAACTTTTGCGTTGAATTGCAAACGTGCACGAGCGTCGAATTTGGATTTAGCATGTTCAGCATCACGGTAACGAAGACGAGCATCACCAGTAACTTTTACGTTACCAACGCGGTCTTCCAAGCGAGCTACACGAACGCCTAAGTTGTTCAATTCGTTGGAGAATTCATCAGCCAAACGGTTAATCATAGCTTGTTGTTCAGCGTTAGCGCGGTCTTGGTTAGCCATAGCTTTAGCTACCATTTGAGCCATTTCGTAACGAGTGATGTTGTTTTGGCCTTTGAAAGTGCCATCTGGGTAACCGTTAACGATACCAGCGTTAGCCAATTGGGAAACTGCTTGGTATGCCCAAGAATCTGGAGTTACGTCGGAGAATGGGTTAGCTGCGAATGCAGTAGTTACACCCAAAACTGCTGTTGCTGCGAAGATTGCTGCGAATTGTTTTTTCATAGTTGAATTCCTTCTTTCTGAAAAAAATAGAAATATAAAATGTTACAAGTTATAACATTCACATTCTACTCTGTTCTTCAGATTAAGAATTTCTGGGAGTGTCCACGTTTCCTCGCCACATTCTACATCGAAGTTCTTCGTTTCATGTGTTTGTTATCTCTTGTACGGTGATATTAGCATAACCAAATTTTCGTGTAAACCCTTTTTTCTCAATTTCATTCTCATTATAAAAATTTTATAATTTAAAATGCCTTCAAATTTAGATAATATCTAGTTTTGTGAGGCATAAATTTTTTCAATAAAATTATTAAATTTATCTAGCTTTGACTTAAATGAGATTGTTTATCACTGTAATTATTAAGTAATACTAATCAATAAATACATTATTAATAATCTATTAAAGGTTTTATGCAAAACGGTTCATAAATACCTCATACAATATATTGTGCCAACAACACTGTGAACTACTAATTTATTCGATAATCTAACTCTACTTATATATGTATTTATTTTACTATATATATACTATTATATACAAAAGATAATAAATAAGTTTTTTATGCAACAAAAAAAGACTTCCTAAGAAGCCTTTTTTTGTTTGTGAGGGAATTAGAATTTGTAGTTTAATTCTGCACGGTAGAAATCGGAAAGATCTTTACCGCTTTGGTCTTTAGAGTTAAAACCATAACCAGCAGATAAGCCTACGTTATCTTGTACTGCGTAGTCTACGCTAGCCATGTAACCTTTGTAACCATTAGATGTATTTGTTAAGTCATATGCTTGATCCCAAGTGGAGCTTACGATTGGAGCGTTGGCTTTTTGGTTGAAGTATTGACCTTTTACATCCCATGTACCTTTTTTAGCGATGTCGTAGTTGCCATAACCAACACCGGCTGTCCAAGCTTGGGAGTCATTTACGTTGGATGCTTTCAACCATTCACCACCAACCCATACTTTATCTTTACGGAAGTCCGCATTGAAGCCGTATACGTCTTGGCTATCGGAAGTTACTGTAGCACCGTTGTGATTTAAGTTGCCGCTAGATAATTTGGAGTAGAAGCCACCAACTGTTGATTCTTGGCCAACTTTACCTTTAAGACCTACATAAGCTACGGAAGGGTTATCAGATTTGGAGTTGCCTGCAGCAGCGCCGTCTACCATGTAACCGTAAGCACCTTGTACTTGAACTTTATCGTTGCCTACATTTAATTGAGCACCGTCGAATGTATCATCGTACATCAAACCGCTACCAATTGTTTGTTGGAAACGACCACCTTTAGCGGATACATGATTACCAAATTTGTGATCTACATAAGCACGATCGATTTTTGCATCAGCACCTTTTGTGGAGTCACCAAATTCATAGTTACCTTTTACACGAACAACTGCTTCAGTTTTATCATTTACTTTACCGTTGAATTGTACACGTGCACGGCCATCTGTTAAGGATTTACCATCGGAGTAAACGCCGCTATCTTCAGAACCTTGGTGACGAATACGCATATCACCAGTTACTTTTACATTACCTACGCGGTCTTCCAAGCGAGATACACGAACGCCTAAATTGTTCAACTCGTTAGAGAACTCATCAGCTAAGCGGTTAATCATTGCTTGTTGTTCTGCGTTAGCACGGTCTTGGTTAGCCATTGCTTTAGCTACCATTTGAGCCATTTCGTAACGAGTGATGTTGTTTTGGCCTTTGAAAGTGCCATCTGGGTAACCATTAACGATACCGGATTGTGCTAATTGGGATACTGCTTGGTATGCCCAGCTATCTGGAGTTACATCGGAGAATGGGTTTGCAGCGAACGCTGTTGTTACACCTAATACTGCTGTTGCTGCTAAAATTGTAGCAAATTGTTTTTTCATAATGAATTCCTTCTTTCTTTTCATATAAGAATATATATTCGCAGAAGACATTCACTACATATGTAGTATCACTATTAAAGATCTATTAGGAGTGTCCACGTTTCCTCTACTAATTACCTATCTTAGATCAACCACTTTGTGGTGTCGTCCTTCTGTGATGTGAATATACCACCACTCAAAAAGTTTGTAAAGCATTTTATACAACTAAATTTGATGAAATTTCATTCATGAATAAAAATAATCTCATAAACATAGATTTTTACTGCATTTCTCAAAATTAAATTTTACACAATTTCATTTCTTAAACTTATTTTTTTCTGCTTTTTCATCTAATCAACACTTATCATTAATTAATTTTTCTAATTTATCTGTATTGCAATAAATACTTCTATTTATAAATGTACGATTCAATGCTTTTATTTAATATATTTTCTTCTTTCAAATCATTAATCTACTTTATATAACGTTATATACTAATGCATACTACTAGAAACCATTTACAATGTTGTAAGGCCATCGTAATTTTAACAAAAAAGCCTATCTACAATGTTATTTGATATGTACTCCCTTTACTGGTTGTCCAGTAAAGGGGGTACATATCAATTACATCAATAGATAGGCTTTTACCATTATTAAATTGCGTAGGATACAAATCCTAAAATATGTTCTACAGGTACAGGACCGATAAAACGACTATCGCTAGAGTGATTTCGATTATCCCCCATTACAAATACATGCCCCTCTGGGACTGTTACAGGCGTAGAACGAGTAAAGTTCATTTTAGGATCTTTAGTATATGGCTCTTGCAATTGTTCCCCATTACGCCATACGTGACCATCTTTAAACTCTAATACATCACCAGGGCGACCGATAACGCGTTTTACCCATACATCATTAGTTTGAGCAGCTTTATTAAAAACAGATGCGTAATTCATCAATGGCTCTTTCACATCATCTACCCAAGTACGAGCACGATTGACACGGCTATCGATGATAACAATTTGACCGTAATCTGGCATTTCATTCATGATATGGTGCCATTTTGTAACGATTAAATATTGGCCATTGTGCAATGTATCATCCATAGATTCACCAGATACACGTGTTGGTTGAATCAAGAAGATGTGAATTACCATAGCAATAATCAACGCTAACACGATGGCGTAAATCCAATCTAGAATTTCTTTTATTATTGTATTACCTAATTTATTACTCATATTATCCCCTTAATGACCACCTTTTGTAAATCTTCCACCAAAGACATCGTGTACGTCTTGAATGGTAATAAACGCAGCTGGATCGACTTCATAAACGGTATCCTTTAATCTTGTAATCTCAAGACGTGTTACTACAGAGTATAATATATGCTTCGGTTGTTTTAAATAACCACCTTCACCATACATAATTGTAACACCGCGGTTAAGATTAGCATTTAATGCATCTGCAATATCTTTAGAGTTATCCGCATCAGTAATAATCATAACACCTTTAGATTCTTCAAGACCTGTAATGGTTACATCAATCATCTTATAGGCAATGAAATAAGCAATTAAAGAATACATTGCACTATTCCAGCTATAGACAAAGCCGGCTGCCCCAAGAATGATTAAGTTCATAGCCATTACGATTTCACCTACCGAGAAAGTAGACTTCTTATCCCAAATAATAGCTACGATTTCAGAGCCATCTAAAGAGCCACCATTACGAATAATAAGGCCTACACCAATACCTAAGATTATACCACCAAAGATAGAACCTAAAAATGGATCTGTCGTAATAGGTGTAAAATCATGAGCAAAGTTGGAGAATATAGCCATCCAGACAATGGAAAACAATGTAGATAAAGTAAACCCTTTACCGATTGCTTTATATCCTAAATACAAGAATGGTAAATTGATAAGTACTACGAAAATACTAAAGGATATACCAGATAATTCCGCAGCCATCAACGAAATACCAACTACACCACCGTCGATGATGCTATTGGGTACTAAAAATAAATCTAAGCCCACCGTATAGATAAAGGCCCCTAAAATCATCATTACACAACGCATAATAAGGTTTGACCAGTTACGCGTTGAAGTCTCACTTGTCATGTACTTCTCCTTTTCCGTATAACTGCTCCATAGCATGTAATCGTTTTTCTTCTAACTCACTAGAGCTTATCGTCGCTTCTTTTACTTCGATTTTACTTTGAGCCAACTGCTTTGTATAGCGTAAGCCAATTACAAGCGCCGTTAAATCATCTACAGGTTCAGGTGGAAACTGCATAGATGTAGGAAGAAACTTACGCCATCCTGTAGGCGGATTATATTTCCAATATAATTTACGCGCCTCTTCTGTACTATGAGATTCATCGATTAAGCTTGTAGTGATTTTATGATTACGTCCAATTTGTTGAAGAGATGGATATAAATGTTTATGATTCGTACCATTCCCACATACAATATGAACGATTCCATAATATTCTGTTAGTAGACGTTCAATATCATCATTGAAGGTCTTCGTAGAAATAATGTTCCGACATACCATAGATCCATCAGGTGTTACAATAGCAACACCGGTTTTTTCATTACCTGGGTCTACTGCCAAAATATATGTATTTTCAGTCATTTAACTATCCTCTTTGTAAATACAGTAGTTATATTTTAACATAAAAAGAAGGTCTTATGTAAAAATTTACATAAGACCTTCTCTACTATAATGTATGAAACCAACATACTTATATTAATTCGTTTGCATTTTTACCCTATCATTTAAAGCAGGCATTTGAGTAATACGTAATTTAAGATGTACAGGACCAGAAGAATACGTATCGCCATCTACATAAGCCTCTACATGAACCTTGCCATGCATTGTGCTGACACGCCTAATGGCAGTAAATAAATCATCGCCTGGTATGGTCCCAATATCCCCAGATAAAGAGTCCGGGATAATACCTTTGGCTTTTGCTTTTTCATTTACTTGTTTCAAGAATTGAAGCATAGAGGCTTGAGCATTGCTACCACCATCCATAACAGTAGAGTGAATAACTTCATTGTTCTTATAGATAAACTGTTGTGGATACACTTGGATAAGCGCTACTGCAGGTTCACCAGAAATAATATTTCCTGCCGCTACAACTTGAACAACCATTGGTGTCTTAGAGTCGATTAACTTTTGAGTTGCTACCTCAATATTTTGACGATCAACATAGACTACAGCTTGTCCTTGATCTTCTATACCAAGACGTCGCAATACTAACTGATTAGTATCATCAATAATATGCTTGATAGTCGCATTACTATCTTCAGCACTCAATCCAGGACGAACAACAGCTTGGGCTAATAATTGATCTACTTGGAATAGTATTGTCCCTTCCCGCAGATGAATAATGCCATTTTGCAATTGTTCTTGTGTATTTTGTAGCTCTTTTATATGGGCTTCCATCTTAGCTCGAGTAGCCTCAAGATCAGCTAACTTTTTAGATACCTCTGCATAAGATGATTGTAGTGATGCAAGTTCTGCTTCAGTAGCATCTTTAGCAGCTTGAGCACTAGCTAATTCAGCTTTTGTAACTTCTACTTCGCGACGAATTTGTTCTATCTCGGCCATTCGCTCCTCAAGCTCTTGCTTATTTTGTTCAAGCAAGGCTTTACCACGGATAAGCTCTTGTGTCTTTGCAGCAACCTCTTCATTAAGATGTTTCATATCCGCTCGTAATTGGTCCATACCAAACAATGCAGTTCGCACACTTTGAGATGTAAAGGATAAAACACCTACTGTAGCAGCGGCAACTAGTAGACCCGTTACAATAGTAACAATAATCGATGTATGCTTAGGTCGTAATCCAAAGAGGGACATGCGACGCTTACCAACTTTGGTGCCTAACTTATCTCCCATGTAGGCTATTAGACCACCCATAAGGGCAATAATTATTAAGATTTTAACACCTACTACCATCGAGTCCCTCCTTTCATAAGATTACAATCCTCAATTCAATTTTAAAACTAGATTTCCTAATTCTAGTTTATCTCTTTATCACAGGTTACTTCGATACGCGCCAATTTAAATATAAGCCTGCGATGATACCTAATGTATCAGGTATTAATGCAGCTAATACAGTTGGCATCGCTCCGCCTTTACCTAAAGCACCGGCAAATGTCATTACACCATAGTAGATAAAGATAATTAGAATACTAATACCAAAACCGATTGATGAGCTAGAACGTTGTTTTTGAAGTCCTAGTGGTGCACCTACTAAAGCAAAGACAAAGCTAGCAAGAGGAATTGTAAAACGTTGGTACATTTCCATTTCCAACTTATTAGCATTAGTATATGCTGCCTTATATGCTTTAATTTGATGACGCAACTCCTTAATTGTTAATTCTTCAGGTTTGCGTTGATCTTGCTGAATATCTTTTGGTGCAGATTTAATCGGTAAAGATTGTTCCTTAAACTTCATAGTTCGTTCTACACCATCTCCAGCAGATACGTCATAGATAATACCATTTTGCATTACCCAATACTGACCATTCCAGATAGCAGTGTCAGCATTTTCAACTTGCTGTAGTTTGCCACCTTCTCCAAACTGTTGCACCGTAATCATAGACAACTGTTTAGTCTCAGCATTGTAGCTCTTTGCATACATTAATGTACCTAACTCATCGCCATTCATCGCTTTCAACACAATGTGATTTTGTGTTTGAGGAGTCGCATTTTTCATGATTTCTTCCCGTACAATAGTTTGATACATATGGTTTGTACGAGGTACGACAAATTCATTAAATGCTACCGCACCAATAGAAATCATAAGAGCAATGATATATACCGGCATCGCAAGACGCAAGAAGCTAAGGCCACCGGCACGCATAACTACAATCTCACTAGTACTACTCAAACGACTAAAGGTCATAAGAGACGCCAAGAGTACTGACATAGGGAATGTTAAGATAACAATACTTGGTAAGGCCAAGACAAAGGCTTTCATAACAAGCAATAATGGTGCCCCATATTCAGTAATGTATTGAGCAATTCTAAATAATGTGCCTGTACCAATAAAAATACTGGTAAAAGCAAATACCCCAAATAGGAATGGGCCTACGAAGGCTTTTAAAATATATTTGTCTAATAATCTCATAGTCCCTCCTATAATTTAAAGTTATCCCCTAAGTAATGTTCGCGAGCGATTGGGTCGTTTGCGATTTCATCAGGAGTACCCTCTAGGAGGATTTTGCCACTACTCAAAATATAGGCTTTATCTACAATCCCCAATGTTTCACGCACATTGTGGTCTGTAATCAAGATACCTATACCTCGATTTTTAACATGTAAAATAATTTGTTGAATATCCGCTACTGCAATTGGATCGACACCAGCAAAGGGTTCGTCCAAAAGGATGAAGTTAGGTTCTAGTGCAAGACAACGAGCAATTTCTACACGACGTCGTTCACCACCAGATAATTGCATCCCCATGCGATCACGAACATGACCGATATGGAATTCTTCAATTAACGATTCCACAATAGCCTCAATCTCATCAGATGTTTTCGTCGTAGTCTGTAGCATAGCACGAATATTATCCTCTACAGACATAGATCTAAAGATTGACGCCTCTTGTGGTAGGTATCCAATACCTTCAGCAGCCCGTTTATACATAGGGATATTTGTAATATCCTTGCCATCAACGGTAATGATGCCCGAGCTTGGTCTTTCAATACCTACAATCATATAGAATGACGTAGTTTTACCGGCCCCATTAGGACCTAATAGACCTACAACTTGCCCTTTATCAACGCGTAGACTTACCCCATCTACAACGTTTCTCCCGCTAAAGGTTTTAACTAAGTTTTTGGTTTCTATATACATATACTATCCTTATTTATTCGGAACAATGATGAGCGTACTACGGCCACCTAATGTTTCAGCAGAATCATCAGCTAGACGAATTCTAAGCTCTGGCGCATTTAGCACATTCCCATTTTGAACGGCATGAGCAGAACCAGATAAGAGTACAACACCATCATTTTGGTTAGGTGTTTGTGTGTATGTAGCTCGGTCTGCAGAACCAGATACATTTCTTTCAGGATTATTGAAAGTTACATTACCTTGTGCTACTGCACGAATCTCCTTCAGCCAGCCTTCTACTTGATCACCTGTCAATGTTGTACCTTCAGCAATCAATCGAGCATTACCACTAACGAGACCATATTCGGAATCAGTACTATATTCCACACTATCACCAAAAATTTGGCGATCACCACGTTGTAAATGAACACCACCACTAGCAGTAAATTTATTATTGTTGTAACTGTGAACTGATTGGGCAGACATAGCCATATCAGAACCAATCAAAGATACACCACCTTCAAGACTCGCTTCTTGAGTTTTTGTGTTGTACCAACCATTGGCACCAGTCATAGTTTTATCCGCTTGAGTAATAACAACATTACCAGTTGCATCAGCACGACCTGTATTACCATCATAAGACAATATATCAGCGCTAATAGTCAATGGATCATTTGCAGCCCAAGCTGTAACAGATGCTGTCATGAGCACAGCCAAAATAGCCATACCAATCTGTTTTTTCTTATTCATCATATTTCCCCTCAATTACTTCTTCGTTAATTTTGCGTTGCCAATGGCTTTAATAATTTTCAAAGACATATTCCCTTCAAGCTTATCTCCTGTAAGAGTTACATCCTTACTGTTATAAGTAAAAGCCGACTTAGATGTCAATGTTTTCGTTTTGTTATCAAAGTGAAGGGCTTCTGTTTTAAATTCTGCACCTTCCGTATTGGTAGCTGTAACACCTTGGTCGATATCAAGAGAATTGCGATCACCCGTCAATACAGCATGAGGAGCTGTAATAGTAGTAGTCACATCATCTTGATAGAAAAGACCCTTCAAGTTAGTCAAAACGATGGCCTTTGTCCGTGGGTCATATTCAATCTTTTCAGCTGATAAGGCCCACACTAATTTGCCATCTTTTTCCTCTTGTAGGTCAGCGCCTTGGAAATTAACGAGTTGACCACTTGGATTTTGAGTGGTAGTAACCTCATTAGAGTCTTTCATAATGTATACGATAAGACCAATTAAAGCCAGCACTATAGCGGCCACAATGGCAATTAATTTTTTATTGTTTTTCATGTGCCCTCTCCCGTGCAGCTATCTTCTTATCATAATCAATAATTTGATCCATCTTAGTCATCCAGCGATGTTGGAACCAAAGCCATTCATCTGGATGCTGGCGGATGAAGTCTTCCGTAACGCGTACACATTCCTCAGTTAGGCGATACATATCTGCATCTTCATCACCAGTTTCAATATAATGCAATGCTGGTAAAATGTGAACAATATGCCCACCTTCAGGCTTGCGAGATGCAAAAATCGGAACTACAGGCGAACCAAATTTTTTCGCAAATGTAGCCGGCCCAATAACCGCTGAGGAGTCTTGACCTAAAAACGGAACCGGTAAACCATGTATATATCCATCTTGGTCAGCTAAGAATCCAAGCAGTTTTTTCTTCTTTAAGGCCTTTGCAGCGGAAACGATTTCGTTGCCACCACTAGCAAATACATCAAGTCCTACCATCTCACGATACTCATTCATAAGACGTGTAAATTGAGCATTTGGTTGTTTCTTAACAATTGTAGTAGATGGGTATCCATGAGCCGCCATAGCAGCGCCCATCCATTCCCAATTCCCTACATGTCCAGTAAGAACAATAACACCCTTATCTTCTGCGATGGCTTCTTCTAAATATTCGACACCACGCATTTCAATATGTTCATCGATAAAGGATTTTGTAAGGTTTGGCATGTACAATACTTCCATAACACTACGGCCAAGGTTTTTGAACAACTTATCAATGAGTTGTTCTGCCTCTTGATCATTCATGTTCATGCCAATTTTGATATTTTTAATACCTCTAAGTTTTTGCTTCTTCGCTATTAGCCCATATACAGGACCTAAACTAGCGCCTATGAGCAAAATGAGCCTGTACGGCAGTCGGCAAACAAGCCAGCTAATGCCTTTAACTAAATGGTATTGCCATTCGTTATTCATTCTGCCCACCTCCTTTATTGTCCATGAGCATGGGCCTCTCGTGCATAGTCTGCTACGACAGTTTCCCATAATCCTTGATTCTTCAAGATATACTCTACAGCTTCTCTTACGGCACCTTGACCGCCATTAACAGTAGAAATAAATTTTGCTAATTGTTTTACCTCTGGTACCGCATTATTTGGCGCCATTGGTAAACCAACTATTTGAAGAGCCCCCAAATCATTGAGGTCATCTCCCATGTATGCAATCGTCTTTAAGTCGATTTGATGTTCTGTACAGAGAGTTCTTAATGCTTCTGTTTTATTAGCATGGCCCATAAGGAGTGTATCAAAGTGAAGCTCCTTAGCACGACGCTCAACCATAGGAGAAATACGAGCTGTAATAATTGCGAGTTTAATCCCTGATTTACGAGCCGCTGTTAAGCCCAAGCCATCTTTTACAGAAAAAGATTTCAGCTCTTCTCCACTCGATGTATAAACGAGAGATCCATCAGATAAAACGCCATCCACATCGAGAACAATCCATTGAATATTCATTATACAATGCCTCTACGCAATAAATCCGTAATATGAACAATGCCAAGACATACATTATTACCATCTACAACAGGTAGTACAGTAATTGGACGTGGTTGATTTTTCTCCATCAAGTGAAGAGCTTCAGCAGCCAGTTTGTCCTTAGTAATTGTGCGAGGCATAGCAGTCATCATATCCTCCACAGGCCATTCTAAGAAATTACTGCCAGAATCAAGACCACGGCGGACATCACCATCAGTAACAAGACCTAATAAGTGACCTTCTTCATCAATTACATTAGTAGCGCCCAATCCTTTTTCTGTCATTACAAAGAGTGCATCTCGAACAGTAGCACCTTTAAATACAGTAGGATTATCTTCACCACCGTGCATGATATTTTCCACAGTCAGCAATAGCTTGCGACCTAAAGAACCACCTGGATGGAATACAGCAAAGTTTTCCGGTGTAAAATGATGACGCTCTAATAAGCATACAGCTAATGCATCGCCTAGAGCCAACGCAACTGTAGTACTTGTAGTAGGCGCTAATCCTAGTGGACAGGCTTCACGTTCTACTTCAGCCAACAATACGATGTCGGAATTCTTAGCTAATGTAGAATCCGGTTTCCCTACAACGCAGATTAATTTTGCACCTATGCGACGCAAGGAAGGCAAAATACTAATGATTTCACCAGTTTCACCGCTATTAGAAAAGGCTAATACTACGTCATCTTCTGTAATCATACCGAGATCACCATGTACGCCTTCACCAGGATGCATGAATAATGCTGGAGTCCCTGTACTTGCCAATGTAGCCGCAATTTTACGGCCAATATGACCAGATTTACCCATTCCTGTACATACTACACGGCCCTTACAAGCCAAAATCATATTTACAGCATTTACAAAGTTGTGATCCAAACGAGAACTTAATTCTTCTATAGCACGAGCTTCCTCATGAAGCACTTGTGCAGCTTGTTCTAAAATAGTCACAAATACCGCCCCTAACCTTTTACGATTTTATCAATAGCTACTAAATCGCGAAGCACAGCTTCGAATTGATCTAAATACAACATGTTTGGACCATCGGATAATGCTTCCTCTGGATTGTCATGCACTTCAAAGAACAAGCCATCCACGCCACTAGCTACAGCTGCACGAGCCAAGTTAGGTACAAATTCTCGATTACCGCTAGATTTAGTACCTGCACCACCTGGTAATTGAACACTATGAGTAGCATCAAAGATTACAGGATAGTCGAAAGAGCGCATGATTGGGAAGGATCTCATATCTACTACGAGGTTGTTATAGCCAAAGCTAAAACCACGTTCTGTAAGCATAAGATTTTCATTACCTGTTTCTTTCATTTTATTAAGAACATTTTCCATGTCCTTAGGCGCCATAAATTGGCCTTTTTTAACATTTACGCATTTACCAGTTTTAGCGGCACCGTAGACAAGGTCTGTTTGGCGGCATAAGAAAGCTGGAATTTGAAGAATATCTAATACTTCAGCAGCAGGCTCTATTTGCTCAATAGAGTGAATATCACTTACAACTGGTACGTTGAGTTCCTTCTTAATAGAAGCGAGCATTTTTAAACCTTCTTCTAGACCTGGGCCACGGAAGGAGCCAAAGCTAGAACGATTAGCTTTATCGAAAGATGCTTTAAAGATGTATGGAACACCTAAACGCTGACAGATCTCTTTTGCACGTTTACCAATGGCTAATGTGCGATCATAGTCCTCGATAACACATGGTCCAGCAAGAACGAATAAGCCTTTGCCACCGCCTACTGTAATATCTTTAATTTGAACTGTTTTCATTTATTTCTCCTCTTGCTCGTAAATTGCATTTACACGAGCTAAGTCTTCCGGTGTGTCTACACCGATAAATCGTTTATCTGTAAGAATAACACGAATAGTATAGCCATTTTCAAGAGCGCGTAATTGCTCTAACGATTCTGTTTGCTCTGCAGCAGTTGGCTCCATCTTAGCGTAATGTAATAAGAAATCTCTACGATACGCATAGATACCAATATGTTTTAATGGAGTTCGCACAAAATCATGGCGAGGATAGGGAATTAAAGATCTTGAAAAATACATCGCATCATTGCGATTATTTAAAATGACCTTTACCGCTGACGGTTCATCGTATTCCTCCTCTAATAAAGGAGTGGCTACGGTAGCCATTTGTAAGTTTGGATCCTCTTCAAATAGATGGGCCAAGTCATCAATAAGGTTTGGCTCAATCATAGGCTCATCACCTTGGACATTGATAACTACATCTAAGTCAGTATAATGACTAGCAACCTCTGCTAATCGATCAGTCCCTGTCGGATGATTAAGGTCTGTCATCATAACAGTTCCCCCAAATTGTTGAACTGCAGAATAAACGCGGTCATCATCAGTAGCAACAATAGTACATGCCGTTTTTGTTGCTTGAGACACCCTATCGTAAACACGTTCAATCATCGGCTTTCCTGCGATATCAGCTAATGGTTTACCAGGTAATCTAGTAGAACCATAACGGGCAGGAATGACACATCCAAACTTCACAATAAAACCCCATTTCTGTTATTCGTGTATCTTATCATTATACACTAAATCTCTAAATTTTCTATGAATTCTTGTTTTCCAGAAATAAACTCAATCCCTATAGATAGCACTAGAATCGGTATTTTCAAGTCTTCGATTGCATGCAATTGACTCAACTTCACCGCATCCTTTTCTGTAATGCAAATTGCATCAGCTTGATGAGCAAACGCTTCTTTCCAAATGTCTACTACATCATCATTA
This sequence comes from Veillonella rogosae JCM 15642, assembly GCF_002959775.1. Classification (GTDB taxonomy): domain Bacteria; phylum Bacillota; class Negativicutes; order Veillonellales; family Veillonellaceae; genus Veillonella; species Veillonella rogosae. The sequence goes on along the minus strand of NZ_PPCX01000007.1, from coordinate 84,350 downwards.
GTGAAGTCGTGGTGATCACCAAACGGTAAAGTATGAACCACATTATATCCTACATCAGTCAAAGTTTGCGTAAAGGAGTGTGGATTACCTATACCACTAACTGCCATAATACGCCGATCCTTATAGGAGTCTACAGGAGCACCAGTAGTACCATTAGCCCACTCATCCAAGGTATACATAAATTGAGGCTTATGTGTAGTTTCATAGACAGGTTTATTGGGAACCAGCTGAGATAAGCGCTTACGAATACCCGACACAATACCTGGTGCCACTTGATCTACCTTCGTAAGGACAATGATATGAGCCCGTTGTAAACCACTGAGTGGTTCACGCAATAAACCACGTGGTAATACGTGGTCATAGCCAAACGGATTAGACGCATCGATAAGCACGATATCAATATCTCTAGCTAATGCGCGATGTTGAAATCCATCATCCATTACAAGGCAATCAGCTCCGAGTTCATTAATAGCAATCTCTGCTGATTTTGATCGTTCACGACCGATAATAACATTAGATTTTTGCAAAACCTTTGCAAGTAGCCAAGCTTCATCACCACTAATAGTTGGTTCTACAAGCATTGTGCCATCTTTAGAAATAATGATATTCTTCTTGTTATCTTCTGCTCGATAACCACGACTAAGCACCGTAGGATGAAGGCCCTTTTGGGTGAGTACATCACAGATAAATCGTACCATCGGTGTTTTACCAGTACCACCAGCCGTAATATTACCAACACTGATAACAGGTACTGTAACTTTTGTAACGCCTTTGCCTTCATCAAATTTAGCATTGCGCATGGATACAGCCTTCTCATAACCTTTACTTAAAAAGCCTAAGCTAGAACGAGCTATATCACCTAATATGGATTGATTTTCACCACTAACTATGGATTTGAATAATGCTTCCCCACTCATAGGTGACCCCTCCGATTATGTAATATGATAGAGTAATGAAACGAATTTTATAGTCTTACGGAATAATTTGATGTTTTTCAAATAACAAACGTAATTCTTGTGTATTACGTTGTGTAGCACCACGATTTTCACGAATAATATCAAGACAGTTCTGACCCATTTCCGTTGATAAATCCTTATCTTTACATAGGCGTAAGACCATAGTTGTTAAGGCCTTGCCATTTTTCACTTGTTCACAAGCTCCGCGAGAATTTAACAGTGCGAAGATTTCTTTAAAGTTAAACATATGTGGGCCAACTAAAATTGGCTTACCATGTGCAGCAGGTTCCAAAATATTATGGCCCCCAGTCTTCACAAGAGAACCTCCTACAAAGATGATATCCCCTAGGCTATAAAGACGACCGAGCTCACCGATGGTATCCAAGATAACAACAGGAATCCCTTCATGCACGGGTTCTTTCATATCACTACGGCAAATTGCACTCAGTTCATAACGTTTGGCAAGATTTTGTATATCATGGCCGCGATAGATTTCACGAGGTGCAATTAATAATCGAGCTTGTGGATATTCTTTTAAAACCTGTATGAAAGTTTCAAAAATAGTCTCTTCTTCGCCCTTATGTGTACTGCCTGCGATGATGATTGGATGATTGTTACCAAAGCCAAATTCATCAAGAAGTGCTTGTTTTTCTTCGTCTGATACAGTGGCATAAGTTTGATCATATTTCATATTGCCTGTTACTGTAATATCTGGTGTATGAGCACCTAAACATTCAATATGAGCCGCATCAAATTTAGACTGCATGCAGAAACGCTCGATGGAACGCAACATTTCGCGAGTGAAAGCGCTAATATACTTGTAACGTTTCATACTGCGGTCAGAAATACGACCGTTAACCATCATAACCGGAATATTTTCCGATTGAGCAATACGCAAGAAGTTAGGCCAGATTTCAGTTTCTACAAGCAAAATAGTAATTGGCTTAATAATGTGCAAAATTTTACGAGTTAAATATGGCAAATCTAAAGGGAAGAAAATAATCCCTTCTGCCTCAGGAATGATACGGTGTGCCATAGCATGACCTGTTGCAGTAACAACAGACACAACTACGACAGCTTCAGGAAATTCCTTTTTAACCTCTTTTACCAATGGACTAGTAGCCACAATTTCCCCTACAGAAGCAGCGTGAATCCAAATGGCACGGCGTCCTTCAATTTTCTTTAATAGTGAGGCTGGCATATAGCCTGCACTCTGTTTGATACGCTCATAGAAACCTTCTTCAAAGGCGAGTCGGTATAAAATAACCGGTATCAAGCCAATCCAATAGATTATGAGCAATACATTATATATCCAGTACATGGTTATCCTTTGTGGGAGAATTGAACGGAATAGAGATGGTTGTACAATCCGCCGTCAACAGCTAATAGCTCTTGGTGAGTCCCCTGCTCTACCAAGCGACCTTGATTAAGTACAACAATTTGATGAGCATTTTGAACAGTGCTCAATCGATGGGCAATAACAAATGCTGTACGCCCTTTCATGAGGCGATCGAGTGCCTCTTGTACAAGTTTTTCACTCTCTGTATCTAATGCAGATGTAGCTTCATCTAAAATTAGAATACGAGGATCTTTTAAAATAGCCCGTGCAATAGCAACGCGTTGACGCTGACCACCGGATAAGGAGCTGCCTCGTTCGCCTACGATAGTATCGAGGCCATCAGGCATCTTTTCAACGAATTCAAGCACATTAGCAGCCTTAGCCGCCTCATATACCTCTTCATCAGTAGCGTCCAAACGACCATACAAGATATTCTCTTTAATAGTAGCGTTGAACAATACAGTTTCTTGTGGTACAAGGCCGATTTGCTCGCGCAAGGACTTAAAAGTAACATCCTTAATATCGTAACCATCAATAGTAATTGAGCCACCTGTAACATCATAGAAACGAGGTAATAAGTTTGCCAAAGTAGTCTTGCCTGCACCAGAAGGACCTACAAGGGCTACGCTTTCACCAGCCTTAACAGACAAGGTAAAGTTTTCTAGTGCCATCTTTTCTCCATCATAGGAGAAGGACACATCTTTGAACTCAACATCACCTTTAATATGAGGCAATGTAATGGCATCAGCTTTTTCTACTACATCCGTCTTAGTATCTAAAATTTCAAATACACGGTCCGCAGCAGCCAAGGCCTTTTGAATATTACCATATACTTGGCTCAATCGTTTTACAGGATTAGACAAGTTAATAGCATAAATCAAGAATGCAATTAAAGAACCAGCCGTAATTGTGCCAGTTACTACGGAATAACCACCGTACCAAAGAATAACTGCTACAGCAATAGCTGCAGAGAATTCAACCATTGGGCTTAGTAAGCTTGTCAATTTAGTAGCCTTAATAACAGCTCTAAAGTTACGATCGTTTTCATCTTCGAAACGCTGGCGCTCAAAATCTTCACGAGCGAAGGATTTCACAACTCGAATTGCACTAATAACCTCTTGTAAAAGTGCTGTAATATCAGCTACACGACCTTGTACGTCATGACCTGCTACGCGAAGCTTTTTACCAAACACATTAATAATCACCAATACCACTGGTACTGTAATAAAGGTAACGAGTGTCAATTTCCAGTCGATGAGAAGCATAGACACCAAGGAACCAATAAGTGTTACGGATTCAGTAATAAAGGAAATCAAATTATCTACAACAGCGGTTTGCAAGGCAGCAACGTCATTCGTAAGATTACTCATGATAACGCCTGTCTTGCGTCGATCAAAGTAAGATAAACTTAATTTTTGTAAATGATTAAAGATGGACTCTCGTACATCGATAATTACCCGTTGTCCAATATAAGACATATTGTAAGTTTGGCCATAAGTAGCGAAACCACGAATTAAGAAAATTAGAATGATGGCCCCTACAATAAGGTTCAACATAAACATATTCTTTTCGTCTAATACTTGGTCAACTACGTTCTTAATTAGCCAAGGTACTACCAAGTAGGCAGCAGCAGCGACAATCATGCAGAACACTGCAAAAATCATGCGCTTATAATAAGGCTTTACAAAATATAAGAGCCTAGAATAACTATTCATTACATTTCTCCTTACCGAGATCATATACAAGATGTGCTACTCGTTTTACAGCACCAGGCTCGCCTAATTTATGATGTACCTCACGTAATTCGCTACGCATAGCTTCATTCTTTTCTACATCACTAATGAGTGGTTCTACTAAGGATACAATCGCCTCTGGTGTAACAGCATCTTGCAATAATTCAGGGATTACTTCTTTACCAGCCACGATATTAGGTAATCCTACATGTGTTACATTGACCACCATCTTACCAATACCATACGTTATAGGAGATACGCGATACAATAATACAGTTGGCAATTCCATCATAGCCGTTTCCAACGTAGCAGTTCCTGATGCGGCAAGGCACACATCGCAAATTTGCATCAAATCATATGTATGGTCTTCTGTAATAGTAACAGGCACCTTATGAACATCTATGAAAGTTTCTAACTCACTGCGATCGATGGTGTGTGCACGAGGCAAAAAGAATTGAATATCTTCATGGTTTGCCATCAATTGCTCACCACTTTTTAACATCGTGTCAAGTAAAGATAAAACCTCTTGCTTGCGACTACCAGGCATGAGCAGTACCTTTTTAGCGTCTTTACGAGCCCCAAAGTATTCTTCTGCCTCCTCTTTAGTCATCGTAGGATGTACGATATCTAATAAGGGATGTCCCACGAACTCTACATCGCATTTATATTTGCGATATGCTTCAGCTTCAAAGGGGAATATAGATGCAACCTTTGTTACATACTTGCGAATCGTATTACCACGACTGCTGTGCCAAGCCCAAATCGTAGGCGCAATATAATAAAGAACGGGAATCCCCAATTCATGTGCTACAGCAGCAAGTTTCATATTAAACCCAGGATAATCTACACAAACGAGGATATCCGGTTTTTCCTTCATCATGACGCGTTTTAAGTACGTCCGTAACTTAAAAAATTTTGGTAATGATTTTACAATTTCAACAATACCAATGACGCCAAGGTTTTTAATGTCATATACAATGCGAACACCAGCGCGCTCCATCAAGGTGCCGCCCATACCAAACATGTCTACAGAAGGATCAATTTCTCTCAATGCATTGGCAACACTTGCCGCATGAGTATCGCCGGATGCTTCACCGGCAGAAAACATGACTTTCATTATGCATCCTTTCTGGAATTTACAAATTCTTGGTCTACAGCACAAATAACAATACCGTGACGATTGGCCATATCAAGAACGTCTTGTTGTTGTACAAAAATAGTCTTTTCCGCTTCAACAGCGAGCACTTTACAGCCACTGTCAATCATGGACATCAATGTCTTTATACCGACTGCAGGTACATCAAAGCGTACATCTTGATTTGGTTTTTCTGTTTTTACTACAACAGCCTCACCACGGCCAAGCTCACCACCGCGCAAAATACACTTATCAGTACCCTCAATGGCTTCAATGGCCATCGCCGCTTTGTGTTTAACAACAACAGTTTGCCCAATATCAAGGCCGCCCATTTGTTTCGCTAATTCAAAGCCAAAGCATATATCTGCCCATTGTTCTTCTGTTGGCTGTGCTTTTGTAAATACACCGACCTTAGGCATAAATGGTTTTAAGTATACGGTCTGATCTAATACTTTAAAGCCTTCTCTTTCAATTTCATCAACGATGGCAAGCATGATTGTATCATCCTTGCGATTTTTTAACCGTTTAAGAACACCTAGTGTTTTCAAATCGGGGAAGCTAAGCCCCTTAAAGAGTATTTCCTTAGTTACTTTGCCTAACATAGTTAACTCAACAACACCTTCATTTTTTAAGGTCTTGAAGATTTTACCTAGTTTAGCAACACTAATATCATAGAAAGCATCGGCCTCAGCTTTCAAAGCTGGGTCAATATCAGGTACCACACCGATAACAACCACTTCGTGGCCTAATACATGAGCGGCGCGCATGAATTCTACAGGCAAAGCACCAATGCCCGCAATTAATCCTACCTTTGCCAAGACTTTACCTCCTAGACGGCTCTATGGCCTATATATCAATTAATAATCTCAAATTTATAATGATTTGACTAGAAAAAGACATAATCATATACAATATATTGTACTATAAATAGCCACTTTTTACCATTAAAACACCACGGTTTATGCCCTTTTCTTCATCATTTTATCAGATATTTTTAGCCCACAAAAAAGACCTCGTACATAATACGAGGTCCTTAAATTTAGTCGCGACGTGTACGCATAATACCACGATCGGCATTGCGCAAGAAGCGTAATAAGTTTTCAATTTCTACGGAAGAATCAAGTTGCATTTCCATTTCTTCAATAGCTTTGGACAAACTAAATCCAGAGCGATAAATAATACGGAAAGCTTGTTTCAAATCTCGGCGTACGTCTTCAGAAATACCTGCACGAGATAAACCAACAGAGTTAAGACCGATAACACGTGCAGGTTGACCATCAGCGATAACATAAGGTGGAATATCTTGTACTACCTTAGCCATCCCGCCAACCATTGCATTGCGACCGATTTTAACAAATTGATGAATGCCAGCAAGACCACCAATTACCACGCGATCTTCAACGATAGCGTGACCAGCAAGACCTGCACAGTTACTCATAATTACATTATTGCCAACGATACAGTTATGAGCCACATGTGTACATGCTTGAAGCAAGCAGTTATTGCCTACTCGTGTCTCTTCACCTTCTCCAGTAGCGCGGCTAATAGTTACAAATTCACGAATAACCGTTTCATCACCAATATTACAATAGCTTTTTTCGCCTTTAAATTTTAAATCTTGAGGTTCCAACCCAATAGATGCGTTCGGATAAATTTCACAACGCTTGCCAATGGTTGTCCAACCACCAATTACAACATTTGCACCAATTTTTGTGCCGTCGCCAATTTCGACATTCTCGCCGATTACAGCTCCGGGGCCTACGATTACATCTTTGCCCAATTTAGCATTTGGATGGACTATGGCTGTACTATGGATGTTGGATTCTGCATTTTCCATGCCTACAACTATCACTACAATCACTCCTCATTCTATTATACAAGGGCAAACATGTATTCACCACTAGCGCACAATTTATCGCCTACATAGGCACGGCCTTCAACCTTGCCCATCTTACCTTTAATTTTTACGATTTCAACTTCCATGCGCACTTGGTCACCAGGTTTTACTGGATGACGGAAACGTACTTTATCAATACCTGTAAACATCGGAGTAAGACCACGGTTTTCTTCTGGGTACAATAAAGCAATACCGCCAACTTGAGCAATTGCTTCTGTAAGCAATACACCTGGCATTACTGGGTTACCTGGGAAGTGACCTTGGAAGAACAATTCATTGAATGTAGCATTCTTAATGCCCACAGCACGTTTCATAGGTTCTAACTCAACAATTCGATCTACCAAAAGCATTGGGTAACGATGAGGTAAAATTTCTAAAATATCTTCGTGATTAAGAATCATGGCTGTGTCTCCCTTATTTCTTCCATTATACTACGAGCCAATCTAGAATTTAATTCATGGCTCGATTTCAAAGCAATTACATGACCTTCTATTGGTCCTAATAAGAATAAGTCACCTATAACGTCTAGCGCCTTATGACGAACTAATTCATCATCAAAGCGTGGTACAGATAAACATTTCTCATCATCATAAACTAATGCATTATCTAGGCTGCCGCCTTTAGCAAGGCCCATGGCCTGTAATTGTTCTAACTCTTTCATAAATCCGATAGTCCTAGCAGATCCAATATGCTCTTTAAAATATTCAGGGGATACTTCAAAGTCACATTGTTGTATGCCAAGCAACGGATGACTGTTAATAGATGTGAATGTCATACGATAGCCATCATACGGCAAAATCAAAACAAAACGGTCTCCATCATAAATAGCATGGGATCGAGTCACTTTATATATATGACGCGGTGCTGCTTGTTCTACAATGCCCGCCTCTTCAATAAGCTTGATAAAAACAGCACTACTGCCATCACCTACCGCAGGCTCTGGAGAATCCATTTCTATATAACAATTATCAATATTCATAGCACTGAACGCTGCCATCAAATGCTCTACAGTGAATACCTTTGCCTCACCATTTTCCAATGTGGTAGCGCGCATAGTGTTCGTCACATTATCAATGTGTGCTCGCACAGAAGGCTGACCTTCAATGTCCGTGCGGACAAACACAATTCCTGTATCTTCAGGTGCAGGTCTGAAAACCATATGTACTGGTTCACCGCTATGAAGGCCAATCCCTTGATATGAAACAGCCTTTTCTATTGTTTGTTGGGGCTTACTCATAAGAATGTCCTTTCATAATCTGAATTCACGTTTACTATACACCACTATGTATTATACCCTATTTGCATAGGTGTTACAAGAAATTTACCATATATTACGCTATTTTGTAAGTCTATTCTTATTCTTTAAAATTATAATAGCTTATTTTTAAATACTGCGTAATAATTCCCAAAATAAAAAGAGATTTCATCTATGTAGTAGGAATCAGTTCTATCTAGAATATTTCTACTTTTACATAAATAAAATCTCTTTATAATTATTTATTATTGGTATACATCTGGTGGCGTTTCTATTTGTTCACCGTAGAAACGACGAGTCCACTTCCAACGGTTGTGTAGCCAGAACCAATCTTCAGGATAACGTCTAATATAGTCTTCTATAAACTCATTAAGTAGAGTTGTAGTAACAGCTATATCGCGTTTTTTATCATCTGTACGTTCCACATAAATCGGTGGATGAGCTTCAAGCTCATGTTTTCCAGAGTATGGACTATAATGTATGGTCACAAAGATAATAGGTACATCTTGCATACGAGCCAACACAGCGGGACCAGCAGCTGTTAATGTTTCATAACCAAAGAATGGCACAAGAACACCATCATCACCTGGATCTTGATCCATGATAAGCCCTAAAAAAGCACCCTTTTTAAGTTCATTAATCATTTCACGTACACCAGTTTTATACGTTACATGTTGGTTCATAATACGACGATATTCATTGATAAACTTGTCTGCATCACCATTTTGTTTCATGGCTACAGAAATCAATGGATAGCCTTCAGACGCGAGTACACCGCCTAGCAATTCCCAGTTACCACTATGAACAGCTGCTAAGATAGCTCCTCGTCCGTTTTCCAAAGCATCATCTAAGTACTCACGATTAATAAACTCTACCATATCTTTGTATGCGCCATCCTTAATTTCAGGATATCGCAATACATCAATAATCATACGGCCAAAGCGAGTTGTACTAGCTTTAGCAATACGACGAGCTTCTTTAGGATCATCCGTAATATTACAGAATAGAATTTGGCCTATTGCCAGACGCTTGCGTTTTGGCGGTACCGCTAGCCACGCAATTTCACCAAGCAATGTGCCAATAGCATATTGCAAACCTTTAGGTAATAAGCAAATAAAGGCACTAAAGATTTTCATAAACCTATACATGGATTATTAGCTCTCCTTAAGCTGCGCTTTCAAAGCATCAATTTCTTTTTGTAATTGTTTTACAGTTTTCACCATATCTGGCAAACGATTTTCATAGGCTGCCAATTTTAACCACTCTTTATGCGGTCTCATTGGATAACCAGCCATGATGGAATTAGATGGTACATTACCAGTGATACCAGTTTTACCAGCAAATTGTACATTATCACCAATTGTAATATGACCGGTACAACCTGTTTGACCTGCAAAGATTACATGATTACCACATTTTGTACTACCAGCAATACCAACTTGAGCAATCAAGAAGCAATCTTCACCGATTTCAACATTATGTCCAAGGTGAACAAGATTGTCAATTTTTGTACCACGACGAACTAATGTAGATCCCATTGTAGCATTATCAATAGTAGTACAGGAGCCAATTTCTACGTCATCCTCAAGAATAACATTGCCTACTTGAGGAATGTGAGTATGAACACCATTTTCCGTAGCAAAACCAAAACCTTCGCCACCAATAACTGCTTTAGCGCGCAATACAACGCGTTTACCTAAAATACAGTTTTCATGAACAATAGCACCTGCATAAATATCGGCATCTTCACCGATACGCACATTATGACCAATATATACATAAGGGCGAATCGTTACATTATCACCGATAACAGCATTATCATTAATAACACAATAGGCACCAATAGATACATTGTTACCAAGAGTTACATTATCGCCAATAATTGCCGTACTATGTACTTCACGTGGCACTACAACAGGTGGATGGAAGAGCTCTAACACTTGTGCAAATGCTGCTTTTGCATTATCAACTACGATTTGTGCCATCGGTGCATCTTTAACTTCAGATTCAACGATAACAGCACCCGCTTGGCATAATGCGATATGTTCAACATATTCACCAATAGCAAAAGTGATGGATTGTTTAACAGCTTGTTCAAAGCCACGTGTCTCAGTAATGACAATAGACTCATCGCCTACAACGCGACCGCCTACCAATGTTGCGAGTTCCTGTAAAGTTTTTTCCAAGGTAAACTCCTCCCCCTTTGATAATCCTTAATTATTGTGCGCTTTCAGTAGTAGCTGCTGCTGCAGCTTGACCTGCTTGTTGAGCGTTTTGTTGAGCTTCTTGTTGCTCTTCAGCTTTCGCAGCTTCTTCAGCTTCTTTTATTTGAGCTTCAGATGCTTTACCCATTTTGGTGATCAAGTCTTCAGTCACATCAGCGCCACCGCCTACAACAGCACCTTTTTCAATAATAACATCAAGTTTTTTCTCTTTTACAAGCTCATTGATTTTTTGCTCTTGGTATTGACGGTATTCTTGTGCTTTTGCATTTGTAAAAGCAGTTAACTCTTGAGATGCTTGGTTATATACGTTTTGTTTGGAAGCATCATCAGCAGCTTCAATTTTCTTATTCAACTCAGCTTTTTTAGCGTTAATTTCTTTAGTAATCTCGATACCTTTTTCAGTGCTGTTAGCTACTTTCATTGTATCAACATAACCGATATTATTGGATCCACAGCCACCTAAAATCGCCATAGAAGCCACTAAAGTTGCACTCAATACTAAAGATTTAATACGTTTATTCATTATATAACTCCTTATTGAACTCGATAAGATGCCTTTACTGCATCTGTAATATCAAGCCCTTTAATATTACCACCGTCATCAATAATGACTAAATCTAAATGTTGTTCTTTTGCAATTACAGCTACGCGCATGCGTACATCTTCCAAAATAGCTTCATGAATAGCGCTCACTTCTGCCTCTTTATCAGAAAGCTTTTTCGCCCATGTATCATTCCACTCTTGCGCTACAGGAAGGTTGTTATTAGCAATGATAGCTTGTGCTTGTTGTTGCACCATAGAATCTCGTTTTTCTGCTAACTCCTTCTGTAGAGATGCTGCATATTGGTTGAGTTCCTCTTGTCCTTTTTGTTGCATTGGGGCAAGCTCAGCCTGTACCTTTGCTTTTATAGAATCCACATCGAGATTCGATGGTTTTCGTTTAGCTAATAATTCTTTTAATCGCTCTTCTTTCTTGGCTTTTTCATCCATAGCGGCTGCCTTTTGTGCATCGTCAATATATACACGAGCATCATAGGCATATAAATCTAATTGAAGGTTTACGATTTCTAGATCATATTCATTAGTACTTACTTTTAACTCAGCTAAATATTTTTGAGTCAATTCGTTACGCTTAGCATTTAATTGCTGATTTAGTTCATTTTCTTTTGTTGCAATACGAGTTTGCAATTCCACCGTAAGAGCATCTGACAAGGTTGAATCCAGTGCAAGTGTTTTCAACTGTTCATCTTGTGTCTCCGACTTGGCATTTAAGGCTTGTTGCTCAAGTTCATATTGACGTTGTAAAAGATCTAGCTCATTTTTAGCTTGCTTATAATCCTCATAAGATGGATTAAACGCTAATACATCATCAATACGCACAACACCTATGGATACCCCATTTGGCCCCTGTTGGCGATTTGTTACAAACCCATAGGCCCAAACCATAGCACTTATTGCAGCAACGAGAAATATGACTAATCCTATATATCGTTTTTTCCCGTCCATTGTCGTTCTCCCTTACATAGAACTACAGCTTATTTTTTTGCATCGCTAGCTAATTTTTTCAACACTTGATCTGTAATATCTACGCCACCGTATAATACAGTTTCTTTAGACATAACAACGCTTAAACCTTTACCCTCACCAACAGCTTTTGCTGCTTCCATAGCTTTATCTTGAATAGATTTAGCAATTTCTTGGTCTTTTTTAGCCAAGTTTTGACGCATTTCTTCTACTAACTTTTGTTTCGTCGCATCATCTTGTGCTGCATCAATTTTAGCTTGAGTTTCTTGTTGTAATTTACTTTGATAACTCATAAACTCTTGTGCGGCAGACACAAATAATGGATTATCTTGAGACATCATACGAGATGTATCGATAACACCAATTGTACTAGCCCCACCATTACCACTAGGAGTAGCCATTTGAGTGTATGCTAATGCACCAATACCGATAATAAATACGGTAGCAATGACGATGGAAAAAATCTTCACATTCGCCTTATTATTCATCATTCGCATCATAATAGAGTGCCCTCATTTCTATAAATTTTTCTGTAAATTATTGCATCAAAGGATGCCATATAGAGATATTGGTGAAAGCCTCTCCGAAAAGAGGCTTCCACCATATACTTTTACTATATTAGAATTGTGTACCGAAGCTGAAGTGGAATTTATTTTTGTGTTTACCCACGCCATAGTCAAGTTTAACAGGACCGATAGGTGTTGTAACACGAACACCAGCACCAACGCCATAGTTAAAGGTCTTCTTGCTGTTGTACCATGTAACATTTGGAGCGTCCCATGCGTCGCCAATATCAGTGAACAATACGCCACTAACCTTTTTAACGATTGGGAAGCGGAATTCCAATGTAGCATTATACATGTACTTACCACGGAATTGATCATCTTCATAACCACGTAAGGAGTCAGCACCACCCAATGTGAATAATTGGCTATAAGGTGCATCACCTTGGATAAAACCACCACGTGCGCGGAATGCCAATACATTCTTAGCACCTAGTTTTTTATACATACGTGCTTCAGCTGTGAATTTGTAGAAGTCGAAGTCACCGCCTAAGCCATGACCAGCCCATTGTGCTGTATAGGAAATACGACGACCACGTGTTGGATCATAGATATTGTCACGGGAATCGTATACTTTTTGCCATGTAATGGAGTTAATGCGTCCAAAGTTATTTTTCACATAGTTATTAGACGCAAAGTTCCAACTTTGGTTCGTGCCAGGTTTTCTATTATCCCAATCATTGCCACTACCGGTTGTATTGGAAATAGCATCAGTATCATAACGATAACCAGAGCTATCATCACTATCCCATTTATAGGAATCTTTACGGGATTCTAATGTCAAGTAATCACGTGTATATTCCCCAGTTTGACGACCGAAGGAAATATTGAAACCACGAGATTTCTTATTGTATTCTGCTACTTCATTACCATCTTCATTGTAGTCTGTGTATTCATCTTCACGGTTGAAGAAGGAGAAGCCAAGGGATGTACCTTTGCTATCGATCCAAGGTTTTAAGTAAGAAATTTGGTAGTTTTTGTATTTTTTCTTACCACCGATTTCCCAGTGAACTTTAAATTTATCACCAGTACCGCGGAAGTTTTCTTCACCAAACTCAATGATACCCATCAAACCGTCAGATTTGGAGTAGCCAGCACCTAATGTAATAGTACCAGTTTTATGTTCCAATACATCGATTTCAATGATTACATTGTTAGGATCTTGTTCGCCAGGTAACATACGAACGTTTACATCGTCAAAGAAGCCTAAGTTGTATACGCGCTCTACAGAACGACGTACCAAGAATTTGTTGAAAGGTTTACCTTTCTTTTGAACAAATTCACGAGTAATAACTTTATCGCGAGTCTTCTTATTACCAGCAGGAATGATATCCTCTACAATGCCTTCTACGATATGTACATGAAGCATGCCTTGGTCATCTACACGGATGCCATCAACGTGAGCTAACATGTAGCCATCACGAGCGTATGCAGCGTTGATACCTTGAATTTTTTGACCAACGTATACAGAGTTAAGAACTTGACCCGGTTGGATATCCATGAACTTAGTCAATACTTCGGATGTGTAAACAGTATTACCTTCGAAGGATACGCCTGTAGTAATTGGATTTACTGTAACAGCAAAGTCCAATTTAACGCCTTCAGGTACTGTTGTGAACACAGGGTTAACTTCAGAGAAATAACCTGTATTGCCAAGGTTAGTTACGTCTCTAAATACGCCATCAACGGATACAGCATCGCCCACTCGTTCAGTCAAAATAGGCAATAAATCTGCTTGTTGCTGAGCCGTAACACCAGAGATAGATAAACCAGTAATCAACTTACCTACATATGGATTCACAGTTTCTGCACTAGCAGAGGAAACATATTGAGCCTCTACTGTTGTAACAGCTTGAGTTTGGCCATTTTCAGCAGCCTTATCAAGGTCAGTACCACCAGTAGTTTTAGATACCATTTTTACTTGTTTGTCATCAGTTTTTAAAGCTGCATTATTGACTGTAACAGTGCCGTCAGAACCTTTTACTACAGTACCATCGCTAGATACAGTTGTATCACCACGAGCAGCTAAAATCGCCGCATCAGTTTCATCTTGCGTAGTTGTAGTAGTTGCATCAGCATTGTAAACAGCTTGAGTAGTAGCTGCATCATTAGCAGTAGCAGCACTAGTTGTTGTTGTGCTATTTAAATCTGGAGTATAGCCAGCTTGTACCTCAGCAGCAAATACACTGCCTGTCCCCATGACAGCCGTCAACACGGACGCTGCAAGCATACTTTTATAGGCTTTTGGTTTAAACATAAATTCCTCCTAGAACTCATCCCCATAAAGAGTTTACATCTTGTTTTATAAAGACTAATAAATCTTTATTATTATAGCATAAATTACGTGGAATGAGTACTACTATAAACAAATTTTATGAAATTAATATGACTAGAATGTGCATACCTATAGGGTTTACACATTCTAGCCACACACTTAGAAGCTTCGTGTCCAACGACCACCGATATAATTGTTTCCTTGCGATGTGCGCCATGCAGTAAACTTGAGGTTTCGTTTAACAGAATACTCTATACCATATTTTTTTTGCTTGTTATTTATACCTTGAGAATAGGTCAACATAACTTTCGGTAATACATACTTACCAATTTCAATATTATAGTTACCCGCGGTTTCCTTATTCGTCGGCTCATCAGGATCAATGGAACCTGTAGTAATATTAATACGATCCAAGCCTAATGTATTTTGTAATGCATCTTGTACATAACCAAAGGCAAACATTTGTAACCCTGCTGTAGCAACAGCATTTACATCATCATTTGTTAAAGTACTACTATTTGAATCTGTTCCTCGACCAAAGGTTAACATAGAGATAATTTGCTTTTGAGACAAATTAGGGTTTGATGACAATGTTAAGTCCATATGATCAACAGTCCCTTTTACACTGAGCATGATATTATAATTGCTTACATTAGTTTCAGCCTCTAATTGTAAGTTAGGCAAATAAGAACCACCTACAAAATGAGCTTTCCCTTTTGTAATATTAAATACATGGCTCAAGTATTTAAACGTACCATTTCTTACATCGAATTGACCACTAGCTGTTGGATTTTGCAATGTACCACCAAAGTGAACATCACCGCTGATAAACATGTTATACAATGTACGATCATACAAGCGTACACCTTTACCTGCATGAACAGTGACATCGACACCCATATTTCTAGTACTTTCACTAGACTCCATGGAAAGAGGGATTTTGAATTGAACCTTTTCAAGATTCAAATTACCTATCAATGTAGGCAAACCATCTCTATCCGCGATATAAAGCTCACCATTTAATGGTCCTCGTACATATTCACTACGCACCTCTAAGCCATCAAGCTGAACCGCAGCTTTGTAATTAGTAAGGCTATGACCAGACCAATTTACTTTAGCAGCTAAACCTGCAGAACCTTTACCCATATTAATACGAGATTGGAAATCACCTTGTTGACCAGAGAAAATCAAATCTCCATCAATACCTGTGATTTCATTTTCCACACTAGTTAGCTTCATCGTACCATTTCGAACTGAAACGGTACCATATGCTTCAGGTTGATCGATAGTACCAGTAAGTCTAATAACACCTTTTAACGGACCAGTCGCATTTTTAACACTCGTCGTTACAAGAGGAATAACCGCCATATCAGCTTCATTAAAGTCAATTGTTACATCCATGGACTTACTGTCATTTGCTGGAATATAGCCAGACGTATAAATAGCTGCTAACGGAACCTTACCGTAAATGCTTAGCTTGTAACCACTTTTAGCACCTTGAATTCGTTGAATTTGGATGACATGATCTTGCATGGTAGCTAATACAAAGCCTTCGTCAATGCCAATACCATTAAACGAACCTGACTCTACAGAACTAGATAACTCAACCTTAGGATTTTTAGTTTCGCCTGTAACATTTATAACACCAGTTATCCAACCTGTAGCTTGAATATCCTTACCTACTAACGGCAAGAACGGTACAATATCAACATCCTTTAATGCAACCTGTAAATCTGCTTGTCCATCAAGATCTAATGTCCCACCCATCGCAATGAGCCCTTCATCAACAGGCAATTTTAAGGTTGTAATTTTGAACTTACGATTCGCAAGACTAGCATTGAGAGTTGCGTCACCTACAACCTTGTCATCAATACTTACATCGTTAATCTTACCTACTACATTAACACTCGGATTATCCTTTGTGCCTCCAATTTCTACAGAGCCATTTAACTTGCCATCAAGATGTTCATTGGCGCGATCTAGTAAGGTTAATAAATTCTTTACGCTACCATTAGTAACATCTAATACGCCAAATAATTGTTTACTATCGTCAAGCTTCATGCCGCCTTTAGCAACATATCGGCCTCCATCTTTTTCAGCAAAAGTAAAGTCTTGTACATTTACTACTGTTTTATCTGCATACACATGACCATGAATATCATTTAATAATTCCCCATTAATCGATAGTGCATCAGATAATATGTATCCATTAAATTGAGGGTTATCCATAGAACCCGTGATAATCCCGCGCCCCGATACTAAACCGTCAACTTTGTAGTCTGTATTGATGAGCAATCTGCCCATATCAATGTTCTTACCTTCAAAATCAACATTAATGGCGTCTTTAGAGATTGTACCTCCGCCAGTGATGGTTGCACCATAACCTTCGATATCAAAGCGGTACAGTTCTAAAATATCATTTTTATAGTTGTATTTTGCAAAGGCATTAGTTACAAGCTTGCCATACGCAGAACCATCCCATAAATGAGCACGACCTTCTATAATAGGATTCGCCGCAGTACCTGTTATATGGTTATCTGTTTCAAACCAGCCTGTAATTGGAATATCTGTAACTGTACGGATTAGATTTTCAATACGTACTGCACGAGCTCGAGCATTTAAGTCTAATGCATCAGTATTAATGTTATACCAGCCTGTTACATCATAGCCGCCACTAGCATCTCCAACATGTCCATTTGTGATGGTGAGAACATGATTATCCAACTGAATATCCCCATGGATATTATCAAATCGAGCCCCTTTATAGTGAACCTCTTGCCCCCATACAGTGCCGGTCACATTTGGATTATCCAAAACACCTTTTATTGTAATAGACGTATTCAACGTACCATCTACATCTTGTCCGATAATAGGGCTTAATGACGTCAATGGTAAGGCATTACCAGAAATAGTAGCATCTACATTACCATTTTGGATATAGCCATATCCGCTAAATGCACCATCCCCCATATTGCCTACTAGGGTTAGATTAGTTCGATTATCACTATGGGTAAAATTAGCTTTCGCCGCATCAACTACTACACCACGAATGCCGATTTGACGCCCTTCAACTGCGCCCACTACATCCGTAACTTGATTATTTTTACCTAAGATACGAACCTCACCATCTACATTCCCTGTAACAGGGGTAGACATATCTTTTGTAAAAGTATCCAAAGGTAAATTCTGGGCCTTTACTGTAGCATCAAAGTCGCCTGTATCAACTACATATTGACCATTAACCTTTGCATTACCTTCGCCAATTGACAAGCGAGTATTTTCAAGGCGAACTAATCCATCATCATAGATAATATCACCTTGTACACGATCAACATAATACTCTTTATAAGAAATACCATCACTGCTAATCGTAGCATCTACACGAGGAGCTACCGTTGTACCACCGATATGTGCACGGCCACCTACAACACCAGTTATGCCTACATCGGTAAGCGCTTCTAAAGCAACCTTATCGGCCACAACATTGAGGTTTAGATACTCTTCCTCTTTACCTAACGTAACAAGACCATTAACCTTGGCTACTTGATCATTAACACGCCAAGAGCTGCGACTAATAACGATTTGGTCATGATTTAGCATAATGCGGCCTGTACCATCGGTAATATTATATATAGTATTACCACGCTTATAAGTGCCTGTTAAGCCCTTAAAACTGGCATTGCCACTCATAATGTAATTGCCATCTTCACTTTTAACATTGAGATGTAAGTCTTGTAATTTCCCACCCGTAACAGATAAATCTTTACGAAGTGGTACAAAACTCATGAAACCTGCCGTATCAATTTCATCTGCTTGTACAAAAAGATCGAAATTAGATACATGGTCCATATCAATGGTGCCATTTAATACAACAGAAGAACCATCAATATCAGCAGTAAATGCCCCTTTAGACATGCCACCCATATTAAGTGCCATAGTACCATCGAGACTTTCTACATTTCTCTTTAGACCATCTTTAGTTCGTACAGCTACGCGACCATCATGTATTGTAATAGAACCATCAAAGCTACCCGACTTATTAGGGTCAGATGGTTTTACTAACTTTTCTACACTCCACGATTCATCAGCTAGCTGCCAGATATGAAGATCCGGCGCCTCTACAATCACACTTGAAATAGCCGTTGCCCCTGATGTATTACTTGTAATAATACCAGGCAAAGCAGATAGCTTAACCCCTACTGCTACCTCTCGTGCAGTCCCTACTAAATGATCATCTCTATCTTTAATAGTAACGTCCGTTAGAACTACATCACCATTCCAGTTAATACGTAGAGAATCATAGTTTACAGATCCGTTTATGGCATTATTTACTTGTTCTTTAACCATTGGTGCTACATACGTTTGAGCGATAGGATTGATACTGGCACCAATACCAGATAAACCTAAAATCGCTGCACCTATAAGGCACCACTTTTTACGGGTCATAATGATACTCCCATACACATTATGAATAATATAAATATATATACTAATCTTACCACAGACACAGTAATAACTATAGTGTTTTAGGGGTAAATTTTATAAAACTAATATAATTTCACACTAATCAATTTCTACTATAAGTACACTGCTAATACAATTACTCTAATATAAGTACATTGAGTTATACGACTACACATATATGGGAAATTAATTGCTTTTTTACGATAACACACTTAATCTAAACCAATATGAAATATACATATAAAATACGAAAGTAAATGCTGTAGTAGCAAAAAAGACGACCGAAGTCGTCTTTTTAGGTTACATATTATATTATTGATTACTACCAAGTTTAGCTAATTGTTCAAGGGCACCACTATTTGCAATAACCTCAGCACCTTGGCCAACTGGAGTATTCAATGGAACACCTGTTAATTGCTCAAGCGCTGCAATGCTAATATTGTAGTTATAAAGAGCTTGTACATAATTGTTACGAGCTGTTGTCAATTTAGTTTCTGCATCAAGAACGTCAAGGTTAGTACCAACGCCTGCACGATAACGAAGTGTAGCGATACGGAAGCTTTCTTGACCTTGAGCTACTGCAGTTTGTGTACTTTGAATCGTTTGTTCTGCAGAACGCAAATTCAAATATGCTTTTTGTACTGCTAATAAAACAGCATCTACAGTTGCTAAGTTAGCTTCTTTAGCTTGTTCAAGTTGTGCATTTGCTTTTTTAATCGCATTTTGTGTAGCACCGCCATCCCATAAACTCCAAGATGCACTAGCACCAACGCTCCAGGATTTTGTGCTTGTCCCAAAGTAACCATCTGGATCAATATAACCACGACCAGCTTTTACCGCTACAGTCGGTAAGTAGCCAGCTTTAGCAGATCTTACAGCTTCTTCAGCAGATTTCACATCAAGGGCAGATTTTACAAGAGCAGAACGATGAAGCATAGCATACGCTTTAGCTTGCTCTAATGTTACATTGTATGGCTTGTATTGCAAGTCATGTTCTGCCGTGGTAATAGATGTTTGTACAGGATATGCAATGACTTGATTCAAGCTTGCTTCTGCCAAATTTGCAGTGTTTTGCGCTTTCACAAGAGATGTTTCAGATTCAGCAAGATTTGTTTTAGCTGCCAATACATCAGAGCTTGCTACTAAGCCTACATTATATTGTGCTTCTACATTTGTTACATGGCCTTGATAGTCTTTAACAGCTTGTTGCGCTACATCAACAAGATTACGGTTCATAATCAATGTATAGTAGCCGCTAATAGCGTCGTATTTTGCTTGCTGAAGTGCTTCTTCATAACTAGCACCAGTACCTTCACGAGTATAACGAGCAGAATCAATGCTTGCATCAAGTTGAGGATGGAATACAGGCGCACTAATAGAGAAATTATGGCTACCGGACTTACCACTACCAGTATCGCCTCCGGTTCTCTGTGCATTCCAAGCATAACTTACACTTGGATTTTTCCCAGCAGCTACTTGACTCACAGCAGATTTTGCGGCCTCATAACCCCACTTAGTTTGTTTTGCAGTACGGTTATTCGCCAATGCTAAATCAATAGTACGAGTCTCATTAAGAGCAAGTGCATGCTCATAAGTCTTGCTATCTTGAACTGCTTTATTAGCCAATTGTTTTTGTGTTAACTGAATAGCCTCTTTCTGATATTTAGTAAGTTGATCACCATTATTAACAGATGTAGTTACGCTATCGGCAGCCATTACACCAGTAGTAGCTAAGGAGAGCATTACGCCTAAGGATAATACCTTTTTATTCATAATATGTACCTCCATACTCATAAAGAGTAAATGTATTAGTCATTAGAATACTTGTTTAATACCGAAATAGGTACCTCCATTCGTAGAGCTGAATGGTCTGGTCATTTGAATAACGCCATAGGTATCTTTATGTAAACGTATATCACTACGAATACGATATTTACGATGATTAAGATCATACATAGCAGCAGACAAGGATACAGGGCCACGTAAATTATAATCTACGCCCACGCCCAATTCACTTTCAAAAATACCACCACGCACTAACCATTTAGAACTGATAAATTTACCTGCATTTAAATCAAATTTTGTATCATCCCCAATATTGGATAAGCCAATTTCAGCCATTCCTTTATCGTTAAATGCACGAAGTCGACCATTGATGCGGAATTCATTATCTGTTGTGTTATACAACATATCTACAGATGGTTCAACCTTAGGGGAGGACTTTTTTTCAGTTGTACCAACCTCTACAACATTTCCATTTACATCAGTTCGGTATGCTTTACCACCCATCAATTTATTGATACGAGCAGAGATTTGCGCCGTATTATGTAACGTCTCCTGAATATTTGCTTGCGCTTTAGGATCTGTTACAGTAGATTCCATGGAACGAGCCATATTATCTACACGATCCGTAGTTTGTTTTAAATTAGTTAAAATAGCACGCATATCATTGCCTGCATTACCATCAGCGTTAAATTGCTGAGCAGCTTGATTTAACTGGGCAGTTACGTTCGCCATATTTTCAGTAATGGCTACTGCATTATCAGCCATCACCGCTGTAGATTGCAAGGAATGCTTGAGCGCATTTTGAGTTGCAGGATCACCAATGATACTATTGATAGACTGTAACATTTTTTCGGTGCCATCCATTAATTTCTGAGCACTTTGCATGGCTTTTTCCATAGCATCAACGCCTTCCCCCTTAACAGAGTCACCATCTTGTAAATATACTTTAGAATGGCCCGGTGAAATTTGAATAAATTTATCACCCAAGAAACCATCAGAGCCTAATGTGAAAGTAGAATCACTTGGAATCTGCGTTTTTTCATCAAGTTTCATCTTAACTACAACGCCACGCGGTGTAATTTCAATATCAGAAACTGACCCGATGGCTACGCCAGAGAATTTAACTTGGTTGCCATTTTTCAAACCATTTACTTGAGCAAAATCACCAGTAATTGTCATTTGTGGTTTAGCCCATATATCAATGCGTCCTACAAATAGTATGCCCGCAATAAATAAAGCTATACCTATTATTGTGAAAGCCCCTACCTTGGCCTCCGTCGTCCACTTCATTATATATCTCCCATCGCAGATACGTTAATCGGTTCTGCTTCGCCATTAATAAACTGTTGTACCTTTTTATTTGTAGAATTCTTAAAGTCTATTGTATCAGAAATCTCTACAAAACGCCCCTTATCAAGTAAAGCTATGCGATCGGCTACATAAAATGCAGATTGCATATCATGTGTTACTACGATAGATGTACAACCAAGCCGATTTTGCATCCCTTTTATCAGCATACTAATTGTACCTGATGTAATTGGGTCCAAACCAGACGATGGCTCATCATAAAGAATTAAACTCGGATCTAGTGCAATAGCACGAGCCAAGCTAACACGCTTCTTCATACCACCAGATAATTCATTTGGCATATAGGATTCATATCCTTTAAGACCAACCCAGTCGAGTCGCTCTGCCACAATGCGTTTAATCTCGTCTTCCCCTAACTTCGTATGTTGACGTAGACCAAAGGCTACATTTTCCCCCACCGACATAGAGTCAAAAAGAGCAGAGTATTGGAACACCATGCCCATTTTTCTTCGTACTGTATTAAATTCATCTTCAGATAATGTTGTAATATCTGTGCCATCTACGATAATCTGCCCCGATGTAGGACGTTGTAAGCCAATCAGCAAGCGAAGTAATGTACTTTTACCACTACCACTACCACCTAATATAACTAATGTTTCCCCATCATTAATAGTGAGATTAACGGAGTCTAAAATCACACGCGACTCATAGGCAACTACAACATTGCGTAGTTCTATCATAAATCCCTCTAAAACTTCTACTAATATAACAAAGTAGATAAAAAGTAATTTAATACAAATACTAAAATGATACTAGTTACTACAGAACTAGTTGTGGAGAAGCCTACTGCTTCTGCGCCCATTTTAGTTTCCATCCCCTTATATGCACCTACCAACGCAATGACCGCGCCGAATACACTAGATTTAATTAAACCTAATGTAAAATCAGAAATAGTAGAGAACATTTGAATGGAATCTAAATATGTACTTGGAGCCAACCCTTTAATAGCAGTAGCTACAAAGTAACCACCGGCAATACCAATTACCACACCGTAAAAGGCCAAGATTGGAACCATTACCATACAAGCCACAACACGAGGAACTACGAGGTAACCGACTGGATCAACAGCCATAACTCGAAGAGCATCAATTTGCTCTGTTACCTTCATAGTACCAATTTCTGCAGTAATGGCAGCACCTACGCGGCCAGCTAGCACGACACCTACTAAAATAGGACCTAATTCACGTCCCATAGCTACCGCCATAAGACCACCAACTGTGCTTTGTGCGCCATATGTAATTAATACATCTGTGATCTGCAAAGTCATAACCGCACCTGCGAAGAGCAACGTCAAACTTATAATCGGCAATGAGTCCACCCCTAGGTGAGCCATCTGCTGAAATACATGCCACAGATTAATCATTTTTAGTTGTTTTATAGTGTGCCACACTAATAATGTAGCACTACCCATCTGCGATAGGCCGTTTATTACGGTTCTACCTATCGATTCAAGCCAATTCAACAGATTCACCCATTCCCCTTACAGTCTTAACTTATTCAGCTGAATTAGTACCATCAACCTTAGACTCGCCTTTTTTATCAGCATCTTTGGACTCCTTTTTAGCGGAATCTTTTACATCCTTTTTATCGGATTTTTTAGCTTCTTTTTTATCAGCTTTGTCTTTCTTTGCTTGGTCTTCCAACTCTAATTTATGTTCCATCTTGATCTGATTTTTAACTTCTTTTACGCGTTTAGCTAATTCTTTATCACGATCAGCTGGCTTCATAACATGAATCGTAAATTGACCATCGCCTTGTACGATGTACTCAGTATCAACTGCAGTCTTTTCGATTTTTTTATCATCATCTTTACCAGAGCTCAAGTCTTCTTGCCCTGTTTTCTTTTGTACATCCCCTGGCATAGGTTTTGATTCAACATCTTTAATTTTAGCTTTTTTAACAGACTTAGAACCATCTTCATCAACTAGACTAATACCATCTTCCAAAAATTCTACGACGATTTGATTGTTTGTATCTGTTTTTTGAATTTCATCGTAAAGCTCATTAAAGTCTTTATGAATTTTCAAACGACGCAAAATTTCATCTGTTAAATTATATTTTTGTTTTTCTAAAACATATGGCAATGGAATTTCCCCACCACCACGTACTTCTAAGGTATATTTGCCAATTGCTTGATCTTCAGGAACCTTAAAGAAGATTTGTTTAACAACCTTTTCGCCGCGGAACGGTTCTAAAGTAACATCTACAACAATTGTATCCCCAGGAGAAACAACAGTAGATGATGCAGACGCATCAATGAGCTTCGCTGTTTTCTTATCTTGAGTTACTTCCGTCTCAACTGTAATGTCCGCAATTTCATAGTTTATGAATCGATTATTCATTAGAACATCGATGACATTATAGAACTCATCAACGGCTTTCTCAGAAATAGAATCAGCGCTATAGAACATATTTGTTCGCGTTAACGGCTTGTGCTCTTTTCCTTTAGGCGTAATAGTATAGGAAATTGTCGCTGTACCAGAGCCACTACGATCTAATGTTTTATTTAACATATTATACAAAGATGTAGCTGCTAAGGTTGGTGTCATTTCACTATCTTCTACGACCTTAACAGAGCTAGTTTTATCACGGCCCATATCGCGATCCTTAAGATGGAATCGCAATGGAATGCCATGAGCAATTACGCCAGATACACCAGCGATGCCGGCCCCTCTATCCTCCGTAACAGAACCTACTTCTTGTCCCATAGAGCCAAGTTTAAATGCTGCATTATAACTTTTAACTACGGTAAAAATACTCGCATTATGCATGAAGTAGTTTGAAGATCCATGCTTCAAGAACGGGTGACCAAAGGCTACGATTTTTTCACCATCTACATAGGTAACAGTACCGATAGCTCCTAATTTAAGATCTCCATCAACTAATAATGCTGCTACAGATCCACCTGCCTCTAATGGTTTTGCTATTTCATCACCACTAGCACTAGCAGTATCATAAGTTTCATATTTATATTGTGGCAGCTTGGATTTGAAGTAATCCATGGATGCCGCATCAAAGCCATAAGCCATCAGTGGCGTTCCAAGAGGAATCAACTGAGTGTCATCCCAAGGTTTAGATAAATTCTTCTCATATGGAATATTCCATAGTTTTACCATATCCTCGATAGGAGTAATCATCCCAATTGTGCCGTCTGCAAACCCCCAGCCATAGGCAACAGCGCCAACGAGCTTGCCATTTATATATACAGGGCTACCACTCATACCATGAGCAATACCACCGGTTTGTTCCATAATAGGACCGGAGAATTTTGCCAAAATAAGATGACCAGATGGTCCCTTATCCTTCATGACACCAAGCACCTTTACATCAAAGGTGGAGATAGTATCCCCTACGATTACAGTTTTTGCAATACCTTCCATACCTGTAGTTACATCATTGACAGGCATGAAATCGACAGCCTGTGCAGCTGTAAGTGAAGTACAGAAGAAAAGCGCCAGTATCGCTTTTCTATACCGACGCCAAGAATGAGAAAACTTCATTCCTTCTCTCCTTTATTTACTTTCTACGGTGACAACGATTTGATCACGAGAAACGTCTGAACCCACTGTAACATTAACCGCCGATACAGTACCAGTTACAGTAGATTTAGCAGCAGCCATAGGGCCAGCTAATGTTTCGACAGTCACCAATGTTTGACCTTCTGTTACAGAAGCGCCAACAGAAACTGTAGAGGCAACTTTACCTGTTAATACACTTTGGTATGATACAGGGGCCGCCATTACAGAGCTAACACTTAAAATGCCTAGCGCAGCTAAGGCCAACACTACTCTTTTCATAACGATCCCTCCTTTTACAAAATTAGTTATGTATGTATAGTATACTAAATTATTAGCAATTTTTCAAACAAAATTGTATGCAACGAATTCATTTTATGATTACAATATCCTCATAGCTCGCAGGTGAAGAAGTTGACTTATGTACATACTCATCTTTCACAACTAAGTCAACACTACCTTGATTAGACAACTCAGCACCGTCGACTACGCCAAGCTTAGAAAGTAGATTTGCCCCTTCTTTTTGAGTGACCCCCACAGATTGAAGGCCTACTTTATCAACAGCTAATACTACCAAATTATGGTCCTTTGTAGTACCTATAAAGCTACGCGCTTTATTATTAGATGAATCGGCCCCTACATAGCGACCATTTTTCATCACCATCGTCCCTGCTTGTAGACTAGCACCCCCTATTGTGCTCACTTGAGCAAGCTCCGGTCTATTTTGTATCGAAATAGGTGTACCTACCTTTAACTTACGTAAAGCCTCGCGAGCCTCACCGTGACCGGATAATACATATTGGTTCTCCCCTAACTTAGAGTTACCATTTTGTCCGCTAATAACCTTACCATTGGCTACAGTCACTTCATAGCCATAGTCATTGGTCTTCGTGGAGGGACCATAAGCATTCGTATACAATGTTAAAGCATTCTCTTTGCGCGGTGCATTTACAGCAGTAATCATAAAGCTTTCTTTTTGTGTTTTAGCTTGTAATAAGGGCTTTTTCTCTTCTATGAAATAACCGCGATTCGGAGTATACCGCAAAGTACCACGATTAGAGATACGCTCTAAATCGATGGTGCCATCACTAGCTACAGAATAAGGACGTTCAAAACTACCACCTTTTACCTTCGCTCCAATCAAAGAAGTATGAGCCTGACTGACAGCCGCCAAGGTTTTTCCTTCCGGAACATGGGCTACCACCATAGGTGAATCATTATCTACAGTTAAAGCATAAGCTTGAATTTTACCTTCAGGCACTGTGTTATTAATCTTGCTGTACGCCACAGATTTATTTATATCTTTTGTAGTCTGTTGGGCATAGCTAGAAAATAGATCTACAACGATACGTGTTGGTTTTTCCAAGGTGAACTCATGATGTTGTACATCTTTATTTGCCGTTAAAGTTACTTGTAAACTTCCATTTACTGGCTGCAAACCAATACCTTTTAGAACACCTGTCTTTGTATCATTTTGACTAATAGGCCCTGTCAAACCATTTGTAGTCCCCCCTAAATTAAGAGTGAGAGCATGGGTAGCTTCATTATAGGAGCGAGTCCAAGACACGGGCATTTCAGATACATCCAGAACTATGCGGCTAGTACCTTCATGATTAGATACGCGTACCCCTGTTAAATTACCTGCTTCAGCATAAGGAACAGTGCTGCCTAAGAAACCTAAAACAGCAAAAGTTATGTATAGATATCGTTTCATATATAATTCCTCTACAACGATAAACCATATCAATGGTCATATATTTTATATCAATTTTATACAATATACTTTTACTATAGTATACATCATAAAGATGAAAATTTCAAAAATATAAACTAAAAAACGAAGTTACCAGCTATAGAAAAATCATTAAATAATAATCAATCCATAGTTAGTAACTTCGTTACGTTTATCTTAAATCAAAATCGTATATCATTGTAACTCATCTAATGTATCACGAAGTTGTGACATTTCATCAAGAGCCTTTGCAACGCCTTTAATAACTGCATATCGCGGAGATTCCACAAGGTATGCGGCAATGCCAATAGAGCGTGTTATAACTCGGTCTAAACCATCGATAAGAGCACCACCACCCGTTAGGATGATACCGTGATCATTAATGGCAGCCACAAGTTCAGGCGGTGTTTTTTCTAAAATAGATTTAATGCCCTCTAAAATATTCATGACTTGTGCCTCTAAAGCACGCTGAATTTCTAAAGAGTTCACCGCTACCATCTTTGGTAAACCAGAGCTCGCATCGCGTCCACGTACCTCTATAGTACGTTCCTTAGCACGGCGATCCACGGTGCCTACAGAAATTTTAATCTTTTCTGCTGTTAATGGTCCAATGACAAGACGCTTCTTCCGACGAATATAACGAATAATAGATTCGTTAAAAGAATCTCCACCTATACGGAGAGACTCACTTACAACGACACCTGTATCGCAAAGAACAGCAATATCCGTGGTACCTCCACCAACATCAACAACCATAGCGCCTACTTGCTTAGCATCGTTGAGACCAGTCCCCATAGCAGCAGCCAGTGGCTCTTCAATAAGAACAGTCTTTTTAGCACCGGTTCTAAGCAAAGCCTCTAAAATGGCGCGCTTCTCCACAGGTGTAATACCTGATGGAACACATACGATAATCCGTGTTTTCATCAATCGAGAAGCCGGTACAACGGAGCGAATAAAGTACTTTAACATGAATTCTGTCATATCATAGTCTGCAATAACACCGGCTTGAACAGGTCTAATGACAGATATCCCCTTTGGCGTACGACCTACCATGGAACGGGCCGCCTCACCTAACGCAAGAATATCCCCCGTTTTATCATCTCGAGCGATATAAGATGGTTCATCAAGCACCAAGCCCTTTCCCTTAGCAAAAATGAGAATGCTGGCAGTCCCTAAATCGATACCTAAATCGAAATTTAAAGATCGATTCAAGCGTCCCATCAAATCTCCAACTTGCTCAGGACGAACTAAGCGCTTTAATGTCATGGCAGGCGTAGTTTTAGCAATGGCTACGGTTTCACGACTACGGCGCTCTGCACGGCGCATTTTTGTGACCTTAACCATGGCCTCGCGCATATTAGAGGCTAAGTGATTCGCTTGTTTTGCAACACCTTCTGAAAGTTTCGTAGACTTGCGCTTTGTTCTACGCAAGGGCTTACGAGTCGCGCTCGCCTTAGAGTTTTCAACCTTTGCAGCACCTAGGTTTTGTTGCTCGTTGTATAAAGCCGGCCCTTTAGAGCGCCGGCTTCTTTTCTTATTATTCTGTTTTGGCTCTGTACTCTTATTCGTCAACCCGAACAATATCAGCACCTAACCTTTGCAATTTACCTACAAAATCATCATAGCCACGGTCGATATGATGTAGACGACCTACCTCAGTTCTACCTTCAGCAGTCAACGCAGCACAAACAAGAGCTGCACCAGCACGCAAGTCAGTAGCATTTACTACGGCACCGTGCAAGCGAGGCATACCTTCTACAATCGCTTGGCGATTATCGATATCGATATGAGCACCCATCTTACGAAGTTCAGCTACGTGCATGAAGCGGTTCTCAAATACCGTCTCTGTTACTGTACTTGTACCTTCTGCAATCGTAGTGAGCGCCATAAATTGAGCTTGCATATCTGTTGGGAAGCCAGGATATGGTAATGTTTTAATATCAACAGCTTTAATGCCTTTACCAGTGCTGATAACGCGAATACCGTCGATTTCTTCCTCTACAGTAACGCCAGCTTCTTTTAATTTAGCTACTACAGGCTTCAAATGTTCTGGTAACGCATTTTCTACGAATACATCACCGCCAGCCATAGCCGCTGCAATCAAATATGTACCAGCTTCAATACGGTCAGGAATAACCGTATGAGTAGCACCATGCAATTGAGGTACACCTTCAATACGGATTACGTTTGTACCAGCACCGCGGATATTGGCGCCCATAGCGTTCAAGAATGTTGCTAAATCAACGATTTCAGGCTCTTCTGCAGCATTTTCAATAACAGTTTTACCTTCTGCCATAGAAGCGGCCATAATTACGTTTTCTGTAGCCCCTACACTTGGGAAGTCCAAGTAAATTTGAGTACCTTTAAGGCCTTCAGGAGCATGAGCATATACATAATCTTCAGTAATTTCAATTTTAGCACCTAAAGCTTCAAAAGCTTTTAAGTGAAGGTCGATAGGACGCGCGCCGATAGCACAGCCACCAGGCATGGAGATTTTAGCCTCCCCTTTACGCGCCAAAAGAGGCCCCATTACAAGGAAGGATGCACGCATTTTACGTACAAGTTCATAAGGAGCTTCAGTAGCAGTCAATGTAGATGCATCAAAAATGATTTCATCATCTGCTTCATTACGAGTAATTTTAACCCCCAAAGACTCGATAACTTGGCAAATCGTACCTACATCTTCCAAATTTGGAATTTCAAGTAATTTACTAGGTGTTGATGCTAGCAAAGTACCGGCAATAATAGGGAGTACCGCATTTTTAGCACTACTAACACGTACACGGCCTTCCAACCGATTGCCACCTTGAATGATTAGCTTTTCCAACAGAATTCCTCCTACACTTTATATCGATCATCTTGTATAAACTACAAGACGTTGTATTTATAACGTCATATACTAAATGTTATTATACTATTTTTCGATATATCTCATCAAGAGAATGTGAGAAAATACTGAGAAAAAAGCCCCTCTTTTTTGAATAGTTTCACCCAAAAGTATTGTTAAACTTCTAGGTCCCATTCATGTAGAGGGGCTTCTCATTATTTTGCTTTTAAGGATTTCAATTTATCATCCATGTGTACTGTATCAAGGAAGCGTACAGTACCAGTTTTAGAGCGCATTACAATAGTATGTGTACGCGCACCACCTGGGAAGTATTGAATTGGGTTCAATAGATTACCACGTGTAATAGCTGTAGCCGCAAAGATAACATCATCAGTGCGAACTAGATCATCCAAAGTAAGAACTTGGTTTACATCGGTAATACCCATTTCATGGCAACGACGAATTTCTTCATCAGTTTCTGGTTTTAAGCGAGCTTGCATATCACCGCCTACACATTTTAATGCAGCAGCAGCTAATACACCTTCTGGTGCACCACCAGTACCAACAACCATGTGTACACCAGAACCTTCGATACAACATTCCATAGCTGGGTTAACATCACCGTCGGAGATGAGCATAATACGAGCACCTACTTCGCGCGCTTCTTTCATCAAACCTTGATGACGCTCACGATCGAGCATAACCAACGTAATTTCCTCTACACTACGTTCCATTTTAGCAGCTACATTTTTGATGTTTTCAGTCAAAGATTTTGTAATATCGATAGCACCTGCACCGCGAGGACCAACACAAAGTTTCTCCATGTACATATCTGGTGCATGTAATAAGCCACCTTTTTCAGCGATTGCCATAACTGCAATAGCGCCGTTTTGACCTTTTGCAATTAAGTTTGTACCTTCAATAGGGTCAACTGCGATATCTACTTCTGGGCCACCTGCACCTACATGTTCACCAATGTAAAGCATAGGAGCTTCGTCAATTTCACCTTCACCGATAACTACAGTACCAGAAATGCGAACAGAGTCAAAAGCTTGACGCATAGCGTCTACAGCTAGACCATCAGCTGCGTCTTTTTGACCGCGACCAAGCAAACGACCACTGCGCAAAGCGGCTGCTTCAACCACACGAGCAAATTCCAAAGATAATGTACGATCCATAATGGGCCTCCTTATAAGTCCTCTATGTTTTGATATGACTCCTACCCAGAGTCTTTACTTAACTTATTGATTAGCTTGCTTCCAATCTTCCATGAACTTCGCAAGGCCTGCATCAGTCAATGGATGTTTCATAGCTTGCATAAGCACTTTAAATGGAACGGTTGCAATATGAGCACCCGCTTTAGCACATTGAATGATGTGCAACGGCGTTCTCACACTAGCAGCAATGATTTCAGTTTCAATTTCATGAATAGCAAAGATGTATGCAATATCTTGAATCAATGTAAGGCCATCCATGCTGATGTCATCAACGCGACCAACAAATGGACTAACATAAGTAGCACCTGCACGAGCCGCCAACAACGCTTGATTAGCAGAGAAGATTAAAGTTACATTTGTTTTAATGCCTTCTTTGCTTAAAACTGCAACGGCTTTAAGACCTTCAGGAGTCATAGGCACTTTAATAACTACATTAGAGCCTAATTTTACAAGATCATGCGCTTCTGCTACCATGCCTTCAGCATCAGTGGAAATAACCTCTGCACTAACAGGACCTTCTACAAGATTTGTAATTTCAGAAATAACTTGCTTTAAGTCCCGTTTGGCTTTCACGATAAGAGATGGATTTGTCGTAACACCATCAATAAAACCAAAGGCATAGGCCTCTTTAATCTCATCAACTTCTGCTGTATCAATAAAGAATTTCATAGAATTCCCCCTCTTATTTCGCAGGTGTAATGACTTCAACGCCACCCATATAAGGTACCAAAACCTTTGGAATCACTACGGAACCATCAGCTTGTTGGCAATTTTCTAAAATAGCTGCCACTGTACGGCCCACCGCAAGACCAGAACCATTTAATGTATGAACAAATTCAGGTTTGCCTTTAGGACCACGACGGAATTTAATATTAGCACGACGAGCTTGGAAGTCTGTCATATTGGAGCAAGAAGAAATTTCTCTGTACTTGCCTTGTGCTGGCATCCATACCTCTACGTCATATGTTTTAGCAGAACCAAAGCCCATATCACCTGTACAAAGAGTGATAACACGGAATGGTAATTCTAATAAACGTAATACTTCTTCTGCATTATCTGTCAAAGTTTCTAATTCTTTGAAAGAGTCTTCAGGTTTAGCTAATTTTACCATTTCAACTTTGTTGAATTGATGTTGACGAATAAGACCACGAGTATCGCGACCTGCAGAACCTGCTTCAGCACGGAAACATGCAGTAAATGCAGTGTAGTATTTAGGTAATTCCTCTTCGCTCAAGATTTCACCACCATGGTAGTTAGTCAATGTAACCTCAGCCGTAGGAATCAAGAAATATTCTGTATCCTCTACATGGTACATATCTTCAGCAAATTTAGGTAATTGACCAGTACCAGTCAATGTTTCACGAGTTACCATGTATGGAGTCATCATTTCAGTATAGCCGTGTTTGTCTACATGAAGATCAACCATGAAATTGATCAAGGCACGTTCTAAACGAGCACCTAAACCTTTATATACAGTAAAGCGGGCACCACTCATTTTACCAGCGCGATTAAAGTCTAGAATATCAAGACTTTCGCCTAAATCCCAATGAGCTTGCGCTTCAAAATCAAATTGACGTGGTTCGCCCCATTTGCGTTGCTCTACGTTCTCCTCTTCATCAGCACCAACTGGAACAGATGGATCACACATATTTGGCAACATTAACGCCGCATCACGCAAATCAGCTTCCACTTCGCGAATACGGTTATCAAGCTCAGCAATTTCGTCGCCTACTTTTTTCATTTCTGCGATTTTATCATCCGCATTTTCTTTATTGCGTTTTAATTGGCTAATTTCTTCAGTTACGGAATTGCGAAGCGCTTTTAATTCTTCTACCTTACCAATCAACTGACGACGTTCATCATAAGCGGATACAAAGGTTTCCAAATCGCCTGTTGTGTGACGGTTATCTAAGTTTTGTTGCACTAAATCAATATTTTCTCGGACAAATTTTAAATCTAACATGCTATAAACCTCATTTTCCAACTATGCTACGTACAATATATTCAATACGTTTAAGTATACCATATATTGGTGTATTTATCATTAAATTATACGTTATATACTAGTCTTTTCATCAATATTTTTTACTACTCATCATCTTCTTCGTCTAGCAAATAATCTTTCGCCATCCATTTGCGAGTGCCTGTGAAAGATATAGTAACCCACTTCTCTGTTGGATTACCGCCGATTTCTTGGTCAATTTCGTTGCGAATTGCATCAATCTCAGCAATTGTCTGATATGGGAAATTCTTGCGAACTAAAATATCAATCTCGATGATACGGGTACTGCCATATACTTGCACACTCGTTACATAATCTTTGAAATTATATTTCTCCATAAAACGATCCATAATTTCTTGTACTTCATTATGTAATGAAGATGGTGCCCACCCCAAGATTTGCTTCATAGATGGTACAATAATATGGATCGCAGACGGTAACATCTGTACGGCTAATACAATTAATACGATAGGGTCAATATAAGCTGCCCATTCAGCGTATGCCGTTCCTTCTAGCATGGTAGCTACCACAAAGCTAATCAAAATAGCCGCCTCTAACAAGGCATCTACATACCAACTTACATTATCAAACTTAATCAAGTTAGACTGTAAACTTTTATTAATACGACGTACATATAAATAATACGCAGTATCTGCAATAGTAAAGAATATAGCATAATAAATAGCTGGTCCAAAGTCTACATGACGACCACCAGATAAAAGGTCTGTAATACCACTCGATAAAGCATAAATGACAATAAGTAAAATAAAGAAACCTTCTACAGCTAACACAAGCGGTTCAAATTGCCAGAAGCCAAACTGGAATCGCTTACTTGTTTCTCTCGCTACAAGCTTAGCAGTCATAAGCATCATAATCTTAATAACTACGTCCACGAAGGAAAATACACCATCTAATAAGACCGCACTAGACCCTGTAACAATCCCCATTATAGTACCACTAACGGCCACAAGTGCCATCAAGGCAACAGACTGCATTAATAACTTTTGTTCAATAGAGCGCCTTGCGCCTAATATATCCATTAAGTTCCCCACTTTCTTAATTTTTACATCCTTTTATTATACACCAAGTACATTGATACGCAAAAAGCAGCTGATTTGAATGCGTTTCAAATCAGCTGCTTGTAATGTATCAATATTCTTTTTCTATAAGGAGTAAATTTTCAATCTTTGGAATCCTTTTAATCCTTATTTAGTTCGTAGGCTCTGGAGCTACTTTACCAGCTACATAGCGCTCTACGATGTGTCGATCATCGCCTACGTACAACCAACGTTCCAATCGCTCTTCTAAGGAGCGTTCATTAGGGTCAAACAACGTCGTATCGTCGATAACAAGAGCATCAAGTTCACAACCTTTTTCAAAGCTGCCCACCTTGCCAAAGAACTTACCGCCGCCCTTTGTAGCCATATAGAAGGCTTCACTCAATGTAAGTGGCGCATACATTTGATCCACTTCCACCCATTTCATCTTGGATAGTCCAATGGCTTCGGTAAGAACCTTCGCCATAGATACAATATGTCCACCAGAAATATCGGAACCTAAGCCAATAGGTATTTTCCGCTCAAACAATTTACGAATCGGTGCAATACCACTAGATAAATTTACATTTGAATACGGGCAATGAGACACCATAGTTTGTGTTTCTGCCATGCGGTCCATTTCTACGTCACTTAAATGAATGCAATGAGCCATCACTGTCGGCACCTTCCCCATGAGATGATGTTCATAGTACACATCTGTATAATTAGCTGCCTCAGGAAGTAGGGCTGCTACCCAGTCAATTTCACCATGATTTTCTGACAAGTGAGATTGAACCGGCACATTATACGCTTGTGCCAAGTTACCTAAACCACTCATTAACTCGCTTGTACAAGATGGAACAAAACGAGGCGTAATAATTGGTTTTACTAAAGGACCAAATTGAGCTGATGCTTCTAACCACTCTTTAGTATCAGCTAAGGATTGATGTGTGTCTTCAATTAAAAATTCTGGACTATTGCGGTCCATATTGACCTTGCCTACATAGGCAGATAAACCTGCTTTTTGTAAAAGCTCCATCAATACTAATGTACTATCTTTATGAATCGTACCAAACAAGATGCTTCGCGTCGTGCCATTTCGCCATAAGTCGTGTACAAAGGCGCCATATACTAAACGAGCATATTCTTTGTCACTAAACTTTGCTTCCTCTGGGAAGGTATACGTTTCAAGCCAAGGTAAGAGCTCCTTATCCATACCTAAACCGCGATTGCAATATTGCGGTGCATGAGCATGAGTATCCACAAAACCGGGGATGATGAGATGATCACCATAATCTGTAATCGGATGTTCTCCATACGCTGGTGGTATACTTTCACCACAATGAACTACTACACCATCGACGGCAATAACATAACCTTGTTGAATAGCTACAAATTCTGATGGACGTGGTGTATATAGAATATTTCCTTTTAAAATGATTGTTGAATTCATATAACCTCCTCGCATGTTCAAGATTATAGATGAGTCGCTCTATACCACATGCTAGATTAATTTTCAATCAATATACAATGCTATATGATTCATAGTATAGGCGTTTTAGATGGCAAAGTGAATAATAAATGCCAATGTCATGATATACATAATAGGATGAATTTCATGACGACGACCTGTAGTCAATTTAATCAATGTATAAGAGATAAAACCAAAAGATAAACCTTGAGCAATACTGAATGTTAAAGGCATAAGAAGAATTGTTAAGAATGCTGGCAATGCTTCTGTAAAGTCAGTGAAGTCAATATGTGTTACCTCACTCATCATAAATACGCCAATTGTGATAAGTACCGGTGCAGTAGCTTGTGGTGGTACCAATAAGAACAATGGTGCAAAGAACAAGGCTACCAAGTATAAAAGACCTGTTACAACGGCTGTAAGACCTGTACGACCACCGTCGGCAACGGCTGCCGCACTTTCAATGTAAGAAGTAACTGTAGAAGTACCTACAACGGCACCTGCTGCAGCGCCAATAGAAGTACATAGCAAGGCTTTATCTAACCCTTCGAACTTACCATCTTCATTTACCAAATTTGCTTTTCTCGTAACACCAATCAATGTGCCGATATTATCAAACATATCTACAATAGTGATAGAGAAAATAATAGAGAAAATACCATATTTAATAGCGCCCATTATATCTAGTTGACCGAATGTATCAACTGGAACTGGTGGCACCAAGTTAAAGATATCCGCACTTGTAGCAGGTATCTTAGTTAAACCTAAAGCCATTGCTGCAATTGTAGTGAACGCCATGCCGATTAGTAAGCCGCCTTTAACTTGTTTTGCCAGCAAAATACTAGTAATAAATAAGCCTAGTAAAGTCAATAATACCGCTGGATCTTGCATGTTACCTAGGGTTACAAAGGTTGCATTATTAGGTACGATAATATGAGCATTTTTAAAACCGATGAAAGCAACGAATAAACCAATACCTACACCAATCGATGTTTTCAGTACTTGTGGAATACCATCTACAATTTTGTTAAGAACTTTAGTAACCGTTAAAATAACAAATACTGTACCGGAAATAAAAACGGCACCTAATGCAGTTTGCCAACTAAGACCCATGGCACCACAAATAGTGTACGAGAAGAACGCACTGAGACCAAGTCCTGGTGCTACGATAACAGGAACATTAGCCACTAAACCGATAAGCATGGTCGCAAAAGCTGTTGTTAACACAACCGCTGCCACTGCACTAGCATGCGGCATGCCTGATACAGATAATAAGTTTGGTATTACTGCCAGAATATATACTGACGCAATAAACATCGTAATACCTGCAAAAAACTCAGTTTTCACTGATGTGCCATGTTGGGTTAACTTGAAAAAGCGATCAAGAAAACCATTTGCTTCATTTGTTCTTTCGTACTCCATTGAACTCATCTCATATTCCTCCAAACTTTTAGAAAAAGAAATAAAATAGATAAATAAAAAAACGACTACAAGAGCATCATAAAGATGCTCTTGTAGTCGTAAATTTCGGTTTACGCTAGAGAGCCTTGACCCATCCCGTCAAGGTTATACAAGATTAGCAATATGTCTATACAGTTAATCCTTATCTGCTATTTACTATTGATAAGGCTAAATAAGAAATTTTCATTTTATGAATTTTTCTCATATCTGTTATGCTTATAATACAATCTATGCACCTAGTATAAAGTTATTTTTATGCACTGTCAATAACTATTTATGATTTACATTTCATATTCCTTTTTCAATACATAACCGTATGCTTTTTTAGAGCCATCTGGTTGTTCAATAAGGTATACGCCTTGTATCTCTGGAGCAAATCCAGGTAATTGATTAATTCCTTCTTCTAAAGCAAGGAAGTAATCACAAGCAGTCCGAGACCATCGTTCTCCGGGCTGTACGCATAATACACCTGGTGGGTACGGCAAAGCTCCTTCAAGCGCAATGCGACCTTCCGCCTCATCTAAAGGCACAAGCTCTCCCTTATTGCGTTGGAACTCAAAGTTTGCCTCTTGTGGATTCATTACATATTCTGGGAAGTATTCCTTGGAGAACAAACGTTGTTGTAGAGTACTCACGTTTCTAGCTTTATAAAAATCATGCATTTCTTGACAGAGTTGGCGAATATGATAACCTTTATATTTATCTAGATAGCTATAGTAAATCGACGGCAACACCTCTTCCATAGGGGCATTGCGGTCTATAAGCTCTTCAAAACGCACAAGCTGATCGACTAATGCATCCATTTTCGCTTTAGATTCTGCAGGAGTCATAAGGAATAGAATCGTATTGAGGTCACACTTTTCTGGAATAATTCTATTTTCCCGCAAGTAATTGGCCAATATATTGGCATGAATACCAAAGTCTTCATACGCCCCTGTTTCAACATTAATACCAGGCGTAATCAACTGGAATTTACAAGGATCGATAAAGTACTGCCCTTCACCATAGCCTTTAAAGGAATGCCATTTTGCATTTGGTTCAAAGGCAAAATAACTCACATCATTAGCCATCTCTTGTGTATTGCCTTCTTCCCACTTCTTACCATGTACTATAGGTGCTACCAAAGGTCTCAGATATTTGCAGTGGCTTAATACCGACTTACGGGCATCAATTCCTACTTCAATACATTCACGCCACAACTGTTTTCCCAATTCACCTTCATGCATTTTGGCATTTACATCGAGAGATGCAAAGAGTGGATAAAAAGGGGATGTGGAAGCATGCATCATAAAGGAGTTATTAAAACGCTTATGATCTACATAACGGTCTTGTCCTTTGATATGTTTATCTTTCTTATGGATTTGAGACGCTTGAGAGAAGCCCGCTTGTTGCTTATGTACAGATTGAGTCACTAAAATTCCAGGATCATTAGGACCTAGCTCTAATAATAAAGGACTACAATCTTTCATCATAGGAATAAACTGTTCATACCCAACCCAGGCAGAGTCAAAGAAAATATAGTCGCACAAGTGACCTATTTTATCTACTACTTGGCGCGCATTATAAATCGTACCATCATAGGTACCTAATTGAATAACGGCTAGCCGAATTGGACGGTCTGCTTTGGCTTTATTAGGATCCTTCTCACCGATTAAATTCCGAATATAGCTTTCATCAAAACAATGCTCTAGAATACCACCAATGGAACCAAACGGATTCCGTGCGGTCTCTAAATATATCGGTGTGGCACCGGACATAACGAGACCGCCATGGCAAATAGATTTATGATTATTGCGATCATATAAAATAATATCGCCTGGCGTTAAAAGAGCATTGAGTACTACTTTGTTGGCAGAAGATGTGCCGTTTAATACAAAATATGTTTTATCCGCATTATACACTGCAGCTGCATGAGCCTGCGCATCATGAGCATAACCTTCGTGGATTAAAAGATCACCAAGCTTTACATCGGCATTACAAAGGTCTGCACGGAAAATATGATCTCCAAAGAAATCAAAAAAGGCACGTCCCGTAGGATGCTTAGCAAAAAACTGTCCCCCTTGATGTCCTGGGCAATCAAATTGAGCATTGTTATCTCCTACATAATCAGATAAAGCCTTAAAGAAAGGGGGCAAAATCAAAGCTTCATAGCTTGCTACAATCTGCTCTATCGTCCCTTTATAGTCATTTATGCTAGTAGATGTAACATCTATTACCGCCCCAATTTGCTCCATATCAAAAGATATAGTATGGGATGGATCTACTACCATTACAATAGCAGGTATTCCAAACGAACGGATTTGCTCATTATCGAGTACATCCATTTCAGAGGCGCTCACCACAACGGCACCTATGTTGGTAAAATCCGTTTCATTAATAGGTATGCATGTACGGTCCTCGATAGAACTAATCCAAGGTTTTACACTATCGGTAAAAGCAATTTTTAAATGTTTCACCATAGCCTCCTCTCTTCATGTCAATACTTTATATGCTTATAGTATTTAACGTAGTACATTATGGTCATGTAAAAAAGCTCCCTACTCAAAGAATAGGGAGCCTTTATATGTTAGATTATTCAGCTGCTTCTTCTTCAGCTTCAATATGCTTAGGAGCTTCTGGTTTCATCAATGGGAACAACAATACATCGCGGATGGATGCAGAGTCTGTTAAGAACATAACGAGACGGTCGATACCAACACCTAAACCTGCTGTTGGAGGTAAACCGTATTCAAGAGCTGTAACGAAGTCTTCATCCATACGGTGAGCTTCATCATCGCCAGCTTCGCGTTCTTTCAATTGATCCAAGAAACGTTGTTTTTGGTCGATCGGGTCATTTAACTCGGAGAAGCCGTTGGCCAATTCACGACCATAAATGAACGCTTCAAAACGTTCTGTAGCCAATGGATTTTCACGACTTGCTTTTGCAAGTGGAGAAATTTCTTTTGGATGACCATATACGATAGTTGGTTGAATCAAGTTTTCTTCTACATAATCTTCGAAGCAAGCATTTAAGATTTTACCAATACCATCATTTTCTGTGTATTCTACATTTAAACGATCTGCAATAGCACGAGCTTCTTCAACAGTAGTTACTGCATCAAAGTCTTCACCAGTGTATTTTTTTACACCTTCTGCCATTGTGATACGGTTCCAAGGTGGAGTCAAATTGATTTCAGTACCTTGGTATGTGATTTCTTGTGTACCTAGAACCTCTTGTGCACAGTAGGACACAAGGTTTTCTGTTAAGCGAATAGCATCCTCAACATCGCCATACGCTTGGTAAGATTCGATAGTAGTGAATTCTGGATTATGACGATTATCGATACCTTCGTTACGGAAACAACGGTTCATTTCGAATACGCGGTCCATACCACCAACGATCAAGCGTTTGAGGTACAATTCTGGTGCAATACGCATGTAAATATCGATATCAAGCGCATTGTGGTGAGTGATGAATGGACGAGCTGCAGCACCACCAGGGATAGCATGCATCATTGGTGTTTCTACTTCCATGAAACCATCACGCATCATGTATTCGCGAATTTTAGCAACGATTTGGGAACGTTTTACAAATGTATCACGAACTTCAGGATTTACGATCAAATCAACATAACGTTGACGGTAACGAAGTTCTGTATCCTTTAAACCATGCCATTTTTCTGGCAATGGACGTAAAGATTTAGATAACAAAGTTAATTTGTTAACTTTAATTGTAACTTCACCTGTATGAGTTTTAAATACATGACCTTCTACACCGATGATATCACCGATATCAAGCATTTTTACGTATTTATAAGCCTCTTCGCCCAATACATCTTTACGGAAATATACTTGAATATCCCCAGATTTATCACGAACATTAGCAAATGCCGTTTTACCATGGGAACGGATTGTCATCAAGCGCCCTGCAATAACTACAGGTTGACCATCATATTTCAAGAAGAAGTCATCTTTAATTTCTTTTGCATTATCTTTTACAACAAAACGTTGACCAAATGGATAGATGCCATCTGCTTCGTATTCAGCCAATTTGTCGCGGCGAATTTGCATTTGCTCATTCAGCTCTTCTTGTACATTTTTAATTTCTTCACTCATGTTATCGCCTCTTCGTCAGTAAATGTAAATTATTGGATTGCTAACACTTTGAATGTTACAGGACCATCTGGTGTGGAAACCTCTACTTCATCACCTTTGCGTTTGCCCAAAATAGCTTTACCTACAGGAGATTCGTTAGAGATACGATTGTTAAATGGATCCGCTTCAGAGGAACCAACGATAACATATTCCA
This sequence comes from Veillonella rogosae JCM 15642, assembly GCF_002959775.1. Classification (GTDB taxonomy): domain Bacteria; phylum Bacillota; class Negativicutes; order Veillonellales; family Veillonellaceae; genus Veillonella; species Veillonella rogosae. The sequence goes on along the minus strand of NZ_PPCX01000007.1, from coordinate 42,281 downwards.
ATTCATCATTGTACATCGTATCAAGTACAACAACTTTACTACCTACAGATACAACATCGCCCTTTACGGACTCGTCAATGATTTTCGCCGTGTTAATTTTATTTTCTAACTCTACAATATGACCTTCGATGAAAGCTTGTTCATTTTTTGCATCATCATATTCAGAGTTTTCACTGATATCGCCATATTCAATAGCTGTCTTAATACGTTCAGATACTTCAATACGACGTACAGATTTATAGTACGCTAATTCTTCTTCTAATTTCTTTAAACCGTCGGCGGTAAGTAATGTTTCTTTTACGTCTGCCATGGGTACCCCACTCTTTCTACATATAAATAATAAGAAAAAGTGCCATAGTAAGATGACACCTTGTCTTTTGTTTCTAAATTATCTCAACCATTATATAAAAATACTATTCATTTGTCAATCTCACTACATTGCAGCCAGTATTTTACGGTATGAGTCTAGCTCATCGTGAAAGCTTGTTACAGTATGAATTGTATTCACACGATTGCGCCAATAGGCAGATTCAGGAAGTCCCTTCATATACCACCCTGCATGAGTTCGTATTTCCTTAACGGCCATACTTTCACCCTTATATTGGCATAACAAATCAAAATGTTTTAATAGCATATCGAGACGCTCAATATCTGTAGGCGCCGGTAATATTTCACCAGTCGCCAAATAATGGTGAATACGACCAAAGATCCAAGGATTCCCCTGTGCACCACGGCCTACCATTACCGCATCACAACCCGTTTCATCAAGCATTTGCTTTGCATCTTCAGGCTCTACTATATCGCCATTACCAATAACAGGTATAGACACAGCCTCTTTTACAGCCTTAATATAAGACCAATCAGCATGCCCACTGTACATTTGCTCCTTAGTACGGCCATGTACTGCAATAGCCGCCACACCTGTAGATTCGATGCGCTTAGCAAAGTCCACAACATTGATGGAATCACTATCCCAACCGATTCGCATTTTTACGGTTACAGGCACATCGACGGCCTTAACCGCAGCCTCTGCTACACGAGCTGCTAAATCTGGATTTTTCATAAGAGCAGAACCATCACCAGAGGTTACTACCTTTTTCACAGGACAGCCCATATTAATATCTACAATATCGGCACCTGCATCAGCTACTACCTTTGCGCCTAACGCAATTGCTTCTGGATTGGAACCAAAGATTTGCATAGATACAGGGCGTTCTACCTCTTCAATACGCAACAATTCATGAGTGCGCTCATTTTTATATTTAATGCCCATGGCGCTAACCATTTCGGTGCAAACCATGGCGGCGCCATGCTCTTTAGCAAGTAAGCGATAGGCAATATCGCTTACCCCTGCCATAGGCGCTAATATGGCTTGACCATCAATTTTGACGGACCCTATTTGCCACTGTTTATGATTCATATAATTCTATATCCCCTAACAAAAAGGGTACAGCATAAGCTGTACCCGAATGTACACTACTTCGTTACATATACGTAACTATATTATAGTAGCATTATTTATTTCTTTCGTAAATAAGGCGTAAACCTTCTAGTGTAAGCATAGGCTCTACATGGTCAATGCAGTCTGTAGCACTGCTGATAAGCTGTGCCAAACCACCTGTAGCCACTACAGTTACGTGGTCGCCCATTTCTGCTTTCATGCGCGTTACGAGACCCTCTACTTGGCCTACGTAGCCGTAGAACATACCGGATTGCATAGAAGATACGGTATTCCGGCAAATGACTTGCCCTGGATCTCTTACTTCAATACGTGGCAATTTAGCAGCCCGTTGGAATAGAGCCTCCGCAGAAATTGTTACACCTGGCGTAATAACACCGCCCATATAATCGCCATTACCTTGTACTGCACAATAAGTAGTTGCTGTACCAAAGTCGATAATAATCAAGTCACCCTTGTATTTTTCATGAGCCGCTACAGCATTTACGATGCGGTCCGCACCGACTTCACGCGGATTATCATACTTAATAGCAATACCTGTTTTAGTACCAGGACCTACGATAAGAGGATTCACATTGAAATAACGTAAACATACACGTTCTAAGGTAGGCATCATTGGAGGTACAACAGAAGAAATGATAATATCTTTAATATCTTTCACATCAACCTTGCGATCGTGGAAGAACAAGTTCATCATCAACATGCCATATTCATCAGTGGTACGAACCCGATCCGTGGAAATACGCCAGTGACCTACAAGCTCTGCCTTGTCGTATACACCGAGAACAATGTTGGTGTTCCCCACATCAATTACTAATAACATGAATGCCTCCTATTTACGCGGACGAATTGATACGTCCCCTGCCATAACACGTTTAACAGTCCCATCCGGGATTCTTACTAATAAATTACCATCTTCATCAATATCGGTTGCTACCCCTTCATAGGTATTACCAGGAGCGCGAACCTCGATTTCTTCACCGAGAGTCACCGATAATTGACGCCATTCATTGAGAGTTTCCTCAAAGCCGCTATCAAGCACATCATAATATTGATGCTCTAAGGCTTCTAATATAATTCTAAATGCTTCCGTCCGCTCAATATCGATCCCTTCCATCGCGAGGGATGTAGCAATTAATTTTAATTCTTCTGGTAGTTCTTCTTGTTTTGTTTTAACATTGACACCAATGCCCATCACAATATGAGAGATTTCCTCCATAGAGCCGGACATTTCTGTTAAGATACCTACCAATTTACGGCCATTCACTAAAATATCATTAGGCCACTTAATACCCGCATCAGTGAGCCCCATTTTATGGAATGCCTTTGTTAATGCCACTGCGGCCATCAACGTACACTTTGGTGCTTCTACAGGCGCAAAATCAGGGCGCAAGATAAGACTAAACCATAGACCTTTACCAAATGGAGAATACCAGCCACGAGATAAGCGACCACGACCAGCTGCTTGCTCTTCTGTAACGACAACAGTACCTTCTTCAGCACCTTGTTGAGCTAATCGACGAGCCTCTAGGTTTGTAGACTCTGTAACATCCATATAAACATATCGTTTGCCAAACACATCGGTCTTTAAGATTTGCTTCATGGCCAATGGACTTAACAAATCAGGTTCCTCCAATAATCGATACCCCCTCTTGGTATAAGATTCTATTTTGTAGCCTTTTTGACGTAACGCCTTGATATGTTTCCAAATAGCTGTGCGCGAAACATGGCATGCTTCGGACATATCTTGTCCCGATACGAAACTACCTTGGTTTTGTCTCAAGAATTCTAGCACTTCATCACGCATAGTTTAGAGCCCCTTTCTTTGTCAACCTAGGTTTACAATTCGATTGTACAAGTGTCCCCTATAAAAAGCAAGGATTATTTATAGTAATTAATGATATAATACATATAGTATTAAGTTATACCGTATGTAAAAGATAACAATAGTATAATCTATCATTATCTGGGGAGATATATGAAACAATTTACATTAAAAGAAAAAAATGAAGTTCTTGAGAACCCGTTTATTCATATTCATAGAAAGCTAGATATCCTATTAAACATAGGCAAACTACTCATGGAATGTGGTGCCGATACAAATCGAATCATTGAAGAAATGCTTAAAGCCGCCACATTTATGGGTATTCCTCATGATTATTTAAATATACATATTTCCTATACTACGATTATGGTCAATTTACTGCATAAAGAACGATCTATTACCGTATTTAGAAAAACACCTGTCCATGTACCCAATATGGCCATGATTAATGCAGTATCTAAACTAACTTGGCGAGCCTTTGAACGACATTATTCACTTACAACTTATGAACAGTTAATTTCAAAATTAGATTGCACTATTCCAGTATATCCTGATTGGATAAAGGGTATTGCTTGTGCCCTCGGATCAGCAGGCCTTGCCTTTTTATATAGTGGCGATATAATAGCTTTTATTGTAACTGTTATTTGTTCTCTAATCGGTTATTTTGGTCGTACCTTATCGGTACGCTTTGGTTGCAATGAATATGTAGGCATTGCAATTGGCGGCTTTGCCGCCATGGTTTCTGCCTATGGTTTCTACTCGCATATAGAACAAGATTCGTTAGTTTACGTTCTTGTTTGTTGTACCTTATTTATGATACCTGGTGTACCTCTTATAAACTCCGTTATTGATACCATCAACAACCATATTTTATCGGGAATTACAAGAGCTATTAGAACGATCCTTATCGTTGGTAGCATGACCTTAGGCATGGCCATGGCATTATACTTTAGCCCTATGCCGGCCTTTAGCTTTGTAGATATTAAGCCTCATGTATTAACCATTGAGCAAATTATAGGGGCTTTTACAGCAGCCGCATCCTTTGCAGTACTATTTAACGCCCCTGTCCGATTACTAGTATCCATTGGTATTGGTGGTGTATTATGCGTATTTATCCGCAATTTATTAACTGTTGAATTTGGCTTCTCCATTCCAGGTGCTACCTTTGTAGGCGCCGCTGTAATGAGCGTAATCTATGTAAAAGTTTCTACTTGGCTGAGAACATCTAGCACAATTATCATCGTCCCATCTGCTATAGCCTTAATGCCTGGTATTTTATATTACAGATTCCTCTTTGATATGCTTCATATCAACGCACTATCAGAATCCGGCTTACTTCATATGGTCCAAAACAGTGTAACAGGCGTCCTTACTATTGTAAGTATTGCGATTGGTGTAGCAATTCCAAATGTACTGGCTCAAAAATATTTAAAAGCCCGAAAAGAGCGTAGAATTCAACAGTACTTGGCAACACGTCATATTAATGATGGCCAATAGCTAATCCTCACCAACTACATTACGAGCTTCACAATATAGATAGAATACTAAGTACTATAGCTAGTAATAGGTAATTATAATCAAAAGAACATATATAAAAAGAGCTGGTCCTCAACGAGGCCAGCTCTTTTATTTAGATATCTCATTATTTGATTTCATTAGAAGGTGTTTCACTAGGAGCATCCACTGTAGCAGTGTTTTCTTTAGCTTCAACCACCTCTGGTACTACAATACCTGCCGCTTCTAGAGCTTCTTTAGGCTCCTCAACTTCAGGGGCTTTCGTTGTACCATATTTATAAAGATTATCTACAGCTTTAGAATCGATTGTTTCTTCTTCTAACAAAGCATTTGCCATGTCATGTAAGAATTTTTCATTTTCGCTGAGAAGTTTTGTTACATCTTTGTACGCTTCTTCTACAATGCGATGAATTTCAGAGTCGATTTTTGCTGCAATCTCTTCACTATAGTTGCGCTCGTGTCCAAGGTTTTTACCCAAGAATACTTGTTCTTGTTGTTCACCAAATACGATAGGACCAAGCTCATCACTCATACCCCAACGCGTTACCATCGCACGAGCTGTATTCGTTACGCTTTGAAGGTCACCAGAAGCACCTGTACTGATTTCATCTAGGATTAAGGCCTCTGCAATTCGACCGCCAAGAGCTACGCGAATATCCGCTAATAATTGAGATTTTGTTTTGTAATTTTGTTCCTCTGTAGGAAGCATCATAGTGTAACCACCTGCTGCGCCACGAGGAATGATTGTTACCTTATGAACAGGATCCGCATGAGGCAATAAATGTGCCACAATAGCATGACCAGATTCATGGTACGCTGTTAACTTACGGTCTTTCTCGCTCACAATATGACTGCGGCGTTCAGGACCCATGCTAACCTTTTCACTTGCTTCTTCAACTTCAGCCATAGTGATAACTTTTTTGTTAAGGCGAGCCGCCAATAAAGCCGCTTCGTTTAACAAGTTGTTCAAGTCAGCACCAGTAAAGCCTGGAGTTTTCTTCGCAATTGTTTTTAAGTCTACATCGTCAGCCAATGGCTTGTTACGAGCATGTACTTTCAAGATTGCTTCACGACCGCGTAAGTCTGGACGACCTACGATAACTTGACGGTCAAAACGACCTGGACGCAACAGCGCTGGGTCAAGAATATCTGGGCGGTTTGTAGCGGCGATGGTAATAATACCTTCGTTGGCACCGAAGCCATCCATTTCAACGAGCAATTGGTTCAATGTTTGTTCACGTTCATCGTGACCACCACCAAGACCTGCGCCACGTTGACGACCAACCGCATCAATTTCGTCGATGAAGATAATACATGGAGCATTCTTTTTCGCTTGTGTGAAAAGATCGCGCACACGAGATGCACCAACACCTACGAACATTTCTACGAAATCAGAACCGGAAATCGTAAAGAATGGTACCCCTGCTTCACCAGCAACGGCTTTAGCAAGCAATGTTTTACCTGTACCTGGAGGTCCTGCGAGCAATACACCTTTCGGAATTTTAGCACCGATTGTTGTAAATTTACCTGGATCCTTCAAGAATTCTACTACTTCTTCTAATTCTTGTTTTGCTTCTTCAGCACCTGCTACATCTTTAAAGCTAACCTTTACGTTACCTTCACCCATCAATCTAGCACGGCTTTTACCGAAGTTCATCACTCGGCCACCGCCACCTTGTGTTTGTTGCATGATAAAGAAGAACAATACGACCAAGATGATAATAGGAATAGCAGAACCTAACAGGCTCATCCACCAAGCTGGTTGCTCAGGTGGAGCTGCTGTGATTTCTACGCCATTATCTTGTAATGTTTTAATTAATGTTTCATCACTAGGCGCATAAGAATTGAACTCTGTTCCATTTTTTAGTTTACCTTTAATACCGTGATCATTGGTAATCGTTACGGACTCAACCTTTTTCTGTTGTACTTGTTGAATAAATCCTGTATAACTAAGTTCAGATTTATTCGCACTTTGACCAGAGAAAGCGTCAATGGCGATAACGAAAGCGGCAATGATAAGTAAATAAAGGACGATATTTTTAGTAAATCGACCCAAAATATTACCCCTTTCAATAGTAATTTAGTTGTATAAACGAATTGAGTACATCTCATTGAGAGATGCACTCATATATTATATCATATTTTTAATTTTGATACATTTCTTCCTTTAAAATACCGATATAAGGCAAGTGACGATATTTTTCCGCGTAGTCTAAACCATAACCGATAACAAAGTAGTCAGGAATAATAAAGCCTACATAGTCTACTTCTACGTCCATTTTACGGCGGTCAGGTTTATTTAATAACGCTGCAAGACGTACGCTTTTAGCGCCACGAGCATGTAAATTTTCTAGCAAGTAATGTAATGTTGTACCAGTATCAACGATATCCTCTACAACGAGTACATGTTTACCCTCTACAGAGCGATCTAAATCTTTTAAAATTCGAACTACACCTGTACTAGTTGTACCACTGCCATAACTAGAACAAGAGATGAAATCAAAACTTACATCTACACTGTCATCAATAGCGCGTGCTAAATCTGTAAAGAATACGATAGCACCCTTTAATACCCCTACAAGCACAACGGATTCATTTTGGTAATCTTTACTAATCTCTTTACCCAGTTCCGCTACACGTGCTTTTAATTGTTCTTCTGTATATAAAATATCTTTTGCATCTTGATGCATCTATATGACCTCCACGATTCATATTAATGTTTGCAATATACCTTTATTGTATCACATTGAGCGGTTACTTTTATACTTTTTATAGTGAAAGTTTTCCCTTCTCCGGTGTTAACAATATCTAGTAATTGCTCTTGATGAGCTGTAGTAAGCGTTATATCAGAGTCAATAGAACTCATCAAACGCTGCCACAAACGACGTTGTATAGCAACTGGTTCCTTTCGTAAGGCCTTACGAGATAAACGCATTTCATTTTTATCAATAGTCACTAATCGCTCAAAAGCTTGTACCGTCAAATTAGAAATTACTGCTAAATCTTCACTTACAGAACATCCTAATCTAGCGATAGCATCTACTACATTAGGGTTAATCGATTCTAACTCTGGTATAATGCGATGACGAATTCTATTTCGCTGATATCGAATATCATCATTTGTAGAATCAATACAATACGTGAGCTTTCTATCGGCTAAATAAGCTAATAATTCCTCTTTTGTAACATCTAATAAAGGTCTAATCACGGGGATATCATAGTCATGGCTGACTACAGCCATACCTGTTAGCCCGTTTAATCCTGTACCTCTAATAAGATGCGCTAGAATCGACTCAGCTTGATCATCCTTATGATGAGCTACCGCAATATAATCATACCCCTCAGAATGAGCTATTTCATTTAGCCATTGATAGCGAACTTGCCTACCAACGGTCTCCTCAGATAGCTTTAGGTCTTTACTCAAGGTAGGCACATCAAAGGTAGTTGTATAAAACGACAATCCTAATGCATCTACCTGATTTTGAAGCCATAGAACCTCATCTTTACTTTCAGGGCGAATAGAGTGGTCTACGATAGCAATACCAAGCTTATATTTTGTATGGCGATGCGCAGCAATGTCTTGTAATAAATGTAATAAAGCCATCGAATCTGGACCACCAGAACAAGCTATCAATATACGGCTATGTTCAGGAAATAGCTTATGTAATTTTAAAGTGTGATTAACTCTTCGAATGAGTGCTTTCACATTCACGGGCCATCGCCTCCATACCATCTTGGTCACTCACAAATACATGAGGCACCTCATAAGCGTCCATAAAGGACGTTAAAATCTCCGCACCGGCTACGATGATATCGGCACGACCGGCAGGTAAGCCTTTGACTTGCAATCGCTCTTCACGGCTCATGTAACGCAATCTCATAATGATGCCTTCCACAGTCTCACGGCTCAATTTATGTCCTTGCACCTTAGTGCCATCATAATCTTCTAACTTTAAATCGATAGCCGCCAAGGTCGTTAACGTACCTCCGATACCAATGAATTCACCAAATTCTCCTTCAATCATCATCGGATCCCACAAGAATTGAGTTTCTTCCCACACACGTTGAGGACCTTCGTCAGACATAGATTGAAGCCGTACAGCACCTACAGGATAAGAGCGGCTCCAATAAACGCCGTCCTTATTACCTAATGCTAGCTCTGTACTACCACCACCGATATCGATAGTTGTATAGTGACGGCCATCATTCAACTGTTCCCCTAAAGCGCCATTAAAGCCATAAATAGCCTCTTCATCGCCCGAGAGAATACGCCATTCCATCGGACAATATTCACTAATATACTCCATAAATTCAAGGCCATTAGCTGCTTCACGAACAGCGCTCGTTGCAAAACCAAAGCAGTATTCCGCTCCGTATTGGTCGGCTAATTTTTTAATATCCCTGAAAGCTTGATATGATGCTTCCATCGATTCAGCACGTAATGTACCATCTGTATTTCGCTCTCCAAGACGAGTGGTCCACAACTGTTTTGGCTCGTAATGCCAAATTTTATTTTCATAAGTAGCTAATAATAAGCGTACTGAATTAGATCCAATATCGATAATTGCTAACTTCATAATCGCTCCTTGCATACAGTAGTATCCACCTAATACTACTGCCCCCTTACTATTTTATACATAAGTAAAGAGATGGCAGAAAGCCATCTCTCACTATTAATCTCGACGACCGCCTCGGCCTCCGCGTTTACCTTCAGTATTGCGTTTTAAATCGTGCAGGCGTTCATTGCTATCGCGCAAAAATGATTTCATCTTCGCTTCGAAAGCCTCTGCACTTTGTTTAGATTGAACTCGACGAGGACGTCTTTCTTCACTTACCACTTCTTTAGATTGTGTTTGACGAATAGAAAGACCAATTTTATTGCCATCAATGGATAAAACCTTTACCTTTACAGGATCCTCAACCTTTAATACGGTATTAATATCTTCGACATACCCATGAGCTACTTCAGAAATATGAACTAACCCTGTTTGTTTCTCTCCTAAATCAACAAATACGCCGAATTTTGTAATACCAGATACGGTACCATCTACAATGTTACCAACTTCGATTGCCATGCAACCTCCTAATTAATGCGGAAACCTCAAACTACACAATAAAGCGAATCAAAAATTAAATTCTTACCTATTTTACATATGGTACTTCACCAGGCTTAACTAAGCCTAATTCCTCACGAGCCACCCCTTCAATGGTCTTCGGATCTTGTAACTTAGCCTTTTCCTGCTCTAATTCTTCATTTCGCTGTTTTAATTCTTGCAATTGCTGCTCTATATGTTGTTTTTCTTGATATACAGCCACCAAGCGATAGGCCTGCCCTAACAATAGCAGCACCATAATCCCTATGCCAATTCGCTTGATCCACATGAGGATAATACGCTGATCCTGCGCTTTGCGATTAGGGCGAACCCGTTTGCGCGGCCTTTTTGGACGTTGTACTTCCATAGTGTCCTGAGTCATAATGTCCCCCAAAAATATTCATCATCTGTATATTGTCATTCCTAAATTATACCACATAACACAGCTTGGGACTAAATAATATTACAGATATTTCTCTAGAAAAACAGAGTGCAATTGTATATATGTATACAAAGGCACAGTTATGTATACATCTAACGATAAGCTATATTTACATAGTTTCTGCCTTAGTAGCATGTTCACGAATAATAGCACAGGAAGCTTTAAATAAAGTTAACTCTTCAACAGTAAGTTGTAGTTCTAAAATATCTTCAATACCATCTTTACCAATAACAGCAGGAGTGGACGCAAAAATTCCGCTTTCTCCGTATTGACCATCCAAGTAACAAGAACAAGGCAGTACCTTCTTTTCATCGTGGAATACGGCGCGAATTAGTTCAGTAGTAGCGCTAGCAATGCCAAATTCTGTAGAACCTTTACCGGCTAATACATGGTAACCACCAATCTTTACATCATCTAATACTTGTTGATTGTCAAGTGTAGGGAATCTTTGAGGTATTTCCTGTTGTAACTGCTCTAAGGGCTTACCTTGAACACATACGTGAGACCACGGCACCATGGCACTACCACCATGCTCACCTAAACAATAGGCCGTAATAGAGCGATTACTAATGTTGAAAATATGAGCTAATTCTTTTTGGAGTCGAGCAGAATCTAATGCTGTACCAGTAGAGATAATGTGCTTAGGGTTCCAATTTAAATGTTTACATAAGTAAGTAGCCACCACATCTGCAGGATTTGAGATAGAAATAATAAACCCATCAAACCCAGATTGTTTAATACGAGGAATAACGTCCTTTAATACCTCTACCGTTTCACCAAGACTTTCTAAACGATCTTGATACAAATTTGGCAAAGGTCCTGCACTAAATACGAGAATATCACAATCTCCACAGCCCTCAATAGGACCTGCAGTAGCTATTACTTTATGGGGAATATAGCTAACCGCATCATTAACATCCATAGCTTGGGCTTTCGCCTTTTTCTCATCAATATCCATCATATATAGCTCATCAACTTCACCTTGCAACGCAAGAGAAAAAGCTACATGAGAACCTACGTGACCAGTACCAATAATACCTACTTTACGCAATTTCATAAGGGCCTCCAATTATTAGCGAGTAAATGATAAAACCTTAACCAACACTAATGTATTGAAATCAAATACTCAATATCTAAATACTTTATATCAAAATTCGATGTTTTCTATTCAAATTATATAAAATCATATGATTTAAAGAATACATAATTATTATATACCCATATACCCATTTTTAGAAAATCTATTAAAAGTACTGAAAAAAGACTGTTATATGAAATGCCCCCCAAATTGTGTCCAACTTTTGGGGGGCATTTCATATAACAGTCTCTCTATCTTTAGTTGCATCTAGTAAAGAAACTGACCACAACAAAATCGCAATTATAAAGCCATATCTTCAAGGTTAAGAGGGAATAAGTCTTTATCCTCCATCACTTGTGGTGATTTTTCTAAATATTGTTTACGCATAGTCCATAAAATTTCTAAATCCTTAGGATCTAGTTTAGATAGTGCATAAATCATAGTGAAGTCCCCGCCATAATGGCCACGTAAGCTATCCGGTACACCTTTAGGCCCTTCACCGCTAAGGCGATTATTAAAGAACCCCTGCAAGCGACGATTATCTAAATCAATAATAATAAAGCCTGACGCATCATATACATATAATGTATGGTTTATACGTTTTAAGGCACGTACCGTATTCGTAATAAAATACTGGTCCTTCATATCGATAAGAGATGATTCATAACCAGAATGGTAAAAGTCACCATAATAATGAGCCCCTCTATCAGTAGACTCTAATAAGCCTTTTAATTCGGTCTGCTCTTGAGTCGTAAAATCAGATAAAGTTTTTACCGACCTAATATCTCGTAACCCCCGTTGGTAATCATCAGTCTTAGGTGGTTCTATATGCTGACCTCTAAAGGTAATTGGCATAAGACGAAGCGTATTATCAGCTAGGTTATAAATCCCAAAACCTTCGTAACCTAAGAAATACACTTGTGAATCAATGGATTTCATCGCTAATATTCGTTTTGAAATAATGGCATCACTAGAGTTGACTAATGTATGCGCTTCCGGATCTATACGCACTGTTTTAGTATCGTAGTTGAATCCTACCGCAAGCCAATAGGATAGCCCCACTACAATCAAAGCCAGTACACATAAACCGATACGTTTTATATTCATTTACACGCCCTATAAATCCCCGATCATAAAACGTAAACTCATGTACAATATGTATCGTATTTACTAGTTCATTAATCTTAGTATTTACTAGCTCATTAATCTTAGTATTTACTGATTCACTAATCTTAACACATACATCGCTCTTTTATTCACTTAATTGAGCTAATCGCTCATTAATTGTCATATCTTTATAGGTAAAAGTTGGCAACAACTCATATAGTGATTCTAATACAAAGGAGCGATCCCAAAAATGTGGATGCGGCACAACGAGTGTTGCATCATTCAAAGAAAGCATAGCACCTTGTGAGTCGTAAGCTAAAATAATATCTAAATCTAGCGTGCGAGGCCCCCAATGAATCAAACGTTTGCGGCCTGCCCCTTTTTCAAGACATTGAATTAGACCGAGCATTTGATGCGGATCTAAAGTACTTTCACAAAACCACATGCCATTAACAAATGTATCTTGCTCCGTATAACCCCACGGCTCAGTTTCAATAAGCGTAGAACTAATCACCTTAGAAACAGCTTCATGTTGCTGCAGTGACTGAAAGGCAGAATGAATGTAGCCTTTCTTGTCCCCCATATTGGAGCCTACACTGATGTAATAGGTATACATCAAACTTGTCCCCTTGTAGTTACAACCTCAACATAATCTAAAATTCCTGCAATTGGTACAGATGGCTTCCGCACCGTTACAGATAAACCTACGATACCTTGGTAATGTTGATACAAGGAATCCGCAATAAGCGCCCCCAAGCGCTCCAATAGATTGCGTTTCTCACCAGTCATAACAGATTCTACAATTTCATATACCTCTACATAATTGATAGAGTCCTCTAGCTGATCACTTTGACCCGCCTTGGTAAGATCCGTTGTGATTTCCACATCTACAAAAAATCGTTGACCTTGTGCTTGTTCAGATTCCAAGTTCCCATGGTATCCATAGAAGGCCATATTTTTCAAAACGATTTTATCCATTATTCACCTCGTAATAGGCCATCTGCGACTGCTAAAGCACGCTTATGCATCTTCACGTTGTGAACACGCACCATATCAACGCCTTGGAATACACCTGTAATACAAGCGGCTACAGTGCCTTCATCGCGTTCTTCTGGTGGCAAACCGCCCAACATAGACCCGATAAAACGCTTACGGCTAGGTGCCAACAAAATTGGATATTCATGAGCTGTTAACTCACCTAATCGCTGCATAACTTCAATATTTTGTTCTTCTGTTTTACCGAAGCCAATACCTGGATCGAGCCAGATTTGTTGAGGTGTAACCCCCTCTTTTAACGCTTTATCGATAGCGCAGAAGAAGAATGCTTTCATATCCTCAATAATATCGCCATAGTTTGTATCATTACTATTGTGCATGATAATAACAGGCACCTTGAAGTTAGCTGCTACTGCCGCCATATCAGGATCATAATGTAGTCCCCATACGTCATTTAAAATATGCGCCCCTTTAGAGAAGGCATATTCAGCTGTTTTAGCGTGATATGTATCGATAGATACGGGAACTGTAGATGCATTTAATACAGGATCTATTAATAGAGACAAACGCTCAATTTCTTCGTCTGCCGTCAATGGTGTAGAACCTGGGCGTGTAGATTCAACGCCGAGATCAATAATGTCCGCACCATCTTCAATCATTTGTTTTACATGCGCTGCTGCTGACTCTGGTGTGTTAAATAAACCGCCATCAGAGAAGGAGTCAGGTGTACCATTGAGTATGCCCATAATAAGGGTACGATCGCACAAAGATAAACTTTTGCCATCATTCCATGTATAATTTCTACGTTTAAACATTTGCCTGTCCTCCACCTAACATTGCCAACGCTTCATCTCTTAATGTGCCTTTTTCGGCCAATACGCCTCGGCTTTCTAATGTAATAACCTTTGAATCTTGCTGCATGGTACCTTTGATGAGCATACACAACTGAGTCGATGTAATGCGTACAAATACGCCATGAGCGGATAAATCATTCATAATCGCATCTGCCAATTCAGATGCCAACCGCTCTTGTAATTGCGGTCTACGGCTAAGAATATTAACAATATCTTGGAACTTGCTAAGCCCTGCAACACACCCATCCTTAGGTTGGTACACAATATCTACAGTACCAAAGAAAGGTAATAAATGGTGCTCGCACATGGAATAAAACGGAATCCCTGTAACTGCCACAAGACCTTTATAGTCTGTGCTAAAGGTTTCTCCCCATGCAGATTTTGTATCTAATCCTACACCGCTGAATAATTCACTATATAATTCTGTTACACGACTTGGTGTCTTCTCTAACTCTGGTGCCTCTGTATCAACAGATAAAGCCTCTAAGAATTGCTTTATCCCGTCCTTTGCACGTTGATTCATCGGTCCTCCTAAACGATTTTTGTCGTCCAATCCTCAATATTCCAAATATCCGTAACCCAACCTTGATAGAATTCAGGCTCATGACTTACTAGTACAATAGTACCTTTGAAATCACGTAATGCACGGCTCAACTCTTCCTTCGCATATACGTCTAAATGGTTAGTCGGTTCGTCTAAAACCAACACATTGTACTTATTCTGCATGAGTTTGCATAGGCGAACCTTAGCATTCTCACCACCAGATAATACACGCATTTGAGATGTAATATGTTCATTCGTAAGGCCACAACGAGCAAGGGCTGCACGCACCTCTGCATTGGTCATAGCCGGATATTCATTCCAAATATAATCTAGCGCTGTTTCAGAGTTAGACGGTGTATCTTCTTGAGCAAAATAGCCAACTTGTAAGAACTCACCTTTTACCAACTCACCACTCACAGGTTTTAATAAACCTAGAATAGTTTTTAACAACGTTGTTTTACCTAAACCATTGACGCCGCGAATGGCGATTTTTTTATTTCTTTCAATTTGAAAGTCTACTGGTCTAGTTAACGGTTCATCATAACCTAATTGTAATCCAAAAGCCTCTACAATGAAGCGGCTTGGTGTACGACCTTCTTTAAAGCCAAAGGTAGGCTTGATATACTCTTTTGGTTTTTCCAAAATTTCCATCTTCTCTAAGCGTTTTGCTCTAGAGTTTGCCATACCACGCGTCGCTACACGAGCTTTATTACGTTGAATAAAGTCCTCCATACGCTCAATCTCTTGTTGTTGACGCTCATAAGCCTTGGCAGCTTGTGCCTTTTTCACTTCGTAAGCAGCTTGGAACTGATGATAGTCACCAGTATATCGAGTAAGTACTGCTTGCTCAATATGATAAATAACATTGACTACGGAATTTAAGAACTCCATATCATGAGAAATCAAGATGAACGCATTTTCGTAGTTCTGCAAATAGTTTTGCAACCATTGAATATGCTCTACATCAAGATAGTTTGTCGGTTCGTCCAACAATAAAATTGTTGGTTTCTCTAGTAATAGTTTAGTAAGTAAAACTTTAGTACGTTGACCACCGCTGAGCTCTGTAACATCTCGATCTAAGCCGATATCTGTAAGGCCCAAACCAGAAGCTGTACGCTCAATAACCGCGTCAATTTCATAGAACCCACGTTGTTCAAGAATTTCTTGCCATTCCCCAACTTGCTCGAGGAGCTTATTCATTTCATCTTCGGACACATCGCCCATGCGATTGTAGGCATCGTTAATATTTTGCTCCATAACGAACAAATCATCAAAAGCCCGTTGTAATACATCGCGAATAGTCATGCCCTTTTCGAGCACTGCATGTTGATCCAAATAACCTACTGTTACTTGGTTGGACCATTCAATTTTACCTTCGTCAGGCGGTATTTTACCTGTAATGATATTTAGGAACGTAGACTTACCTTCACCATTAGCCCCAATAAGGCCTACGTGTTCGCCTT
Organism: Veillonella rogosae JCM 15642; assembly: GCF_002959775.1. Classification (GTDB taxonomy): domain Bacteria; phylum Bacillota; class Negativicutes; order Veillonellales; family Veillonellaceae; genus Veillonella; species Veillonella rogosae. The sequence continues at coordinate 25,906 of NZ_PPCX01000007.1, read as the reverse complement.
TTAACAAACGGAATGATGCATCATCTAAAATTTGTCGCGCTCCAAAACCATGGGTTACATTTGAAACGGTTAAAACACTCATATCTATCTCCATCGGAATAAAAGCCGTCTTGTTGAAGACGGCTTGTTTCATACTTACTTAAATATTATATCTATTGTACCTTTTTGACCTCTATATGTCAAAAATTGAACATCACTTACACAGGACATAACGCAAGGCTACAACAGCCATAATCTTAGCCCCCTTAATAGCTTGTGCCAATCCATAATCAGAACCAGCTGCACAAGTGAACTCTGGAGTATGTGCTTCTAAGCCTAATCCAATCTGCAATGTGGGCTGTGCCGTAGGTACCTCATAGGATACATTACCTACATCAGTGCTACCATCCGCTTCATCATCAGGCAATATACGAGGTGTTTCACCAAACTCAGTCATCACATCTTTGAAGAGATCTAACAACTTTTTATCTTGACGCATATCCTTAAAGAGTGGCTCATAATGATGCATTTCAACTTGAGCGCCATAGGATGCTGCAATCTCTTGAGCAGCCGCTTTAATAGCCGGCAAAATAATACCTTCTAAATCATCCACCGTACGCCCCCGTACAGTCATGCGAAGCGTAGCCTTAGGTGTTACTACATTTGGTGCCGTACCAGCTTCGGTAAAGATAGCACCTACAATAGCACCTTTAGGAAAGGTTTTCTTTAACTCTTTAACTCTTTGATAAAGATCTACAGCACAATCTAAGGCATTGATACCAGAATCAGTAAGTGATGCTATATGACAGGAACGCCCATGGAAGGTAACCTCTAGGGGATGTGTCGCTAATGATGTGCCCCCCACCTCATTTTCACTGCCCGGATGAATGATTAGTGCCGCCTCATAGCCCTTAAATAAATCAGCCTCAGCCATGTATACTTTACCACCAATAGTTTCCTCCGCAGGACAACCAAAGAAGGTCGTTCCCCACGCTTCCGGTGCACTTTGACTAAAGGCAATAGCCGCCCCTAAACTCATCATAGCAATGAGATTATGTCCACAACCATGACCGAGTTCTGGTAATGCATCATATTCACCTAAAAAGGCTATTTTATGCTGTGCAGAACCGTTATAGTCACCCCGTAACGCCGTTTGTAACTCTGGAAGATCAGTTAGCCCCACTTGAGATGTAAAATTATGTGTTTCTAAGAATTGGTTAATTACCTTAACCGCTTTATGCTCGTCTAAGCCCAATTCTGGGTTATCGTGTAAATATAAAGAGACATCGCACAATTCCTCAGCCATACTATCTATGATGGCACAGGCACGGGCCTCTCGTTCTTGTAATGTCATAACTCCCCTTATTATTTAATATCTGTAAGCTAACATTTGTCGCCTATTTCGTATAAGGATGAACGATAATAGTGTTAGAAATATATCTAAAGCTAATCGTTGCTCCTAATGGCAAGGTTTGATGCGGCGAGCCATGGCCTGTTGGCACATAGCACACAAAAGGTTCTGGTAATTCAGAATTTCGATTTTCCTCCATGTACCGCAACGCTTCATAGCCCAAATCATAATCAACTTCATCTTCGTCGCCTTCACAATTTGTAAAAGTACCGATGACTAAACCTTTAATGCGGCTCAATAAACCGCTGAGACGAAATTGTTGCAACATGCGATCTAGCTTATAAGGAGCCTCCCCTACATCTTCAATGAATAGTAAGGTATCCTCCCAAGACTCGTCCTCTAAAAAATAAGGTGTTCCCAATATCATAGATAGCATTGTCATATTGCCACCGCGTAAAACCCCATCACCAAGGTCAGTGCCAATGGCACCTCGAGGTGGTTCAGGTAATGGTTCAATAACTTGTAATTTACCTTCTAAGGTATTAAATAAGGCATCAATATCTGCTTTTCGTTCAGGCTTAAAATCTACGCCCATAGGACCATGATACGTAATAAGCTGGCTATATCGGTTGATAGCCATATGAAGTGCTGTACAATCACTATAGCCAATAAAAGCCTTACGATACTTACGAATCGCATTATAGTCTAATTGTTCTAAATACCGCATCGTACCATACCCACCACGCAAGGCCAGCACCGCATCACAAGGGGCTGTAGTCATCATATATTGAAACTCTGTAGCTTGCTCCTCAGGAGTACCACCATAGAGGCCCTTACGATGTACACTATCACCCCAGAATACCTTATAGCCTTTTGAGGCACAAATTTCTTCTATTTTATGTAAATCTTCATCACTTGCACTGGCAGGTGCCATAATACCTATGGTCATGCCCGATGCTAAACGTTTTGGTTCAATCCAGTTCATATATCCTCATAAAATACAACAAAAGACGTACACATAGTGTACGTCTTAAGTGTATCTTATTTGTATGCTTTTTTAAAGTCAACAAGGCCTAATGTAGTCCAGAAATAATTTTGAATCGTTCCGTTCGTTACATAAGGTTGTGTTGTGAAGTACAACGGCATTACAAGAGATTCATCAAAAATCATCTTTTCTGCTTCATGCATCAATGCATCTCGAGCCGCACCATTTGGCGTTATACGAATGCGTGCAATCAATTCATTGTACTCATCACTGTGGTACTGACCATCATTGTCTTCTGCAGAGAATACTTCTAAGAAGTTTTGCGGATCACTATAGTCAGCAACCCAAGAAGCACGAGCTACTTGGTACTTGCCAGCTTCACGGTCTGCTAAGAATACCTTTGTCTCTTGATTTTGTAAGCGTACATCAGCATCAAAAGCATTTACCCATGCATCTTGAATCGCTTCGGCAATAGATTTATGCAACTCACTTGTATTATACAAAATCGTAATTTGAGGTAATGGATGGTTCTTATCGTAACCTGCTTTTTTCAAAATTTCTTTAGCTTGTTCTACGTCTTCGTAAACCAAATAACTACCAGCTTCACGGAAGTCTTCACGGCCATTACTTTCCAGCATGCCATACGGTACGAAGGCATAAGCCGCTTCTTTACCACCGCGAACGATGTTGTTAACAATGTTCGCGCGGTTGATAACCATGGAGAATGCTTTACGTACATCTGGATTTGTGAAAGGATCAGCCTTTACATTAAATACGTAGTAATAGTTACCAAGCATAGGACCGATATGTAATAGACCAGCCTCTTCTAAGCGTTTTTGATCCGCTACTGGAGGCTCAACAGTCATATCAGCTTCGCCACCTTCAACTAAGGTGAGACGCGTACTTTGAGACTCACTAATAGGCCAGTTCATCTTCTCTGTTTTCACAGATTCTGCATCCCAATAGTTAGGATTCTTAATAAAATCCATTTCCCCATTATGCTTCCAAGACAACAAGCGGTATGGACCATTAGATACAATAGTTTCAGCATTAGCAGCCCAATTTTCATGAGCATCTACAGCTTTTTTGCTCACTGGATAGAAACTATGAGCTGCTAGTAATTTTAAGAAATACGCTGTTGGATTTTCTAAGGTAACTACCAATGTATCGTCATCGATGGCCTTAACACCAACATCTTCTGCTTTAGCGTCGCCACTATTAAAGGCTTCGCCATTTTTTAATACATATAACATATATGCATTATCCGCATGGACTTCAGGGTCTAATACGCGTTTCCAAGCGTATTCAAAATCATGAGCCGTCAAAGGCTCTCCATTGGACCATTTTAAATCAGGTCGTAAATGGAAGGTATACTCACGACCATCATCGGAGATTTCCCATTTTTTTGCAAGTGCTGCTTCTGGTTCACTTTCATCATTAAGACGAACTAGACCATCAAATAGTTGAAGTTGAACCGTAGCCTCCGGAGAGGTAGTAGACTTTGCGGGATCCAATGTGGATGGTTCCTGCTCAATAACATAACGGATTGTATGCTCATCGATTGGTTGGGCCCCACGAGGGTAACCAAATACAAACAAGAGCACACTCACCCCAAGAGCAAGGACCATGAGTTTTAACAAATTTCGTTTATCCATCATGGCAATGCTTCCTCTACAAATACTTTCATGATGCGCCCAACTTGAGCGCCTAACTCTTTACCGCGGTCATTATCAATATCGCTCATCAACAAAATAAAGCAAAAATGACCTCTTAACGTTTCTAACACGCCCCCATCATGCTCTACGCGATCAAGGGAACCCGTTTTATGGTGAAAGCGTATGCCTTCGCCCCAGTAAAATGGCAAGATATCACGGAATTGTTGGCGGCCTAAAATATTCCACATTTCACAGCCGTACGCATCTCTATCACGATATTCAAAAATGTGTTTATAAAGACGAGCTAAGGCCATAGCAGTCATATGGTTATCTCGACCCTCAGCTAACGCATCAAAGTCCATCATCATACGATTTAATTCGATCTCATCAACACCGAGTTTCTCAGCACGAGCATTAATATTTTCCATACCAAGTACAGTGATGAGCAAATTCGTTGCTATATTATCGCTGAGCACCATCATGAGACGGCATAACTCAAGATACGTAAAGCTATGTTTACCTACAAGCTCTTGCAGTGCCCCACCACCTTCAACGCGTGGAGTTTTAGATAAAGACACCGTATCATTAAGGTCCAACTGCTCAGCGCGAGCTAAATGAAAGACATATTCCATGATGAGCACCTTAATCAAACTTGCACTAGAATGAACTGTATGTTCATTTTTAGATGCGATAAGTGTCGGTTCTTCTTCATCATCAAATTGCAATACTACATAGGATATATTCCCTGTAGGTGCCAATTCTTTAATAACCGTATCAAGTTGATTTTCTAAGGACTTACCAACAATTAGTTTTTCCATACTATTCTCCCATTATATGTGCCAGCATGCAATGCGGCGATCAGCCCAATCGCGAAGCGGTGGACGCTCTGTAAAGCAACGACCTTCCGCTTCTGGACATCGACCACTAAACAAACAGCCTTTTGGCGGATCTAGTGGATTTGGTGGGTCTCCTTTTAGAGGAGCCCCAATTGGTGCATGTGGCATAACTGGGCCATTTAAGGCCGTCAAGGCACGGGTGTATGGATGTTGTGGAAACTCATACAAGTCCAATGCAGGACCTTCTTCCATAACAGCACCCAAGTACATAACAACCATGCGATGACTAATGTAGCGCACCATGTTTAAATCATGAGAAATAAAGAGGTACGAAATGCCATGCTCTGCTTGCAAACGTTCAAGCAATGTCATAATCTGCACTTGAATCGATACATCTAGTGCAGAAATTGGTTCATCACAGATGATACATTGTGGCTGCATAATTAGAGCCCGTGCAATACCGATACGTTGGCGTTGCCCGCCAGATAATTCATGAGCGTAACGCTCACCAAAGGACATATTTAATCCAACTTGGTCGAGTACCTCTTTTACGCGAATAACGCGATCACGAGGTGTATACTTTGGATCTAGCTCTAAAGGCTCTTCTAAAATAGCATTCACCGTAAGTCGCGGATTAAGGGATGCATAAGGGTTTTGGAATACCATTTGCATCACAGGATGAACAGCTTGTCTCTCCACATAAGGATCAATGTGACGACCATTCATATAGATGGAACCAGATGTAGCTTGATGTAAACCCATCAAAGTGTAGCCAAATGTGGATTTACCACATCCAGACTCACCTACGATACCAAGGGTTTCCCCAGGTGATTGATATAGGCTCACGCCTTGTACAGCATGTACCGTGTGTTTTGGCTTAAACAAGCCGCCTGACAGGGTGAACTCTTTAACGAGATTGTCAGTCTCCCATACGTAACTCATTAAAGTCCCTCCAACTTAGCTAACCAACATGTAAATTGATGATTCTCACCAACATTTGTAACCGTAGGAATCCGATTACCACAAATGCGCATAGCCCATTTACAACGTGGGTTAAACGCACACCCTCTCGGCAAATCAAATAGATCTGGTGGTTGACCTTCAACGGCTTTCAACTCGCCATGCCATTTACCTTGCGGCAATGCGAGTAATAAGCCCAAGGTATAGGGATGACGAGGTTCATTAAAGATACCTTCTACCGTAGCAGACTCAACGCATTTACCTGCATACATAACCATAACGCGGTCACAAATTTGAGCGATAACGCGTAAGTTGTGAGAAATAAAGATAATACCAATACCAGCCTCTACGGCTAATGTTTGCATAAGGCGTAAAATTTGTGCCTCTGTAGTGATATCAAGTGCTGTTGTAGGCTCATCGCAAATCAAAATCTTTGGACGACCTGCTACAGCCATGGCGATACATACCCGTTGGCGCATACCACCACTCAACTCGTGCGGATATTGAGATAGACGTCTTTCCGGCGTAGAAAGGCCCATCTTCTTCAATAAATCGATGGCTATGGCTCTTTCATCGTAATCTTCACCATAGGCATTAGTACGATGAATAACCTCATACATTTGCTCACCAATCGTCATAATTGGGTTTAAAGAGGTCATAGGATCTTGGAATACCATGGCAACTGTAGTACCACGAAGTTCATTCCAGTCATCTTCAGTAAATTCTAAACAATCATGACCATCAATCATGAATTTATCCGCTTTAATTTTAGTCTTACCATATGGCAACAACCCCATTAAGGAATTCACCATAACAGATTTACCACAACCAGATTCACCTACAATCCCTAAAATCTCACCAGGCTGTAACGAAATATCTTGGTTGCGAATCACTCGTAATGGACCTTGAAAGGTTTCGATGGTAATGGACACATTGCGCACATCAACAATTGCGTTATTCATTATCTATCTCCTTCCTTAGGGTCTAATACATTGCGTAAGCCATCGCCAAGGAATGCGAAACCAAGCATGGTAACGCTAATGGCAACAGCAGGGAAAATCAATTGGAATGGATAAGAGCGCATGCTACTAATCCCTTCAGAAGCTAATACACCCCAGCTCGCCATCGGTGCATTTACACCTAAACCGATAAAACTAAGGAATGCTTCTGTAAAAATAGCCTCTGGAATGGCCAATGTTAAGGTAATGATGATCGGACCAACACAGTTCGGCAAAATATGACGCAACAAAATGCGATGCTTTGGAATACCCATAGCTTCTGCAGCGATGATGTATTCTTCGTTTTTAACTTTCAAAATTTGGCTACGTACGATACGGGCCATATTAAGCCAGTACGCGATGCCCAATGCTACAAAAATAGATGTAAGACCAGGGCCTAGTACAACCATTAACAAAATCACGTATAACAAGAGAGGGATACCGTACAAAACATCTACGATACCCATCATGATACGGTCAACCTTACCACCTAAGTAACCTGCAATACCGCCGTAAGCAACGCCAATTACAAGATTGATAAAGGCAGCTACAAAACCAATGGTCAAGGAAATGCGAGCACCGTACATAACGCGAGTGTAAATATCGCGGCCTAATGTATCCGTACCAAACCAATGACTAAAACTTGGACTTTGGTTGGCATCGATTAAGGATTGATCCGCATAAGTATAAGGTGAAATTAGGGGGCCTAAAATAGCCAATACAATCATCACGAGAATGATGCTTGCCCCTACTACAGCCAAACGATTCACCTTGAACCGCTCCCATTTACTAGGGCGCTTAATAAAACTAATCAGTTCTTCTTGAGGGGCCCGTTCAATAGGTAAAAAATCTTCCTTATTCATCTGTCCCCTCCTCTGTCGTAACGCGTGGATCGATTAATGGATAAATCATGTCCACTAAAATATTAAGAAATACTACTAACGCACTATAGAAAATCGTAATGCCCAAAATAACAGTGTAATCACGGTTATAAATAGATGTTACGAAATACTGTCCAAGACCAGGAATAGCAAAAATCGTTTCTACAATAAAGCTACCTGTTAAGAGGCTCGCCGCCAATGGGCCTAAATATGTAATAACTGGTAAAATCGCATTCCCTAGTGCATGACGCATCAAAATAGTCCAAGACCCTAAGCCTTTCGCACGAGCAGTACGAATATATTCTTGTTGATACACATCTAATAATCCACTGCGCGTTAAACGAGCAATGAATGCCATCGGTTGTGCAGCCAGTGTTAAAACTGGTAATACCATATACGATGGACCGCGCCATAAAGCTACTGGAAACCACCCAAGCTCAAAGCCCACTACATATACAAGGACAGCACCGATAATAAATGTAGGCACTGAGATTCCCAATGTCGATAACACGGTCACAGCATAGTCTACAATACTATTCGGTCGCATGGCACTAATCGCCCCCGCTGTAATACCACCCACTACAGCTACCATTAAAGATAACAAGCCTAGCTGAGCAGAAATTGGGAATGCATCGCTGATAATGTCGTTCACACTACGACCTTCATACTTAAATGATGGCCCCAAATCGCCGGTAATAACACCACCTAAATAATCTCCATACTGTTTCCACACGGGATCATCAAGATGATACTTTGCTTCGATACTTGCTTTCACCTGAGGTGGCAATTTCTTTTCTGTTGTAAAAGGTCCCCCCGGAATTGCGTGCATTAACGCAAATGTTACGGTAATGATGACCCATAAGATTATGATTGCGCCACCTAGGCGTCGAAATACATACCTTGTCATTTCACTATCCTCCATTAAAAGTCTATCCGTTTTATTATACTACATTATGAAGTTAATTTCATGAATAGCATCATTACATTTACAGAAAGCCGTACATAACGTACAATAAAATATATAATTATTTGGAGGTGTCTATGACAGCAGTACCTAGAGTATTAACAATTCAAGATATGAGCTCAATCGGCCGCTGTGCCCTAACCGTTATGATTCCCATCATCAGTGCTATGCGCTGCCAGGCAGTACCTTTGGCTACAGCCGTTTTGAGCAATCACTTGGAGTACCCCCATTATGAGTTTGTAGATTTATCGGCTCACATGAGGGATTTCATGGACTGTTGGGATAAAAACGAAATCGACTTTCACGCTATTGTAAGTGGTTTCTTGGCATCGCCAGAACAAATCCACCTTGTGGAGGAAGCAATCGACCGTTTTGGCAATAATGGACAAATGGTCATCGTCGATCCAGCTATGGCGGACGATGGTCGCCTCTACTCAATCTACACGCCTGATATGGTAGTCGCTATGCGCCAACTTGTTTCCAAGGCTCATATTGTAAAGCCCAATTATACAGAGGCTTGCTTCTTATTAGATATTCCATTTTCTACAGATCCTATTAATGATGATGAATTGCGTGACCGTTGTAAACAATTACATCACATGGGGCCTGACATGGTTATCATGACAAGCGTTCCATCTGAAACACATGCGGTCATCGCCGTCTATGATGGGCCTACAGACTTTTTAAAAACCTACTCTATACCTCTTGTCCCTGTAAAAGCAACAGGAACCGGAGATATTTTCACCGCTGTATTATCAGGTGCAGTAATGAGGGGATATTCACCTTATGATGCAGCAGAACTGGCAATGAATTTTACTACTAAAGCAATTCAAGCTACAGTAGATACTGTAAAATCAATGAAACATGGTGTAGCATTTGAGCTAGTCTTGCCAGAATTAACTCAACTATAAGCTATACATAAAGGGGAACTTATGGATTTACTCTATGTTGTATTACGAACATTGCTCATATGTGCCATCGGTTTACTCATTGCATTCCAAGGGCGTCGCATGGGCTTATCGATTTTTAACCTGACGGGACGGTTAAATCGACTACAATTCATCATATGCTTTATCGCTCTGATGATTCTATTCCACATCGTTCACTATATCGATGATCTATTCTTGGATTTTGTTGTCTCTTTACCTGCATACTGGTTTACAAGAGTTATTATTTGGATTTTACTAGCAGCCCTCTTCCCATTATCTTGCATTTTATTTGGTCGTCGTATTCACGACATCGGCTTTAATGCATGGGCAGGGATTCTCTGGTCGGTCATTATGATCTTCATCAATACCTACTCTGCTGTATCTCCATTCAATTACTTGCTTGAGCTCTTCATATGGCTCATCGGTTTCCTATTCTGGGTATTGCCTGGTCAGCCAGAACCGAACCAATATGGTAACCCACCATTTATGCCTGTAAATCGACCAACTTATGAGTCGATGCAACAACCTAAAACAGAAACAGAGCGAGAAATTAGAAAAGCAGTCCGTAAACGTCGTAAAAAACGGTAAAACGATAAGAAAATTTAATCATGAAATAGAAAAAACGTATCTCTAAAGAGATACGTTTTTTCTTTCTTATGTTGTTAAAACCATTTAGTTCATAATCACCATTAACTCAATTTAGTTCATGATCAACATTAACTCAATTAATGTACAACCAATATAGGCGATGATAAACTTAACCTTTTGTTTACGGGCTCTATCATCATCGGCAATCTTAAGTCGATTAGCGAGGAATCGCTTGTCGCGAATTTGTAACAACAAATGTTTAATTCGCTCTTGGCTTTCATTAGCAGTACACTCATCACAGTCAGAGGTCAGCGTAGCCTGCTGCATGAAGATGCGACGATGGAGCTTGCGCATTTGAATCTTAATATTATTATGTACAAACGCACTTTGCCACTGTTTACGAGAGTCAAAATACATGTACAAATACCGCGGAATATTCATAACCAAGAAGGAAATGATGAAAATCCCTAAAGAAATTAAGAAGTACGTGGAGAATGAGAACTCCAACGTTTCAGTTGGCAAGTAATGATGCAAGATAACAAAGGTAATCCATACACCAATCGGCAATAAAAGAACCGCCGCAATATCGATAGAACGTAGCCAACTAGTACGAGTTGGTACATCTGGTACCGTAAAGGTATCTACTGGATCATGGAATGCATAGTAATCAAGCTGCAATACAGATTGACTAGTACGAGGATTCCCCAAAAGAACGGGACCATTACTACCAATATGGCGTTCTGGTAACGGTATAAATTTCTTTACTTGTGTATTTGGTAATAGGTCAAATTGAATAATGCCTTTTTTCTCAAAGCGTACAGTAGAACCCTTTTCACCTAATGCGATAGGATTAAAGAATACGCCAAATAGGCTGAGGCACCAGTTACCTACTAAATGTAAAAGGGAGTTTAAAATAAACCCACCTGTATCTATATTATTTGTATCAAGGCGAATCGCAAAGGATGATGAGTAATCATCAAACCATAGATCCTCTAAGGTGAATTCCACATTAATCACATTCCCCCATTTAGTAATAATGGATAGGAATATTTGGTTATTTGGTTCAAATTCAAATGTTACAGCATAAAAGAACCAGTGATTGCGAAGAGCGGCACGCAACATACGATTGATAGTGTCTTCTTCTATATATAGCAACCGATGGTCAAACAAATCTTCTTCTAAAGGAGTATTTTCTATAATAGGCTCCTTATTTACCGCCGTATCACGATCAGATAATGCTTCATCCACCAAAGCTCTTAATTTGGTGAAAATTTTAGTCATAACCCCTCCAAGGGTGAGAAATTAGCTTTCGACATAAAAATTATACCATATACTGCATGATTTATCGATAAAAGACTCCTATATCTACTATTAAATATCGGTATACATAAAGCCCCTTTCGCATAGCGCAAGGGGCTTTATTACTGTACTTTAATATACTACCTATTATAAGTTAATAATTATAATAGATACTTTTACTGATATTAATTTTTATTGAATACTTGCCATAGATAGATAGCAATATTCGTAGAAATGACCACGCAACGCTATGAGCTCTTCATAGGTGCCATCTTCTACAATTTCACCTTTATCCATAAATAATATGCGGTCCATTTGCTCTAAACCTTCTAATTGATGCGTAATATATAAGCATATTTTACCTTCTACGTAGTGCATCAAATCGCGATGTAAAGCTTTTCGAGTTACTTGATCTAAGCCTTCTAGTGGTTCATCTAATAAAACAATTTGAGGGTTTCGCAAAAATAATCTCGCTAATGCCACACGTTGACGTTCACCGCCACTTAGTCCATGTCCACCACTGCCAACGATTGTATGTATACCATCGGACAGCTTATCTACAACATTTTGCAAGGATGCACGGTGTATGGCTTGCTCTAACTCATCAGCTGTTGCTTCCGGTCTGGCAAGGCGAATATTATCACCAAAGGACGCATGGAAAATATAGGTATCCTGAGTAATCGTACCTAATGTATTACGCCAGGTATCCATAGAAATATCCTTTAATTCTACATCCCCCACATGGATAGAGCCATTGTAATCATATAAACGCTCTAGCATATTAAATAATGTAGTCTTACCGGAACCACTGGCTCCCACGATGGCAATCGACTGACCTTGTTTAATATCCAATCTAAGGTTCTCGTAGATAGTATGCGCATGATCATAGCCAAAGGATACATTTGTAAAAGTAATATCTCGATTTGGATTAAAAGGCTTAGGCTCTAATGGCTCTACAACCGGTAACGGCTCATTTGCAAGTGCTATAAGACGGCTTGTGGCTACTTTACTTTCAGCACCGTGATGGACCGCTGCAATCATCGGTTGTAACGCTTCAAACCAAGCTTGCGTACCAATAGCGGCTACCGCCACCATTACGCTAGCCCACGCCCCAGTTAATGCATTAGCAGCCATAATCGCTACCACAACAACAGTTAACTGAACGCCGCCTAGGAATAATGTGTTGCCTAAGTTCATACCCCGATCAATAGTTCCTTTATGACCATCAACATGTCTCATCATCTGTTGAATTCGTTTATATACAAGATTTTCATTGCCATAGCTAATAACGTCTTCGAGACTATCCATAGTATCACTTAACAGTGCTTTATAGTCTCCTTGTTGAGGCCCAATGGCGCGTAGAGATTGTTTATTATGGGCGTAAACAACTAACGGTACTACTACCCCTAAAACAAGAGCTGCCATTAAAATTGGCATAACCAAGCTATCATCAATCGTAGATACTCCATAAGCAACTAATGCAGTCATAGCAATGGCTGCTACAGGTGGAATCAGAGTTCGCAAGTAGAAAAATTGTAATACCTCTATATCCCCCATAATGCGACCGAGCATATCACCAGCACCAAAGCGTTTTAAAATAGCCGGTGCTAATGGCTCCAAATGTGCATAGAACCACAGGCGCAGACCATAAAGACCTTGGAATGCCATACGATGCGATGTGTAACGTTCAAAATAACGACATACTGCACGACTAACACCAAAGAAACGAACCCCTACGATGGCAAGACTTAAATAGGTAAGACCTGGTTGTAACGCAGCCGACGCTAATAACCAAGATGAAACAGTTAACAAACCTACATTCATGAAGACCGTGAGGAATGTAAATATCAAGGCTAATACTAAGGACCACTTAGCAGGACTTAGAACTGCGAATAATAGCTTCCACCCTTGTAAGCCCATTTTCTGTATCTTCACATCATGTTTATCAAGTGTAGATGATTTAGTCACCGCATCAGTAATAACTTCCTGTTTCTTAGCATCAGCAATACACGCCTGTTTCAGAGTTTCCTCCATAGCAGCTATATGTTGCGCAGTTGAATGTTTACCTGCTTTTAATTCTTCTTCTATGGCAGAAGAGAATTGTCCCAAGCCAGATGCTACGAGGTCTTTAAAATAACCATCCACAGCAACTAGCTCTTCATAAGAGCCTTGTTGAATAATGATGCCTTGTTTTAAAACATATAGTTTAGAAGCCCAGTGCATCGTTTGTAAGCGATGCCCGATAATGATGACAAGCTTATCCTTCATCAATCGTTGAATAGCTGTACTAATGATAGATTCCGTTTTTACATCTAAGTGGGCCGTTACTTCATCGAGAATCAGCACCTGCCCCTTCCGTAAGAATGCACGTGCTAAGGCAACCCGTTGACGCTCACCACCACTTAAACCTAAACCACCTTCTACGATGACCGCATCAAGACCGTCAGCATGACGACTGATGACATCTAAGAGTTGAACCTCTTTACAAGCATCAAGAATTTCTTTATCACTTACATCCATGCCAAAGGATAGAACCTCACGCAAGGTGCCTTTCATAATGTGTGGATGTTGAGATACATAGGTAATTTGTTGACGCCACCAGTCGATATTTAAATCACATATATCATGACCATCTACTGTCACTGTACCAAGCGGCGCTTGCAAGAACCCGCCTACAATATGTGCAATAGTGGACTTGCCCGCCCCACTTTCACCAACGAGCATAATAGGTGCATTGCGTTTAGCCTCAAGCGTTATTTGGCGAACTCCATTATCACTATTCTTATAGGTAAAAGTTAAATCCTTAATCTCAATATGTTCTACAGAACCATCTAATCTTGTGGTTCCACCAACAGGTAAGGATGGTTCACGATTCATAAAGTCTTCGTATTTTAAAATTGAAGTTTTACCTGCCATTCCCGTGTGGAAAGCAGCACCCAATTGTCTAAACGGTGTATAAAACTCTGGTGCCAATAGCAAAATAAAGAATGCTGGGAAGAAGGCAATCTCACCATCTAGCAAGGTTAAGCCTAAATATACTGCAATTAAGGCCGTACTAATGGTGCTTACTAGTTCTAGCACCAATGCTGATAAGAATGCTACGCGCAAAACTTTTAAAGTAGAATCTTTAAACTCCTCAGACAAGCGACCAATAACTTTAATTTGATCTTTTGCACGACCAAATAATTTAAGCGTAGTAATCCCTTGCAATACATCTAAGAAATGCCCTGACAAAAAGCTCATGCGCTCCCATTGCTCTTTATTCAATCGATCAGCTTGCTTACCGATCAGAATCATAAAGAATGGAATCAATGGCACCGTAACAACCAAGATAATACCAATAATCGGTAATGCATCTACGATAGCAATCCCCATGATGAGCGGAATCATAATAGCGTATAAGATTTGAGGAATATAGCGAGCTACATAAGCATCAACCTGTTCCAAACCATCCGTAAGCAAATGAATTACATCACCGTGACGCTCTTTATGCTGTACACCAAGCTTAAACATATGCTCTAAGGCATGCTCTCTAAAAGATGCTTTCACAGCAGTGCCCAAACGATTTGCCACAGCCTCTTGTATATAATGAGCTAACAATCGCACAATAATGGCAATAGCCAAATACGAGATTGTATTCATCTCATCAGCTAAGGTATTCTCTAAAAATATAAAATTATTAATTAAGGTTCCAAAGAACCAAGCTTGCCCAACAATGGACAGACTTTCTACTAAGCAAGTTAATCCCAGTAGTAAAAGCTGCCCTTTATGTTCTAGCAGCGCTTTAAAAGCGGTACGCTGTATCATATTATCCTCTACGGTAAAACTACTAAAAATATAAACTCAAATTGATTAAATTTCCTCTATCTAAGTCGTACTCAGATTAAGCTAAACTATAATCTAATTGAGTCCAAATGAATCTAAATTTATCAATATTATTCATCTTACCACAAAAAAGAGGCGTGCCGCTACGGCACGCCTCACATTGAGACCTAAATTTTACAACTCACCAAAGTTATAAAGCTATTCTATTAATAGTGTAAGTCTTTTTCTGTTACACGATGACGGAATGTCCAGTATACCCAGCTTTGGTACACCAAGATAATTGGCACAAATACGAAAGCTACACAAGTCATCAATGTCAATGTGTAAGTAGAGTTACTTGCATTTGTAATAGTTAAGCTCCACTCAGGATTCAAAGAAGAAACCATGATGCGAGGGAACAAACCAGCAAAGTAAGCAGCCGTTACAGAGATAACGGATAAGGAGCTGAATACAAAGCCCCATTTTGTATTACGAGTACGTGTTGCGCCCCAAGAAATAAGGAAGAACACGATTGCCAACGCAAAGCAAACAATTGCTAATACAGAGTTGAACAAATCTGTAAATACATAAGTTGCACCTACCAATGCTAATGCACCGATAGCTGTAGGAACACCTACTACCAAGGAAGCTGCACGAGCGCGTTCAGAAATAGCACCAGCAGTTTTGATAGAAGTGAACAAACCACCGTGGTATGTGAATACCAAGATGAAAGCGATGCCACAAAGCACTGTGTATGGGCTTAACAAATCAAAGAATGTACCTACATACGTCATGCTTGCATCGATTGGCGTACCTTGGATCAAGTTACCAACCGTAACACCCCACAATAATGCAGGAATCAAGGAACCAAAGAAGATGCAGTAGTCGAAAGTTTTACGCCATAACAAGTTAGGGCTTTTAGACCGGAACTCGAATGCTACACCACGCATGATAAGCGCTGCAAGCATCAAGAATAACGCCAAGTAGAAACCACTGAACAATGTAGCATATACATGAGGGAAGGATGCGAATAATGCACCACCTGCAGTAATCATCCATACCTCATTACCGTCCCATACAGGACCTAAGGCATTGATCATTTGACGACGTTCAACGTCAGTTTTACCGATGAATGGTAACAAAATACCAGTACCATAG
This sequence comes from Veillonella rogosae JCM 15642, assembly GCF_002959775.1. GTDB lineage: Bacteria > Bacillota > Negativicutes > Veillonellales > Veillonellaceae > Veillonella > Veillonella rogosae. The sequence goes on along the minus strand of NZ_PPCX01000007.1, from coordinate 9,519 downwards.
TCAAAACCTTCTAATAAGAAGAAGCCAGCGAATAGTACAGTAATTAAGATAAACCATACCACTTCAAGGTTATTAAAAATTAATTCCATAATCTCGCCTCCTCTTTTTCAACTACATCGTGAGATGGGTTGCCATCTGGACCTTTTTTGATGTGTTCTACAGCAAGGTAGATAGCCGCAATAGCTGCTACGATATACACAAGTGTAAAGCCGATGATTGTAGTCATAATTTCTGGAGCTGTAACGGATTTAGAAGCACCGTCTGCAGTCAATTGTAAGCCATATACAAGCCATGGTTGACGGCCCGCTTCAGCTACAAACCAACCAGTGGAGTGAGCGATGAATGGCAATGGCAACATCCAGAACATAATTTTCAAGAATGTGCGATTTTCAACAAGTTTGTCTTTTGCATTAAGGATAAGACCTACGAATGCAACAAGTAACATAAGGGAACCAGCTGCAACCATGACACGGAATGTCCAGAAGATTGCTGGAACGTCTGGAATATAGTTACCAGGACCGTATTGAGCTTCAGCTTTAGCTTGAAGATCTTTGATACCTTCTACTTTACCAGAAGTGAAGGAGTTTTGAGTCAAGAAGGACAAGCCACCAGGAATTTCAAGAGCGCTTGTGTTCTTTTGAGCTTTAGTATCGATGTTAGCAACTAAAGAGAATGGAGCTGGATCTTGTGTTTCCCACAAAGCTTCCATAGCAGCCATTTTCATAGGTTGTACTTTTGTAATGTATTGACCTTGGTGATGACCTGCCATTGCGCCTAAAGTACCGAATACAAGGGCAATAACCATGCCCCATTTAGCAGAACGACGGTAGAATTCTGTCGCATTATTACGCAATAAGTGCCATGCACTGATTGCCATAATGATTACGCCTGCTGTTAATAGACCATTCAACACGATATGGAAGAATTGGCCAGGTACATAGCCATTTTGAACAATTGTCAGGAAGTTTTCCATCTCTGCACGGCCATTGCGCAATACAAAGCCTACAGGATGTTGCATGAAGGAGTTCGCTACGAGAATCCAGAACGCAGATAGGTTTGTACCTAATGCTACCAACGTAGCTACAAGGGCGTGAACGCTTTTATTTAAGCGGTCCCAACCGAAGATCCAAACACCCATGAATGTAGATTCCAAGAAAAATGCCATTAATGCTTCAAGGGCCAATGGAGCGCCGAAAATGTCACCCATAAAACGAGAATATTCTGCCCAGTTCATACCGAAATGGAATTCCTGAACGATACCAGTTACCACACCCATGGCAAAGTTGATTAGGAACAATTTGCCCCAGAATTTTGCCATTTTTTTGTACACTTCTTTACCTGTAGACACATATGTCCACTCTAAGATAGCGACAATCACTGTCATGCCTAGTGTGAACGGCACAAACAACCAGTGATAGATAGATGTTAGCGCAAATTGTAATCGAGCTAAATCTACAGCTTCAAACATGTGTTTTCCTCCTTAGAATAAAAAACTTACATCACTTGATGAGCTTTTACTAAAAACCTTGAATCATTGTGCTTGTAAAAAAGGTAAGGACCCCGCTACAATAGTTTGTTCACGTTGCGCGAGGATTTTAAAGTTAACCTCTTTCAACTGACCAATTAATTGATGCTGAATCGTCCCCATTGCTTCATTTATAGCACAATGCCCCTTACAAGATTTAGAGCAAGAACCTACATCATATAAACACCGTTGTAAATACGCATCCCCTTCTACCGCTCTAATTACATCGAGCAATGAAATCTCTTGAGGGTCTCGATTGAGGGCAAACCCACCATCTACACCGCGGAAGGATTTCATAATCCCTGCTGCAATGAGACTACGCATAATCTTGAGCAAAAATCGTTCTGGAATCAATTCTTGCTCAGCCAATACAGCACCTGTTATCTTCGTACCCGAAGGTAACATCGCCATATGTAAGACCATGCGAAATGCATAATCCGTGGCCTGATTTAACTTCATAAGGTCTCCTTTCTCGTGCACTCGGACAAACGTATTACTAAATCTAGTATAATCGAAATAAAACAATACTGCAATGGTATTGTTTATATATTGAGAATTAAACAAACCAGTTTTTATGCCTCTAGTTTATGTCTTACATGGCAAATTTAGAGTCTATAATGATAATATTTCATACCTAACAAAAAAGACTGCTCATTATGAGCAGTCTTAACATATTATTTTGTAATTTCCCGAACGAGGTGCGCCATTTCAGGAATGATGAGTTTACTCATAGCCAATGTCACAGCACCTACAGAACCAGGGACAGAGAACATCAATGTATTATTGTTCACTCCAGCCTCCGCACGAGAAGCCATCGCTTTTGTGCCGATATCTTCTGTGTAGGAAAGATATCTAAAGATTTCACCAAAGCCAGGAATATGCTTTTCATACAAGCTATTTACAGCCTCAATTGTCACATCGCGCATGGCAATACCGGTGCCACCAGTAGAGATGATTACATCGATAGATTCATCATTGCACCACGGAATCATAGCGTTTCTAATAGAATCATAATCATCAATAACAATTTTGCGTTCTGCCACAATATGATTCGCTTGCTCTAAAAACTCTTGAACCTTGTTGCCCCCTTTATCAGTTTCCAATGTGCGAGTATCAGAAACAGTTAACACCGCAACACGTAATGGTCTTGCTACAACTTCGTAAGACATAATTCCTCCTAGAATAAAGGCATAATAGATGCTAAGGTTGTCCATCCATTATCGCGTAATGTATCACGCAATGCCCAAGAATACTTAATAAATGGTGCGCAATGTAGGCGCAACCAGAAAGATAAATACGGTGTATCACCTTGGAATATAGCTAATCGATCTAAGGCATAGAGATTATCCCCTGGCTTAACTGTACCTGGTTGAACGGTGAAAGCCATCTTATAACCAGATTGCTTCGTAACATACTGAACGAGCATATCATTAAAACCACCTGGATAGGCTAAATAAATGATAGGCTCCCCTAGAATACCTTCCATAGAGGTTTTACCACCTAAGATTGCATCTGGCAACTCCGTTGGGTCCATATGGGTTAGTATCTTGTGATGATTTGTATGACCTTGAATATCAAAGCCTGCTGCCTCCATTTCTCGCATTTGCTCCGTACTAACGAAACCAGGCGTATTCGCTGCATCGCTAATCATAAACAATGTAGCCTTCATATTGTATTCCTTTAATATAGGCAAAGCATGTTTATAATTATCTACATAACCATCATCGAAGGTAATAACAATTGGCTTATCTGGTAATTCTGTACCATTTTGCAAATAATCGTATAGCTGATTTAATGTAATCGTGTTGTATCCATGATTATGGAGATATTCCATCTGCTCCTTAAATTGATCTACATGCAGTGTTAAAGCAGAGTGCTTTTCATCATTTATCTGGTGATAATTGAGTACCGGCACACCATATAATTTATAATGAGCAGACAGTCCCCACATAATCCCAATGGAAACAGCTAATATTGCAATACATGCAACAACGAAATATAAAAACTTTTTAATACAGCACTTGCCATATTTATACATATAAAATAATCACTCCCATCTACTTTCATACATAATGAGAATACCACAAGTATATCAGTATTATCAACAAAATCCCTCACAAGATTATCATAGAAGTCTATGAAATATCTTATTTGCATAAATTTAGAGTTAATCACATGATTTAAGGTTCGGTAATATTAGCACGATGTGCCCTGTTACCGTATAAATTTAGTTTGCTTCCTACCACTAGCCGCGGCTTCCTATCACACTCGCCCATGGCAATATATAATACATTATGCCAATGTACAGACTTAACTATAGGGCTTCGTCGAACCTGATGCAATGGACGTATGCGTCGCTGTGCTCCTTTACGCCCTATTGCCCTAGGTTTCCCACGCCGTCCTATAAATTACTATCCATAGATAGTACTTGTACAACCTTGGCTGGAGACGGCTCTAGCAGGTATGAAAGCTGTGCTCGTTAGAGCACAAAAATAGAGGGCCAACCCTTTAGGGTTGACCCTCTATTTTATGCTTAATCAGCGGCTTCCTATCCTCCCAGGCCGTCTCCAGCCAAGTACTTTCGGCGTTTATGAGCTTAACTACTGTGTTCGAGATGGGAACAGGTGGATCCTCATAGCCATCGCCACTGAATCTGTCAGAATTTGTACTCTGAAAACCACATAGAAGTTATATATATTTGTTGCACATTTCAGCTTAATGTTTTGTTTAAGTAAAGCCCTCGATCTATTAGTACCAGTCAGCTCCAAACCTCACGGCTCTTCCACACCTGGCCTATCAACCATGTCGTCTACATGGGATCTTACTAGCTTATGCTATGAGAAACCTCATCTCAAGGCTGGTTTCACGCTTAGATGCTTTCAGCGTTTATCCGTCCCGAACGTAGCTACCCAACTGTACCCTTGGCAGGATAATTGGTACACCAGCGGTTCGTCCACTCCGGTCCTCTCGTACTAGGAGCAGCCCCCTTCAAGT
>NZ_PPCX01000007.1:0-2500 GCF_002959775.1 Veillonella rogosae JCM 15642 | reverse complement strand
TCATAGTCTAAGCTATGGGTGACAGTGCATAACCACTGCCGGGTTCCCCCATTCGGAAATCTACGGGTCAAAGATTGCTTGCATCTCTCCGTAGCTTATCGCAGCTTACCGCGTCCTTCTTCGGCTGATATCGCCAAGGCATCCACCGTACGCCCTTAAAATCTTTACTTAAAATACTTTCGTATTTGAGATTTTATTGACATGCATTAGATACATTGTCGTTTATTTTGTAGCCGTACATTTCACATGTACGTCACCATTAAGTCAGAGAATTATTTCCTATGTGCTCGGGTCAACCTACTTAGAAATTCTAAGAGATGACCTTACAAATATATATAATTATCTTCTATGCAGTTTTCAAAGAACAATATTCTGACATAAATCTCGCGATTCATGCATCATATGTTGCTATCTAAGATAGCTTTGTTATTTTAGTAAATAACAGACTAGCTGTCAAATACTAAATGGTGGAGACGAGGAGATTCGAACTCCTGACCCCCTGCTTGCAAGGCAGGTGCTCTCCCAACTGAGCTACGCCCCCATGATGGTCCACTTAAGTCTCGATAATCCATTCCGAAGAATCCGTTATCTTTTATAAGCTTTTCCAAAATATTTAGCTCTTAGTGTCTGTACTCTACACAAACGTGTATTTCGAGTTATATGAGCCAACTGGTGGGCCTAGGTGGACTCGAACCACCGACCTCACGCTTATCAGGCGTGCGCTCTAACCAGCTGAGCTATAGGCCCATATCTGTAGATTGAGAGTCTTTACAGATCTCTCAAAACCGAACAATGTTAGGTGCCAAAGTGTCGACCTAAGTGACATCCAAGCTCTCGGCCTGGTGTATGTCTCCCTAGAAAGGAGGTGATCCAGCCGCACCTTCCGATACGGCTACCTTGTTACGACTTCACCCCAATCATCGACTTTACCTTAGACGGCTGGCTCCCGAAGGTTACCCCACCGGCTTTGGGCACTTCCGACTTTCGTGGTGTGACGGGCGGTGTGTACAAGGCCCGGGAACGTATTCACCGCAGTATGCTGACCTGCGATTACTAGCGATTCCGACTTCACGTAGGCGAGTTGCAGCCTACGATCCGAACTGAGAGAGTGTTTCTCGGGTTTGCTCCATCTCGCGATCTCGCTTCCGTCTATTAACTCCCATTGTAGTACGTGTGTAGCCCAGGTCATAAGGGGCATGATGATTTGACGTCATCCCCGCCTTCCTCCGCATTGTCTGCGGCAGTCTCTCATGAGTTCCCACCATTACGTGCTGGCAACATAAGATAGGGGTTGCGCTCGTTGCGGGACTTAACCCAACATCTCACGACACGAGCTGACGACAACCGTGCACCACCTGTTTTCTGGCTTCCGAAGAAGAGGAACTATCTCTAGTTCTGTCCATCAATGTCAAGACCTGGTAAGGTTCTTCGCGTTGCGTCGAATTAAACCACATACTCCACCGCTTGTGCGGGCCCCCGTCAATTCCTTTGAGTTTCAACCTTGCGGTCGTACTCCCCAGGCGGGGTACTTATTGCGTTAACTCCGGCACAGAAGGGGTCGATACCTCCTACACCTAGTACCCATCGTTTACGGCCAGGACTACCGGGGTATCTAATCCCGTTCGCTCCCCTGGCTTTCGCGCCTCAGCGTCAGTTTTCGTCCAGAAAGTCGCCTTCGCCACTGGTGTTCTTCCTAATATCTACGCATTTCACCGCTACACTAGGAATTCCACTTTCCTCTCCGATACTCTAGATCAGCAGTTTCCATCCCATCACGGGGTTAAGCCCCGAACTTTTAAGACAGACTAACTGATCCGCCTGCGCGCGCTTTACGCCCAATAATTCCGGACAACGCTTGCCACCTACGTATTACCGCGGCTGCTGGCACGTAGTTAGCCGTGGCTTTCTATTCCGGTACCGTCAATTCCTCTAACTATTCGCAAGAGGACCTTTCGTCCCGATTAACAGAGCTTTACAACCCGAAGGCCGTCATCACTCACGCGGCGTTGCTCCGTCAGACTTTCGTCCATTGCGGAAGATTCCCCACTGCTGCCTCCCGTAGGAGTCTGGGCCGTGTCTCAGTCCCAATGTGGCCGTTCATCCTCTCAGACCGGCTACTGATCATTGCCTTGGTGGGCCGTTACCCCTCCAACTAGCTAATCAGACGCAATCCCCTCCTTCAGTGATAGCTTATAAATAGAGGCCACCTTTCATCCATCCTCGATGCCGAGGTTGGATCGTATGCGGTATTAGCAGTCGTTTCCAACTGTTGTCCCCCTCTGAAGGGCAGGTTGATTACGCGTTACTCACCCGTTCGCCACTAAGATTGATAGAAGCAAGCTTCCATCGCTCTTCGTTCGACTTGCATGTGTTAAGCACGCCGCCAGCGTTCGTCCTGAGCCAGGATCAAACTCTCCAAGATATCTTGAAGCTATTTGAATAGCTCATTTGTTTTGTTGTCGTTACATTTAAGTAACTTTGAATTATGGTTGGTTTTGAC
>NZ_PPCX01000006.1 GCF_002959775.1 Veillonella rogosae JCM 15642 | reverse complement strand
ATGTTGTGGTTGCCAGACCAACTTCATTCTATCACTAGGAGGTTCTTTCCTTTTCTCTAAGAATTTTTTACCGACCCCCAGTTTAACTGGGGGTTTAGTCATGCCTATTCGGCGTACAAATACAGTAAAAGCTGTGCCTTAGGCACAGCTTTTACCATGTATTTATGATAACTATAATTCTAATAATTTTAAATGTGCATTACCCGATCTTTGATTTCTTTAGTACGGCCTTCATTCCAGAAGTTTTCCCCAAGGTAGCCACATGTACGGCGAATAACAGTTAATTTTTCGCGATTCGTATTGTGACAGCGCGGGCATTCCCATTCGTTATGTTCATTTACCTTGATTTCGCCATCAAAACCACATTCATGACAGTAGTCGGATTTCGTATTAAACTCAGCATAAGAAATGTGATCGTAAATATATTGAATCATGGTTAAAATAGCTGGAATATTATTAGTCATATTCGGAATTTCCGCATAGGAAATACAGCCGCCTGTAGATTTCTTTTGGAACTCAGATTCAAAGGCAAATTTATCAAATACATTAATCTCTTCACGAACATTTACGTGATAGCTATTAGTGTAATACCCTTTATCTGTAATATCTTCAATAACACCAAAACGGGCACGATCTAAAGAAGAGAATCGATTTGTTAAGCTTTCAGCAGGCGTACCATATAAGCCAAAACCAAGGTTGTGTTTATCATGCCATAAATCAATAGCGGCATTTAGACGATCCATGATTTTCATAGCAAATACACGGCCTTTTTCGCCTGTATTAGACTCACCTGTAATCAAGCGAGTAGCTTCATAGATACCGATATAGCCAAGAGAAATTGTTGCATATCCGCCAGATAAGAAACGACCAATTTTTTCACCTTTCTTAAGGCGTGCAATGGCACCATGTTGCCAGTGAATTGGAGACACATCACTCACTACATCTTTTAAAAGATTGTAGCGTAATAACAATGCTTTTTCTGCTAATTCAAGACGTTTATCTAAAATTTCAAAATATTTTTCTTCACTACCGCGAGCCAAAATACCAATTTGTGGCAAGTTTAAGCTTACAACGCCCATGTTAAAGCGTCCATCAAATTTGTAGTTTCCTTTTTCATCCTTCCAAGGAGATAAGAAGGAACGACAGCCCATTGGACTAAATACATTCCCTTCATAGTTTTCCTTCATTTTTTTAGCGGAAATATAATCTGGGTACATCCGTTTAGCTGTACATTGTGCAGCCAATTCAGTTAAGTAATAGTATGGGCTATCTGGTGTTACATTATGTTCATCAAGAACATAAATCAACTTAGGGAAAGCTGGTGTAATATATACATCAGCTTCATTTTTTACGCCTTTAATACGTTGACGTAAAATCTCTTCAGTAATGAGAGCTGCTTCCTTAGCGTATTCGTAATCAGGTTGGAAATACATAAATAATGTAACAAATGGAGATTGACCATTTGTAGTCATCAATGTATTAATTTGATACTGGATAGTTTGAATTCCATCCTTAACCTCTTTGCGCGTACGGTTCCAAGCAATTTCACGAGCCTTTTCCATATTAGGCTCCATGCCATAAATCTCAACTTGTTCTTCAATAACATTATTAAGGATTTTCTCATAAGACTTACGTACAAATGGCGCCAAAATACGGTCAATGCCATTAATACTTTGACCACCATATTGACCAGATGCAACTTGAGCAATGATTTGCGTTGTAACTGTACATGCCACTTGGAACGATTTAGGTGTATCAATTTTCTTACCATTGATTACCGTACCATTTGTAAGCATGTCTGCCAAATTGATTAAGCAACAGTTAAACATGGGCTGAATAATATAGTCCATATCATGGAAATGAATGGCACCACTATCATGAGCCTCTAAAATATCCGTAGGAATTAATTTACGACGCGCAATATCCTTAGATACCTCGCCAGCAATTAAATCACGTTGAGTAGATACAATCGCTGCGTCCTTATTAGAATTCTCATCAAGAACACTAACATTACTGCGATCTAACAAACCAATTACATCATCATCTGTAGTATTTTGACGACGTTTAAAAGCTTGCACAGCTTTGTAACCTTCATAGGCACGTGCCGTTGCAGGATTATGATACTCAATCAACTTATAATACACTTGATCTTCAATAGCATAAATTGTCATATCTTTTTGGAGCTTTTGAGCATATTCTTCTATTTCATCTGCAATACGCTGTGCTAACCCCTCTTCGTACAACCCTGTACTACTATGCTCAGCCTTTTCAATAGCTAAAGCAATTTTGTGTTTGTCGAAAGGTACCTTTGTACCATCCCGTTTGATGACCTGCAACATATTGGCAACCTCCCCATTTTGTTACCGCTGAAAAATATGTTAAGACATAGAAAAAAGTATGGTAAACCATACTTTTTATAAATTTATATGTAAAAATGTAAAGAATTATTAGAAAACTCTCTATTTCTACTGCCTCCTCAGTATACTATATATGGTGGTTGTTTTCAACCCCAAATACAATATAAAGTAAAAATAGGTTCTTTTACCCAGGCCAGTATAGCATGGGTAAAAGAACCTATATAAATTATAATGCGAAGCCAAATAGACGTGTCAAGAAATTGGACTTTTGACCGACCCAACTTGATGGAACAGCTGGATAGAATGTGCGATTAGCCAAAAGATCACGCTCATTAAGATGAATATTTGGGAGTAAATCTTTTTTATATGTACTATCCAATTTAGAAATTGCTTCTACATAACCTTGATGTGCTTGTACATCACTTTCACTACTATAACCAGTACCAAAGAAATGAATCAAACCATTGCGATACAATTCAATAGCTCTTTGGTAATTAGCATTGTTGTGATTAAAAGATGCCATATTGCATTGAATCAAAATGCCTTTATCTACCCACTCTAATAGTTGTTCTGGTTTAGTAAACAATTGTCGGTAAGATTCTACTTCACTAATAATAGGAACAATGCCCATATCAAGTAAGCTTACCAGCCATGCATTAACATGATAAACCTTGCTATTTTGAGGTAATGCTACTAACATAAAATGGCTATTCCCTAAAAGATATTGATTGCGATGAGCAGCAATATATTCAACCATTTCATCACAGAGCAGAACACGAGCACCACTATGAATAGTTATATCTACCTGTTGTTCTCCTACAGCAAGTTTCACATCATTTACTAAAGACTCCATAGTATTCCATGTCTTCTTATCCATAGATACTGTCACATCAGGAGTACTAAAAATATCTGTAATGCCTTGATCACACAAGGACTTAATCATTTTTACTGATTCTGCCATTGTTTGTGGCCCTTGAGAACCTAACACAGCTGGCAAAATGCAACCATGTAAATCAACCACGCGATTCATAATTTTTCCCTTCTACTTACGATAATCCCTTACAGAAATCGTCCTCTTTTATAAAATTCATCTTTATCTCATTTAAGTTTCATTTTATATTCATGATTATAACAGGGTAAAAGTCGCTTGTATAGTGGTTTTTATATAAAAATAGATAAATTATAATGTGTTCATTTAATAATTTATTTAAATTTTCATCTTAATTTCATTAAAAACGCCTCATAATCTTTGTGATTATGAGGCGTTTTATACTCATGTTGTATATTAGCAACAGTTTATTTTTTACATATGCTTTTTTTCTGACCTATTCTATAGACTAACTTTACTAAGAATATGCCAATAACAACACCTATTGTATCAATGACAACATCGGAAAATTGAGAGCTCCGACCTGGTGAAAATCTTTGTATAAATTCATCAAGAATAGCTATAGACATCCCTAGACCAATCGTTTTAAATACGGTTCCATACTCAATATAACGACGTAAGATTGCATATAAAACGCCACCAAGGATTGTAAACTCCGTGAGATGTGCTAATTTTCGAACAATCCTATTTAAAGCCCATATATTTCCGTGAAAGCCTAGATTATGTGCAAGGGGAGCTAACTTCTCTGCAAAAATAAGGCTAAACCCATCAGAGGAGCCTCCGTTTTGTAATGAATTATCCCATATAAAAAACACAATTAAACCCAACACGATATATAGTATCCAACGTTTCATACTACTCTCCTAAACGTCACAATACATATAGCTAAATTAATCGCGGTCAAAAATATCTCTCGTATAAACCTTATCTTTCACATCTTCTAAAGATGGATCCCAACGATTAGCTACAATAACATCGCTGACGCGTTTAAAATCCTCAAAGTTACGAATCACTGGTGAATTGAAGAAGTCTTCGGCATCAAGAGTTGGTTCATAAACTACAACAGCAATACCTTTAGCCTTGATACGCTTCATAACACCTTGAATAGCTGATGCTCTAAAGTTATCAGAGTTCATTTTCATCGTCAAGCGATAGATGCCAACAATTTTAGGATTTTTAGCAATAATAGCATCCGCCACATGGTCTTTACGTGTTCTATTCGCATCAACAATAGCGGAGATTAAATTTTGTGGTACATCATTGTAGTTAGCTAATAACTGTTTTGTATCCTTTGGCAAGCAATACCCACCATAGCCGAAGGATGGGTTATTATAAAAGTCCCCAATACGAGGGTCTAAACATACACCATTAATGATTTGGCTTGTGCTAAGGCCCCGTACCTCCGCATAGGAGTCAAGCTCATTAAAGTATGCCACACGCAATGCTAAATACGTATTAGCAAATAATTTAATAGCTTCTGCTTCTGTGGAATCAGTATATAACTGTGGTACATTTTCTTTAATAGCACCATCAGCTAATAGTTGACCAAAGCGACGAGCACGATCAGAGTCTTCACCTACAACAATACGAGATGGATACAAGTTATCGTATAGTGCTTTACCTTCTCGCAAGAATTCTGGGGAGAAAATTAAATTCTCTGTTTTAAACTCTTCACGCATTTGTACAGTATAACCTACTGGTACAGTTGATTTAATAATCATTACCGCATCAGGATTAATTTCTAAAACGGTTTTAATGACTTGCTCAACAGAAGATGTATCAAAGAAGTTCTTTTGTGGATCATAGTTGGTAGGTGTAGAAATAATTACATAATCCGCACCTTTAAACGCTTCCACAGGATCTAATGTGGCTTTAAAGTTTAATTCTTTAGTGCCTAAATATTCCTGCAATTCCGCATCTACAATAGGTGCTTCCTTGCGATTTAACATATCCACTTTTTCAGAAACAATATCGAGGGCTACTACTTCATTATGTTGTGCTAATAATACGCCATTAGAAAGGCCTACATAGCCTGTACCAGCAATTGCAATTTTCATTTATTTGCCCTCCGTCATATAGAAATCTTTATACCATACAGCAAAACGTCTTAAACCTTCTCGCAACGTTGTATTTGGTTTGAAGCCAAAATCTTCTTCTAAGGCGCTCGTATCCGCATATGTAACAGGTACATCCCCTGGTTGCATAGGGACTAATTCTTTATGTTCCTCAAAATTATAATCTTCTGGTAGTACTCCAGCAGATACTAATTCTTCTGAAAGAATACGTACAAAATCGAGGAGATTTTCAGGATTACTATTACCAATGTTATAAATAGCATAAGGTGGTACTGGCAATCCATCAGCTCCGTTACGACGCTCTGGTGCAGCACACATGACCTTAGAAACGCCTTCTACAATATCATCAATATAGGTAAAATCACGTTTGCAGTTACCGTAGTTAAAGATTTTAATAGTGCCACCACTGCGCAGAGTATTGGTGAATCCAAAGTATGCCATATCTGGACGACCTGCCGGACCGTATACTGTAAAGAATCGAAGCCCAGTGCTCGGAATGTTATAAAGCTTAGCGTAAGAATAAGCTAGCAATTCATTGGATTTTTTTGTAGCCGCGTACAAGGATACTGGGTTATCTACCTTATGATCTGTAGAGTATGGGATTTGTTTATTCGCCCCATATACGGAAGAAGATGATGCATATACTAGATGTTCTACACCACTTTCACCATTGTCATAAGAATGACGACAAGCCTCTAAGATATTATAGAAACCAATAATATTAGATTCGATATAAGCATCTGGGTTTGTAATAGAGTAGCGAACACCGGCTTGAGCCGCTAAATTCACAACAACGCGAGGTTTATAAGTAGCAAAAATATCATCAATAAAAGCCTTATCAGCAAGATTGCCTTTTTTGAAAATCCACGTATTTTTATTGCCTTTGCTTATCGCATCGATTTGTTGTAATCGATAATCCTTTAACGCTACGTCATAGTAGTCATTAACAGAATCTATGCCGATAATTTGAGTTCCTTCTGCTTCAGATAAGAGGGACATAACGAGATTAGCCCCTACAAATCCAGCGGCTCCCGTTACAAGGATTACCGTGTTGTTTAAGTCTACATTTTTTGAAAGCATATGTACTCCTTTCATAGTTCTGTTAATTATGAGCGTCTTAATTTACCTAAAACTTTATTAACACCAGAAGTAATAATAGTACGCTCAGATGGAATGATACACAAAATAGCCACATACAATAGAACGCATAACAGCATACAAGCTATCGTCCACAGCACCGTATCATATAGATGTAAAATACTATACGCTAGTGCCCCAACTAACGATGCGGTAATGAGATATACACTAATATTAGATAGTATGCGGAACGCACTCATATTGACGAATAGGGCCAAAAACAACATAGCTACAGCGAGCATTTCCATTCGCACTATAGAGCGAGCATACACAAAGGTAGTAAAATCATATTGAATACAAATATAAATAACTGGTATTAAAACAACTAAATGTAACACTTGAGTCCAGAACGATAGATTTGGCAGGCCTTTAGCACGGAATATTTCAGAAATTAGATTCGCTGTAACAGTCATAATAGCTGAGCTCAATGCCCAAGAACCTAAAACGATCCCCGCTAATTTCCATTGAGGCCCAAGTAAAAGTTGGACAACAAAATCTTGAAATACAAATAAACCTACTCCTATAGGCACTAAGAATAAGGCCATATAGCGTTGGAATGTAAAGAATGTATTAGAGAAAGCCTGTTGATCATGTTGTACTCTACTTAGCGCTGCAAAAAGCACTGGCGCTAACGATGCGGTAGCCATAGCCATAACAGTTGTTACAATAGCCATCGGCATCTTATAAATACCTAAATAGTACGCATCCAGAAATCGACTGATAATAAAGGTATCTACCCATGCGGTAAGCCAAATGGAAAAGGCTTCCGCCAATGACCATGCACTATAGCTAAACATGTTCATAAAAACACGACCACTAAAGAATAAGCGAATTTGATTTCGTCTACTCTTTAATAAGGCTAATGCTGTAAATAGCTGAGCCCCTAACATACCAGCAATTAAAGACCAGTAATCGTACCCCATGAGCGCCATAGGAATAGATATCACTATAGGTGTCAAAATAGTTATAAGGCGAATATTTAGAAGAAACTTAAAATTAAAGTCCCGTCTATACAAAGCCATCTGCACACTGCTAAAGGCTGATAGAGGTATCATTGCCCCCATCACAGCCAACGGTATGCCTAAACCATCATTACCTACTAGTACAGCCAATTCATCACGGCCGATTATGATAGCACCCCATAATAGTAAAGAAAATACTAGATTGGCAATAAAAGCCACATCTGTGGCCTCTTGCTTTTCTTGGTCACTTTCAAACTCATGCTGTACAAGAAACTTTTGGAATCCCGCATCAGCAAGCATTTCTGCAAAGGAGATAACCATCATAATTGTTGCCAATATACCAAACGCCGTCGGCGCAAGCATATGGGCCAATATTATATTTGTAAGTGGTGTAATAAGCTTTGCTAAAACCTCTGTTATGACAGACCATTTAGCAGCAGCTACAATTTTAGTATCCATTATTTTTTATTAATATTCTTAATGCCTCTTAAGAATAATTCATGATGAGCTTCACACTCTAAATAGTTTTGTATTGCTAAATAACTTGTAGGCCCCAAAATAAGTTGCATTAATTTTCGTCCAAATAATCCATTTATTGCACGGATAACAAAAGATCTACCTAAAAATTCACGCAAATATCGCTTTACATGAGTATCAGCAAAATCCTTATATGCTTGAGCAACAAAATGAGCATCTCTAATGTTTTCACTTCGCTTTTTATATTCTGTCAATGTTTCAATGGCTTCTGATTCAGTAGCCAAACGGGTGCCCCTTTCGGTACTACGAATTGGCACTTCAGATACAACAAAGGTATCCTTTGTAGCCTCTACACTGATTAATAAGGAATCTTTTACAAACTCCTTATGATGTATATAGAATTCGGAGTTAAAGATAAAGTTACCTTGGCCATAAATAATAGTCCCCTTACCATAGTCCTCACGAGAACCTATACAATGACTATGTTGACAGATTACAAGGTCTGCCCCTTTATCAACAAATTTTCTGCAATATCTTTGTAACATTGGCGATGGATAGCGATAAAACTCCTTTCCACCATGATATAGGACGATAACATAATCACAAGTTTTCTTTAAAGCTTCTACATCATCAAAGCTCTCTAATACATCAAATGGATTAGCCCCCATTGTATGACAAGAAGCAACGGTAAACTCATGTTCTGCACATAGATAAAATCCTATACGTATACCTTCTTTTTCAAAGATAAATGGCTTTTTAGCTGCTTTTACATTAGCACCAGCACCTGCATTTTTAATATCATGCTTTTTTAATAACTCCAGTGTAGTAGTTAATCCTTCTACACCATAATCTAAGGAGTGATTATTAGCTAATGTTAAAAATATAGGTTCTAAAGCCTTATAACCATAGATTGTTTTTGTAGGAGACTTTAAATTATTACCAAATTTATTAATCGGAGTAGATGCATCTGTTAAAGGCACTTCTAAATTAAAAACATTTAAATCAGATTGCTTAAGAATTTCATATAGCTCTTTACCTACTAATGCTTCCCCTTTGCCCTCTTCAAACAAACTTTTATTAATATCCGTAGGAACGAAATCAGCTCCGATGTACAGTTTCAAGATGTAACCACTCCCCTAATTCATAATCTTTTGACATAGGACGAAACGTTTCTAATCCAGCACCAGGGAAAAATGTTAACTCTCCAATAAATAGGCGCCCTTTTATTTCGTAAAAATCAACACGTAAGAACGGACAATCCTTACTTAGCTCAGCTGTGAGACGTTTCATCTCCTCATAAGTAGCTGGCTTCGGAAACTCATTAGGTAATGGAGGATAATGACCAAAATGAATCCCCATAGGCTCCCAATTGATATCATAGAAGTTCATACGCGTTCCAGTCTTTGAAAAGCGATCTGAACATACCACAGTTAGCTTTGGTTCTCCATGGAAGGAAAACATCTTATAGTCCAATAAATCATCACTGCCCAATTCTGAAATATATTCTTCTGCTATAATGCGACGTGGTACATTCTGATAAGGCCATTCTCTAGCAATTTTAGAATAATCACGTTTTAGAGATGCACTTAACTTCGCTTTAGCTGCTTCGAAGTCAAAAGATGATTTGTCTTTACAAATTACGATGCCTCCACTATCATGAGTTGACTTCAACACAAATTGATTTGGCAATGCATCGATATCGATATCCTCTACGGAATCCCATACAGCAAGTGTAGGAATAATATATTGATTTCCCACACGTTCCGCAATAAACTGTTTTGCTTCATGCTTATCAACCATAACAGTTTGAATAGGATTCCGGTAATTGACTTTTAGCCATTGTAATTTTTCACTGAAAGTTTTAGGATTCTCTAAATCTAAGGGATACCCCATATATTTAGGAAATATCTTCTTTAGAAAATCTTCATCAGATAAGTTATCATAATAACCTGATTTAATCAGAACTCGAGTACGATAGTAAGGTTTTGTTAAAAAGGACATACCAACTTTACACAATTTGCTGAGCTTCATTTTTACGTCCCTTCCGGAGCATTTGCACCTCTAAATAAAACAACATCATATAAAAATAAGTACTCTTACTTTCATAAGACACCATGCCCATATCCATTACAATTTGTGAAAGAAATAGAATGAGTACCATTACATATTCATTACTGTGGAAATCACGATAGCGAATTAAGTTATATGCTATATACAAATACATGGAATAATACGCCAATAAACCGATAATACCAGTACCGGCTAATAACTCAATGTAGTTATTGTGAAGGTAGTAATTCTCCTTACCATATAGGAAGAATGTATATACAGATGGATTATTGACACCAACCCCAGTAATAGGAGATTGGTAGAATAAATCCCAACCAATATCCACTAAAGCCATACGAATGATAGTAGATGAGTCACCGCCAGTACCGGCAAAAGCTTCCACCATGCTAGACATACGATCTAATACTTCACCGAACATCGGTAATTGCAATACAGCAACACCTACGATAGTGAGACCTAGTAAAGAACCAATAATTTTAGCAATCGAATTGACTACATTGGCACTGCGTAAGCTTTTAAAAACAAAAAGTAATACTGTACCTGCTACAACGAATACAAGAGCCTTACGACTGCCTGTAGCAGCAAGAATACCTAATGTAGGTAATGCGATAATATGCCACCATCGAGGGCGATCATATAACATGTAATACAAGGTCATTACAATAGCATTAGCGCCCAAAAGACCTACTGTATTCGCATTTAATGCATCATTGGCAATACGTGCCGACGATGATAAGACAGTAATAAAATAATCTAAACCATAAAAATAAACAGTGTAAAAACAAACTATATAGCCTGTCCACATACCAATCTTTAATAATGTATCCACCGATTTTTTATCTTGATAGCACATGTATAAGATGATGAGCATAAAGAATATCTTGACGATGTCAAAACTTCGACTCATAGCTACAGACGTATCTATGGCATTAATCGCACTAAGGTAACAAGCCCCTATAAAGAGTAGCATATAACTATGCATCCAATTGAGCCGTAACTTAATAACGCCCTGCTCTCTTATAAGATAAAAAATAATGAGCCCAAATAAGCATACAAATAATACATAGGCACCATAGTTCGCCTCGCCAAGGGCAAAGGAAATGGTCAACGACAACACTAAAAAGATTAGAGTTATGAACCATATCATGCGGTCAGCAAGAGCCGTTATATTTAACTTCAATGGTTCTCCTCCTTACAACTCATAAAACTTCTAACCAACGTTTTGCGATTTTCCACAATGGGAACTCATCGCGTACTTTGATGGCTTCTTGTGAAAGCTTAGCGGCTAATTCAGGATTTTTCAAGACACTGCGCATAGCTTCATACATAGCCTGTGTATCACCTACAGGTACAAGAATACCATTCTCTCCACTTTTAATTACCATACGAGCACCGCCTACAGGACAGTCTGTAACGACTGCAGGCAATCCCATGCCAAGGGCCTCTAGCATAGAGTTTGAAATACCTTCAAAGTCAGAAGAGGACACAAACATGGAACAAGGTGCTACTTTTTCTAAAATATTACTAGCAAAGCCTGGTAATAAAATTCTATCCTCTAAATTAAGAGATTTAATTTGAGCTCGTAATTCATCTTCTAAAACACCTTGACCATAGATGACAAGTTTATACTCTGGAAACTCGTCCGCTAACATACTAAAAGCATTGATCATCATAGGTAAGTTTTTTTGAGGATGTAATCGACAGGCTGTAACGATTGTCTTCTCACGCGCTCCCTCAATTGGTGGTGGCAATTTACCATTAATAGGATTTGGAATAATAACACCACGCTTTTGGACAGATTCAGGGAAATAAGAGCGAGCGTCTTCTGTTTGGAATACTAGTGCATCGGCGAATCGGAACGCAAAATTACGCAACGCTTGTTGATGCCAACCGATAGGCACCTTACGCGGATTATTGCGTTCAGAAAAGACGATGCGATTATTTACAAACCAAGAACTAATAGCCAAGATAAAACTCGATGCAGACAAGAACGATAAGCATGTAGCATTTGGTCTAGTCTTCAAGATCTTGATTAATTCTTTTATTTCTTGCATAAAACGAATTACTTTATTAGAGCTAGTAGTATGAATTTGGATTTGCTCAATACCTTCCTCTAAAGCATATTCGTTGCCATATCGATTAGGGCTTGTTTGGATAACCGTAATATGGTGACCATCATGTACCCATTGACGAGCTAACTCTGTTAAAATTCGTTCAGCCCCATCATTACCAAGGGAGATGGTGACAATAATTATTTCCTTTTTCATAAGCCTTCCTCTTGGATATATTCTGCTAGTCTTACATAGGCTTGTGCCATTGATACCTTAGGCTGCCAGCCTAAAGATTTTAACTTTTTAGAGCTTAAGAACATGTGAACTGTCGGAGCATAACCGAGCCCTTGCACATCTTCTGGAATATCAAAGATAACTTTACTCTTATCATCACTTACATATGTTGCCACTAAATGAGCAATGCTAGCAATAGAGCGAGTCTCTTCATCATGACATATATTGTATGCTTCTCCTACTTCCCCTGATTTCATAAGGGTTAAAATACCTGTCAAAGCATCTGTAATATAGCAGTAATTAGACATAGAGTCGCCTTTTGTGTGAAGAACAATATCTTCATGCTTGAGAGCACTCTTAGTGAACTGCATGAATACGCGATTATCAGATACAGGAACACCTGGTCCAAAGGTTTGAGCTAGTCGAGCTATAACAGCGGGAACGCCATACTCGACCGCATAAGACTTGCAATAACATTCGCAGAGTCGTTTACTTTCAGAATAGGAACTACGTACATTTAGGTGATCAAGATAACCTAAGCGTTCCTCAGTCATCACTTGACCTGATTCATAGGGAACACCATATTGCTCCATGCTAGATAGGTAAACAAGTTTTTTTACCTTTTTATGACGACTCAGCTCAAGCATAGCCTCTGTACCATGAATAGAGGTACGAATTGTCTCTACAGGATGTTCTACAAAAAATTTAGATTGTGTTGGTGCCGCACCATGCAGGATATAGTCACATGGCGTATCGATAGATTCTAATGAGCCATCAATAATAGTAAATGATTCATTATCTGAATACTCACCAAAAATAGTTTGTGCTTTATCATGGCTTCGCACATGACCAAGCACTTTTAAATCCAAGCCATAAGCTTCATTAGCAAGTATGAGTAGTTTAATAAACATAGAGCCAATAAGCCCGGTTGCACCCGTTACAAGAACGCGTTGATGACGGAGGAAATCAAAGTACTTTTCTTCATGTACTAAAGCCGTTAACTCACGTTGGATAACGGAATTACTCATCTTCTAATCCTCCTAATTCACGGTTTTTAATAATACCCGTAAACATATAATAATCGGATGGTGTTGTAATTTTTATGTTTTCAGTTTCCCCTAGTACAGGGTATAAGGTGTAACCATAATGCATCATCATCGATGCAGAATCAATGAAATCATGTATTCCATCGTCTTTTGCTCGATCATGAACAGATAAAATATCATCTAATCTAAAGCTCTGTGGAGCCTTAGCCATAAGACATTCATTGCGATTTAAAATTCCATTGATGGAACCATCTTGAGTAACCATAATCGTTTCGATAGCCGGAGTAACAGTAATAGCAGAACCCTTAGATTCAACAGATTCAATGTTTCGTTCAATAGTAGCACTATCAACAAGTGGACGAACACCATCATGAATCAACACAGTCACATCTTCATCGGGGAACAAACGCTTAGTCTCAACTAGCCCATTATATTGGGATCCGAGAGCACTTTCACCGCCGGGTACAATGGACAAAACCTTTTGTAATTTTGCCTTTTCAATTAGTTGCTTTGTATGATCAATCCATTCTGCTTTGCAGGCTAGAACAATACCATCAATAGCCTCTGTTTGTTCAAAAACATCCAAGGTTTGAATTAAAATAGGTCTACCGTTCCATTCTAAAAATTGTTTCGGCGTCTTGCTGTTCTTCATACGAGCGCCTACGCCACCCGCAAAGATTACTGCTATTCGTTTCATAGGCCCTCCTTATGGTTGAGCTTTATTTTGGGCATAATAAATGCCTCTATATTCTTTGTAAGGCGTATGCAAATCAGCAAATGCGGCGTCATGTTTTGCTACACGTTGCTCCACAGGTGGTAATTGCATATAATCGCCCCAAATGAGACGTAAATATCTCTCATACCCTTTCATAACAGGTATTTGATGTCCTTCAAAGTCTTTATAAACGACAGAAGCAAAATCCTCTTGCGGATGTCTTAACTTCATGCCCTTTAAACTACCGATTAACTCAGTACACGCCTTGCTTGTATTGAAATCATATTTAGTCATCTGCTTTTCTGCAAAACGCCAAATATGATAGCGCACGGACTGACTAGAAAAGACTTTATAGATACATCCTGCTAAGGCACGATAGATAGGCCCCTTATTATCCGGTAATCGTTGAGCGTTAAAGAGTGCAAATGTCATAGCCCATATCAACTGCAAAGCACGGCTGATTTTGCCAGGTGCACAGCCGTCAATTGGCATAATCTCCAAAGCTAAACCATGACAAATATCTTCGTGCATACTGTGACGATTAATAAAAGTCGTGTTGTTATCTCGAATAGAAGCGCCTGCATCGTGATAAATATGATGACGATCCGTACGACAATACGTATAACGTTCTGTATCAGCATATTTAGGCCACAACTCTGCTAATTTTTCATAGTCAGGACGAGGCATAAAGAGATCTAAGTCATCATCCCAAGGGATAAAACCATTATGACGTATAGCCCCAATGAGACCACCGCCGCAAAGATAAAAGCGCAAATTATGTTTGTCGCAGAACTCTTTAAAGTACAGCAACATAGTTAGCTCTTTCTCTTGTATTTCCTTTGTCATAGATGTACTCATAGGGACCTCTCTTAATGTAATACAGCTAGCACTGTATCTATCATCGTTTTTATATCTTGTAAAAAAGAAAATTCCTTAATACTCTTCAAATTCCAAGCCATCTTGCCTGGTAACACCTCATTGATGTAAACTTCATCTACATTTTGAGCATTTTGTAAAAGCTGATCTTCATCTTTATAGGCAATGCTGGCTACACTCGTTACACCAGCAGGTAACAACAGCGTAGCTTTCATCTCATTCGTATAGGCTGCAACATATCGCGGTACCTCAGGTCTTGTGCCGACAAAGCTCATATCGCCTAAGAGAATGTTGATAAGCTGAGGCAGTTCATCAAGACGACAACTGCGCAGCATATTGCCCACCTTAGTAACCCTCATATCATTTTGTGACGTTACTTGAGCACCAAGGGATTCCGCATTTTTTACCATAGTACGGAATTTATAGATACCAAAGGTGCGACCATATTGTGTCACCCGAGTTTGGCGGAAGAAAACCTCACCTTCACTATCTCGTTTGATCATAATGGCTAATACAAGAAATACAGGACTCAATGTAATGAGCATGCCGGCCGCCATAACACGGTCAAAAATGCTTTTACATAAAAGACTTGTTCGTCTTTGATTTAATATTTCAAAGTACGGACGCACCTCTTCACACTGTAACTCTTGAGGTAGATCGTGAAAGTTTTTTACTAGCATTCGGTAATAATCCTTTTAAATGTTTCAATGATATATTGCACTTCTTCATCTGTTAACAACGTGTGAAGTGGCAA
This sequence comes from Veillonella rogosae JCM 15642, assembly GCF_002959775.1. GTDB lineage: Bacteria > Bacillota > Negativicutes > Veillonellales > Veillonellaceae > Veillonella > Veillonella rogosae. The sequence continues at coordinate 82,411 of NZ_PPCX01000006.1, read as the reverse complement.
TGTAATCTCATTCTTAAACTGATCATAAGCATTTGGATAATCATCAATAGTAAAGCCTAAATTCTTGTAAGCCGTATGCATAGGAATTGGTTTATAATGTACATTTGTTGCAATTCCAGCTTCAGCCATAGCTTCAATTACCTTGTTACGGTATTCTGCGTCACGTCCATCTAAGCGAACTAAGTACAAGTGACCACTACTTTGATGTTCATCAGTATAGTGACTTAATACTGTAACAGGTAGATCTTTTAAACCTGCATCATAAGCTTCGATAATTTCCTTACGACGTGCTAACAGTTTTGGATATCTTTCAAATTGCGCTAAACCAATAGCAGCCATAATATCCGTCATATTACATTTGTAATATGTGCCTTTAATATCGTATTCCCATGCGCCAGCCTTAGTTTTAGCAAGAGCATCCTTATCTTGACCATGCAAAGACAACAATTGGAATTGCTTATAAATAGTTTCATCATCGTAGCCCTCAATATGGCGCCATGTAGCGCAGCCACCTTCGGCAGTAGTAAAGTTTTTTACTGCATGGAAAGAGAAACTACTGAAGTCCGCTACATTACCTGTATGCACACCTTTGTAGGTTGCACCAAAGGAATGAGCACAGTCTGCTACGATAGGAATATGACCTAATGCTTTTTGAATGTCATTGGCTGGAGTAAAGAGAGATTTCTTGTCCTCTACAATGGAGCGCAAGCGCTCATAGTCACAAGGTACACCAGCAATATCTACTGGAATAATAGCCTTTGTCTTTGGAGTGATGGCACGAGCTACTGCATCGTAATCCATTTCATAAGAGTCCTTTTGTGTATCTACAAGCACTAAGGTAGCACCTACATGAACTACAGGACTCGCACTAGCTGTATAAGAATAAGCACTTGTAATCACTTCATCACCAGGGCCAATACCTAATACACGAAGAGACATTTCAAGCGCTGCAGTCGCAGAATTCAAGCAAACAGATTTAGGTGTGCCTAACTGTTCGGCAATCTTTTTCTCTAGCTCTTTAGTACGAGGACCAGTTGTAATCCACCCACTTTTTAAGGCTTCAATGACTTCGTTGATTTCTAAGTCGGTAATATCTGGAGGAGAAAAATTAATTTTCATATACATCACCTCAATGCTTTCTGTACCATATTGATACGCTTGATGAATCGATTAGATTACGAATTAAGTAAGATTATTAAGCATCAATTACGATGGAGCCTAATAGAGGAATACCTACTTGAGTAAGGCGTTTTTTTGCTTCTATCAAATCTTTTGGGCTTGCTACTTCGTTTCTAACAACGAGCATAACACCATCGGATTTTTCAGCTAATACAATAGCATCAGTAACGGATAATACTGGTGGCGTATCGATGATAACCACATCATATTCATCGCGTACATAATCTAAAATTGTTGGCAATTTACTAGAGTCTACTACTTCAGAAGGATGCTGAACCACTTCTCCTGCTGTCAATACATCTAAATGAGGTTGTACATTACGATGAATCGTCAAGTCTTCATCCATCATTACTGCATTAGTAAGGCCTTTATTTTGCACATTAAAGGCTAAGTGTTGTACTGGATTGCGTAAATTACCGTCAATCAGTAATACTTTATTATTATTTTTAGATAAAGCTAATGCAGTGTTAGCGGCTACTTCAGAAGTGCCTTCACCGCTAGTAGCGGCTGTAATACAGATAAGCTTACCTTTTTGTTGATTACATACATATTGTAAATTGCTACGCAATGTACGATATGCTTCTACGAGTGCTGTATCACCACGTTCATTAGAAATTAGTCTGATCATATTAACCTCTCACTTTGCGCAACAATGCTACGATACGATTACTAGGTTCTTCGTATTCTTTCTCTTCATGATTTGGAATCACACCTAAGTTTTCAATGCCAAGAACATCATTGATTTCTTGTACAGATTGAACTTTGCGATTGCAGAAGAATTGACCCAATGTGTAGAGGCAACCAAGGATGAGACCTAAAATTGCAGAGCCTAATAGAATGAGAACCTTACGCGGAGCAATTGCCTTTTCTGGCAATGTAGGAGCATCTACGATTTGAACTTCATTTGGCACCATCACCTCTGCTACCTTTGCTTCTTCTAAGCGAGTGGATAACATTTGGTAGATATCTTGTGCCACATCTACATCACGTTTTGCTTGGATATAGCCACGTTCTTTTTCAGGCAAGCCTTTCATAGCTTCTTCGTTTGCTTTATCAAGTTCAGCTAATGTAGATTGTTTACCTTGAGCTACTGCAAGAGCGGCTTCATTTCTAAATTTATCAGCTAACAAACCTTGTTGTGCAGAGTTACTAGAAGGTGCTTGTTGAGACGCAATAGCATTAATTTCAGCATTTAGACCACTCTTAGCTTCTTCAATTTGTTGGTTAATTTCTTTCATAGCAGGATGTTCATCAGTATATTTACCAACATAAGAAGCCTTACGGGATTCAAGATCCGCTAATTGACCTTTGTAAGCTTGAACTGTAGCACTATCAGCAATACTTTTACCAGCAGAACCCAATTGTTCATTGATACTGCCTAGTGCAGCTTGTGCCGTTTCTAAATCAAGTTGATTTTGCGCTTTTTCACGGTCGATAAGTGTAATCTTATCTGTTAAGCCTTTCATTTGATCGGCTGTGGAGTAAACTTTGTTATCAACTTGGAATTGTTGTAATTTCTTTTCTGCTTGTTCCAATTCAGTTTTAGCAGTTACAACACGTTTTTGTAAAAATTCACGAGTAGCACGTTGTTCAACATGAGAAATTTCAGCAAGGCGCTTCAAGAAGTTATCAATTAGCAATTTGTTAGCTTCTTGAGCTTGTTCAGGACTTTTACCTGTTACGCTCACTTGTAACAACTCAGTTTCCTTGTATGGTTTTGTTTCAATGCGCGTTTTAACAAACTCTTCGTATGTCGGCGCTTTTCCTGTACCTTCAGGATCTTCAATAGCAGCAATAACTGGTTCTACTACATTACGGCTTTTTAAAATTTCTGCATCTGTGTTCATCAATTGACGAGACATAGCGTCAGAATAGCCATTGGAGCTTGATAATACAGAATTGCTCAAACCTTGAGCCTGCTTAATGCGCAACATAGATGTAGATTGATATGTAGATGGCGCTAGAAAACCATAGGCACCACCTAGTACCATGCAGGCTACCGTAACATTAATAATTTTACGGCGCTTTTTAACGAGGACTTTACCTACCTCTTTTAAATCAATAATTTGTTCCACCCATATACCCCTTTCTGTGAAAGTATACAAACAACAGGGTCTCTCCCTCTAAGGATTATGAACTGTGTCTATCTCTCTGAAGCAAAGCACAGTATAAATAAATATAAAATAGCTATATAACGATGTAGAAATATACGTGAATCAATAACTAATATAGTGACAATTTAGATATTATGATTTGGATGGTATGTAGGAACGATATCCTGTAACACATTGATTACATCCATATCAGTTTTACATGTTTCAAAGCGTTCGATTTCACGGCCTAGCCATTCTTGGTCAACATCTTCTAACGCAGCTTCAAAGATTTTCTTATGCGTAGTTGTATTCGTACCTTCTTCAGCAGTTAATAACTCTTCGTATAGTTTTTCCCCTGGGCGCAAACCTGTAAATTCAATACGAATATCCTTATTTGGTTCAAAACCAGAAAGACGAATCATATTTTTAGCTAAATCTACAATCTTAACTGGTTCGCCCATATCTAAAAGGAATACTTCGCCGCCCTTACCCATGGCACCAGCTTGTAGCACTAGTTGGCTTGCTTCTGGAATAGTCATGAAATAACGAGTCATTTCTGGATCTGTAACAGTTACAGGACCGCCTGCTTCAATTTGTTTACGGAATAAGGGAATAACAGAACCACGGCTACCAAGTACATTACCAAAACGAACAGTAATAAACTTGGTATCATATTTATGATTCATACCTAGTACAACCTTCTCTGCCACCCGTTTAGTGGCCCCCATAACGCTAGTAGGGTTAACAGCTTTATCCGTAGAAATCATAACAAATCGTTCAACCCCATAAGCACCAGCCACATCCGCTACATTTCGGGTACCGTAAATGTTATTAAGCACAGCTGCTATCGGCTGAATTTCCATAAGCGGTACATGTTTATGAGCTGCAGCATGGAATACTACCTCAGGATTATAAGCTTTAAAGATTTGCTCTAATTGATTCTTATCTCGAATATCTGCAATGATAGGTACCAAAGTGCCTTCTGGTACAACACTGCGCAATTCTTGGTGAATAATATAAATACTGTTTTCACCATGGCCAAGTAATAATAATTTTTTAGGTTTTACACGTAGTACTTGGCGACAAATTTCAGAGCCGATAGAGCCACCAGCGCCTGTAACAAGAACTACTTTATCCTTAAGATATGGTTCTACCTTAGAAGTATCGAGGTGAATTTCATCACGTTCTAATAAGTCTTCAATGGAAACAGGATGTAGATGAGATACAAGGACTTCGTCATCGAGCAACTGGTACACCCCTGGCAAGGTATTAATCTTACATGTAAGAGGAGAACAAATTTCCATAATCTCGCGGATAACATCGCGCTTAACCGACGGCATGGCAATGATGATTTCTTCAATCTTATATTTAGCTGCCAACATAGGAATATCTTCACGATTACCTAAAATTCTAAAGCCATTCATAAGACGGTTATGTTTGAACATATCGTCATCAACAAAGCCAATGATTCGGCGGGATCGCTTATGATATCTCTCTATTTCACGAGCAATAGTCGCCCCTGCATCGCCAGCACCAATGATCAACGTATTCACTTGACCACTTTCACCATCATCCCCACTGCTATAATGAAGCGCCACATAATGTAGCAACATCCGCCCCATACCTACTGCACCAGTTGTAAGGAACCAGGTAATAAAATAGATTGATCTTGGTAAAGATTTACCGAACACAAACATAGAGGAGTAAAAGATTGCTGTACCTACTGTCGTAGCGACAAATACTGCCAATACCTCTCGCATCCCTGCATAACGCCAAATACGCGTGTACAAATGCATAAGCAAGAACATCAACATATAGGAAACAAGTAGGATGGGCAAGGCATCTACCATTTGGTTAATATATTGAGGTTCTATGTAGCCATCAAATCGAATAAATAGACTGACAAAAGCAACAATAACAATAGTTGCAATGTCGGCAATAAACAATATGGCTGGTAATAAATATGAACGCAAAAGAACGCCCCCTTATATGACAGATAATTCTTATCCTTAATCCTTACCTATGCGTGATACCATATAAGCGCCAGTTAAGATTGGTGCAATATCACGAGCAAAGTTAATACGGCTGTTTTTAGTTAAGTAAAGAACATCGCCCTCTCTCATAATATAATTTTCAGTCATATCCCCAGTTTGTAAGATACGATTTAGATTAATTGGGATTGGTTTTTCTGGGTTATCTTGATGAATTAAATAAATTTTCTTCTTCGCTGTATCCCAGTTAAAGCTACCTGCTGCGCCAATCGCATCAATTACTGTGCTAGACTTCGTTAGCGTATAAGCACCTGGTCGATTAATTTCACCAAATACATATACTCGTACACCACCAAGTTTTGTAACATTTACAGTAATATCTGGATTAATAATGTATCGAGATAACCCTTGTTGCAATTCAGCAGTAAACTCATCAACAGTTAAACCGTCTGCTTTTACGGCACCTACCATAGGGAAAGATACATAACCATCTGGACGAACTGAATACATAATGTCATTACCATTACGAGTACCAAGATCGGCTTGTTGTACGACTTGAATCGTTAATTCATCCCCTTGGCGTAGGCGATATTCTTTGTCAGAGCTAATTACAGACGCACTAGTTTCCAAAGGTGCATGACCTTCCAATTGTACAGTTTTAGTATTATAGCCCTCTTCAGTAGTTACACTTACTGGTGCTGCCATAGTGGTTGTCGTTGCACATAAGAATGCAGCCATCATCACATACTGTTTTTTATTCATACTTTACCTCTTTGTTTTACATTCAACATGTTCAATACATCACATGATTATTAGTATTGTTAATACTAAAAAATCGGTTAAGCTATTTTATCATTTTTTTAAATATACTTCTATAAACCTAAGATATTCTGAGTGAACTTCATTAAACCTTCAACAATAAATGTAGTAAACACAGTGTTTTCACGGCATTTTCATGAGTGATTTTTTACACATTTCATAGATAATTCACTCCGTTTTTTATTAAAATTTAGTAAAATAATTAAATATATGTAAAGTCATTTCACTATTGGCTCACGTTTTCACCGCTCACTCATCACTTTTATTGATAAACAAAAAAAAATAAGGTGTATATACTAAAAAATTAGTATATACACCTTATTTAAAATTTTAGATAAATATGGTCATTATTTACTATAATTTACTCAACCCGACCACCTAAGTAAGCTTCCATAACACGTGGGTTATGGCGCACTTCATCAGCTGGACCAGACAAGACCATTTTACCTGTTTCTAATACATAAGCGTAATCAGCAATTTTTAATGCTTGACGCACATTTTGTTCTACTAAGAGAACTGTTGTACCTTCAGCACTGATTTCTTTGATAGTTTCAAAAATTTCATTAACTACCAATGGAGCAAGGCCCATAGATGGTTCGTCTAATAATAACAATTTTGGACGAGCCATAAGTGCACGACCAATGGCAAGCATTTGTTGTTGGCCACCAGATAACGTACCACCTAATTGGTAGCTACGCTCGTCAAGAATTGGGAATCGTTTAAATACCTTTTTGATATCCTCTTCGATTTCCTTATCTTTACGAATATAAGCGCCCATTTCTAAGTTTTCATAAACGCTCATATCTTGTAAAATTTGACGCCCTTCAGGCACTAAGGAAATACCACCATGTACAATCTGATGGGTTTGACGACCAGTAATATCCTGACCTTCAAAGATCACTCGACCAGAAGTTGGTTTTACAAGGCCCATAATTGTTTTCATGGTTGTAGTTTTACCAGCACCATTGGCACCAATAAGAGATACAACAGAACCTTGTGGCACTTCTAAACTCACGTCTTTTAAGGCTGTAATATGTCCATAACCAGCCACAATATTTTCTAGTTTTAACATATTACACCTCCTCTTTACCTAAGTATGCTTCAATTACAGCCTCGTTATTTTGAATTTCTTGAGGTGTACCTTCAGCAATTTTCTTACCAAAATTAAGAACTACCATACGATCACAGATATTCATCATTAATTCCATGGCATGTTCAATAACTACAACAGTAATACCTAAGTCACGAATCTTACCGATTAGTTGGCGAAGAACTTCAGTTTCACTATCATTCATACCCGCCGCAGGTTCATCGAGCAAGATCAATTGTGGATGTGTTGCTAAAGCACGAGCAATTTCAAGGCGACGTTGCTTACCATATGGCAGTGATGTAGCAACTTCTTCAGCATCTTCTTCTAGACCTACAAGCTTTAAGAACTCGTAAGCAATGCCACGACAACGCTCTTCTTCGATGCGTTGACGTTTTGTTTTCAAGAAGCTAGACAAGAAACCAGACCCAGTACGACAATGCATACCAGTTAATACAGTTTCAAGAGCTGTCATATTACCAAAAAGACGAATATTTTGGAACGTACGAGCAATCCCCATTTCAACAGTTCTATGCGGCTTAATACCTACTACAGACATGCCGTCAAAAACGATTTCACCAGAGCTTGCTGGAAATACACCAGTAATCAAGTTAAAAAGTGTAGTCTTGCCGGCACCATTTGGACCGATAACACCAAATACTTCACCTTGTTTAACACCAAAGGATACACCAGTGAGAGCTGCAACGCCACCAAAGCTTTTACTTACTTCATTTAATTCTAATAGCATTCAGTTCCCTCCTATCCTTGTTTTTCTTCTTGTTGTTTGCGTTTGTATGCTTCAAAGCGTTCTGTTAATACTTGTGATTCTGGAATATAAGGAGCTTTTTTAAAGCCTAACTTACGGCTAATTTTGTCCACCATAGATTCTGTTAAAATACCATCTGGACGAACAGCCATCAAGATAACAAGTAAAGCACCATAAATGATATCTCGATAATCGGACAAGAAACGCAATACTTCTGGCAATAATGTAAGAATAAAGGAGCCAAGTACGGAACCCCACACTACATTAGAGCCACCAAATACAGGGAATAACAAGATTTGTACTACTTTATGGTAGCTGAAATCTGTAGGATTAATAAAGTTTGTAATGTGAGCATACAAACCACCACCGATACCAGCAATAAATGCACCAATAATAAAGGCCATCATTTTGTAGTATACAACGTTAATCCCCATTAGTTCTGCCGCATGATCATCAGCTTTGATTGCCGCAAAAGCTCGACCAACACGACTATTATTAATGCGTACACAGAAAGCAATAATCAAAACTAAAATAGCCAACAAAATAATGATAGCTATCAAATTCCCCCATGTCACAGCATCAAGGCCCATTAGGCCATCCATATCAAATTCATAGGCATAGTTTGTCAATTCTTGAGGAATAGAAGGGATGCCAGATAAACCTAAGGCACCATTTGTAACATCTAAATTCAAGAAAATAACGCGTACTACTTCACCAAAACCAAGGGTTGAAATAGCTAGGTACAAGCCTTTAAGTCTTGTTGTTGGCAAGCCAATGATAACTGCTACAAGACTTGCAACTAAGCCACCTACTAAAATGCCAACAACGATAGGCAATTCAGCTTTCAAAGAAAGCATAGCGCCTACATAAGCACCTACACTCATAAAGCCTGCTGCCCCAAGAGAGAGCTGACCACTGGCAAGTGTAAAGTAAATAGAAATACCCATGATGGCATTGATGATGAAGAACATCACGATCTGTAGATAATACGGGTTTAATAAATCCATCACGGTCTCCCCCCTTTATCTTTAGAACCAAACAAGCCTTGTGGGCGCCAGAACAATAATAGGATAATGAGACCAAATGCTACGGCATCACGGAATGTAGAAGCACCATAGGCAACAGAGAATACCTCTGCTACACCAAGAATAAAACCACCAACCATGGCACCTGTAATATTACCAAGACCACCTAAGATAAGTACGGCAAGACCTTTAAATCCGATGATAACGCCCATAGTAGGTTCAATAGCATTGAAGGATAAGCCTACTAATACACCTGCAGCTGCACCTAGTGCAGAGGCAATCATTACTGTAACAGAAATAATCATCGTAGGGTTAATACCTAGAAGTGCAGCCGTTTCAGTACTCATTGATACGGCGCGAATAGCCTTACCAATTTTAGTTTTCTTAATAACTATATTTAAAATGAGCATTAAAACGATAGAAACACCTAAGCCAATGATTTGTACCATGGAAATTTTAAAAGCTCCAAAGTCGATAAGACCACCAATATAATCTGGTGGGAAAGATCTTGTTTGAGGACCCCAAAGCAATAATGCCAAGCTTTCAATAAAGATGGAAACACCAATGGTACTAATAAGTGGTGCCAAGTGAGACACCTTTTTCTTGCGTAGTGGACGAAGGGCCACAAATTCTAGAAGATAACCAAGGATAGCACCTACTGCCATAGCTACGATAAGGGCTACAAAAATGTTAACGTTAAAAATTGTTACCATAAAAAGACCAACGAAGGCACCTATCATGAAGATGCCTCCGTGAGCCATGTTGATAATATTCAAAACACCGAACACAAGTGTTAAGCCAATAGCGAGTACAGCATATAAGCTACCGAGGGTTAACCCGTTAACTAATTGTTGTAAAAACACTATACTACCTCAACTTATTTTGTTAATGCGTCAAATTGACCGTTTTTAATTTGTAATACTTGAACTTCCATGGAAGGATCGCGTTTTTCGTTGAACTTGAATTGACCAGTTACACCAACAAAGTCAGCAATGTTTTTCAATGCTTCACGGAATTTTTCACGATCAGTTGTGGAACCTGCTTTTTTCAACGCTGCTTCATAAAGATATACGGCATCGTATGCTTGTGCTGCGAATTGGTCAGGTTCTTTACCATATTTAGCTACATAAGCTTTACGGAAGTCTTTAACCTTTTGGTCTTCTTTATTAGGGAACCAAGGTGTACCAACGATAACGCCGTTAGCCGCATCGCCAGCAATTTTAATGAATTGTGGGCTGTTGAAGCCGTTGGAGCCAACTACAGGTTGATTCATACCCATTTCACGCATTTTTTTCATGATAAGGGCACCTTCTTGGTAAAGGGATGCAACGATAATTACATCTGGTTTAGCTTGTTGAATCTTAGTCAATTGAGCAGAGAAGTCAGTATCTTTATCTGCAAATGTTTCAGTATCAACGATTTGTACGCCTACAGATTCCAATGCTTTACGAGCTGTATTGTTTACAGATACCATTTGGTCATTGTTGTTAGAATACATAATAGCTGCTGTTTTAAAGCCCAATGTTTTATGAGCTTCTTTAATAGCTGTGTCTACAGCCAAGGATTCTGGTACAGCATTACGGAAGATATAATCCCCAATATCTGTAATACCTTCAGCAGTTGTAGATGTACCAAGCGCTACTACTTTGCTTTTATTTGCTACAGGACCAGCTGCCATCATTTCACCAGATAGCATAGGACCGATAACTGCTACAACTTTATCTTTTGCAATTACTTTGTTCATCGCATTGATAGCTTCGTTTTTATCACCTTTAGTATCTTCTACTAACAAATTAATTTTTACAGCGTTTGCATCAGCGTTGATTTCGCTTACAGCCAATTCTGCACCAGCTTTAATGGATTCACCATATGCTGCGGCACCACCAGTTGTTGTTGTCAATAATGCAATTTTAGCTTCATTGCTATTTGCATTTCCTGCATCTTTATTGCTACCACAACCAGCAGCAACTGCCATTACACCAGCAAGACCAAAAATGGCTGCTTTTTTCAACATGGATTTATTCATGTTACACCCTTCCTTAAAAACATAAAACTTTAAATCTATTCCTATATTATGAGAATCTAAAATACTTTGTCAATTAAAAGATAATGATTTTAATTCCCCAATAATATATACATTAAATAAGCTATTCAGATAATCTTTCCCACTTCTCATACAATGAATCTAACTCACTTTGAGTTTCCTCAATTTGCATAGAGATTTTGGACATTTCATCTAAATCTTGTTGCACTACAGGATTCGCTAATTGCACCTCGTACATCTTCATTGTTGCCTCAAGGCGAGCGATTTCAGATTCTACCTCTGCTAATTGTTTTTCCACCATATAGGCATTCGGTTTCTTCTGATTTTCCTCTGTAGATTCTAATGCTGAAAGTGCTGGCTCGTCAGCTGAATCACATTTGCTCTGAACCTTATCAGCTTCTAAGTTTTGCTCATTAGCTATCGCCAATAAATCTGCTTGCTCCTTTAGCTTTTCCTTGTAGTATGAGTAATTACCGAGATACTCAGTGATTTTTCCATCATCTAGAACTACTGTTTTTGTAGAAACTTGATCCAAGAAATATCTATCGTGAGAAATAATGAAACAGGTTCCTTCAAATTGTTGCAGTGCTTCTTCCACAATTTCTCGCGTAGGAATATCTAAATGGTTTGTCGGTTCGTCTAAAATAAGGAAATTATCACCTTGAAGGAATAATTTCAGTAATGCCAAACGCGCTCTTTCACCACCGGATAAATCACCAACCAGTTTAAACACATCATCCCCTTTAAAGAGAAATGCACCAAGTACATTACGAGCCTTATCTTCACTGTAATTAAAGTGATTCATAATCTCGTCTACTACCTGCCAAGAATCATGTAACTCTTCGTGCTCTTGTGAGAAGTAACCCACTTGTACGCGATTGCCAATATCTACATGACCAGATTCAGGGAATAGTTCGCCTACAATAGTTTTTACTAGAGTCGATTTACCTGCTCCATTAGGACCGATAAGAGCCACAGACTCACCGCGACGAACAACGAGAGATATATCATCAATGATGCGACTTTCACCATACCCAACAGATAAGTGATCTAAGACTAGAACCTTATCAGCACTCATAGCTGCTGGAGGGAAGGAAAATTGTAAATGATGCGAAGTAACAGGTGCCTCAAGACGCTCTAATCGATTAAGTTGTGACTGTCGACCACGCGCCATTTTAGACTTGATACCTGCACGGTATTTATCTATATAAGCCTCTGTTTTCTTGATGTACTCTTGTTGCTTCTCATAAGCCACCATATCAGCCTTCAACCGTTCATCACGTTGTTGAATATAACGACTATAGTTGCCACGATACGTTGTAGTCTTATGATTATCTAGCTCCACAACGCCAGTGACGATACGGTCTAAGAAATAGCGGTCATGGCTGACGATGAGAATGCCACCAGGATAGGCGGATAAGTATCCTTCAAGCCACTCGAGCATATCCATATCTAAATGGTTTGTCGGTTCGTCTAAAAACAGAAAATCTGGACGACGAACCAAGGCCTTTGCTAAGTTAATACGCGTCTTTTGACCACCAGAAAAAGCATTAGCTGGTTTGTCTAGGTCTTCATCAGTAAAACCTAAACCATAAACAATGCGCTTTGTCTTTTGCTCATAGTCATACCCACCAAGCCATTCTAGACGATTTTGTAAATAATCTAAGCGTTGTAAATCAGCTTCACTAGCCTCTTCAGTTTCTAATCGGCTCGTAAGTTCTTTAAGTTGTTCTTCCAATGCATGTACATCAGCCCAAGCCTTTTCGATTTCAGTAGCCAAGCTATCATCACCAAGATTTACATCTTGTTGTAAGTAGCCAATGCTTGCCACAGGAGACTTAACTACATTACCTTCATCAAGCTCCTCATAACCTAATATACATTTCAACAAGGTAGATTTACCGGCCCCATTAGGCCCAACTAAAGCGAGTCTATCCCCCTCTTTTATTTCAAAGGACACATTGGAAAATACTTGGCGCACCCCAAATGATTTTCCAAGGCCTATCATTCGAATGCGTTCCATTCACAACCTCCTAATCATTTACCCTTTATTATACCACAGTTGCCCGTACTAACACCAACATCTCTATAGAATCTTTTATTTTTCTGCTATGGCGAAATAATTTACCTAACAAAGGGATGTCTCCTAATATAGGAACCTTTTGTATTTGGTGCTGATCTCGATTATCCATGAGCCCACCTATAACAAGGACTTCCCCTTGTTGTAAACGTACTCTAGTATGAGCTTGCCTTGTACTAATTTTGTAAGCTTTCATTTCCGAAACCATAATCGGTGTACTTACCTCGGCATGTATTTTTGCGTCTACACCGCCATCTGCAGTAATAATAGGAGTATAGTTTAACTTAATCCCCACCTCTTCATAACGAGTAGATCGCTTGCGCTCTCCATTCACCTCTGACTCTTCTATAACAGGGATACGTTCACCTATTAATATGTGTGCAGTCTGACCATTGAGGGCCATAATAGATGGTTTAGCTATTAGAACAGCTTTTCCAGAACTTTCCATAAGACTTAGTTCTGGTTTCACAAAAAACTTATAAGCTTCTCCACTTGATGTTTTACCAAAGGTAACAGCCCCATACGAATTAGTCTTATCTTCACCATGACCAGTCAAACTGAGCCAAGACCAACGAAAACCTTGTTCTTTTGCATAGGATCGCTCCATAGCAATAATCGTAGCTTCTAATTGTACTTGTTTAGGCTCCTTATCGATAGCACGGACTAAGGTTTCTATCCGCCTTTTTTCTCCGCTCGTTAAATGCATAATAATCTCATTTTGTTCTGAAAGTACGGCCATTTTATCATTCTTTACTACGGTGCCCATTACAGCTTTCAAAGATTCTGCTGGTAAGTGTTCTGGGGACAGTACATAGAGTTCTCTGTTCTCCAGTGTTGCTTCTTCAGATTCAATAAGTAATGTATTATGTTGCTTTGATACAGAAAAATGATATATCCTTCCTAGCTCTTTAATAACCTCTTCTGGAGACTCCCCTTTTACGGTTGCCGTAATATTTCCTTTTAATGACTCTACACCGATAACTGATATACCATAACTTCGACAAATGCCTAATATAGTCTCTCTTAATGATCCGTTCCGTACAGATATTGTAATTGGTTCTTTATCTTTATTACTCTCAACGCTATTGGTTACACTATTAGTTATATTATTTCTTATATTATTTGTTACATTTTCTTCTGTAGTATTTCCTAATACAACTAATGGTCCTCCTAATAATAAATATGTCAGTATAGCTATTAGTGTAACTATTTTTATGATCACTCGATTTTTAGCCATCGTGATGAACCTCCTTCGACAATTTCTACACTATTTTCAGTAATAGTAGAAACTGATATCCCTTGCCAACTACTTCCAATTGTAACCATCTGCTCCTCTGAGCCTCTGCGTAAAATAGCAATCTTTTGATTTCCTTCAATAATTCCTACAAGTTCAATCTGTTGTTCTAGAGCCAACGCGTTAGAATTAATACCTGTTCTTGAGTGAACACTTTTATTACTATAGTTATTGGTATCATCATGGGGCATATTGCTATTCCAATCTTTATTCTTTCTATCAGTCTTTATAGTTTGATTCTTAGTACTTCTATGTTGCCGTGAAGTTCTTTTATTACTTATTTTCTTGCTATCACTAAGTGATGTTTCATCATCGCTAATAGTATCTAAATCATTATCCATATCTTTCATCTCATCACTTTGGCTTAATAAATCGGTACTAGAAATATCTTTAAAGACCTCTCGCCAAGGATGATGCCGTTCTACACTACTCACCTCATATAGTAAGCGTCCTTTAACAATAGAGTCATCTACCTTCCTTTGATTATCAATAGTCCCCTCTGATTGAGCTGAATTAATATTGATATGTTCCTCTTCGTGAGGGTAAAAAATGCCAACTACTATCATTGCTAAAGCCAGTATAAAGAATATAAAAATCGCAATTCGATAGTGTCGTACAAGAAAACATTGTCTACCAATCCAGCCTTTGATCTGTTCTATATAGTCTTGTAAGTTCATAATTCACCTCCTTCGAACTATTTCTAGGAGCCCCTTCTAAATCCCTACAAAAAAATGACTCTACCAGTCACCTAGGTGACTAATAGAGTCATTCATTATATTGACAAATCAAAAAGATTTGCTCTTATTTTATTTACTGTTAAAGCCATCTGGATGAGATGTATGCCATTTCCAAGCATCTTTGATAACATCAGCTACATTGCTGAATTTAGGATCCCAACCTAGTAAATTTTTGATTTTTTCAGAAGAAGCAATTAAAGTACCTGGATCACCAGCACGACGTTCACCATATTGAACAGGAATATCGATGCCTGTAACCTCTTTTGCAGTTTCGATGATTTCTTTTACGGAGAAGCCATTACCACTACCAAGATTAAATACTTGGGATTCCCCTCCTTTACGTAAATAGTCCATAGCTAATACATGAGCAGCTGCTAAATCATTAACATGAATATAGTCGCGCACACATGTACCATCAGCTGTATCATAGTCAGTACCAAATACAGTTATATGTTCTCTTTTACCACGAGCTGCATCGAGCACAAGGGGAATCAAATGAGTCTCTGGATGATGGTCTTCCCCAATCGTACCAGATGGATCGGCACCTGCCGCATTGAAGTAGCGCAATGCTACGTATGTAGAACCATAAATAGAACTGTAATCAGATAGCATTTCTTCAATCATCAATTTAGTGCGACCATATACATTCGTTGGTTGCAATTGAGCATCCTCTCGAATTGGTACCACCTCAGGCTCACCATATACTGCAGCCGTACTAGAGAATACGAAATGCTTCACATCTGCAGCACGAGCAGATTCAATAAGGTGATAAGAACCAACCACATTATTTTCATAATAAATAGCTGGATTTACCATGGATTCTCCAACTTGAGAGTGGGCTGCAAAATGCATAACACCAGTGACATTATGGTCTTTCATAATATCGACTAACTTAGGATCTGCAATATCCATATTGTAGAATGTAACCCCTTCAGGAATAGATTCTACATGTCCGCGAGATAAATTATCTACAATGATTGGTGTATAACCTGCTTGTTGTAAGGCACGTACAGTATGACTCCCAATATAGCCAGCCCCACCTGTTACTAAAATATTCATAGTTCCCCCTTATGAATTATGTGTATCCTTTGCACGAGCTAATTTAGGCCCGATGAGACGTTTATAGACTTCAACACCAGGTTGGTCAAAGGCATCAACACCAGCAAAAATAGACTCGAAATAAACCGCCCAACAATGCATAAACATAATTTCCCCTAAATGGAATGCATTAAGCGTTGGAACAGTTATAGTCATGTTAAAGCGATTGTCACTAGATAAGGCCTCTCTATTGGCATCTAAGGCAATATTTAAAATATCACAAATCCCTACATCAGATAGAGAGTGTAAACGTTCATATTCACTATATGTATCTGGCACGATGAGATTATGTTTCCAGTCTTTAACCTTAATAAATTGAACGACTTTATTAAGGCGCCCCTCTTGATGTTCCTGCACTTGAGCGTGCATATCCATAGTGCCTACTGCAGCTACTGGAGTACGACCATATGGCAAACATGTATTACTCATCTTACCAAGCGATTCAGATAAAAGCTGCACATACCAGTCGGATAAAGAGTGAAGCGCGTCACTATATGGCATAAACACCTCAATAATACGACCATACCGTTCAGATGCAATATATTTTAATAAAGCACTTAATAAAGCAGGATTTTTGAAAATATCCTCTTCTTGACATGCTACGTCCATAGACGCTGCACCAGCTAAGAAGCCTTCAATATCAAAGCCCACAAGTGCAGCCGTCACAAAGCCTACTTCTGTAAATACAGAGAAACGGCCACCAACGCCATATGGAATACTATATGTCTTCCAATTATTTTCTAGAGCCATAGCCCTTAAAATTGTAGGATGTTCATCATCAGATACATCTGTTACAGCTACTACTTCATAGTTAATGTTGCGATCTTGTAAAGCCTTCTCCAAAATCATGAAGTTAGCCATTGGTTCGATTGTAGAACCAGACTTGGATGTAATAACGAGCATCGCCTTATAGTCAGGACCTTTTTTCTGAGCTTGATACTCTAAGGTACGGATAAGACCTGCTAAATAGTCGCCATCTACATTAAACCCAGCAAAGTACATCCGTGGATATCCATCGCGTTCTTCTGTACTTAGATTATTCCAAAATGCACCACATTGAACATCAAAAATAACCTTGCTCCCTAAGTAAGAGCCGCCAATGCCTACAGACACAACTGTATCAATATTATGACGAGCATAGTCACGCAATTCGTAAAGACGTTTCAACATATCTGGTGTATTAATACCGTCTTCCGAAATGTATGGAAGCTGATAAAACAATACAGGTTCAGGTAAACCATCTTTAGAAACATGGCCTTCTTCAAAGCCGGTAGAACGTAAAATATTTGTATGACGCCACACATTCTGTATAGCTCGTTCAAAATTATTTACATCTCGCTCTTGTATGCAACTTTCATTATATATGTTAGCGTAATCTAACTCGAACCCCGATTGTAATCGCAACATCAAATATCTCCTTCACTGACATTTTATGTACAATATTTTACCCATTATATCATAAAAGAATGAATAAAATATTAGTTTATGCAATCAGTTTACCCACAAACCATAACCGAAGCCTACTGCATAGACAGACCACAGCAACGCAATAGGAATAGCCAGCTTAAATTTAACCTTTAACGTCTTATGGCGCCACAGAACCATGCCTAACAAAGCACCTACACCACCAAAGGAAAATGCTAAAAATAATAAAGTAAACTCTGAAATCCGTCCATATCCCTTGATGGCACATAATTTATCATATCCATACATACTAAATACGATGAGATTCCAGACACCTACAGTTACCCAAAATTGTGTATCACTCATATCCCCAAACCTTGTATCCCTTACTTATGATGAGCTTTAAAATATTCTAATGTTTTTTGTAAGCCGTCCTCTAGTGTAGTTGTGGCAACAAAGCCAAAATCGCGTTCTGCCTTGGCATTACTTAAACGAGAATGCTTAATATCCCCTACTCGCTCAGACTCATAGTGCACCATAAAGTCTGCACCACTAATAGCACGGAATCGCGTAATCAACTCATTAACAGATGTTCCCTTATTGGTAGATACATTATAAATACCTGTACATTGACTATTCCCCATAGCCTTAATATTAGCATCTACCACATCATCTACATAAATGAAGTCTCTAGTTTGCTCGCCATCACCGTATACGGTTAAAGGCTGGCCTTCAACGATTAAACGGTTGAAGACACTGATAACGCCACCTTCACCACCATCACCTTGACGTGGTCCATATACATTGGCATATCTAAAGCACACTGTATTTAATCCAAAGGCTTCACGATAAATACGTAAATAACCTTCTGCAGTAAGCTTTGTTAGTCCGTAAAAGGAAGACGGCATCCCACTTAATTCCTCAGTTAACGGCAATACTGCTAAATCCCCATAAACAGCGGCGGACGAAGGCATTAAGAATTGTTCAACTTTCACCTGACGACATGCATCTAAAACATTAATAAGACCCAATAGATTCACATCACAGTCATAACTAGGGTTCTCCATAGAGGATTGAACCATAGTTTGCGCTGCCTCGTGAAATACGATAGAGGGCTTAAACTCTTCAAAAATAGATACTAGTTTAGGATCTCGTACATCCATCTCAATAAATTGAGCTGCTTCATGTACAAAAGAACGCATACCAGTAGACAAATTATCTATAACAAGCACATTGTGCCCTAATTCAATTAATCGATCCACAAGATGAGAGCCAATAAATCCGGCCCCACCTGTAACACATATATTCATAGTACCCTCCCTTCTTATATTTCTAAATACCTGCACCTTGTTTAGCTAGTGCATCGGCCATTTCATTATATGTATCGCCCGTATGAGCAGCTACCTTGTGA
This sequence comes from Veillonella rogosae JCM 15642, assembly GCF_002959775.1. Taxonomy (GTDB): domain Bacteria; phylum Bacillota; class Negativicutes; order Veillonellales; family Veillonellaceae; genus Veillonella; species Veillonella rogosae. The sequence continues at coordinate 63,383 of NZ_PPCX01000006.1, read as the reverse complement.
AAGTATACGCGCACACGGTCTTTTATGGAGTCATAAAATGCTGCGTACTGTTGAGTAAGCGCATTATTCCGTTTCCACCCCTTCGTAGCCCACATTTCAATGCCCATATAGTCATAATAAAGTGAACATTCAGGAACGCCGCGATCAACAGCATATTTCATAACATACATAGCAGCTAATAACTCGCCAGCTACATTCCAAAATGATGTATATCGTTCATCAGTAGATGGAAATGAAAAGGTCTCCCTATTCCCATTCAAGAAGATAACACCACCTGCTCCAACGGTGTTTGTCCCTTTATTATAACTACCGTCAATATAAGCAACCACATGGTTTGGCTTAGTAAAATCTGGTTTCACAACACTTGCTGTCACTTTACTTTGAGTCCTAGAACTAGAACTTACTGATCTAGAGCTTATTGATTTAGACTTCACGTCTCGAGAAGATTTAGGTTCGCTCTTATTAGCACTCATAAAATCACTTAAGGATAAGCCTGAGTCCTCCACAAAAGCAAGAGCTTCTGCTTCCGTAGGGAAAGACTTGTAGATAGCACTACCAAAGCCCTTTACCTGCTTCTCACAGTCAGCCCAAGTCATATAGACACCTGGCACACGACCATTGCGAACTGCATAAAACTTTTTAGCCATACACACCTCTTAATGATCCATTGTAAGTTCAATAAATTCAGCATTTACAACAGATGCTAAATCTTTTGGATTTACCTTCATTTGCATACCACGTAGGCCTGCACTAACATATACAAACTCTAGAGACTCCATAGTAGCATCAAAGTACGTAGGAAATGCTTTTTTCATGCCCACAGGGGAACAGCCACCACGCAAATAACCTGTAATTCCCAACAAATCCTTAACCGGAACAAGCTCTACAGACTTATTATGACTAACTCGGGCAGCTTGTTTCATATCTAGTTCAGCGGCCACTGGAATACAGAATACAACGTAACCTGTTTTATCACCTTTACCCACTAGCGTTTTAAAAACTTCCTTTTCCTCGAGGCCTAGTGCCTCTACTACATGAAGTCCTGCGGCATGATCCTCAGACCATTCATACTCACTAATGCTATAAGGTACCTTATGGGTATCTAAGATACGCAATGCGTTAGTCTTTTTATGTTTTTCTTTACTCACTATATCCCACCTTATATATTAGCGTAACAAATAAATCTAATCAATATATAATATTTTTCTATATATTATATATGGCCATAAATTTATATCTAACTCAACATTCTTATTTATTCATAATTTTATTGATATTCTTTAATTCAATGCGCAACGTTCCATCATCATTAGTTTTGATTTCAATAAACTCGCGATTTTTCATATATTCCACAGGGAAAGAGATTTCAATGCCCGTATCGGTTTTAATCTTATGATGTTCTCCAACCTTTGTAGCAAACTCACGGTTCACCGGTAAAGGCCGCATCATATCTGCATCAGCTAATTCTTTCTTAGCCGCCTCTTGTTGAATCGGATTCGCTTTGAATACCTCTTCTACTATACGAACAGGATCGACTGTATCTGATACTTCAGCATTTTTAGCAATCATAGACTTTGCAGTCGTCAATTCAATGATGCCATCAGACTCATGCGCTTGAGCCACCTTATCTACAATGGCTTTCACCTTTTTTACTGTATCTCGGGAGGATTGATTAGTACCTAATTGTAATACCTTATCCGCTAAGATGTAGGATACTTCACCATCAAACTCACCTTTTGGTTCAAAAATACGAACACTAAAATCATGTAAATTAATAGATGCAAAGGCACGTAATTTTTGAGATGGCATAGGTAGTACTGCCTTATGAGAAACAAGTTCTGTAGCTAATGTACCATCATCTTCACTAAATAGTTGATGGGTGAAAGCATCATGAGCTTGGCACAAAAGAATACAAATATAAGTCGTATCTGTAACAGCTTCACAAATAATCGTATCGATTACTACGGAGTCCGTTGCTTGTTTCATATAGGCAAATAAGCTTTCACCTAAATTCTTAGATAAATCTATAAACTTGAGGTCTCCCTTTTTATACTCCACAAGCTGTTTACCAAATGGACTTGCATCATGTAAAGTACCTGTTCTAGCACCTGGGTCTTTGAACGCCTTAGCTACATGATTAGCAATATAATCTTGTATAGCTTGATCGCCAACCTTTAGTTCATGTTCAGAATATACGGCTAAAGAGGACGTAAAGTCAAAAATCTCTAGCGCAGCCTTATTAATCTGCATGATGCCTCCTTTTAATAGAAAAACGATTACCCTTTATTATACCATTCTTTTAGTTTTCGTTTATCAACTTTTGAGCATTCCGTAAGGGGTATTATAGGAATTTCTAGTATTGCTTTTGGCCACTCCACTGAAGGTCTTTCATGATGAATGCATTCTATAATTTTACTTAATTCAGCATTATCCTCTAATACCACATAGGCAACAAAGTCTTCCCCGCGTATTTCATCATTAATTGTAATAACAGCCACTTCAGAAACGCCCTGTAAGGATTGTAAATATAATTCCATTTCGGGGATAGAAATTTTATAGCCCCCTTTATTGATCACATCACCTCGCCGCCCATTAAACATGAGATACCCATCGCTATCTATATAGCCACAATCATTTACAGTATATGTATCGGGAATGCCTTCAATATGATGCTTTGTAGTCACATAAATAACGCTGTTCTGCTCTGCAATCTTGACAGATGGAAAGGGTCTTCCCACAGTACCTTCTCTATCTAACCACTCTTTACCTGTACAATATGTTATATAGTTAAGTTCAGATGCACCATAATAGAGAATAAACTCCATATTCGGACATATTAGTTCTAACTGTTCCATCAACTGTCGATCCAGTACTTGAGAGCCTCCGATGATATAGTTAATACAGTCTAGTTTACTTTTGCAATGACGTACTAATAATCGTAATTTTGTTGGCAGTGCATATATATGGTCCACATGATATTTATCAATAAGCTGTATCCATCGAATTGGACGCAACGAACTCGTTGTAATAACGGTTCCACCAGACCATAGCACAGCGACAACCATATTACTAACACCTGTGAAGCTAAAGCTACCATGTAAGAAGATTTTTGTATCTTTGTTTATATAAAAGATATTGTTTTGAATATCAAAGAACTCTCGCCACGAGCTCTCACTGCGCCACAAAGGTTTGGGGCGCCCCGTAGTTCCAGAGGTAAGGACACCAAAGTCTGCAGATGTAGGAACGCCTTCAACACTTATAATCCGAGCTAGCTCATCGATATAAGCCACATCCATTTCATTATGGCACACCATGGAGATATACCCTTTATATAACCCCCATAACCACTGTAATAATTGTTCTACAAAAGAGAGACTCTGAATTAAGAGTACCTTATTTTTCTGACCATCATTAAACTGATCTAAATTAATTATTCTACTTGTATTGTTAAACTCCATAGAGATAATAGCATCATATAGCTGACCATATGTATACTGTTCCTCATCAACTATGAGAGCAATTTTATATGGTTGTAAGTCTTTATGTTGTTGCAAGCGTTCAATGATTGTCATATTACATACGCTCCATAATCAAAGCTGTACCTGTACCGCCTGCGCCTGCAATGGCACATAAACCATATCTACCATTACACGATTCTAGGGCTGCCATACAATGAAGTACTAAAATAGCACCAGAACAACCATACGGATGTCCATACGCCAACGCACCGCCTAACGTATTATATTTTTCCATATGATTCGGATACGCCTTATTAAAAAGCACATCGATGATGGCAAAGGCTTCGTTCCATTCCACTACGTCTATATCATCCATAGTTAAGCCAGTCAGCTTTAAAATAGCTTCAGTACTTTCTAATGCTCCTTCTGGACTAAACTGAGGATTTCCAGCCCAAGGCATAACACTATGTATTCTAAAGGGTCCCTTTGTATTAGATACGTATACAAATGCCGCTCCATCATGGGTTAAACAAGCATTGCCTGCATTTGTAATGGAATTAGGACCCAATAAAGGCTTCATCCTAGACAAGAGTTTCTCGTTCATCTTAGGACGAATACATTCGTCTACACAAACTTTGCCATCTAGCGTAATGGGCATAATATAAGACTGTAAATGTGGATTATCTAAAGCTCCAAAAGCACGTCGATGACTGTTAATAATGTAGGGATATAAATCTTCCTTCGTTATATTATGCTTATGTATCGTTCGCTCAGCCCCTTCAAGCATAGCTAAAGGAGACCGATCTTCAGGGGTAAATTGAGCTACCTTATATAAACCTTCTCGATCATCTCTAGCTGCATAGATTCGATCGGGTTGTAAGGAGGAGCTTTCAATACCACCAGCAATAGCAGCATCCATAACACCTGATGCAATGTGCGTATAGGCCATTTCAATACTCATTAAAGCTGATGCACATTGCATATCTACGGTAATAGCAGGAACAGAATTCGGTAAATTACACATTAGTCCCATAAGACGACCAATATTACCACCAGTGCCAACTGCGTTGCCACAAAAGATTCCATCTACTTGTGAAATAGCATGCCGTCTGACTAATTCGTTAATAAGTTGAGCCCCTAACATTTCAGGTCTCATATGTTTATATTGTCCATTTAAAACGCCAATAGGGCTGCGAAGGCCGTCGTGAATATATACTGACATATGAACTCCTTATATTAAAATAAAAGAGGCATCCCTAGGAATGCCCCTTTTATTAGGTTCTAAATTTTAATTTTAGTTGCTAACCAAGAAGCAACGAGACATTTTACAATGTCCCCTGGAATGAATGGGAACATTACTACTGGCAACGCTGCCCAAAGTTCTGTTTTTGTAACTATCATAAAGCCTGCCACACCAAATAGGTATACTACAGGAATTGTAATTACAATAGAACGCCATGCATAAGAGAAAAAGCTCTTCTTAGAACCTTTAAATACACTTAATAATGTATAAGCTATTGGCCAAGAGAAGATAAAGCCCCCTGTAGGCCCTAATAATTTACCAAGACCAGCTGTACCACCAACAAATACTGGTAAACCTACAGCACCAAGTAAAACATAAATGATAAATACAATAAATGCATCTTTTGGTTGTAACAGCAAACCAGTTAATGTAGCCACCAAAGTCAATGCCGTTACCATGGCTGGACTAAATGGCAAAGGAAAAGAAATATATGCTGAAATACATAATAAGGCTGTTAATAAAGCCATTTTTGTTAAACGTCTTGCTTCCATAATTACCTCTAACTAATAGATCTTTGTTTCAAAGATGTTGAATCTTCATTTTCACCAAAAAAAGTAGCAGAAAATACCAATGTATCACCTACATAACCTTCTACATGAGCATCCTCAGGGACTTCCACTAAGGTCACCATATCCTCTGCAATGACAGGGGCATGAAAGTAAATCGCCATTTGCAGCGCAGATTTACTAATATTCCAATAATTCCACAATGTTTCAAGAATCATGCACCCAGGTACGACATAAGGAGCCTCTCGATGAATTGGATTCGTGTCATTAATATCATTCACGAATTGTACTATATCATTCTTAGAGAACGATATAGCGCCACTGATTTCCTCTTGATGTACGGTAGTGCGAATGCTAAATTGTTTCGGCACTGGACGTAAATCAACCATCAAGAATCCCGATTTGTCCATAATACCAATAGTCGTAGTTTTAGCAACTTGAGATACTATCTTACATATAGTTTCATCACTACCGGAAGAATCATAATGCATATGCTTAATAACGCTATGACCTGGTAGATCTAAGTCATTATTACATAATGCTTTAAATAATGTTCTCATATAATCACAGTCCTTTATTCATTCAATAAATTGATTATAATCAACATCATTTCATTCGTCAACAAAAGTCATTATCCATTTGTTAACAAATATAAAATAATATATCTTTATTAGCTAAATATACTAGAAGAACAAAAAGAACCCATGATTGAACCGCACCTCCAAAATTGGACACAATTTTTGGAGGTGCAGTTCATGATATATCATAGGTTCTTTTATAATGTTAAATCTTATAGATTTATTATTTAAAATCTAGCTCTTTTAAATATGCCTTGAAGTTTTCACCTAACTCTTCGTTGCGCAATGCATACTCAACAGTAGCTTTCAAATAACCTAATTTATCACCTGTATCATAGCGAATGCCTTCATAGGCCAATGCATAGGTGTCAGTCTTAGAAGCTGCTAAGGCATCCGTTAATTGAACTTCATTACCTACGCCAGGTTTAGTGTTTTCCAAGATGTTAAAGATATCTGGTGTCAAGATATAACGACCTAATACAGCAAGTTGAGATGGAGCATCTTCTTGCTTAGGTTTTTCCACCAAGTTATCAACGCGATATAGGTTATCAGCTAAAGCCTCACCAGATACGATACCATATGAGCTAACTTTATCTTCAGGGACAAATTGAGCCCCTAAGATAATACCAGGATGCTCATTATAGCAATCAATTAATTGCTTTAAACATGGATTTTCTGGGTTATAAACAATATCATCACCAAGTAATACTGCAAATGGTTCATCACCAATAAATGCTTTAGCACACAATACAGCATCACCAAGACCGCGAGGTGCTTTTTGACGAATAAAGTGAACCTTAATATCCGCTAAATCCTTAATCATGGCCAATTGTTTGTTTTTACCTTGGCTTTGTAACAATAATTCTAATTCAACACTACTATCGAAATGGTCCTCAATGGCGCGTTTATTACGACCTGTGATGATTAGGATCTCTTCAATACCAGAATCCAAGGCTTCTTTCACAATATACTGGATAGCAGGAGTATCCACAATAGGAAGCATTTCCTTTGGTTGTGCTTTAGTAGCTGGTAAGAAACGTGTGCCAAAACCAGCTGCTGGAATTACGGCTTTTCTAATGCGTTGCATAATAGTCTCCTAACTAAAAGTCTTTACCTACAAATTTAATCTTCCATTGATTATCTCTGTTTTTATGACCATCCTTATATGTTAAGTACATATCGAAGGAGTGTAAATCACGATGCCATGTGTAGTAGATAGAATCAATATCCCCACTCATCATATTATTTTTAACACTTACAGAAATATCATCTAGACGAGTTAATTTATAAGAGCCACCATAAATGAGCTCCTTAGGAAGCTCTGTCGTATCGAATCGATATGGAGAGTTATTGTAAGAAATATTTCTTTGATCATAGCTAACCCAGACATTTGCACGATTGCCAACTTTAGATTGGAATCTAGCCCCCCAATAAGGCATGCTACGAATAGAACCATCATAACCGTAGTAGTCGCGTTGGTAACCGCCTAAGAAGCGCAAATCTGCGTTTTTACCAAGTTTAATCGGATCGTGAGATACCTCAGCATAGTATTCTTTATGAGAACCTTTTACAGAATCCTCTTTCCAATAACCGACATTAACTCCACCACGTACAGTAATTGGAGATTGTGCTACATGGTACGTATGTGTATCTAAACGAACTTCACCAATCTTTTCAATCCATACAGTTTTATCATTATACTCATTGGATTCCTTGCTGTAACCAATAGAAGCAGTCCCCCAAGGTAAGTAATGACGATACCCAACCTGTGGTTTAAAGCCGGCTTTAGAATACCAGCGGTAATCAAGATAAGCTTCACCTCTCTTACCAATTGGATATTCAGTACTGCCATGTAAACCAATACCATTATCGCTATTATACGTAGGTTTTGGTATTAAAGAGAAAATACTAAATTTATTCTTTTTATCATGACGTAAAGAAGCGGTATAGGATGGCAAGGATAAAATTTTAAAGTTTTTGATATAGAAGGAAGGTTTTTTGATAACGACTTTATCGCCAGGATATACTTTAATGTCTTGCCCTTCTACACGGTAGTCCGGGGTATGTTTAAATGCCATCGCATGTTTTGTGGTAACCATGCCTTTTTCCATATGTCCAGTTTGACCATCAAAGGTTGCATTTTGTCCCTTTACATAATATGGATCGTTCCACCCCATCGCTTGGTCAGCTGTGAAATGACGGTCGCTAGTGCGATATGTCATATTTTGACCTGTAATATCCTTTGTTTTACCGCCATCTTCTAAGTAGTGATAGCCACCAACTGTACGGTACTCTGTAGTTTTCGTATTACCTTCAATACGAGGTGCCATCAAAGTTTGATTACCTTGAGTAACTACTACATCACCCTGTGCATATACATTACCTGTGGAACCATTATAAGACATTTTGTCTGCATCAATACGAGTAGGTAACTGCTCTGTAGGCTCAGCAGATTTTGCCTTTTCACCACGACGTACAACACGGATATTGCTATGTTCAGGTGTAGATGCTTTAGAGATTTCCCCAGCATAAGATTGGCCTACGCTATCCAATTGATCTTGATATACCGTGGTTGACTCCGTAGCGGCCCATACAGGTTGTGCTAAACAAAACACACATGCCGCTGCTAGCCATTGTACTTTACGTTTCCTCATGGTTACTAGAACTCCTCTTGCTTTAAGAATTTGTTAATTATTGATTGCGTTTTACAACAACGATAGGTTGAGAGACATTTTCTACTACTTCTTCTGGTTCTTCAACTTCAGTAGTTTCTTCAACTACAGCTTCATTTTCTTCAGTACCATTGTTTTCAACATATTCCTCAGTTTCACCAGTTGCATTTGGCACAGTTACTGCATCAGCTAATTCATCATCGCTATGCGCTAAACCGTCACCACCGATAACAAGACCTTGAATAGTTACAGAGTCTTGTGGTTGTACATAGATTGTAGAACCAGCTGGATACTCTATATTTTTCCCCTTAACGAATGCACCGCCAACAAGACCAACAGGTCCAAGTAAAACTGCACCAGCTACGGAAGCGCCAGCCGCTTTTACTTCACTACGAGTTTTGTCTTTAGCTTCTTTACCTTGTACAGCAGTGAATTCTGTGCCATCGATAGCAGGAATAGTATCAAATGTAATATCTAAGGCACCATTACGACCAAAGGAACGTGCCTTTTTCAAGGACGTAATCGTACCAGATCCTACAGTACCAGCAGGAACTAACAATACATTGCCATCCATTACATTTTCAGCCACAGTGAAGGATATAGTATCGCCTTCATGACTTGTTTTAGAAGAAACAGCATCATTTAAAGTTACTTTAAATACTTGGTCACCTGCCAATGTGCCTACTTGGTTAGTAAGAGTTACATTGCTACCATATACTTTAGTTTTTAAAGAAACAATACGCTTTTGTAAAGAGCCACTACCGATACGACCATTTACGCTACGTTCCATTTTCTCTACACGATCAACAAGAGAGCCTGCGTTAATGCTATTTTGATACGTATATTCTAATGCGTCCATTTCTTCACGCAAAGAAATATTTGTACCACTACCTTCTACGGAGTTATAGAGTGTATCAACACGTTTACTCAATGTCGCAGAGTTTCCATTGAAACCAGTACCATACACGGTTTCGTCAAGTTGATTAATGCGGTCCACTACGGCACCATCTTGTACAGAACCATATACAGTAGTTTCCAAAACATGTGTTTTCTCTGTTACTGTACCAGGAGCAGCAAATGCAGTGCCTGAAATTAGGGATGCCATTAAAAGTGTAAGTACTTGCTTCTTCATAAATTCCTCCACAACGTATCTAATGTATAACTGTTATACAACAGAATAAGCACGGGCCTAAGACCGTGCTTATTCCCTGAGTCTACTATTTTATATGCTCAGTGGCCATTAAATTTTCAAATCAATAATCGCAGATACACCTACGCCTTGCACACGAGATGCACCAACTGGGTTTGTGCTATCAACAGGAACTAAACCTTTAACACGAACCATGCCGTTAAAGCTACCTTCTACTTGAGCAACCGCTTTAACTTCTTCAATGCTAGATGCAGGACCAGTAACTTGAGCAGCACCAATATAACCTTTTGTACCGATACTAATAATAGGTACTACTTTGGTTGTATATTCTGTGCTTAAGTTATTTTGTTTCAATAATTTATTTAAGAAAGTGTCAATTTGAGGACCGAATTTGTTAATAACAATACCGATGCCGCCAATTTTAGCTGCACCGCCAAGAATACTGCTTAAGCCGCCAGCTTGAGTAGTCAAAATGCCACCAAATGCAGTTGTAGTTAAACAAATCCCTAGAACAGCTGTAATAATTTTCTTTTTCATAATAAGCCTCCTATAGATACTTATATTTTAACAAATTCTATACATAGATTCTAGTGAAAGTATAAGAACTTACACATAAAGATACCAATATTGTATAAAAACACGATGAACGAGTAGTGAATTTTATACAACTTAATTTAATGCTATCATCACAGCGCGATACTGTCAATATCTAATAGAACTAAACTTAAAAAGCATCAAATATCACAAAAAAGAAAGAAATTATATATATTAATTAAATTATTATTTCTAGTTATAGAGCTAACAAATACGTGGCACTTGATCCTCACCTAATAAATCGACTAGACGAACACCGCCAATAGCTGTTTGCAATCCTACTTTACCAATATTTTTATCTAAGGTTTTACCAATGAGAACTGCTTCTTTTCCTTCTTCAAAACCATGTAAAACTTGAAGAACTTGGTCGGTAATCTCTGGTTCAACTACTAAAACGACTTTACCTTCATTCGCTAAATATAGTGGGTCATAGCCTAGAATATCACAAACAGACTGTACTTCATCGTGAACGGGAATCGCCGTTTCTTCAACCTTAATCCCTACTTGACTTTGATCTGCAATTTCTTTTAACACAGTGCCTAAGCCACCTCTTGTAGGATCTCTCAACAAGGCAACTTGAGATCCTACTTTATCAAGCACCGCATGAACCATCTTATTTAAAGGCGCGCAATCTGTTTTTAAAGAATCAGATAAATCTAAACCAAATCGCTGTCCCATAACGGCAATGGAGTGATCTCCAATAGCTCCAGATAAGATAATATCCATGCCCGCTTTTACGCGATGCGGTCCAATATCTATCCCGTCTGGAATCATACCAATACCAGCAGTATTAATATAGATTTTATCGACTTCACCTTTTTTTACAACCTTTGTGTCACCAGTAACGATTTGTATATTTGCAGCCTTGGCCATCTCTGCCATGGTACGAAGAATTTCATCTAATTCCTCAAAGGCAAGGCCTTCCTCCAAAATGAGGCCACAGCTTAAATATTGTGGAACTGCCCCATTCATGGCAAGGTCATTAACGGTACCACATACTGCGAGTTTACCAATATTTCCACCAGGGAAAAATGCTGGTTGTACTACATATGAGTCCGTAGAGAATGCCATGCGCCCTGCTGTAACAGGAAATTGAGCCCCATCGTGTAAAGGGGCCAATAAATCATTAGTAAAATATTTCAAAATAAAACGCTCTGTCAATTCATGACTGAATCGACCGCCATTACCATGGACTAAGCGAACTCGTTCCATATTAATCCTCCCACGTCGATCCACCACTGGAATATCCATATTTGTACCAAGCAGCACAACTACCTTCTACAGAGACCATACAAGCCCCTACGGGATGATCCGCAGTACAACTTTTACCAAATAATGGACATTCACTTGGTTTAATAAGGCCTTGCAAAACTCGTCCACATTGACACCCTTTTGGATCAAGGGATGGTTTCTCTAGCTCAATGGGTAGCGCACGCTCAGCATCATAAGCGGCATACTTATCTTTTAAAGCCAAGCCAGAGTTTGGAATAATACCAATACCACGCCATGCATCATCACATATGTCGTAAACTTCCTTCATCATAGCTTGAGCCACAGGATTCCCCTTCTGCATAACTACAGAATGGTACGTATTACCCACAACAATATTACCAGTTTTTCGTTGCTCTAAAATATTAGCAATAGCAGACAGAATTTCTAAGCCGTCAAAGCCAGCGATACAAGAGGGAATACCATATTCTTCAGGTAAGAAACCATATGGTTCTTCGCCAATAATAACACTCACATGGCCCGGCAAGATAAAGCCGTCAATATGGCCTTCTTGTCTATCTAGTAAAGCCCGCAAAGCAGGTGGTACTAATTTATGAGATACGAGGAAGAAAACATTCTTTAGTCCTGCCTCGTGAACAGCTTTCACAGTAGCACAAATGACTGCTATAGTCGTTTCAAAGCCAATAGCTAAAAAGACTATTTTCTTTTCTGGATGTTTTTTGCTTAATTCTATCACCTCTAAAGGTGTATAGATTACATGGATATGAGCCCCCTTAGTTTGAGCTTCACTGAGGCTGCTATAACTACCAGGAACCTTTAACATGTCCCCAAAGGTAGCAATAATAGTATCCTCACGTTCGGCATAGGCTAATGCCTTATCCATATATGTTTGATCCGTTACACATACAGGACATCCTGGTCCACTAACAAGTTCAATGCCACTTGGCAAGAGTTGACGAAGACCTTCTCGAAAAATCGACACTGTATGTGTGCCACACACCTCCATAAGCCGCACAGTTTCGCCGGGTTCATGAAGTGCATTGATACGTTTTAACAATGTATCAGCTGTGTTCTGCTTTTCCTGCAAAGTAAGCTTCTTCAAGTTCTTCTAACTCCTTAAAGGCCTCTAATGTTTTTTGAGCCTCTTCTTCATCAACAATTTGTACTGCAAAACCTGCATGAACTAATAGCCAGTCCCCTACCTTTGCTTCTGGTACGAGGAGCAAGCTACAATCCCGTGTAGCACCCGTCAATTCAACAGTGCCAATAGCATCATTCACAGCAATTAATCGGGCTGGTACAGCTAAGCACATACGATCTCCTTATCTTTATTTCTAATAACACTCGTTTATATAGTAAAAAAATCACTTTAATCAGAAGTTTTTCAAAAAATCTTCCTCAGAATATATAAATATATCTAATATGATTGTATCACAATTGCAAACATTATTTAGTGATAGCCGCTACAAATAGCTCAGCCTAACTATCGGATTTGACTCCCAAGCCATAATTGGCCTAAAGCAAGTCCTCCATCATTAGCTGGTACAGCTTCATTCATATATAAATTGCCTACATGCCATGTACGATAGATCAATTCTACTAATTTACGGTTCTGGAATACGCCACCTGATATAGCAGCATCACTAATTTTATAACGTTCCATTAAATCGGCTGCAGTTTCACAAACTGCAATAGCAATTGTTTTATGGAAAGATGCAGCTAGATGAGCACGCGATTTACCTTGTACAACGCCATCCATAATGGCTTGTACAGTAGGTGTAAAGTCTAGAACTTTCCCATCATAATTATAGTCAAGTAAAGAACCTTTTTCTTCGCCGCATAAGGCTTCTAAGGCAATGGTAATTTGTGCATCATATGTATGTATCATACCTAGCCCTAAGAGAGATCCTACAGCATCAAATAAACGACCACAACTAGTTGCTTGTATCATGGGCATTGTAGACTGTAATGCTTTATCTAGAATTTCCCAACCTTTCGGAAGATTTTCCATCCATGTTTGGTAAGCATAAGGAATATCATTTCCATAATAATTACGTATGTACCATAAGGCTTGACGCCAAGGTTCAGAGACAGCTTTTTCCCCACCTGGTAAAGGCGCCTCATGAATATGAGCTAATCGTTGATATTGATTGCCTTTACAGAGAAGAAACTCTCCTCCCCATATGGTTCCATCGGGACTATAACCAGTACCATCCATAGCAATGCCTAGTACAGGGCCTATCAAATTGTGTTCAGCCATAACAGAGGCTATATGTGCATGATGATGCTGAATAGTCACAACTGGTATTTGTGAGCTTTCACCAATATGTTCCCCTAAATGAGAGGAGAAAAATTGGGGATGACTATCTACAATGATTCTGTTAGGCTTTATGGAAAATAAATTTTCATAGCGATTAATCGTCCACTCTAGCGTTTCATGGGTAGATGCATTTTCTAGGTCACCAATATGAGGCCCTATTAAAATTTCATTCCCTTTATTGAGGGCAAAAGCGTTTTTTAAATCACTGCCCATAGCCAGTATCGGTGTCGCCTCTATACTTTCACAATGAATCGGCTCAGGTACGTAGCCACGACTGCGACGAATAAAGCGTGGTTTATTATTGATAACCATCACTACAGAATCATCAAGAGGTGCGTAGATTTCACGATTATGAACGAGAAAATAATCTGCTACCTCACCTAGCTCATTAAACGCTTGGTCATCGTTATATAATACGGGATCACCGCTTCTGTTACCACTAGTCATAACCCAGGCTGCATCAGAGGGTAATAAGACCTCGTGCATCGGTGTATACGGCAACATTACGCCTAGCATATGATTATCAGGTGCTACGTGAGAACTTAAACGGACAGAGCTATTATGATTTCTTTCTAATAGCACAATAGGACGTTCCATCCCCGTCAATACATCTAGTTCTACATCGCTAATTTGAACTAACTCTATAGCTGTATCTAATGAACCAACCATAATAGCTAATGGCTTATGAGGCCTATTCTTACGCTTCCGTAAGCGTTGTACAACCGCGTCATTTCGTGCATCGCATACAAGATGATAGCCACCTACCCCTTTTATAGCGATAATGCTACCTTCATTGATCAATTCACGCGTTGTATTCCATACATTTACCGTATCTACAGCCGTGCGATTTGGCTTGTATAAAGTATAACGAGGACCACAATGAGAGCATGCATTTGGTTCAGCTCTATACCGACGCCCCTCTATATCTTCATACTCAGCTAGACAAGCTTCACACATGGGAAACTCGTTCATCGTCGTTCGTTCCCGGTCATAGGGCAACGATTTGATTATCGTATATCGTGGTCCACAATTTGTGCAATTGACAAAAGAATATTCCTGTCTTCGCTTATCATGTTGTAACTCTTTAAGGCAATCTTCACAAGGCGCCGTGTCTGCACTGATAAACGTACTAACATCTTCTCCTAATGGAGATGGTTCAACGGAAAATGTAGTTTCCTCATCTTTTATAGTAAGCGGCTGCACTGTTTGACTAGTGATACGGCATAAACGAGGTTGCTCTTCTTGAATAGCATCTAAAAATAGTTGTAATGCTCCTAGAGGACCTTGTATTTCAACATATACACCGTGACTATCATTATATACAATACCAGTTAATCCTAGAGAATGGGCACACATAGAAACAAGGGGCCGGAATCCGACCCCTTGAACTATACCGGTATAGCGAATTCCCCAGCGTTCTATAGTTTGATTACTATTTTCTTTCATATGAACTCCTACTATACTCGGAGAATAATTGATAATTAACCTAAAGCGACAGGAATACTACCATCGATACCCGCTTGTTCCAACTCAGCTTGGATCATGATGGCACATTCAATACGTTTCTTTTGTAGACGACAACCAAATTCATACGGTGTTTCTAAGTCGCCACCTAATGTAATATTGTTAGCATGACAACCACCAGAACAGAAGAATTTAGCCCAACATTCAGCACATGTTGGTTTTGAGAATACATGGGTGTTACGGAAATCTTTAGGGATTTCTGTATTTTGCAAGCCCTCATACACATTACCAATTACGAAACCGTCTTTACCAACAAATTGATGACATGGGTAAATATCACCATTTGGAACAATTGCCATATATTCATGACCAGCACCACAACCACGAAGACGTTTTGCCATACATGGACCGCGGTACAAATCCATACGGAAGTGGAAGAAGTTAAACTTCTCACCCCAACCTTCTAATTGACGTTCCAAATAGATATCTGCCAATTTTTCATATTCTTTTTCAAGTGCTGGCCAATCTTCTTCACGAAGAACATAGTCCCCTTCTTCGCCTACAACAGGCTCCATGGACAAATGTTCAAAACCAAGATCAGACATAGCCATAACATCTTTAGTAAAGTCTAAGTTTTTATGCGTATATGTACCACGCACATAGTATTCTAAACCATGACGTTGTTTTACGGCATTGATAAGGTTTTTAGCAATATATTTATAAGACTCGGCACCACTACCTGCTACTGGTCGCATTGCATTATGCACGGATTCACGACCGTCCAAGGATAATACAAGACTCAACTTATGCTCGTTTACATAGTCAATTTTATCTTGTGTTAAAAGCATGCCGTTCGTAGTTAATGTAAGCTTAAAGATTTTATTGTGCTGTTCTTGAATGGACTCAATGTATTCAACGGTTTGTTTAACAACATCCCAGTTCAATAGCGGTTCACCACCAAAGAAGTCTATTTCACAATGTTGACGAGGACCACTCATTTTAATGAGAAAATCTACCGCCCGTTTTGCTACATCAAAACTCATTAACTCACGTTTTACACCGCCGTAATCACCTTGACTAGCAAAGCAATATTTACATGCTAAGTTACAATCATGAGCAATATTAAGACATAAAGCCTTAACGATAGGCTTTTCACCTACTACAAGTTTAAATTCTGTACTCATTGGAGCAAATAATTGTTCTGCTTTAATGAGCTCATCTAACTCGTCCATAATCTCATCGAGTTCTACTGCATCTTCTTTAGCATCTAACGCAGCATGTACAGCATCGCGATTGGTGCCATCATATATGTCAAGAACTCTATCGATGAGTTCGTCGATAACGTGAATAATACCGCTATTTACATCTAAGCAGTAGTAGTTATCCTTCATCCGAAACTTATGGATCATTGGTTTTAATTCTAACATGGTACCTCCAATTGATATGTATGGTAAAAGTTCTAGTATATAGAACTTTCTAGATAATTGTACCACATTTCTAACGTAAAGGTTATGAAAAGAGTCATAAAGATATACCATACAAGGTATGTATTATAAACATAAATAAAAAAGGCCCGCTAAGCGAGCCTCTTTATTATTTTTGTTTGCAAACTTGGTTACCAACTGTGCAGCTTGTTTTGCAAGCGGATTGGCAAGATGTTTGACATTCCCCACAACCGCCAGTTTTAGCAGTTTTTTGTAAGGATTCAGTGTTGATAGTACGAATGCGTTTAGCCATGGTTATCCTCCTCAATACTTATCGAATGATATTTATTTTATCATATTTATAAAAAGCCTGTAAAATACTTATTTCGTTAAGTTTTCTTCTCCGGCGTTAGCTTCTTTAGTTTCTACTACAGTAGTTCCAGCTAATTCAGGTTCTTTAGCTTCTGTTACAGTTACATCTTCACCTTTAGTTTTCTTAGGCTTATCCTTACGCAATACTTTACGCAATGCCATGGCAACTGGTGTAACGATAACAGCCGCAAAAACAGCCTCTGGAATACCATGTGTAGCAGATAAGAAAAGAATAGATCCTAACACTTGATCTGGGCTAAGGTTCATTTTAAGAGCAAACATATCTGCGTAAAGCAAGAAGATTAAGCCCATAACCATGATTGTATGGAAGATTGTGCCCATAAATGCGGTAACGATAATACGTGGGCCTTGAGGCACTTTCCACAATACTAGATATACTAAATATGCTAAGATTGGGAACAATACACGAGGCAACACAGAAATTATGGGATTGATAAATAGTGGAGATAAGATATTAGGCGCTGTAATATTTTGCCACAAGCTATAGCAACCAAAAATAAAGCCTACAAAGCCACCTACCTTAGGACCCTCTACAATGGCACCAATCAATGTTGGTACATGTAGTGTTGTGACATTGAGTGGTCCCAATGGGATGATACCATAGCCAGATAAACCTAAAGCAATCGTAATACCGGCCAATAAACCGATAATGGTAAGTTCACGAATAGTAATACTACTTTTCTTTTGTTTTTCAGCTTTTGGGCTCTCCATAGGATTTCTCTTTTCATTATCTTGGATTGATACAGTTGAGTTATCATCCACTAGACGTTCATTGTTGTTCATAAATCCTCCTTCGCTCTCATTCCATTCTGGATATAAGTCGAAACTAGAAATTAAATACTTTCACGGCGTTGTGAAATAATACCACGCTCTACCAATGCACCAATAATTACAGCCACACCTATCATACCAGCCTCTAAAAGAGCTGGCGTTATAAATATAAGCGGATTACCTTGGTACGTTGGGAAAACGGTGGGAACTAAAGATAAAATAAATTCAGGAATGTAGCCACCATATAATATATGAGCATTCATAGCAAGCCACATAGCTGCAGTAATAACAATGCGCAATAAACGCACACCTTTATATGCTAAATCACGAGGATATAAGTAAAATACAAATACCAATAAAGATACTAGCAACAAAACAAGCTCAGCAAATAATATATTTACATTCATTGATGATGCATACATAAAATATACCATGGGATCTTGCAAATCAATATGTAGAATGGAACCGATATACAAGAACGGAATCGGTATAATATAACCAATTATATCGAGGGCTTCATCGATCATGCCCAAACGGTGGGTACGATTGAAAAACTTTGTTCCTAGTAAACCGCATAGTTCAATAAGAACTTGAACAATAAAGTACACTACAAATAATAGTAATGCTTTAGTTATACCATTGTCTACATTAAAGCTAAACGGCGTGTGAAGAAAAGAAAATACAGTCCACCACGCCCAGCTGTATGTATGATAGCCCATATGCAACGGCAAGTCATCATTAAATTTAGCATTCTTTAGTCGGCGCACCATAAAGGGTATCACCAGCGATAATACGGGAAATACTAATACTGGCAATGATAAGGCACCACTTAATGAAAGTACTGTCGTAACGGCACTAACAAAGAGCGCGCAAACAAAGGTAAATTGCCAAAAACTTTTATTCATTACGGCCTCCCACTAATCGAGTTAAACCGTAAGCAACAATTAGACTAATTGTGACACCAATATACATAGACACTAAAAAAGCCACATCTCTGCCTACAGTTGGCCAGCCCCACAACATAGATAAATCTACACCTAGGAAAATGCCTTTGTATGCAATGCCATGAATGGCAATCCAACTCACTATGTAAGCAATACGGCTTATAGATTTACCATCACCAAAGGTACTGTCTTTAAACGATAAATACGCCCAAGGCATAAATAGGGATAACAACAAATACCATACTAATGCTACTGTCGCACTCGATCCATTATGAATCATATACGCAATAATCGGAATTACCACGATAAATAGATTCAAATAAAAAGATCGTTTACAAATATCTATCAAAATGTTCATATAGATCTCCTATGATATGTAATCTCTTTGTATTTTACAATAATCAAGGATAAATGTCATCAAAAAAGAAAAACCTCCACACAGGTAAATACTTACCAAGTATGGAGGTCTTTAATTAAGCTACTACAGAATCAGCTGTTACATCAATTGTAGGAACAGTTTCCTGTTGTTCTTCTTTCTTCAACAATGGAGTCATGCTTTCTAAGCCGATACCCAATGTGAATAGATTATGCAACCATGCTGTTTGACTTGGCGGCATAATACCGAGTACACCACCACCTACAAGAGCACCATTGAAACCAACGATACCATTGTAATTTACTTTGATGCGTTTCATCAATGCCATAGAAATGCGGCGTAAATCTACAAGAGCTTGTAAGTTATCGGAAGAAATAGTAACGTTCGCAATCTTTTGAGCGATTGGAGCGCCTTCATTCATCGCAATACCTACATGAGCTTCAGAAATAGCTGGGGAGTCATTGATGCCATCCCCTACCATCATTACTGTATAGCCTTCAGCTTTAGCTTGCTTTACATAAGCTGCTTTATCTTCTGGCAATACTTCAGCATGTAATTCATCAATACCGAGTTCGTCAGCTACACGTTGTGCATTACGTTTGGAGTCACCAGTCATCATGACAATCTTTTTAATACCCAAAGTGTGTAAATCAGCTATAACTTGTTTTGCTTCCTCTCGAACAGGGTCTTTAATACAAATAACCGCTGCTAATGTACCCCCAATAGCGAGGTAAATATGAGAAGATGAATTTGGTAAATTGTTGAATTTTTCTTGTTCATCTGCAGGAATTTTTGTCTTTTCATCATCAAAGATGTAGTGAGCACTACCAATGCGTACACGGTAGCGACCGACTTTAGATGCAATACCATGAGCTACAACGTATTCTACATCGGAATGCATTTCCTTGTGAGGCAAGTCATGATCCTTAGCAGCGCGTACAATCGCTTTTGCCATGGAGTGAGGGAAATGTTCCTCAATACATGCAGCTAATTTCAACATTTCATCTGCATCATGACCGTTGAACGGGATGATTTGTTCAAACTCAGGTTCTGCTTTTGTAAGAGTACCAGTTTTATCGAACACAATCATATCTGCTTGTGCAATTTGTTCTAAGAACTTACCACCTTTAACAGTGATACCGCGTTTAGATGCTTCTTGCATAGCGGAAAGTACTGCCAATGGAATGGATAATTTTAGAGCACAAGAGAAGTCAACCATAACGAAAGACAATGCTTTCATTACATTTCGAGTCAACAAATATGTTAAACCAGCACCAATAAAGCTAATTGGAACTAATTTATCTGCCATGCGGTATGCTTGTTGTTCCATACCAGATTTCATTTGTTCAGACTCTTCAATAAGGTTAACGATCTTTTCGTAACGAGATGTTTTAGATGTACTGCGTACTTCTACAATAGCTTTACCGTCTTCAACAACAGTACCTGCATATACAGAACTGTCTTTATCGCGACGAACTGCTTCTGGTTCACCAGTCATAGAGCTTTCATTAACAAGGACAACACCATCGATAACGACGCCATCCAATGGAATCACTTCGCCTTGACGAATGATAATTTGATCGCCAGCCACAACCTCGTTAACAGGTTTGCTCACTTCGATATCGTCAACTAATACCCATACTTTATCTACATTCAAAGACATGCTTTGAGCAAGATTCAATACGGACTTACGGTGAGTCCATTCTTCTAAGATATCACCAATACCCAATAGGTACATAACAGCACCAGCTGTAGGGTAGTCTTTTTGAAGTAAAGCAGCACCAATAGCTACGCCATCAAGTACTTCTACGGTTAACTTACGTTGCCACAATGTTTTAATCGCTTTACCGATAAATTTAATACCGTCAAACCAAGCCCATGCAGCCGCGATCGGTGCAGGAAGCACTGCTTTTTTACCTAAGTAAAGTGCAGTGCGGTTGATCATCATTTCACGGTATTTTTTATTTACCAAGCGAGGAGAATATTCGTTCAAAGCAGGAGCTTCAGACAAATCTAAATCGCGTAGACCTAGCACTGCTTCACGCACAGCATCAACATCGCCAGTATGTTTAATGGCGATTTGACTGCTACGAGTGTAGAAGGTTACATCTACAATTGCATCATTAAGGAGTAATGTATCCTCTACATAAGCTGCTTCAGCCTCTGTAAAGTGATGACCAGTTACCTTAACATGCAAGCGATTTCTGAGTTTTTTTACTACAGAAAATTGTAACATATGTGCAATCCTCTAATTATTTGTTTTCTTCAAAGATTTCTTCGTTGCGTGCTTCGTTGATTTCTTGAGCTTCTGCCAATACATCAGATGCGGATGCTTGTACTTTTTCAGCTGTTTCTAATACAGTTTCTTTAGCGCGAAGGCCAGCTGCTACGATACCAGCATATACTTTTTTAGCGTCTTTAGAAGTTAACACTTTAAGACCTACAGTACCCAATGCAAGACCTGCTGCGAATAAGTTAGCGTTTTTAAGATTTTTTTGATCGATGTTGAACATGATAATATTCCTTTCTACTAAATATGATAAAAAATTTAATTACTATATTTGAAAAGAGGAGCCATTATAGAGACTCCGCTTCTCTTCCAATAACTTGAGTGTTGTTCTGATTACTTATCAGCTCGTTTAATGCCTAACGCTTTATTGGAACCATCACAACTGCAGCTTCCACCACAACTAGATGATTTGCCGGAGTCAGATCCACCGCCGCCACAGCCGCAGCCACCTTTACCGCCAACTTGTTTAAACATTTTAAAACCAATATAAGCTAATGCTAGAACAACTATGAGTCCTATAACAAGATTATCCATTATTATGCCTCTTTCTCAATATCAACTAAATCACAATATCTGTCTTAGTGATAAATAAGATAAAAGCAATATCAAAAGGATATTTCCCTTTTCTCATTATCATTTAACCACGAATATTGATAATTAGCAAGTATTATTTTCAAATTAACTATAACTAAATCGCAATTATTCAATGCAGTTCTTTCAACTACCTATAAAGTGGCTAAAATACTGTATTTAATGACTCACGAATTAGAAACCTAATGCAAGGCCTACATTGTAGAAGATGAAACATGCAATCCAAGCAAATGTGTTTTCATAGAAGAACATGAACGCAACCCATTTCCAAGAGCCAGTTTCACGTTTGATAACTGCTAATGTTGCCAAACATGGAGGATAGATTAAGATGAACAGCATCATTGTTAAACCGATTAACGGTGTGAAATGAGGGTCATTTTGTAAGTAATCAGTCAACGGTGCTGGATTTTGATCATCTCCACCAACAGCGTAAACAGTACCTAATGTAGAGATAACAACCTCTTTAGCCGCTAAACCAGCTACTAATGATAGGCCCATTTTCCAATCAAACCCCAATGGTTCTAGCACTGGGTTGATAGCTTTACCAAAGGATGCTGCATAGGATTGTTCAATTTTTTCCGCAGCTTGTTCTTTACCAAGTTTGTCATTTTCAGCATCTAAGTTAGCACTGTTTTTATACATTGCCCATGCTGCTGGGAACAAGTCTTTATTTTTATCTTTAATATCATTGAATAATTCAGGTGCTGCAGAATCAGCTTCTACAGCTACTTCAGGTTCATCTTCTCCTGCGTTCTTAGCAGCATCAGTAGCATCTTGTACAGTAGCTTTCATGTCTTCTACAATTTTATCAACTGCATCCTTTTGGTCATCTGTAGTGATACCGAATTGAGCTAATGTAGCTGTATCTTTTACTTCGTACTCTTGAGCAACTTGTTCTTTCATTGCATCGTAATCTTTGGAGTATTCTACATCCATTGGGTACGCAGTGATGACCCAAATCAAGATGGATGCGGCCATGATGAATGTACCAGCTTTGATGATATACAACTTAGCACGTTCATACATATGTAACCAAGTTGCTTTCAATGTAGGCAAGTGGTAAGGAGGTAATTCCATTACAAATGGTTCAGCCTCACCAGAGAAAATGAATTTACGGAAGATTTTCGCAAAGATAACACCAAAGATAATACCTAAGAAGTATACAGAGAATACAACTAATGTACTATCCCATCCATTTGGGAAGAACGCATTAGCAAATAAGATGTATACAGGTAAACGAGCAGAACAGCTCATGAATGGTGTAATCAAAATTGTAACCATTCGATCCTTATAGTTATCAAGGATGCGAGCGCCCATTACGGATGGTACGGAACAGCCAAAGCCTAATAATAAAGGAATAAAGGATTTACCATGCAAACCACAAGCGCGCATTACGCGGTCGATAACGAAGGCTGCACGGGCCATATAACCAGTATCTTCCAAGAAGGAAATACCAAGGAATAGCAATAGAATCAATGGTAAGAAGGAAAGTACGGCACCTACACCGGCGATAATACCGTCAGATACAAGGGACTGTAATTGACCTTCTGGAATATTTTGAACTGCATAAGCTTGTAATGCAGCAAAGCCATCTTCAATCCAACCTTGAGGAATACCACCTACGATGTTTACGAACGCAAACAATAGGTACATAACAATCATGAAGATTGGTAAGCCCCAAATACGGTGTGTTAAGATTTTATCATAACGATCGGAGCGTGTTTCTATTTCTTTTGGAGCTTGTGTTAAAGATTGGTTATATACTTCAACAGCATAACGATGACGATATTCTTGGAATACTATATCAAGATCAACTTGATCTTTGATTTCTTCACGGATAGCAGCTGCCTTTTGTAAAACTGCCTCTGTATTCGCAAAGCCTTTAACTTTTTCCACCACATCTGGATCGTTTTCTAATAATTTAATAGCGATCCAACGTAGTGGATACGTTACTGTACCAGCTTCTTCAAGTGCTGCTACTAGTTCAGCAATTTTGCCTTCTAATAAATCACCATAATTAACTGTTACACCAGGCGCTTTTTGAGAAGCAGCTACGCTAATTGTTGCTTCTAACAACTCTTTTGTACCAATGTTTGTACGACCTACTGTACTAACGATTGTAGCGCCTGTTAATTCAGCCATTTTTTTAAAGTCGTATTTGATGCCCATTTCTTCAGCAACGTCAGACATGTTTAGAGCAATAACCATTGGCTTTTCAAGTTCCAACAGTTGTGCCGCTAAATACAAGTTACGTTCTAAGTTAGATGCATCAAGAACGTTTACGATTACATCTGGATTATCGTTTACGATTACATTTCGAGCTACTAACTCATCCAATGAACGTGCTGTTAAACTATACGTACCTGGTAAGTCAATAAATAATAAATCACGACCATTAAAATTAGCATGGCCTTCTTTCTTTTCTACCGTAACGCCGGCATAGTTACCAACGTGTTGCTTCGCCCCTGTGATATTGTTAAACATTGTAGTTTTACCACAGTTAGGGTTACCTGCTAAGGCAATACGAATTTGCCTATTTTCTGCCATATAGACCTCCTATTATACCTCTACATCAATCATGCCAGCTTCACTTGTACGAAGTGCTAATTCAAAGTTTTTAACTTTAACTTCTACTGGATCACCCAAAGGGGCAAACTTCATAACATGAATTTTTGTACCTTTAACAAGGCCCATGTCAATCAGACGATGTTTAACATTGCCACTGCCATGTAGAGCAACAATAAGACCAGACTCACCTGGCTTCATGTCTTTCAATTTTTTGATAGCCATATTACACCTCCTATTTATTTTTTGTACCTAACAACCTCATATTAACCACACCAAATAAGAATGCGTATTAATATCTTAAACTATTATACCAAATCAAGCATTAATTTCAACAATTATTATCAATTTTATTGTTATTTTCTATCTTATATATATACTTTTTTCTCATATTAACTATGAATATTATTTTATTATGATTCAAGATAACCCCCATTGGATATAGTATTTACCTCTCTACACTTAATTCATAGTAGAAATATAAAATAAGAAAAATTACTAAGATTATCATTACTGATAACTTAATCATTCTCATTTATCCCTTTAAACTCTATTTTAATATTTATATTTTAATGTTTTTCATTCTCATAAATATTCATTAAATCGTTGTTTTTCGATTTATTATCAATTAGTTGTGATTTTAATATAATTTCACACCTATTTTATTTAAAATTCATCTATGATTTCCCGCTAATAATACTACCAAGGATAACAATTCAATTTATTTGCCCCTGCTATGTGCATAAGGTATAATTAATATAATATGTATTATAGAAAGGACTATCCATGAAATCTTTTAAAACTTTAGGCGTTTGCGATGAGCTTATCCAAGCCCTACAAAAACAAGGTATCAAGGAGCCCACGCCAATCCAAGAACAATCCATTCCTGTGGTATTTAAAGGGAATGATGTTATAGCAAAAGCTCAAACAGGCACAGGCAAGACTCTTGCCTTCTTATTGCCTATTCTTCAGCGTGTACATACAGATGTACATCAAGAACAAGTGCTTATCATTGCACCTACACGTGAACTTATAAAACAAATCGCAGATGAGGCGAAAGAAATTGGAGCTATTCTAAACGTAGATATCCTACCTCTTATCGGCGGTAAAACAATTGAAGCCCAATTACAACAACTAGGTCGTCGTCCACAAGTGATTTTAGGTACACCAGGTCGCCTACTAGATCACGCGAAACGAGGTTCTTTACATTTAGATTGTATTCGCCGTGTTGTACTAGACGAAGCAGACCAAATGCTTCATATGGGTTTCTTGCCTGATATTGAAAGTCTCATCAGTCAAACAGATGCGAATAGACAACTATTACTATTCTCTGCAACGATTCCAGACAAAATTCGTAACCTTGCAAAGGCATATATGTCTAAGCCAGTTTCTGTTACAGCTGAAGGTAAACATGTTACCCTTGAATCGATTGATCAACGAGTGTATATGATGAACCCTGAAGAGAAAACAGAACGTCTCATCAAAATGATCGAAGAAGATAATCCATTCTTAGCCATCGTTTTCTGTAATAAACGAGAAGGTGCCGTTCGTTTATCCTATGAATTGACTGCAGCTGGTCTTAACATAGCAGAAATGCACGGCGACTTAACACAAGGCCGTCGTACACAAATTTTGCGAGACTTTGCTAAAGCGAAAACACAAATCTTAGTTGCTACAGATATTGCAGCTCGTGGTATCGATATTGAAGGTATTACTCATGTATATAACTACGATGTACCTCGCGATGTAGATTACTACATCCATCGTATTGGCCGTACTGGTCGCGCTGGTAATTCTGGTGTGGCCGTAACCTTTGCAACACCACAAGATGAATCTTGGTTGCGACGCATCGAGCGTGCCATTCAAGCAACGCTTACAAAATACACTAAAGATGGTCAAATCAAAACTAAGGGTAACGCAAGTGCTGCACCAAAACGTTCAAAAGCAACAAGTAAACCTAAAGTAAGTAGCTCTTACCAAGCTACTAAGGCTAAGGCCCACAAAGCACGTGGTCATAAGGGTTCCAACACACGCCAACGCCGCACAGCTACGTCTCAAACAGGACGTCGTGGCAAACGTAGATAATACAGCATATATATTGATTGTTTAGTAAATGAAGATATTATTTCTCTTCAAAGAATATATCAACCAAAAGACGCGCACAGCATAGCTGTACGCGTCTTTTAATTATCAAACTACATTAGTAGTTTCTATATTAGTATATATTTAACTATAATAGATTAATATTTACTTATTCACGTAAATACTTGGTACTCCATCTACATCGGAGCACTGAGTTTTACATTGAGATCGATTACTACAAATCCAGTTTACTCGACCTCTCACCTCTTGCTTTACAAAATAACCTTGTTTACATCGCGGACATTTATATTGTTTATCGTCATCAGATATTTCAATATTACTTTCACCATTAGGATTCACACCTTCAACAGGTTGCGTATGCTTACATGCAGGATAATTGGTACAGCCTAAAAAGGCGCCAAATTTGCCATTTCGCTGTTGCAAATGGCCCTTATTACACTTCGGACAAACAGGCAAGGAAGATACATCAACGTCAGTATTATCCATAGGGCGTTTCCGATTTTGATTCGTTATCGTGCGAACCACATTTGGCATCATCTGACCAGGACTACCTTGTTTATCAAAGCCCAGTTTATCAATCAAATGTTTCAAAAACTTAATCTGATCAGACAAGAAAGAATCTAATGTATCCTCACCTTCACTCATGAGCGCCAATCGTTCCTCCCATACAGCCGTTTCATCAGGATATAACAGTTCATCAGGCAATGCATCAACTAAGAGATAGCCCGTTTCAGTTGGTGATAGAACTTGCTTCTTTCCCGATGTTTTCATAAATCCACGACTGATGAGCTCGTCAATAATATTAGCACGAGTCGCCTCCGTACCAATACCAGACACCGCTTTTAATTGCTTTTTCAAATCTTCGTTTTTTACAAACTTGTGAATTTCCTTCATTGCTTGTAACAAAGTAGACGGCGTAAAGCGAGATGGTGGCTTTGTTTGCTTCGCCTCTACAGAGGAGTCCGTAAATAAAACAGTGTCGTTCTTTTTAACGGCCGGCAAGTGATCTGCCTCTTCAGGAACCTCTTTTTTAGGATCTGATTCGGCCCCACGTTCATCGGTTAAATCCGGCTCCTCATTATCTGTTGTAGACTTAGACTTTTGTCGTTTATATAGGATCTTCCAGCCTTCTTCAATAACCACACGACCATTAGCAACAAACTCTTCTTTACACTGCTCTACTACAATTTTAGTTTGCTCATAAACATGCTCTCCATAAAACTGAGCAATATAAGCTTGGCTGATAAGGAAGTAAATATTTCGTTCCTCACGAGTCAAGCTATTTATATTACAAGCAACCGTAGTGGGAATAATAGCATGATGGGCCGTAATTTTCTTTTCATTCCAAGCGCGGCTCTTAATAGAGCGGTCAGCATCACTAGCCCACTGTGCTAACCGCTCATCACCTGCATTCTGTAAATTGTTGAGAATCGCATTACGATCACCATATTGATTTGGTGGTAAATATTCACAATCAGAACGAGGATAGGTGGTCAATTTCTTTTCGTATAATTTCTGTGCCGTATCAAGTACAGTTTGAGGATCATAGGAAAAGGCTTTACCGGCCAATACCTGTAAGGACGACAAGGATAATGGTAGCCGCTGTGCATCTTTCTTCTTGGATTTAGTAACAGCCTTAATAATGCCATCTGGACCATCTTTCAACTGTTCAACTAATGCATCAGCTATAGCCTTATTAATGAGACGACCATCAGGATCTAAGCCTTTTTGCTCATCTGTAGGTTGCCATGTAGCCCAGAATACACCATTAGGATGGTTATACAAAACTTTCACAGTAAAATAGTCTACTGGCTTAAATGCAGCTAACTCTCGTTCTCTACGTACCACAAGCGCCAAGGTAGGGGTCTTAACTCGCCCTATAGGCAATGTCACCTTATTGCCCTTATAACGTTCAGCTAAAGTATAAGCGCGAGATAAATTCATACCGATAAGCCAATCTGCACGAGCTCTTGCCAATGCCGATTGATATAAATTATGAAAGTCCTTATTATCTCGTAAATCATTAAGAGCAGAACGAATAGATTTTTCATCGAGCGCATTTAGTAAAATTCGCTGTACTGGCTTTGTATTACCGACATAGTACAATACTTCATCAACTAAAAGTTGCCCTTCCCTGTCCG
Organism: Veillonella rogosae JCM 15642; assembly: GCF_002959775.1. GTDB lineage: Bacteria > Bacillota > Negativicutes > Veillonellales > Veillonellaceae > Veillonella > Veillonella rogosae. The sequence goes on along the minus strand of NZ_PPCX01000006.1, from coordinate 34,510 downwards.
GGTCACCTGCATTTACGATAATATCCGCTTTACCAATCAGGTCTTTTACCGTCTCAAACTGTTGGCGACTGCTATCTGTAACGAGTAGTTTCCACTCGTCTGGCACAATCGGCAGATCTTGAGGGCGCCAACGAATATATTTATCGTCGTAATCGCCTGGTTCTGCTTGATGTAACACGTGACCAACCACCCAAGTCACTACATCATCACCTTGGATAAAATAGCCATTCCGCTTTTGGATATTTTTATTTTCTGGCAAGCATTTACTAATTTCGCGAGCCATGGATGGCTTTTCCGCAATAAATAACCGCATGATCCCCCTCCTTAACATGAAGATAACGGCTAATCCCCAAGCCGTTCTATGAAATCTCATTATACTACAATTTAGTGGTCATAACTAGAAAAATCATGTATAATTTTTACGATATAGACTGTAAAAGTAGAACTGTAATATATATCTACTTATACAAACATACTAATAGAGGTGAACCATGACATTTTTAGAAGAAGTACAACGTCGTCGTACGTTTGCTATCATATCTCACCCGGATGCGGGTAAAACAACATTAACAGAAAAATTACTACTATACGGTGGTGCCATCCACTTGGCGGGTTCCGTAAAGTCTCGTAAAACTGCAAAACACGCTGTATCTGACTGGATGGAAATCGAAAAACAACGTGGTATTTCCGTAACGAGTTCCGTGTTGCAATTTGACTATGACGGTTGTCGCGTAAACATCCTCGACACGCCTGGTCACCAGGACTTCTCCGAAGATACGTACCGTACATTGATGGCTGCTGATAGCGCTGTCATGCTTATCGATGTAGCAAAAGGCGTGGAAGCACAGACGAAAAAACTATTTGCCGTATCTAAAGAGCGCGGCATTCCTATCTTTACGTTTGTAAACAAAATTGACCATTTCGGTCGTAGTCCATTCGACTTGATGGAAGAAATCGAAAATGTTCTTGGCATTCGTACATGCCCTATGAACTGGCCTATTGGTATCAATGGCGAGTACAAAGGTGTATACGATAGAGAACATGAAACTATCGAGCTCTTTGCAAAAGATGAAACACATGGTCAAGAAAAACTAGCCTCTGAAAAAGGCGCTTTAACTGATCCTCGCATGAAAGAGTTATTAGGCGATGATGTATATCAAGCTTTGCTTGATGATATTGAATTGCTTGACGTTGCAGGCGATCCGTTTGACTTTGATAAGGTTCGTGCCGGAGAATTGACGCCAATGTTCTTTGGCTCTGCTATGACAAACTTTGGGGTAAAACCATTCTTAGAAAAATTCTTAGAATTGGCGCCATCCCCTGCTCCACGTCAAGCTGTAGAAGAAATAGTACAACCTACTAGCGAAGACTTCTCCGCCTTAGTATTTAAAATCCAAGCTAATATGGACCCTAACCACCACGATCGCATCGTATTCATGCGTATCTGCTCTGGTAAATTCGAAAAAGGCATGTCCGTATTACATCGACAATCCAACAAAACGATTCGCCTATCTCAACCTCAACAATTCTTAGCTACAGAACGTACTATCGTAGAGGATGCATACCCTGGCGATATTATCGGTGTCTTCGATGCTGGTACAATGGGCGTAGGCGACACATTATGCGCACCAAAGCACAAAGTAACCTTCGGTGACTTCCCTGTATTCCCACCGGAATTCTTTGCTCGCGTATCTCCAAAAGATACGATGAAGCGTAAACAATTCCAAAAGGGTATGACTCAATTGGCTCAAGAAGGTGCTGTTCAAATCTTTGAACAACCAGGCGCCCTTGACTCCTTCGTAGTTGGCGCCGTTGGTATGCTTCAATTTGAAGTATTAGAATATCGCCTCAAAAACGAATATGGTGTAGATTTACTAAATCATACATTGCCATATAGTGTTGCTCGCTGGATTGACGGGGAAGTAGATATTGCATCCTTGAAAGGTGTTGATAATGCGATGATTGTAAAAGATAATCGCGATCGCACGGTAGTTCTCATTTCCAACGAATGGCAAATGGGTTGGGTTCTAGAACGTAATCCAGATGTTACCTTCCTAACTACGCCTAAACTACATCATGAGCTATAACGCTTAAACTAACTATAATACATATATTTTCTACAATGCTAATACAATCTATAACAGCTATAACCGCTATAACTTCTAATTATTTTATGTATCAGAATATACATTTTAGTTATACCCTTATATGTATATACGGGTTAAATTTGCCCCATATGAATTCAAGAAGCTAAGCAAAATAAGACTATATAAGAATTTTAAAATTTAAAACTGGAATATATTTCATAGAATTATGAATTTAAGAAATATATTCCAGTTTATTTTTTTATATGTAGGAGGAAAATCACAGATTTAAGTCGAATACATATAATATGATTATGTAGGTAAGTAATTTATGATATTACTTTTTGACATATCAAGTATGCTATGTATATAATTATAAATAGTTATATACATATTATATACATATAAGTATAGGTTTTAATGTTGTTGTGAGTGTTGTAAAGAAAATATATAAGATTTTTATACAGTGTATATTCTATAGTATTTTTCAACCATTCATGATACCATAAAATATAGGTTTATTTTTTTAAAGGAGTGATTTTATGCCACTAATTGACTTAGCCTTAGTCAACAATGTATGGACATTAAAACTGTCCATGATCCAAACCGTAGGTCTCGCTGTTATTACCTTGTTCATAGGTACATGGATTAACAAACATTCACAGTTCTTACAAAGAATGTGTATGCCTGCACCTGCTGTAGGGGCCCTTCCATTTGCATTTTTAACTGCTATTCTTTCTTATTACAAGATTTTAAACATTACATTTGAAGGCTCTCTACAAACATTCTTAATGCTCGCTTTCTTTACCACTATCGGTTTGATGGCTTCCTTGAAAGTCCTCAAAAAAGGCGGCATTTTCATTATCTTCTTCTTCCTAGCTTGTGCAGTGTGGATTGTTGTTCAAAATACTGCAGGTATTATGATTGCTAAAGCTTTAGGCATTGAACCAATCATCGGTATTATGGCTGGCTCCGTATCTATGATCGGCGGTCTAGGTACGGCTGGTGCCTTCGGTCCATATTACGAACAAATGTTAGGAATCCCTGGTACAGCATCTGCTGCAGTTGCAGCCGCAACATTCGGTATGGTTGCTGGTACAGTCTTAGGTGCTCCTGTAGGTGAACGCATTATTAAAATGCACAAAGTAAAAACACCTTACCAAAATCCTGAATTATTTGAAGATGACGGTATCGACATGAGCGAGGCTCACGTTGAAATCGGCGGCAAACAATTCAACTCTCAAGATCTTTTAACTATTTGTATGTGGATTGGTCTTGCATTAGGTATCGGTACTATCGTAAGTGCTGGTTTATCTGTTCTTACTCCACTACCTGCATACATCGGCGCTATGATTTGTGCAGCTGTAATTCGTAACGTTGGTGACTACACTAAAGCTTACAAAATCAACGATTCTGCACTTGATGCAGTATCTAACGTAGCATTGTCCTTATTCGTAACAATGGCTATCAATAGCTTGAAACTAGTTCAATTAATCGATCTTGCATTACCACTTATTACAATCTTAGTAGCGCAAATGGTACTTATCTGTATATTTGCATACCTTATCTACTTCATCTTTGGTCGCAACTACGACGCCGTTATGCTTGGCGCTGGTGCCATCGGCTTCGGTCTAGGTGCTACACCAAATGCGTTGGTTAACATGTTATCCTTAGCAGGCAAACACGGTCCATCCCCTCGTGCATGGCTCGTAGTTTCCTTGGTAGGTGCATTCTTAATCGACTTTGCAAATGCCTTCCTCATTACATCAATGGCAGGCTTCTTGTACTAATAAAAAGGACCCATTTGGGTCCTTTTTTTATGAAAAAATTTATTAGCATAAAAGAGCTTATTAGATTGATACACTCTCAATCTAATAAGCTCTTTTTGCATTATACTATTTAATTAAAGAAGCCCATGCATTAGCTACGTCGGCAAATTCTTGAAGAGTAAAGGTCTCTCCTCTCCGTTGACCGTCGATATTTGCTTTTGCTAATAGCTCTTCGATTCTATCTTTGGATAAGCCCGTTGTTTTCATGGTATTGGAAAATGTTTTACGACGTTGCGCAAAACCAGCTTTCACAACGCGGAAGAATAGTTTCTCATCAATGACATCTACTGGTGGTTTGTCACGCAATACGCAGCGAATGACAGAACTTGTTACCGCAGGAGCTGGTAAGAAGGATTTAGGCGGTACATCAAGAACAATATCTGGCTCTGTATAATACTGAACCGCTACAGATAAAGCACCATAGTCCTTTGTACCAGGCTTTGCTACCATGCGCAAAGCAACTTCCTTTTGTACCATTACAACGAGGCGCTCAATTGGTAATTTACTTTCCAATAGTGACATGATAATTGGCGTTGTAATATAGTACGGCAAATTAGCAACCACCTTAAACGGTTTATGGTTCATGATAGTCGGTACATCTAGTTTCAATACATCACCATGAACGATGCGTACATTGTCATAAGATGCTAATGTTGTATCTAATACTTCTAATAGACGACGATCAAGCTCAATAGCCGTTACATCTGCACCGCTTTGTGCTAAACCTTGTGTTAAGGTACCAATACCAGGACCAACCTCTAATACAGGTTCACCAGGCGTCAACTCCGCAGCATGAACGATTTCATCTACGATACCTCGTTTAATAAGAAAGTTTTGCCCTAGCTTTTTGCTCATTTTAATGTCGAAGCGTTTACATATATAATGTACTACCTCAGGGCTTGCAATTACTGATTCTAACATCTTAACTCCTATTTCAAACTATTTACTGCCTCTTCATAAGCATCTCGCGTTATACCGTAATGATTTAACCGATATAAAAACTGCTTACCATTTCCGTAGCCAATCCCTAATTTTGCACCGATAACAGCTCGACGAGCTACACTATCTGGCATACCGGAAAGTCCATACCGCACTAAATCCACCATGGAAAATTCATTGGATGATTCTAAAGACTCTACATGTAATGTAGATAAAGCCTTTCTAATGGATTCAGGAGATGCTTGTTCTATGCCAATATCATCATTTGCAAAAGCTTCGTCACGAGGGACAAAGGCATGTTGTGCATTAGGGAATTTTTTCGTCAATACTCGACGAATTCGCTCCCCTGCCGTATCTGGATCAGTTAATATAATGATGCCACGCTTTTCATAGGCTACGCGAATCATATCAATAACGCCTTTTCGAAGGGTAAAACCTTCAGTTGCTATGCAGTCAGCCTCTACAGCTTGGGCAATACGTTGGATATCAGATTTTCCTTCTACGACGATGACTTGTTTAAGCATAGTTCCTCCTTTATTCTATTAGTACATTGTAACACATATATAACATTGCTTAAATACTTATAATCGAGTAGTATAAGTAGTGTAATATATAAAAGGAGGCCAATTATGACCTTACAACAATTAAAGTATGTCACAACAATTGCCAATATAGGTAGTATTAGTGAAGCTGCCAAGAGATTATTTGTATCTCAACCTAGCCTTACAAAGGCCATTAAAGAATTAGAAAAGGAAATGGGCATTACCATTTTCGATCGCACCAATAAAGGTATTACTGTTTCTAAAGAAGGAGAACGTTTCCTCGGCTATGCACGCCAAGTCCTTGAGCAAGCGGCCCTTTTAGAGGAGCAATACAAGAGCCAAAGTGGCGGGAAAAAACAATTTTCCGTTTCTACTCAACATTACTCCTTTGCAGTTAATGCCTTTGTAGAGCTTTTAAAAGGTGCAGGTATCGATCAATACGATGTATCCTTGCGCGAAACACAAACCTATGAAATCATCGACGACGTAGCCCATATGAAGAGTGAAATCGGTTTGCTCTATTATAATGATTTCAATCGTCCTGTATTGGAAAAATTAATTCATACCAACGAATTAACTTTTACAGAATTATTTACGGCTCACCCTCATATCTTTATCGGTAAAACACATCCGTTAGCCAATAAAGATGTAGTTTCTATGGATGAATTAGAAGAATATCCATATATCTCTTTTGAACAAGGGGATCATAACTCCTTCTATTTCTCTGAAGAAATTTTCAGTACCGTTGTACGTCCAAAACACATCCGCGTTCGCGATAGAGCATCTTTATTTAGTCTTTTACTTGGACTGGATGGGTACACTGTATCTAGTGGTGTAATCGACAAAGAGGTTAATGGTGAAAATATCATCTCTGTGCCGCTCGCAGAAGAAGGCTTGATGCACATTGGCTATATTACTAACAACAAAATGCAACGCAGTCGTTTAGGCCAAGAATATATTCAAGCCTTAGAACAATACGTTGGCAACTATGGCAGACATATTCAACTACCAGACGATAAAAAATAATTACAAAATTATAGTATTAATAGAGTTGTACATTTTAATAACTCTAGGCGAATTAAATAATTGTATTAAATAGTATATTGAAAGCACTCTCTTTTATGAACTGCCCCAAAATTGGACACAATTTTGAGATTCAGCTCATTTCAGGAGAGTGCTTTTTTATACCTAGATATAACTTAATAAACAAATTTATACGCCTATATAGCTTTAGGTTATACCCAACTCTAAGATATAGATATTTTTACATATACTCATACTTCGTTATAATAAACCTATCGAAATTATCGGTTTTACCGTTTATATAAGGAGGATTACTATTATGTCCAAACAATTAGCACCATTCCACTTTGATATTGTAGGTTCTTTCCTACGTCCTGAAGAATTAAAAGAAGCTCGCGAAGCTTTCAATAATGGAAATATTTCTAGAGAAGAATTAACAGCCGTTGAAGATCGTCTCATTACAGACCTCATTCAAAAACAAAAGGCTGCTGGCCTACCAGTTATTACAGATGGCGAGTTTCGTCGTGCCTATTGGCATCTAGATTTCATGTGGGGATTTAACGGCGTAAAAGAAATTGAACTGGAACACGGTTACAAATTCGTCGGTCAAGAAACAGCGCCAGGTTCCCTCGCCCTTACTGGCAAAATTACGGGGACAAACCACCCATTCGTTGAACATTTCAAATTTGTAAAACAATTTGAAGACGAAAATACTACGGCACGTCAAACAATCCCAGCCCCATCTCAATTCTTAGCGGAATTATTCCGTGAGGATAACGGCATTACCACACGCTCCTTCTACCCTGATTTAGAAGAACTCATTCAAGACATTGCCGCTGCGTATCGTCAAGTTATCAAAGATTTGTATGACGCTGGTTGCCGCAACATCCAGTTTGATGATTGTACTTGGGGTATGTGCTGTGACCACGCTTACTGGACAGGTCGTCAAAAAGACAAAAGCGTAACCATTGAGGGCGAAACAGCTAAATATTTGCGCTTAAACAATTTGGCCCTAGAAGGTCGCCCTCAAGATTTAGCCTTCACTACCCATGTATGTCGTGGTAATTACAACTCTACTTGGGCTGCTAGCGGCGGTTATGAACCAATTGCCCCTATTCTATTTGCCAAAGAAAATGTAGATGCTTATTACCTAGAATTTGACGATGATCGTTCCGGTGGCTTTGAGCCATTGCGCGAAGTATCTCCTAACAAGAAGGTCGTATTAGGTCTAATTACATCTAAACGTCCAGAATTAGAAGACAAAGAAGTTATTAAAAAACGCATTCAAGAGGCTACACAATATATTCCTCTCGAAAGACTTTGCTTATCTCCTCAATGCGGCTTTGCGTCTTGTGAGATTGGTAACCAATTGACCGAAGAGGAACAATGGGCTAAACTAGCATTAGTTAAAGAAATAGCTCAAGAAGTATGGGGTGATTAAATGAATGAACATACTATATATTTAGGAGGCGGTTGTTTCTGGGGCCTGCAAGGATACATCAAAAAAATCGAAGGTGTCCTTTCGACTGAAGTAGGCTATGCCAATGGCCCTACTGAAAATCCAAGCTATGAAGATGTATGTCACAATAGTGGCCACGTTGAAGCCCTCAAGGTGACCTACGATGCAGACACACTTTCCTTGGACCATTTGATTCAATATTTCCTACGTGCTATCGATCCATTTAGTGTTAATAAACAAGGCGGTGACGTAGGTATTCAATACCGTACTGGTATTTACTATACGGATACAGCAGATAAATCTATTATTGAAAGCACCTTAGCTCGTGCGCAAGCCTTTGAAGGCAAACCCTTTGCTATCGAGGTGTTACCTTTAGAGAACTACTACTCTGCGGAGGAGTATCATCAAGATTACTTAGATAAAAACCCTAACGGTTATTGTCATATTCCATTAGACCTATCCGATGAGCCACTTATCGATGATAATGCGTATAATAAACCATCTAAAGAATCTTTAGATGCACTATCACCACAAGAGTATGAAGTTACCCAAAATTCTGCTACTGATGCTCCTTTTAGTCACGAATTAACAGATGAATTTAAAGCAGGTCTCTACGTAGATATTACTACTGGAGAGCCCCTCTTCGTATCATCACATAAATTTAATTCCCATTGCGGTTGGCCAAGCTTTACAAAGCCAATCGCTAAGGATGTTATTAAATACTATCAAGACGACTCTCATGGTATGAATCGTATTGAAGTGCGAAGCCGCATCGGTAATGCTCACTTAGGCCATGTATTCGAAGATGGGCCTAATGGCTCCCTTCGCTACTGCATCAATGGATCTGCCTTAACCTTTATTCCTAAAGAAGAGTTAAAAGGTACAAAATACGAATATCTTTTACCGTATATCGAAGATTAAATAACAAAAGACGACTTACAAATGTAAGTCGTTTTTTTAGCATTTTTTTCGTAACATTCAGAATGTATAAAATAGTTATATAATATAGCTATAAATAAAATATGATCGCCAATAAAAAAGAGGATATATCTATTGATATATCCTCAAATCGTTTTATTTAGTCTAAAACGTACACTGTTACGTCTTGACGCCCAAATTCCATAGCCTCGCCGTAGGAGTCCATTACAAGGTCAATTTTATTGCCTATAATAGCACCACCTGTATCAGCTGCAATAGCTTCACCGTAGCCTGGAATAAACAAGCGTGTACCTAATGGAATAACATCAGGGTCAACAGCAGCAATACCACGAACTGCAGGAACACCTGTAGCCGTAATACCCAAACCATCTCCATCGCCTGCTAGGTAAGCAGATGCTTCCATTACGATAGCCCGAGATGCACGACCCGCTACATTACGAGAAGTAGTCACTTCACGGGTACCTTCTTTAATAATGGTAGGAACCATTGCGCGTTGTGTTACTTTAGATACGTCATTTGTTTTAATAACTGTACCATTGCTATATAATGTTTCACGTTGTACTCGTTCTAACCCAGGTTGACCAACTTGAACAACCTCTTCTTCGCCTTTAGCCATTGTATCATCTTTTTGACGGATAACCTCAATAGCAACTTCTTGATCTACTGTAGATAAAGAACGACTTGTTACTTGAGCAATTGTAATATGTGTACCACTTAATACAGAACCATTTGCATCACCTACAACTACATAGTTAGGTGTTTTAAAGCCGAGCTCATTAGCAACGCCTTGAGCCGTTGTTTCTGTAGTGAAAACAGCTCTTGTTCTACCATTCACAGTTACATAAACTGGAATAGCGCGAACAACAGTTAGTGTTGTACCATTTTGAACTGATGTAGAGCTGGAAATAACTTTATCATTTGGATTTAATTTAACCCCAGCGTCGCGTACGATGCCTTCATTAGAATTTAAATGCGTTCTAACAGTGTGTGCTGCACCATCTACCATAACGGTAACGGTTTTATCATTATAAGAAAAACCTGTCATAGTTACAGCTGTTACAATCAATCCGGCAACAACAGACGAAATATATCGTTTGTGTGTCTTATGAATTCTCATGTTGTAATCCCTCCTGTAATGGTATTATTCTACTACAGATAGATATAACCTGTCAAACGCATTAGGTTAACAATAGAGCTTAAACATATATAATTACTGAATTTTCATATTATATTTTTTGGGGTTTTACACAAAAAGTCCACTACATGCGAACATATCGATATTTTTAAGTACCATACAATATATTCCGAATTGTGTACATATATACGACACTCATACCATATATAGTATACACAGTTTTTTTATTACCAAAATTGTATTTTTATGTGTTTTTAAATTGTTACCAAGATTTTCAACATTTTCTAAAACTTCATTTTTATCTCATTTTCAAATAGATATACATAGAAAAAAGCCTGTATAAACAGGCTTTTTTCGTACTACATAGTTGTATTAAAATTCATAATACCATCTATAAGTCAAATTTCATTACTTATTCATTTTCAGCATTGGTTGTAGACGTTCGATGACGGTCATCGACTCCTTACGTTCATTCTCAATAGCTGCTTTCATAAGCTCTTCTTGAGCAGAAATTGGATACTCTCGATCATTAATCTTGCGATAGGAACCATCAGCTCTCATAATATGAGCTTTTAAGGTATCTTCCAAATAAAGATCCAATATGCCCTTCACACGTTCTTTATGACGCTTATCTTCAATCGGAACCATGAGCTCTACACGTTCATTTAAATTACGAGGCATCCAGTCTGCGCTAGATAAATACAGACTTTCATTACCACCATTACGGAAATAAAATAAACGATGATGTTCTAAGAAACGACCTACTATGGAGCGAACCGTAATATTATCACTTACACCGGCAATACCAGGACGAAGTGTACAAATACCACGAACGATGAGCTCGATACGAACACCTGCAGTAGACGCTTCATATAGCTTGGCAATAACGTTTTTATCAAGTAAGGAGTTCATCTTAGCGATGATATAAGCATCCTCCCCTTTTTTAGCCAATTCAATTTCACGATCAATCAATTCTATAATTTTTTCCCGTAAATTTAAGGGCGCTACGATAAATTTATTCCAAATTGGTGGATCAGAATAGCCAGAAATCAAATTGAAGAAGCGAGATGCATCGTCACCATATTCATCATTACACGTAAATATACCACAGTCCGTATAGACACGAGCAGTTTTGCCATTATAGTTACCTGTAGCAAGATGAACATAACGCCTTATGCCATCATTTTCTCTACGGACCACCATAGTGATTTTAGAGTGTGTTTTAAGACCTTTCAACCCATAAATTACATGACAGCCGGCTTTTTCAAGGCGACGGGCCATTTGAATGTTATTTTCTTCATCAAAACGAGCCTTAACCTCCATAAGAACGGTAACTTGTTTTCCATTATCTGCAGCCTTAATTAAGGATGCAATAATTGGAGAATCACCACTTACGCGATACAAGGTTTGTTTAATGGCAAGCACATCAGGATCAACTGCAGCTTGAGCAATAAACTGTTCAACTACAGTAAAAGATTCAAAAGGATGATGAACAAAAAGATCTTGTTTACCAATTATAGAGAACAGACTTTCACCTTCATGATCAACTAATTCACTAGGAATCTTGGAGTCAAAAGGCTCGTACCGCAGTTCATCTAATCCAGGATAGTTGCAAAAATCAAAGTACATACGACAGTCCAAGTGACCATCAATACGATATACATCCTTTTGTTCAAGCTCAACACTTGTAAGGACAAAGTCAAGCAAGTGGTCTTTCACATCCCCACATACTTCTAAGCGCACCGCATCACCACGACGACGACGACGCAAGGATTCCTCTACCTCCGATAGTAAATCCGTTGCCTCTTCTTCATCGATTTCTAAGTCCGCATCACGAGTGATACGGAATACCATATAATCTTCAATGCCGTAACCTTGGAAGAATTGGTTTGCATAGTAGGTAATAACATCCTCTAAGTAAACAAACCGATGTTCTTTATTACCTCTACTTGGGATTTCAATAATACGATCTAGTACAGATGGAATAGGCAAGATAGCAATCTTATAATCCTTTGTTCCATCCGGTAGTATTTGAAAGATACGCACAATAGCATTGATAGTATGATTTGTTAAAAACGGAAACGGATGTCCAGAGTCAACGGCTAATGGCGTTACAACAGGATAGATATGTTCCTCAAAGTAATGACGTAACCAAACTTTTGATTTTACATCGAGCTGATCCGGTTTAGTAAAGAAGAAACCGTGGTTTTCAAGTTCAGTGAGCACATTGTTTAAATATGTACTTTGCATAGAAACGAGTCGTTGTACAGACTCATCAATGGCCTTTAATTGTGCCTTTGCATCCATATGCGCAGCATCATATTTAATGATGCCATTCACCACTTGATGTCGTAGACCAGCCACTCGAATCATAAAGAACTCGTCTAAATTTGAGCTAGCGATAGCAATAAAGCGTAACCGTTCTAATAAAGGCGTATTGCTATCTATCGATTCTAATAGTACACGCTGATTAAACTTTAACCAAGATAGTTCACGGTTAAAATAGTATTTTGCATTACTGAACATGGCGGTCACCTCCTCTTACTAACTTTATTTCCATACCAAAGACTTCTGTAAAATATTCAGAGTCACCTATAAATGTCCACCATTCTAAAGAGATATCTTCATTAGTCCGGCAGAATACATATAATACATTATCCCGCTCCTCTAAGGTAACATCTGAAATCTTTTGATTACTGCCCGCATCAAGGGCACAAGCTACGCGAATGACAGCTACTAACTTTGTCACTTGAATCTTTTGCAATTCAGTTAGTGCATTAAAGTAAGCATCGTCATCAGATGGTGTGCCTTTGTAGTGATAATATACAACATTGGCCACTACTTGTTTTTCTTCTTCTGAAAGTCCAAAAATATCTGTACCCATCACGATATGATAGGCATGCTCCCCATGATTCCGCAAATTTACAAATTTACCTACAGAGCAAAGGATAGCGGCTATACGACATAAATAGCCCCACCGCTCTGGTAAACCTTTATGCCGTAATGTTTTACAGAATAATGAACTAAATCGTTCTACCTCAGCATCGTGAATGCTATCGGTATGATATCTCTCTGCAACAGCGCGAGCTAATTGAGCGTTTTGCTCTCGCAGTTGATACATAAATGGGTTATTTTCCGCTTCAACTCCGTAGAACCAACTAATCCCTTGAGAGAAAGAAAAACTACTAAAAATTAACGATTTTGGCTCTATAGCAGTTATGATTTCATTAAACAAAATCATGGTAGGCATCAAAATATTAGCCTTATACTCAGGCAATTTATAGCGGTTTATCAACTTGGTAGCCGTTACACCATCAAAGGAGTTAATGAGGCCTTTAAATCGTTCAGGTTCAATAGTAATAATATCGTCCTTATTACTTTCATCCCCCATGAGACGTGCCATATATTGAGCTTCATCACCAGATAAAATGACACTATTAATATTGAAAGTTTGAAGTTCCTCACGCAATGGGCCAATCATGCGATGCAAGTATTCGGTAATCGCCATAGGAAACGACGTAGAAGAACGTTGGTTACGGTTAAAAGATTCCATAACGCGCAAGGAACCACTATGCATATTGCGTTGGAATAATAAACTTTCACCACGCCATACTGTTAAACCTACACCACCAGATGTAATATCAAGGAATAATGTCGCCTTGGTAGGATCTGTCAATCGATACTGATTCGTCATCTTATAGTATAACAGGGCATATTTGTAATATACCTCTTTTGGCATGTCGATAACGTCAACACGCATACCTGTTTGGATGTAGATTTGATCTAGAATACTACGACGATTAGCAGCCTCACGAATTACGGTTGTCCCATATAATCTAGAACGAGTTACACCATAATCTGCCATTAATTGCTTGTAACCTTTTAAAATATGACAGATTTCTTCTATCGTTTTAAAGCTTAAGCGAGACGTTTGAAATAATTCCTCTCCAAAGGTTACTTCTCGCGCCGCATGATCGATAATACGTACATCATCGATGTCCCTATATTCTACAATAGTAATGCTCATACTACTGGAGCCCACATGTAATACTGCATATCGTAATGCTTTTGGTAATGCCATTATGCCTCCTTACGAGCCTCCATCCACTCTATTTCTAACTCTTTTTTGAATTCTTTTTTGAAAGATTTTGCTAATTTTTCAACAGCCGCTTTCGTAACGCTCACATCGTGGCCTTCTAAATAGTGTACCTTTAAGGCCACACTAGTATATTTAATAGCTATCTCTAATCGTCGAATAAATTGTTCATGACTTTCATCGAGAGCCTCAGCCAAGGCTAAGATAATAGATAATTTTTGACCTAATGAGCGTTGATCTTGATCTAATAATTTACCATATAAGAAGTTTTTATACTCTTTAGGTGTCAATCCATGGGAGTTCATAACTAAGAAAGCACTAAAAGCTTGTTCTACGTGAGAAATGCCATATAAATTACTATTTACGAGCATGTAACAACCATGACGTGCGTGGCTATAGTAATTAACCCGTTTACCTATATCATGAAGTAGGCCAGCCGTAATTAAGCATCTTCTTGCGTTCTTATCTGCTTTATGAAGTGACTCTAATTCATCAAATAAGGTTGTAGCTAAACCAGTAATATATTTGGCGTGTACTAGCTCATGTTTAGTCATGCCTAACAGTACATTTTCAGCAGAATGAACTAATATATCATCGATAATAGGATTTCCACCTAAATAATGTGTTCCATAGTAGTCATAGAATAAACCTTCACGTAAACCACAACCACCAACAACGAGAGTTTTAGTATTTACGTAGTTAAATAATTCTTCCACAATGGTAAGGCCTGCGATAATGATATCTGCACGATCTGAAGACAAGCCACTTATCTTTTTACGCTCCTCTAAAGATTTACCTTTTACATCTTCGAAAATTTCGTGGAATCGATGATATGGTATTTCATAGTTATGGAGTTTTGTAATAGGATACGATAACTTTCGTTGATCCATTTTAGCTATATTACGTGCTGTACCACCAATGCCAAGGAGTGGTAATTTTACATTGCGAAGCCAAGTATGTTCTTTAATTACTTTCCTCACTGCTTTGGTCATTTTTTCAAGCTCTTTAGGGGTATACTCCTCCCCCTTTTGATACGTGCCTGTCAAGGTAAGTGCACCAATTGGCAAACTTATAACCTCTGCAATATGACGATCTCGTACTAGGGTTACCTCCGTACTTGCCCCACCTAAGTCAAAGATAATAAAGTCTTTGAGTCCAATGGTATTGATGACACCAAGAAAGCCTAATCGAGCCTCTTCTTCACCTGCAATGCATTCTAAATCTAGGCCTGTTTGTTCTTTTACAGTCTTTATAAATATATCGCCATTTTTAGCAAGGCGTACGGCAGCCGTAGCAACAGCTTTAATCGTATCAACATCCATAGCTTCCGCCATATGAACAAAGGCTTTCAAAGAACGCAAGGAACGTTCCATTGCCTCATTTGTTAGTTTCTGTGTGCCCCACATATTTTCACTGAGGCGCACACTATTTTTTTCTTGATATATCAGTCTATAGCTACCTGTTTTTGAAATCTCATAAATGACAAATCGAACAGAGTTAGAACCTAAATCTATAAATGCAATACGTTTCATCCTACTACCCTCATCCTACTACGTGTTCAGTATGAATATACTTTAGTATACCATAGAAAAACGCGATTCTCACCGCAAAGGGAGAATCGCGTTTTATAATTTATATTTCTATATAGTTTTAATCTCTATTCCAAAGCTACGACCGTGAGAATTTAGCTTATATGTAGTGCGTTAGAAATATTGTCTACTAGTCTATAGCTACTCGATGCCAAACACTCGTTTACCATTATTGAAAGTAATTTCACAGAACTCATCTACATCGATACCTTTTAAACGTGCAATTTCCTCTGCCACAAATTGAGTTTTGCTAGGATCGTTGCGACGTCCTCTAAATGGAGGTGGCGTCAAATATGGTGAATCTGTTTCAATAAGTATTCTATCTAAGGATACTTGGCGAGCTACTTCCTTAATATTAGTAGACTTAGGGAATACTACAGGGCCGGCAAAGGAAATATAGAAGCCTAATTTAATAGCTTCCTTAGCCATTTCCCAGCTACCGGAGTAACAGTGGAAAATGCCCCAATTATCCTTCCCTTCATTGCGCAAGATATTCATAATATCACCATGCGCATCGCGATCATGAATAATAATTGGCAACTCTACTTCACGAGCTAACTCCAACTGACGAATGAATACGCGTCTTTGTGTTTCACGATCAGAGAAATCATAGTAATAATCTAAACCAATTTCACCGATAGCGCGAACCTTATCGTTATTGAGTGCTTGCTCCTTATAGAACTCGTAATCTTCTTCTGTAAAATCATTAGACTCATGAGGATGTGTGCCTACAGCAGCATATAAACGATCATACTGTTTTGCTAAAGCTAGTCCTGATTCAACAGTACCTCTATCTACTCCTGGAATCATAATGTATTCTACGCCAGCATCAAAGCAAGCTTGTAACATCTCATCACGGTCATTATCAAAACGGCCGTCATTCACATGAGCATGTGTATCAAAGAGTTTCATTATTTAACCACACTTCCTGCTGGTAAAGATTCGATATTTGTTACCTCTAAATGTTCTTCCCAATCAGATGCGGACAAAATCATGCCATAAGACTCGATGCCCATCATCTTCTTAGGAGCCAAGTTAGATAAATAAATTACCTTTTTACCAACCATAGCTTCAGGCTCGTAATATTGTGAAATACCACTTAGTACTGTGCGTTCTTCAATACCGATATCCAATACAAATTTCAATAGCTTTTTGGATTTAGGCACTTTTTCACAGCTAACCACTTTTGCTACTCGAAGATCGAGTTTCTCGAAGTCATCGTACGTAATATTTTCTTTTAATGGTGGAATATTAGATGTATCTACAGTCTCTTCAGCTTCTGCTGGAGTAGCTTCTATCATTTCAGGGATTTCAAAACGTGGGTAAATAGGTTCACCTTTCACAACTTTTGTACCTGTTGGCAATGCACCCCACGTTTTAGCGTCTTCTAATGTAGCCTCAGCAAAACCTACAAGACCTAATTGATCCCAGATTTTTGGAGCACCTACAGGGATAACAGGGCTTACTAAGATAGCAATGATGCGCAATGCCTCTGCTAAGTGATACATAGCAGATTGAAGACGAGCTTTATCGTTAGCATCTTCAGATTTAGCTAATACCCAAGGCATTGTTTCATCGATGTATTTATTCATGCGACCGATGAGAGCCCATACAGCTTTAATTCCCTTGTTAAGTTCCATGTTTTCCATAGATGCTTCAAAATCTTTCACAGTTTGAACTGCTAATGCAGATACGTCGCGATCTAAATCGTCCATATCATCGCATTTAGTAATTACACCACCATGGTATTTTTCAATCATAGCAATAGTGCGGTTCAATAAGTTACCTAAATCATTAGATAAGTCTGCGTTGATCTTTGTAACGAAATTAGGCAATGTGAAGTTACCATCATTGCCAAGCGTGATTTCACTTAATAAGTAATAACGTAAAGAATCTGCACCGTAGGTATCAATCAATGGGATTGGGTCAATAACATTGCCCAAAGATTTACTCATCTTTGTACCATCAACGATCATCCAGCCGTGACCAAATACCTTTTTAGGTAATGGCAACTCAAGGCTCATGAGCATCATAGGCCAAATAATAGTATGGAAGCGAACGATTTCCTTACCTACTAAATGAAGATCTGCAGGCCAATATTTTTTGTATAATTCGCCATCCCCATCAAATGGAGCAAGGGCACTAATATAGTTAACCAATGCATCGAACCAAACATACACAACATGTTTAGGGTCGAATGGCACTTTGATACCCCAGTCAAAGGATGTACGAGATACAGCCAAATCTTCTAAACCTTGTTTTACGAATTGAATCATCTCGTTACGACGGGATTCAGGTTGGATAAAATCAGGATTTTCTTCGATAAATTTCAACCATTGATCTGCATATTTAGCGAGTTTAAAGAAATAGCTCTCTTCTTTTACTTTTTCTACAGGGCGACCGCAATCTGGGCATGTGTGGTTTTCACCAAGTTTTTGCTCAGTCCAGAATGTTTCGCATGGTGTACAGTACCAACCTTCATATTCAGCCTTGTAAATATCGCCTTTTTCATAAGCTTTTGTAAAGAGCTCTTGCACTACCTTTTCATGGCGTTCATCAGTAGTACGAATGAAGTCATCGTTAGAGATATGCATCTTCTCCCACAATGTTTTAAAGCCATTTACGATATTCGTAGTGTATTCAAGAGGTGTAATACCTTGCGCTTCTGCAGCACGTTGAATTTTTTGACCATGTTCATCAGAACCAGTCAAGAAACGGACATCATAACCAGCCAAACGCTTGAATCGAGCGATTGTATCAGCTACAGATGTACAGTACGTATGTCCAATGTGCAACTTAGCACTTGGATAATAAATAGGTGTCGTAATATAATACGTTTTTTTTGTGTCTCCCATGATGAGTCTCCTTCTAACCTTCGAATGGGAAGGTTTAACGTTCTACAATATTATATACATCCCGGCGGGAAACGTTAAATCGCTTTGCCACCTGGCGAATTGCTTCTTTTTTAGGTACCCCTGTTTCTACAAGGGCTTGTACAGCATCTACATAAGATACTGGTTCATCTGATACTTCATTACCGTCAGATTCCACTGTATCAGCACCACCTACGATGAGGACGAATTCCC
This sequence comes from Veillonella rogosae JCM 15642, assembly GCF_002959775.1. Lineage (GTDB taxonomy): Bacteria > Bacillota > Negativicutes > Veillonellales > Veillonellaceae > Veillonella > Veillonella rogosae. The sequence goes on along the minus strand of NZ_PPCX01000006.1, from coordinate 15,789 downwards.
CTTTATAGGTGAGCTGTTCTAAATCATTTACAAGACTTTCCAAATCGGTGCGCACAAAGGTTTCAAACTTCTTAGTCAACTCCCTTGCCACCGTAATAGAACGATTGCCAAAGGCTTCATACATATCTTGTAAGACCTCCTGCAATCGATGGGGGGCTTCGTAAAACATCAAGGTTCCCGTCGCCTGTGAAAGTCGTTGTAACTCTTCAATCCGATGTTTACCCCGTTTAGGTAAAAATCCTGCAAAGGTAAAGGATTTCGTATCTAATCCGGATGCAATTAGCGCTGTTAACGCCGCATTTGCACCGGGTAATGGCACTACCGTTATGCCTTCTTCAATCGCTTTTGTTACTAGATCAGCCCCTGGATCAGATATAGCTGGCATACCCGCATCACTAACACAAGCAATAGACTGTCCCTCTAATAAAAGCTCAATAATATAAGAACCCTTTTCTTCCTTATTATGTTCATGATAAGAAATCAAAGGTTTCTTAATATCAAAGTGTTTTAATAATATGCCTGTATGGCGCGTATCCTCTGCGGCGATAGCATCGACTTCACCTAGGATGCGAACTGCACGATACGTCATATCTTCTAAATTACCTATCGGTGTAGGCACCAAATATAAGGTGCCCCATTCGTTATCGCTCATACCAAGAGGACACCTCCTTCGTGTACACATTAGGATTCTCGTAAACAATAAGTGGCGGCTCTAATACAAGTCCAGCCCGACCTTGATAGATAGCTTCGATTAGCACAAGTTTCGCTGGTTTATCTATCATACCGTGAATAAATCGAATTCGCTTAGCTTGAAAGTTGGCTACTTCTAATTCATGTAGCACATATTGTAAGCGACTAGCACTATAAATCATCCACAAGCGCCCTTTACACTTAATAAAGGACTGTACAGCTTTCAAAACCTCATCCAATGTTGTATGTCCATCATGAAGTGCCAAAGCCCGCTCTTCAGACGTAGGCTTTGCACCACTTTCAGAATCATAAAAAGGGGGATTTACAATAACACCATCAAAGGGCTTATCTTGTATATCTCGGTAAGACATATGGCGATAATCGCCGCACAACATCTTTACTACATCTTGTTTACTATTGTGCTCAACACTGCGCTGAGCTAACTCAATAAGAGTTTCGTTGATATCTATGCCCGTTATATGCCTCGCCCCTAAAGACGTCCCTATGAGCGGCATAACACCTGTTCCCGTTCCAAAATCAACATAAGCATGACGACTATTAAAACGACAAAAGTGAATGAGTGCTATAGCATCAAAGGAAAAGCGAAACATATCAGAACGTTGATAAATCTGTAAGCCATCTATAATTAAATCATCAAGTCGTTCTTGATCATTCATCAGGCAATGCCACCTCGGACCATTTCAAATCAATAGTACGGCCAGCTTCTAGCTGTACCTTCACCGTATGTTTATGGTGATTTACCTTTAAGACCTTACCAATACCTTCATCAGTTACAACCTCTTTACCAATCCCTGGAGGTGCAACCTCTTGAGGAGCTTGAGGGCGTTCCTTCTTCACATATAGGTCGCCACCTTTTTTATATAAGTCATCTTCGTAGTTAAGACAGCACATTAAACGACCGCATACACCTGAAATTTTTGTAGGATTCAGACTCAAATTTTGGTCCTTAGCCATTCGAATCGATACAGGTGTGAAGTCACCTAAGAAGTTAGAGCAACATAAAGGTCGACCACAAGCGCCAATACCATTTAAAACCTTAGCCTCATCACGGACGCCTACTTGACGCAACTCGATGCGAGTTCTAAATACTGTTGCTAAATCCTTAACTAGCTCACGGAAGTCGATACGACCCTCCGCAGTAAAGAAAAATATAATTTTATTCATATCGAATGTGTATTCCACATTGATGAGCTTCATCGGTAACTTACGTTTTCCAATTTTTTCGAGACAAATTTCAAAGGCTTTTTCTTCGCGCTCTTTATTTTTCTCGATTTGTTTCAAATCCTTTGGAGTTGCCTTTCTAATAACAGGCTTAACAGGGGCTACAACAGCATCTTCAAAGACCTCTTTTGGTCCAATCACAACCGTACCGTATTCAACGCCACGTGCCGTTTCAACGATAACCCCATCTCCAACAGATAATTCTAATTGTTCAGGCAGAAAATAATAAATCTTACCTGCCTTTTTAAAGCGTACGCCAACTATGGTTAGCATTTAATCCTCCTCCCGAGCATCATGAAGGGCGATACTGAGACCGTCCACCACGAGAGCGGTTTTTATGTGTAAGCGCAAAGCCCGTTCTGCTTGCAATGTTTCGGTAATAACCTCTGACAGTGCTTGCATAGACCAGCGCGGTAATAATCGTAATAATTGAGTTTTGTACATTGGTACTTGTAATTGTGCGTCTTGGGCCCCCATTTTAAGAGCCATCATATCTCTACTTACAAGACGTAGCCAGTGCATTAACTCGGTTAGACTTTCACGAGGTAAGCTTTCACAAGCTAGCGAAATCATAGAAAACCATCTCGTTTCAAAGGCGAGGATATCCATCACTTTAACTGCTAACTCTAGCATTTCAATGCGACCTTGAGTAGCTAGTTTCTCCACTAACTGTGGATTACCATGACCTGCTAACAAAGCCTGCTCCATATCACCAGTGATTCCACGAGCTACAAGAGCCTTTCGAATCGTATCTACATCAACACTATTAAAGCCAACGCCCATACATCTAGAAATGATAGTTGGTAACACAGTGTTAATCTTGTTCGTAATTATGATGAAATACACCTGTTCAGGCGGCTCTTCAATGGTTTTAAGCATGGCATTTGCCATAACTGCATTTGCCGTATGAAAGTCCTCCACAATGACAACGCGGTTACCATTACCTGCTACTGACAGATGATCTTGCAATAATGAATACCACTGTTCCACCCTTAAGGTCGTCTTCATAGGACGAATCCAAAAGGCATCACCCTTATCCATATAGATAGGCAAACCTTCTGCTTCGATGCGTTTTTCGGTCTCACCATTGGCAAGACGTGCTTCTTTAACAGCCTCTAAATAAGCTGTCCCCTTAGGTTGAGAAAATACTTGGCGCCCCAATAATAGAGACGCAAGACCTATGGCCATATCTAGCTTGCCAAGACCTGCTTCACCATAAAATAAAAGGCTATGTGGTAATGCATTGCGATTTACAAGTTCCGATAGGTGTGCCTTGATCGAATCTTGACCAATTATAGAATCAAAATATGTCATAGCCCCTCCTATCAATACATGCTCAATATTAATATTATATAAGAAAAAGGCGACTTTTAAAAGAGCCGCCCTATCCTAAGGCAGTAGATTTACTACTGCTTGATATACATCGTTATGAATTTCTTCAATGGTGCGCAACGTATACTGACTAAATTCATCTTTACTAGCACAAGGGATGCGGTGCCATTGGTAGCGTTCTACTAACTCTTCATAGGCATCGTGAACAGCTACTAAGTATTGATGATTTCCTTCGTGAATATCACCTGTACTGCCTCCCGTTTTGCCAGTACGCTCCGCCATAAGGGCTTCACTCACTTCAAGAGGCATATCTAACAGACATACCGCATCAGGTGTAGGCAATCCAAACTTTTTAAATTCAAAGTCTTCAAGCCAATTCAAAAATGCAGTACGTTCCTTCTGATCATCGTATTTTACCATTTGGTGCACCATATTAGACGTCGTATAGCGATCTGCAATAATAATGCCCCCATTTTTATAGAACTCTTCCCAATCAGTTCTAAAGGATGCAAAGCGATCTATGGCATACATGGAACTTGCCACATAAGGGTTTACATCATGTACATCTTTACCAAATTCACCGGCTAAATACATTTTAATAGGCATAGCAGCGCCGCTATCATAGTTTGGGAAGCTTACAGATTTAACTGCATGTCCTTCCTTGATTAAGCGTTCTACTAATAGTTTAGTTTGCGTAGCTTTGCCACTACCATCTCCGCCTTCTAATATGATTAAAGTCCCCATAATTACTCCTGTAACACCCAGATTGTTTCTAATGTCATATCATCGGCTCCATTCGGCACGTAACCTAGAGCCTTTCGATTCTCTATATATTGTAACACAGACTCACTAATCACTTCACCTACGGCTACACAAGGAATCCCTGGGGGATAATAAGCTATTGTCTCCCCAGCAATACGATGTAATGCTTCACGTAACGGAACCTGCTCACGATGAGCATACATAGCATTGCGAGGTGTTACACGAACGACTGGCTCAGGTAATAGAGCTGAATCTTTACTAAGCACATTAAAATTACCGTCTAAGCTATGGTCAGTTGTATATGAACCATTTAGTACTTCATCACTTACAGTTTTTACAGCCTTAATTAAAGCATCTACAGATGCCTTAGTATCGCCAATTGTAATGAGTACTAGTACATGATGAGCTTGCACTAGTTCTACCTCAATACGTTGTTTTCTCAACATTCGTTCAAAAACAACACCGGTAAGACCTAATCCTTTTACATCGATAAGGACCTTAGTACAATCATAGTTAGCCACTCGCTCTTGAATATCCCTATATTCCATAGTTGTGACACCAGAAATCTTATGCAACTCATTCCGTAAATATAGGCTCAATTCTACGGTTCGACTTATTAGCGCCTTACCTTCGGTGGCTAATTGATAACGCGCCATATCTAAGGAGGCAAGGAAAATATAATTGGGACTCGTACTTTGTAGCATTTGATGCATTTGTGTAATACGACGTTTATTAATTCTTTCGCCTTGGCCTAATAGCCAAGAGGTTTGCGTCAAAGAACCTACCGATTTATGCGTACTTTGTGCCACTAAGTCTGCACCTGCTGCAATGGCTTCAACAGGTAAATTTTCTGAAAATGGTAAATGAGGTCCGTGCGCTTCATCAACAAGAACAATCATCTCTCGTTTATGCGCTTCTTTTACAATCTTTACAATATCTACACCTACACCATAATAGTTTGGATACACTAAGAGAATCGCCTTAGCCTCTGGATGAGCATCCATCGTTTTAACAGCATCCTCCACTGATACACCTAGAGGGATACCCCACCGATCATCAAATTGGCAATCCATATAGACAGGCTTCGCACCAGATAACACTAATCCACTAATAACGGAACGATGTGCTTCTCGAGGAATGATAATCGTTTCATCGGGACCTACAGTCCCCATAATCATAGCTTCGATCAAGGCCGTAGTGCCATTGATGGAAAACCAACAGTGATCAGCACCATATAACTCAGCTGTTAAGTCTTGTGCTTCCTTTAATGCCCCTTCTGGTTCATGTAAGTCATCTAAGGCATACATAACACCTAAATCATATGGCAAAGCAGGTCCCATCCAATTTTTTAGTCGTTGAGGCGCTTCAACACCAATTTTATGACCTGGTGTATGAAAGGGCACAAAATGTTGTTCTTTATATGCTTCTAAGGCCTCTACAAAAGGCATTTTTTCTTGCTTACTCATATATACCTCGTAAAAAAGGCATGAATCTCTATGAGACTCATGCCCTTATGCATGTATTTATCGATGTGGACGACGTTTAGGATTGAATTGGTTCATCCCCTTATCGATACCCACTTCTAAGGTACCTAATACAGCTTTTACTGTATCCTTAATACCCTTTTGTACCTTCTCTTGTGACTCTTCACTAAATGGTGCTAACACATGATCTATGACAGTCCACTGTGGTAACGGACGACCTATGCCTACGCGGAAGCGCGGGAAATTCTCTGTTCCCAAATGAGATATTAAAGACTTAATACCATTGTGACCGCCAGAACTTCCATTTGGTCGAATACGCAATTTACCTACTGGTAAATCCATATCATCATAAATGCAATACACATCAGATGGATCAATCTTATAATACCGCATCAACGGTCCTACAGAGTCACCACTTGCATTCATAAAAGTTTGAGGCTTTACAAGCAATACTTTTTCACCATTTACGGTAATGCTGCACACCTCTGCCCGTTGTTCCTCTCTCCAAGGAGTGTGAGGAACACTATCCGCGATGGCATCGACAACCATAAATCCAATATTATGTTTTGTCTTTTCATATTGCTTGCCTGGATTACCAAGGCCTACTACTAATTTCAAGAATCACCTATTATTTGTCGAACAAATTACTTACAGATACTTCATGGAAGATACGCATAATTGCTTCGCCCAACAATGGAGCAACAGACAATTGTGTAACATTTTCCAATTTACAATTTTCTGGTAATGGTATTGTATTTGTAACGATAAGCTCTTTAATGTTAGAGTTCGCAATGCGTTCGCTAGCAGGATCTGTTAATACGGCATGAGTAACAGCCGCTGTTACAGATTTAGCACCAAACTCTTCCAAAGCTTTCGCACCCTCTACAAGGGAACCAGCTGTATCTACGATATCATCAACGATAATACAGTTTTTACCTTTTACGTCGCCAATGAGGTTCATAACTTTAGCAACGCCTGGTTCAGGACGTTTTTTCTCGATAATTGCGATTGGTGCACCAATACGGTCAGCCAAGTCACGAGCACGTGTTACGCCACCAAGGTCTGGTGAAACAACGATAACATCTTCAAGATTTTTTTCATTAATATATTTAGCCAATATGGATGCACCATATAAATGATCTACAGGCACATCAAAGAAGCCTTGAATTTGACCTGCATGTAAGTCAATTGTTACAAGACGTGTAATACCGGATGTTTGCATCAAATTAGCTACTAATTTAGCTGTAATAGGCTCACGACCACGAGTTTTGCGGTCTTGGCGAGCATAACCGTAGTAAGGAACTACAGCAGTAATATGGCGTGCAGAAGCACGTTTTAACGCATCAGCCATAACCATTAATTCCATTAAATTATCGTTTACAGGATAGCTAGTTGGTTGAATGATAAATACATCTTTGCCACGTACGCTTTCATCAATCATAATTTGTACTTCGCCATTGTTGAAGCGACCTACAAATGCTTCACCTAAAGGCAAACCTAAATAATCACAAATTTCTTTTGCCAATGCTGGATTTGCATTACCTGTGAAAATCTTAAGTTTTTTGCCGTCTTCAAATGCCATTTTGATACCCTTTCATTTGTTCCTATACTGGTTACTTATCCATAATCATCCATTACAGATACACACTATTGCCTTTTTATTGTATACTATTTTGCTCTAATTGTGTTAAAAAATACGAAAATTTTTTATTTCTTTTTGAAAGTATCCTCTGTTACCCAATTTTCTTTCACAATTTGCTTGCTGCGGCCCACTGCCAAAGCCTTATCTGGCACGTCTTTAGTAATAGTAGAGCCTGCACCAACATAACTATAATTACCTACTGTTACAGGAGCTACTAAGTTACTATTACAGCCTACAAAAGCACCATTGCCAATTGTGGTACGGTGTTTAACTTTACCATCGTAGTTTACAGTAATCGTACCACATCCGATGTTAACTCCAGAGCCTACATCGCTATCGCCGATATAGGAAAGATGTGGGAACTTAGTTCCTTCACCGACGTTGGAGTTTTTAACCTCTACAAAGTTGCCTACATGAACCTTATTACCCAGTACTGTATTCGGACGCAAGTGAACATATGGACCTACATCTACACCATCTTTTACTTCACAGTCATGACCATAGGTAAAGTGAATAATCGTATCGTTACCAACTTTCACATTTGTCAAACGAGTATGTGGACCAATTTCACAACGCTCACCAATGACAGTATCTCCTTCAAGGATTGTACCAGGATGCAAGATTGTATCCGCCCCTACTGTTACCTCTGGAGCTACGTAAGTATTTGCTGGATCAATAATTGTTACACCGGCTGTCATTAATTCAACATTTTTACGGTGTTTTAAAATAGACTCAGCTTCAGCTAATTGCAAGCGAGAGTTTACGCCTAGAGACTCTTCAAAGTCTTTAGTCATATAAGCGCTTACAGTATCGCCACCATTTACGAGAATACCTACTACATCTGTGATATACAATTCACCTTGCGCATTATCGTCAGATAGTTGATCTAAGCAAGGCCATAATTTTTTGCTATCAAAAGCGTACATACCAGTATTTACTTCTTGAACGGCTAATTCCTCTGGTTTACCATCTTTTTGTTCTACAATGCGAACTACGGAACCTACTTCATTACGAATAATGCGACCATAACCAGTTGGGTCAGGCATATGTGCTGTTAAAATCGTAGCAGCTGCACCAGAGTTTTTATGCTCCTCTAAAAGAGCTTCTAAGCTTTCCTTTGTAACGAGTGGAGTATCACCACACAATAATAAGATTGTACCATCATAATCACCAAGCACTGGCTGAGCCATTTTTACGGCATGCCCTGTGCCATTTTGCTCTTCTTGGCGAACGAATTCAGCGCGATCACCTAAATAATTTTGTACCGCATCACCACCAAAACCTACGATAACCACATCGCGGTTTGTACCGATTGACTGAACTGTTTCAAGAACGCGCTCTACCATAGCTTTGCCGCCAACCTTGTGCAATACCTTTGGCAATTTAGACTTCATGCGCGTACCCTTACCAGCAGCTAAAATAAGGCTTGCAATATTCATAGTAATCTCCTATCTATTATCTCTTATATGTCTGACATTTTAATATTAATTACATTTTTTAACCTATTAACCAATAGTCAATATAAAAATATTATACTAGCCTATAATGTGCTTAATATTAATATTTATCTTTACTCTTCATCAAATACTGGTTCAATACTTATTTTCTTTGTATTTTCATCGATACCATAGAAGGTAAATAGTGATTCATAATCATCGATTAACTTTGGATTTGGCTCTGCCGTTGCTACAAGAACACCCGTACCAACTACAATACCACTCATTTCAAGTACAAGTTCTTTAAGACCTTTTGCTGTACCTCCAGCTTTCATAAAGTCATCGATAATCAAAACCCTAGCATTCGGTGGAATAGCACGTTTAGTAAGCGTCATAGTTTGAATACGCCCAGAGGAGCCAGTTACATAGTTAATACTAATAGCAGACCCTTCAGTAACCTTACTATCACGACGAGCAATAACGAGAGGTTTATTAAACGCTCTAGCTACCATAACAGCTAACGGAATCCCCTTCGTTTCTACAGTCAAAATATAATCTGGATTGCGGTCCATAAAGCGAGTCATAATAATTTCCCCAAGGCGAGTCATCACATGCCAGTCGTAGAGAATATCAGACATATAAATAAAACCGCCAGGAATAATACGATCCGTCTCCTTTAAACGAGCTTGTACATCTCGTAAAATATCATTTGCTTGAGAGCCTTTACGATGAGGAATAAATCGCACCCCACCAGCTACACCGGCTACCGTTTCTAATGTTCCCAGTTGAAAGTGTTCCATAGACTGTCTTACACAGGTTAAATCTTCACTAACTGTAGATTTCGCCATGCCAAAGAAGTCACAAAAATAATTCAAAGGAATCAATTTTTGCGGTGAATCAACTAACAATTTGGTCATTGCCACCATTCGTTCCACGCGCCGTACTTTATCCATAGACTTTCCTTTACCATTTATCATATAACTATTGAATACACCCATTTATTAAAAATGATGAGTTATCCTCCCATATATCTATTATTTATTATACCATAATCTCCGAATATTCGAGTTTTCGATAACATCATAATTCGGTAAAAGAAAAAACTCTCTAGTACATATATCTTGAGATAAGTCGATTGAACCTATCTTAGAATAATATACTAGAGAGCTTTGATTATAAGACGTATACCTTTACAGTTTGACGACCAAACTGCAATGCTTCAGAGCGAGAATCATATGCCAAGTCAATGCGATGACCTTTAATAGCACCACCTACATCATCAGCTACAGCATAGCCATAGCCCTCAACGTATAGCCTTGTGCCCAATGGAATCAATCTAGGATCCACAGATACAATCCCTTTTTTCAAGCGACTGCCCGTAGCCGTATAATTTCCATTGCCAGGATCTTGAGAAGAGTAAGCACTAGCCTGCATAGTTAATACTCGAGAGTATTTATTCGGCACACCATCATGACTTAATGCTGTACCATGACCACCATATCGAGTCTCCATCTTTTCTAAAGCATTCATTGTTGCAGGACCAACTCGCCCATCTACGGCAAGCCCCTTAGACTTTTGAAATTTTCGTACGGCCTGTTCTGTGTTATGACCATAAATGCCATCTACAGAATCATGCAAAAACCCTTGATGTTTTAACATTGTTTGGACCTTACTTACATGGTGCCCCCGTTGTCCCTTATCAATCGTTTTCGCCAATGATACAGAAGATACCATTGTAGTCATACAAACAAGCGTACATGCAATAATTATTTTCTTTACCATATACACCTCACCTTACAACAAGTAGTATACTATATAGTTTTAAATAATTTATAAACCATAGATTCTTTACCAATATCAAAAATTCATATATATTAAGCTATTAATAAAGATCTCAAAGGTGTATCACATATATATCATAAGAATATAGGGTAACAATGAAAAATCTCCACTGCATACTGATAAAATTTTCATTTAGAATTATTCTTCTAAATTTGAAATACTGTTCAGACTACAATGGAGATTTAATACATTTATTTAATTTTAGCAGTTATGATATACACCGATATGGCATTCCTTACGATTTGCACCAACAATTCGTAAGAATACATAGCCAAGTACGGCAGAGATTAAGGAGCCTAAAATTACGCCACCTTTAGCCATCTCTTGAGCATGTCCTGGAGCAAATGCCAAAATAGATACGAAGATACTCATTGTGAAACCGATACCACATACAATAGCAGTACCATATACATGTTTCCAATTTGCTTCTGTTGGCATTGGCACAAGACCACATTTTACCATAGCAAATACGGCTCCGAAGATACCAAGTTGTTTACCAAGGATAAGACCTAATGCTACACCAAGTACTACCGGATGCGATAAGTCATTAATAGTTACATTACGTAAATCTACACCTGCATTAAAGAAGGCAAAGATTGGTACGATTAGGAAACTAACCCAGTTAGATAGTAGATGTTCCCAATGTTGCATTGGACGAACGTATTTATGTCCACATTTACCTTTTTCAGGAATTGTCATGGCTAAGATTACACCCGCCATGGTAGCATGTAGACCAGATTTTAATACACAATACCAAAGTATAAAACCTAAAATGATATATGGTAATGGTCTTACATAGCCTTGTTTGTTACAGTAAATTAACGCACCTACAACTACCGCTGCAGCTACTAAATAAAATGTTTGTATACTTGCAGCATAGAAAATGGCAATTACAATAATAGCTATTAAATCATCAATAACAGCAAGAGCTGTTAAAAATACCTTCATAGAGTTCGGCACTCGAGAACCTAATGCAGAGATGATACCGATAGAGAATGCAATATCTGTAGCCGTCGGTATAGCCCACCCATGAATATATTCGGGATCAAAACCTGCGATTAAGTAATAAATAAAAGCTGGTGTAAGAACACCGAACAAAGCAGCAATACCAGGCATTACGCGCTTGGCATTCGTATTAAGCTCACCGGCTACAAACTCACGCTTAACTTCGAGTCCTACAAATAAGAAGAATATGGCCATCAAAGCATCATTAACCCATTCAAGAATTGTTAAATTACCGATATGGTGATTAACAATCTGGAAGTATTGTTCAGATGATGGAGAGTTCGCTAAAATTAAAGCGAGTACTGTTGCTCCTAATAATACAGACGTAGCTGCACCTGGAGAACGTAAGAGTACAAATATGCGTTCCATTTGAATCCTTTCTATACTTTCAAAAAGATTACCTTATTAAATTTTACCACGCATCTTGCGTATTTGGTAAGCTAAAGTTAGAACAACTGCACCTAGTAAACCAGCTACAATAGAACCTATAAAGATACCTACCTTAGCCATTTCTTGAGTTATACCCGGTGGGAAAGCCAATGTCGCAACAAAAAGACTCATAGTAAAGCCGATACCACATAAAATAGCTGTGCCATAAATCTCAGGCCATGTCGTATTAGTTGGCATTTTAATCGCTTTAGATTGAACCAAAATATACACGGCAGAGAATATGCCTAATTGTTTACCTAAAATTAAACCTAATGAAACACCTATAATCACTGGATGGAATAAGTTTTCCATAGAGAAATCAGCAAAAGATACACCAGCATTCAAGAAACTAAATAGTGGAATAATAAAGAAGTTTACCCAATTTTTTAAGGCATGAGCCCATTCCTCCATTGGATATACTACTTTATCCAAAACTTCACCTTTAAATGGAATCGTCATGGCTAGTACAACACCAGCAATAGTAGCATGAACACCAGATTTTAAAACAAGATACCAAAGAACTAAACCAAGTACACAATACGGTAATGGTCGTAAATAGCCTTGTTTATTAGTATATACCAGTAAACCTGTTACCGCAGCTGCAGCTATTAAATCCATAAAATTGACGCCAGCTCCATAAAAGAGAGCAATAACTACTATAGCAATTAAATCATCAATAACAGCTAAAGCAGCTAAGAAAGCTTTCATCGCTGGAGATACCATATTACCAAGCATTGTAATAACGCCTATAGCAAATGCGATATCTGTAGCAGTTGGAATCCCCCAACCATGTCTAAACTCTGGCATATACCCAGCGGCAAAGTAATATACTATAGCTGGAGTAAAAACACCTGCAAATGCAGCTAATACAGGAAGTACTCGTTTATGCTTAGTATCTAGCTCGCCAGAAATCATTTCCTTCTTAATCTCTATACCAACATATAGGAAAAATAACGCCATTAATGCGTCATTTACCCATTCTAATATAGTCATAGGACCAAGATGTATTTGCATAGTAGCAAAGTACTGATCAGCCATTGGTGAATTAGCAACGAGCACACCTAAAATAGCCGCGGACAGGAGCGATATCCCACCTGCAGACTCTGATTGGAAAAATGCTTTTATATAGTTCATTAAGCACCCCTCTATTCTATTATTTAATATACGAAAAGTACGTATAATCTTTATATATTAATGATAACACAATATTTCGAAAATAATCAATGCAGTTTAATGTATACATGAATATAGTCTATATAAATATTATATTATGAAGTTTATCATCTATTCATATCAACTTTTATATGATACAATATGTACATCATGCGGGCGTAGTTCATCGGTAGAATGCGAGCTTCCCAAGCTTGAGAGGAGGGTTCGATTCCCTTCGCCCGCTCCATGCATAAAATTTCCGAGATGTGATATATATCATGGTTATTTTTTTTGTATAATGATAAAATAATAAAGCTTTGTATTGTATATTTTTTTATAAGGAGTATTTCATGAAATTAAGCGCAAGAAACCAATTAAAAGGTACAATCGTTGAAGTTCAAGAAGGTGCTGTAAACGCAATTGTAAAGATTAATGTAGGTAACGATAACATTCTTACAGCTGATATTACAGTTCAATCCGTTAAAGAATTAGACTTAGCAGTTGGCAAAGAAGTTGTAGCTGTTATCAAATCCACTAGCGTAATGGTTGGTGTAGAATAATAAAACTAGAGTCGCTTCGGCGGCTCTTTTTTGTATATAAATTAATTTTGTATTAAATTGATAGGAATAAAAATGAGCCCTATAAGCTGTTATTAACTAGCTTATAGGGCTTTTATATTTTATATAATTACTACAATAGAAGATATATTTATCTGTTTATGATCTTACTAAATTTCTTTTTATATGCGATACCATAGGTGCTACGAACTAAGTTGTCACTTAAAACTAGTTTATTTACATAAATCTAAATTTCTCAGCTGCTATACGGTTCGATACCATAGGTGCTACGCACCGCGGCATCGTTTAGATGTAGTTGACCTCCTACCATTAGACGCGGCTTCCTATCACACTCGCCCATGGTGATGTATAATGCATTATGCCAATGTACAAAATAAACCATAGGGCTTCGTCGAAGGTGATGTGTGGGCCCCATGCGTCGTTTTACTCCTCTGTGGCCTCACACCCTACCCTTCCCACGCCGTCCCATAGATTACTATCCATAGATAATACTTGTACAACCTTGGCTGGAGACGGCTCTAGCAGGGTAAGCTAGTCGAAGACTAGCAAAAAGAAAAAGGCCTACCTTTAGGTAGACCTTTTTCTTTTTGTTAATCAGCGGCTTCCTATCCTCCCAGGCCGTCTCCAGCCAAGTACTTTCGGCGTTTATGAGCTTAACTACTGTGTTCGAGATGGGAACAGGTGGATCCTCATAGCCATCGCCACTGAATCTGTCAGAGTTTGTACTCTGAAAACCACATAGAAGTATATATATTTGTTGCACATTTCTGCTTAATGTTTTGTTTAAGTAAAGCCCTCGATCTATTAGTACCAGTCAGCTCCAAACCTCACGGCTCTTCCACACCTGGCCTATCAACCATGTCGTCTACATGGGATCTTACTAGCTTATGCTATGAGAAACCTCATCTCAAGGCTGGTTTCACGCTTAGATGCTTTCAGCGTTTATCCGTCCCGAACGTAGCTACCCAACTGTACCCTTGGCAGGATAATTGGTACACCAGCGGTTCGTCCACTCCGGTCCTCTCGTACTAGGAGCAGCCCCCTTCAAGTTTCTTGCGCCCGCGATGGATAGGGACCGAACTGTCTCACGACGTTCTGAACCCAGCTCACGTACCACTTTAATCGGCGAACAGCCGAACCCTTGGGACCTACTTCAGCCCCAGGATGTGATGAGCCGACATCGAGGTGCCAAACCTCCCCGTCGATATGGACTCTTGGGAGAGATTAGCCTGTTATCCCCAGGGTAGCTTTTATCCGTTGAGCGATGGCCCTTCCACTCGGCACCACCGGATCACTAAGCCCGACTTTCGTCCCTGCTCGACCTGTCCGTCTCGCAGTCAAGCTCCCTTCTGCCTTTACACTCTTCGAGCGATTTCCGTCCGCTCTGAGGGAACCTTTGGGCGCCTCCGTTACTCTTTAGGAGGCGACCGCCCCAGTCAAACTGCCCGCCTAAGACTGTCCGGCCGGTCGTTACTCGGCCCGTTAGAAATCAATTAATGAAAGGGTGGTATCCCAACAGTGACTCCTCTAAAACTGGCGTCCTAGATTCTACGTCTCCCACCTATCCTGTACATTCATTAACTAAGTTCAATCTTAGGTTGCAGTAAAGCTCCATGGGGTCTTTCTGTCCAGTCGCGGGTAACCTGCATCTTCACAGGTACTTCAATTTCACCGGGTCCCTCGTTGAGACAGTGCGCAAGTCGTTACACCTTTCGTGCGGGTCGGAACTTACCCGACAAGGAATTTCGCTACCTTAGGACCGTTATAGTTACGGCCGCCGTTTACTGGGGCTTCAATTCAGAGCTTCGACCGAAGTCTAACCCCTCCTCTTAACCTTCCAGCACCGGGCAGGTGTCAGCACCTATACGTCAGCTTTCGCTTTAGCAGGCACCTGTGTTTGTGGTAAACAGTCGCTTGCGCCTCTCTTGTGCCACTCATTCATGCTCCATGCGTTGCTGCTCTTCACACTACATGAGTCCTCCTTTTCCCGAAGTTACGGAGGCATTTTGCCGAGTTCCTTAACGAGGGTTTTCCCGCGCACCTTAGGATTCTCTCCCCGCCTACCTGTGTCGGTTTTGGTACGGGCGATGTGTCTCTACCTAGAAGCTTTTCTCGACAGTGTAGGATCAATCACTTCGTTACTATTGCTAGTAACTCGTCATCACATCTCAGCTTTTAGAGCTACGGATTTGCCT
>NZ_PPCX01000005.1 GCF_002959775.1 Veillonella rogosae JCM 15642 | reverse complement strand
GACCTTTCGTCCCGATTAACAGAGCTTTACAACCCGAAGGCCGTCATCACTCACGCGGCGTTGCTCCGTCAGACTTTCGTCCATTGCGGAAGATTCCCCACTGCTGCCTCCCGTAGGAGTCTGGGCCGTGTCTCAGTCCCAATGTGGCCGTTCATCCTCTCAGACCGGCTACTGATCATTGCCTTGGTGGGCCGTTACCCCTCCAACTAGCTAATCAGACGCAATCCCCTCCTTCAGTGATAGCTTATAAATAGAGGCCACCTTTCATCCATCCTCGATGCCGAGGTTGGATCGTATGCGGTATTAGCAGTCGTTTCCAACTGTTGTCCCCCTCTGAAGGGCAGGTTGATTACGCGTTACTCACCCGTTCGCCACTAAGATTGATAGAAGCAAGCTTCCATCGCTCTTCGTTCGACTTGCATGTGTTAAGCACGCCGCCAGCGTTCGTCCTGAGCCAGGATCAAACTCTCCAAGATATCTTGAAGCTATTTGAATAGCTCATTTGTTTTTGTTGTCGTTACATTTAAGTAACTTTGAATTATGGTTGGTTTTGACTTTGTCAAAACCCGCACTCTGGCATATGTTCAATCGTATTGATTGATTACCTATCATTGTTCAGTTTTCAAAGATCTGTACCAGTTTCCACTATCTTCTTACGAAGTGTTTCATCAACTGGCGACTTGATTATTATATCAAATTCAGCTCATTACGTCAAGCACTTTTTAAAACTTTTTTCAGAAGTTTTTTTTGCTCATCGTTTGTGCTGTGTCCTAACGACTTGTATAAGTATAGCACAAATAAAATAATCGTCAATATATAAAAACCTTGTTTTTACAATTTCATTTTAAATTCACCACACCTCATCATAAGCACGCCTTAATTCCTTATTAATTCAGGTTTTAAATTGTATAACATCTTTTTTCAATTACTTTAGTTCATTTTATTTTTAACTAACTTTCACTAATTACTACTAAAACTAAATAAAAAGAACCTCTCTAAACTGTATGCTAGAGAGGTTCAATACTTTCACCACTATTATAGTAAAAGCAGTTCATATATTATTGTTGATTACGTACGTCGTTTTTGTTACGGCTCTTCCAGATAGCCCATAAGGATGTCGCTACGCAGATAGAGGAGTACGCACCACTAGCAAAGCCGATGATCATACAAAGCGCAAAGTTCTTCGTTGTATCCCCACCAAATACATAAAGAGATACACAGGCGAACATAACAGTTGCCAATGTATAGAAACTACGATGAATACTTTGTGTAACAGAGGCGTTTGCAAGGTCTGCAAATGTATCAGAACGTTTATGCGTATGTGTATTTTCACGAACGCGGTCAAAGATAACTACAGACTCATTCATGGAATAACCTACAACTGTAAGTACAGCTGCCAAGAAGGATGCATCAATTTCCAATTGGAAATAAGAGAATACACCAAGTACCATAATCAAGTCATGGAAAATCGCAATCAACGCAGAGATAGCTACTTTATATTCAAATCGATAAGAAATATAAATCGCTAACGCCAAGAATGCAATGAGAAGGTTGGTTAACGCATGTTCTGTTACTTCAGAACCGATAACAGCACCTACTGTTTCAATACGCTTAACAGTATTTTGACCAATATTTTTAGTCAAAGACTCAACAACGGCAGCGCTTTCACTAGATTCAAGGTTACGAGTACGGATCATTACATCCTTACCAGATGTATCGCCTGTAGTATCACCAGAAAGTTGAATTTGTGCGTTTTCAAGATTGTATTCTTTCAAAACATCACGAACTTGGCTAACCTCTACAGGTTGTTCAAATACTACTTCAACAATCGTACCACCTGTGTAGTCGATACCAAAGTTAAAGCCTTTCATGAATATCGATATTAAGCTAATGATTACAAGGATGGAGGATATAGCAAACCACCAACGATGATGTTTAACTACGTTTAATGTCATTTGCGTTTACCTCCTTTCAATACTTTTGGTGCAAATTCGTCAGCACTTGTGCTTGGAGAAATATTCGCACCAAACCAGAATGGATGGTTTGTAAAATTACATTCAATTAACATGCGTAATAAGAAACGGCTTACGATAATTGCTGTAAACATACTTACTACTACGCCCACACCTAAGCTGATAGCAAAGCCTTTTACAGGGCCAGAACCTAAAATAGTTAAGATACCAGCTGTGATGATAACAGATACGTTCGCATCTGTAATAGTTGCCAACGCACGGCTGAAACCAGCCTCCATAGATACACGCATAGATTTACCAGAGAAGACCTCTTCTTTGAAACGTTCAAAGATAAGGATGTTCGCATCTACCGCCACACCCATGGACAAGATAATACCTGCGATACCAGGTAATGTCATCGTAGCAGTAAAACCTTTACCTAATACTAGGAGTAAAAGCATTACATATACAAGCAATGCAATATTAGCTACGATACCGGATAGGCGATATAAAATAACCAAGAAAATCATGATCATCGCAATACCCGCGCTGAAAGCTACTATGGATTTGTCTTTGGAGTCTTGCCCCAGAGAAGGACCTACTGTACGCACCTCTAATACATTAATTTTAACAGGCAATGCACCGGAACGTAATAAGATAGCTAAATCTTTAGCTTCTTCTAAGCTTTGGCTACCAGAGATAGTTGCTCTACCACCTGTAATCGCTTGTTGTACTACAGGATTAGTCAATTCTTGACCGTCTAATGTAATCGCAATGCGACGGCCGATATTTTTAGAAGTCAAGTCAGCAAACTTTTTAGCCCCTTCATCACTTAACTCAATGGCAACAAGTGGTTGTTTGTTTTGACCTAATTCTTCTTTCGCATCTTTTAAATCATCACCAGTCATAACAGTTTGGCCTTGGTCATTTTTAAATTCCAACACCGCTGTTTTACCGATACGTTTAATCGCTTCGTCAGGATCTTTTACGCCTGGCAATTCGATGATAATACGACGAGCACCTTCACGTTGTACTAATGGTTCAGATAAACCCATTTCATTAATACGACGCTCTAAGATTTGCTTCGCCCGTTCAACTGCATCATTGTCAGCTTTACCAGTTGCAGAATCTTCTGCTTCCAATACGATATGCGTACCACCTTGCAAATCAAGGCCTTGTTTCAAAGAACCCGCTAAAGGTTCAATACAATACGCAAAAGTACCAATGATGACAGCAACGACTACTAAAAACTTGATAATAGCTTTACCGTTCAAAATAGTTGCTCCCTTCTACTATACACAATGTATAACGCCCTGCTCTGTCACAATTTTGCTCATCCGTTGGTCCAATGCATCCATAGGAATTGGTGTATCCCACAATTGTACTGACCAACATATGCCCATAAATGTACTTGGTGAAAGTTCCTTGAGAAATCGATCATAATACCCATTCCCCATCCCCATGCGACCACCTTGACGGTCAAAGCCAGCACCAGGCACTAAAATCAAATCCAAGTCATGTGGATTAATAACCTCGTATGGCTCAGAGGGAATGCGTATATTTAACACACCCCGAGTGATAGATTCTAGAGACTTGAGACGAACTGCAATCATTGTCGTCTTATCTGTACAAACTGGAACATATACGGATTTACCATGTTCTAAAGCATGACGAATCACATCGTCTAAATTGGCCTCCTTGGGCATCGCCAAATAGGCCATAATGCTATTGGCTGATTTATATTCAGGAGTATTGACGATTTGCTCCGTCAACATTAATGTCCATGTATTACAATCAGCAACGGATAAAGCAGCGCGCTGGGACTTGCACGCCCGGCGCACTGCTTCCTTTGTATTCATTATTTTTCTTCCTTGTTTTTCTTGGAAAGTACGTTAGCAATTGCAGAACGCGCAAATGTTAACTCCACTTTTTCAGATACTTGAACTTTTACTTTTTCATCATCAAGTTCTACGATCTCGCCATAAATACCGCCAATAGTAACGATTTTTTGGCCTTTTTTCAAGCTGCCTAACAAATTAGCACGTTCTTTTTGTTGTTTCTTTTGTGGACGCCACAACAAGAAGTAAAAAATTACTACCATTAACAAAATAGGCCAGCTAGTTTGCAACACTTGTAAAATATCTTCCATTTTATCCTCCTAGTTTAATAAATATGTATTTCTTTTCTAGTATAGCCACCTAATATAGATTTGACTAGACTTAATTACTATTTTTTAAAGCTATCCCAAAACTGCATTCTAAATTGCGGGAATCGGTCTTCCAAAATAGCTTGTCGCATTTGACGCATAAACTCAAGCAAGAAGTAGAGATTATGGTATGTTACGAGACGCAATGCCAAAATTTCTTCCGCCTTATACAAATGACGAATATAAGCGCGGGAATAATTTTTACATGTATAGCACTGACATCCTTCTTCTAAAGGACCCCAATCATGAGCAAACTGCGCATTTCGAATATTAAGGCGCCCCTTCCAAGTCATGGCCATACCATTTCGAGCAACCCGTGTTGGATATACGCAGTCAAACATATCAATACCACGTGCCACGCCTTCAACAAGACAATCCGCTGTACCAACGCCCATCAAGTAACGAGCCTTGTTAGTTGGCAACAATGGTGTAGTATATTCCAAAATCTCGTTCATTAAATCATGAGGTTCCCCAACGGATAAGCCGCCGATACTGTAACCTTCAAAGTCCATAGCTACAAGTTCTTCCGCACTTTGTTTGCGCAAGTCTTTGTACATGCCACCTTGAACAATGCCAAACATACCTTGACGGTCATGAGCTTTACGAGCCTCTTGGCAACGATGAGCCCAGCGGGTCGTACGAGCTGTAGAGCGCTTCGCATAATCGTGATCTGCAGGATATGGAATACATTCATCAAAGGCCATCGCAATATCAGAACCTAATTGTTCTTGTACCTTTGTAGCCACCTCTGGAGATAGAAACTGTTTAGAACCATCAATATGAGATCTAAAAGTTACCCCATCCTCAGTGATTTTACGCATATCACCTAAACTGAAAACTTGGAATCCACCGCTATCAGTCAATATGGCTTGATCCCAGTTCATAAATTTATGTAAGCCACCAGCTTCTTCTACTAATTCAGGACCAGGACGAAGGAATAAATGGTATGTATTACTCAAAATAACTTGAGACCCCATCGCCTTTAATTCCTCTGGCGTCATAGTTTTAACTGTAGCTTGTGTACCTACAGGCATAAACATAGGTGTTTGGAAGGTGCCATGTGGCGTATGCAGTAAACCTGCCCGTGCCCCCGTATGAGGACATGTTTTTTGTAATTCATAAGTAATACTCGCCATGGTCCCTCCTAACGAATAAACATGGCATCGCCAAAGCTAAAGAAGCGATACCTCTCTTTTACAGCCTCTTCATAGGCCGCTAAACAATGTTCTCGACCAGCCAATGCGCTAATTAACATTAATAATGTAGATTGAGGCAAGTGGAAATTCGTTACCAATGCATCAATCATTTTAAATTTGTAGCCAGGATAGATAAATATTTGTGTGGTCCCGCTAATCCCTTGCAGTATCCCTTCATCATTAGTAGCAGATTCAAGAGTACGTACCGATGTAGTCCCCACTGCAATAATGCGAGAGCCTTTTTGTTTAGCTGCATTAATACGGTCTGCTGTATCTTGTGACACTACGAAGAACTCACTATGCATTTCATGATCCTCAATAGTCTCTGCCGATACAGGCCTAAAGGTACCTAATCCAACGTGCAAGGTTACAAACTCAAGCTCTACGCCTTTAGCTTTTATTTTTTCTAAAAGCTCTGGTGTAAAGTGTAGACCTGCAGTTGGCGCCGCAGCAGAACCTTTCTCCTTAGCATATACCGTTTGATAACGATCTTTATCTTCTAACTTTTCATGAATATATGGAGGTAATGGCATTTCACCAATTTCTTGTATCACATCATCAAATACACCATTGCAAGTGAACTCAATGATACGGCCTCCAAATTCAGTCTTATCTATTACAGTCCCACTTAAGCGGTCGTCAAACTCTATGACTTGACCAACAGGACATTTTTTACCAGGTTTAACAAGGCATTCCCAGCGGTTTTCACCACACGGTGTTAGGAGTAATACCTCAACCTTGCCACCAGAGCCTTGACGATGGCCATATAATCTCGCAGGGATAACCTTCGTATTATTAAATACGAGTACATCGCCTTCGTAGAGTTCTTCTAGCAAATCGTAAAAATGCTCTTTATGAACAACTTCACCCGTTACCTTGTCCAAAGTTAAGAGTCGCGCTGTATCACGAGGCTCTACAGGGTGCTGAGCAATCAGTTCCTCTGGCAATTCATAATCAAAATCTGTAACTTTCATCGCAATCCTTATTAGTACATTTTCTTCAATGTAATGCCACTATAGTAGTGACGCAAAATAGTTTGGTAATAATTAGCATCCCCTGGAGTAGCGCGCTTAGCCATTTCCGCAGCGCCCCATTGAGACATACCTAGACCATGTCCCCAACCGTGGCCTTTAATATAGACAGTATCATTATTGCCCGTAAAGTTATGATATGCCTTACCCGTGCCTGTAGCAGGGTTGTGATTTACATAGAAATCAAATAGTGTAGATTTTAAACCTAAAATACTACGCAAAGAATCGCCATCTACTGTCGTCTTTCCAGAGGTGCCTATGAAAGTAGCACTCTTAATACGTCCAGACACGCCTCTGTCAGATGTTTGTTGACCAGGCTTGCCAAGAGGAGTCAATTGGATACTCTTCAATTTGCCGACACCTTTACTTGCAGCATTGAGCTTACTTTCAAGAGCTTGACGAGATGTAGTAACGGTCCAGTTTGATGTAGATGTGCCAGCACTATAGTCTTTTACACCTTTTAAATATGGAATGTCATTCCCCCAAACATTGACGCTATCCTCTGTATAACCGCCACCATCGGAGTGGAATAAAGCATTGATAGGACGTTGGTTATACAGCATAACTACGCCTTTAGTTTTATTTACTGCATTTGTTGTCGCTTGGTACTCGCCACTCACACCACTATATACTTGGTGATCCGTGGAATTACTCACATCATACAATTTGCCTTTATTTTGTTCCATCGTATGAAGAGCATAGGTACGAGCTGCTACAGCTTGAGCCTCTAAAGCAGCTGCTGGCCAGGATGGTACTACCTCTTGTGGCACAACCCCATAGAGATAATCCTCAAGAGGAACAGAGTTAATCACCATCATTGTACCGTTATTAGCACGTAATGTAAGTCCACCGCGGTACCCTTTGCCTTCAAACAAGAATGGTGCATCACTATTAGTAGGTTTCAATGTAACTACTGTATCAATAGCCTTGCCATTGACAGCGATCTTACCACCTCGAACACCAATTGACGTACCACGATTCGCACTTATCGTACTAACTTGACCATTATTACTATTTAACACAACCATATTGGCAGTAGATGTCACCTTAGCATCGGTACTACGGCTTCCTAATAGAACACGTACATTTGGTACATGCTCTATGCGCTCCGTAGCAGGTGTCATCACAGAACCCACTTTATTACGAGTAATCACAGCTGTATTAGCTTTAATACTATCCGCTTCCGTTGTTTTGACTACCTTAGGAGTAGTTTGTTTTGAAGCAGCTGGCTTTTGAGCTATTGGTTTAGCGCCCGTAGCTACAGGTTTAGCAACTGGCTTCGGAGCAGTACCTGCAGGTTTTGCAACTGCTGTTGATTTAGCAGTGCTAACTGTTTTAACAGTCGTTGCTGGCTTTGCTGCAGTACTAGGCTTTGCCGCATTCACCGGCTTAGCACTAGGTTTTGCTACAGTAGGTGTAGCAGTAGACTTAGAAGTCGTTTTCGCTACAGGCTTTGCAACGGGTTTCGTTACAAGAGGACGAAAACTAGATTTCTTCGTCGTATTTACTTTCGATACATTTGTACTAGATACTGTTGATTTTGGTGTAGGCTTTTTCGCGACTACTACATTTTTATTCTGCAATGTAGCCCCCTGTGCTACAGAAGCACCACCAATATTTACACCTAAAAACAACGTTGCCATTATCATCAATTGTAATCGTTTCGTTTTCATTGTCATTTCCCTGTCTGTGAAATACCTAAATGCTCATAGGCAAGTTTAGTAGCTACCCTCCCACGTGGTGTGCGTCCTAAAAATCCTAATTGCATCAAATATGGTTCATACACATCTTCGATGGTATCTCTCTCTTCGCTGATAGCCGCCGCAATAGTATCAATACCTACTGGACCACCATCATAGTTTCCAATAATACACTCCAACACACGTCGATCGATTCGATCAAGTCCTTCTTTGTCTATGTATAAACGTTGTAACGCTTCATCTGCAATTTCCTGAGTGATAACCCCATCACCAATAACTTGTGCAAAATCACGTACCCGCTTAAGTAGACGATTTGCGATACGCGGTGTTCCCCTTGAACGACGCGCTATTTCGCTAGCCCCAGTTGGCTCAATCCCAATATTGAGTATTTCTGCGGCCCGAGTCACAATAAACTCTAATTCCGGTTGTTTATAATATTCCAACCGATTAATAATACCAAAGCGGTCCCGCAACGGTGCCGCCAAGGCCCCGGCTCGTGTAGTGGCACCGACCAAAGTAAACTTTGGCAAGTCAATACGTACCGTTCGAGCACTTGGCCCCTTACCGATGATAATATCGATAGCATAGTCCTCCATAGCAGAGTACAATACTTCCTCTACACTACGAGACAAGCGATGAATTTCATCGATAAATAGTACATCGTGATCATCTAAATTCGTTAAAATAGCAGCCAAGTCACCAGACTTTTCAATGGCAGGACCGGAGGTTATGCGAAAGTTAACACCCAATTCGTTCGCAATTATACCTGCTAATGTAGTCTTACCAAGACCTGGTGGACCATAAAGCAAAACGTGATCCAATGCTTCACCACGTTGCTTAGCCGCCTGAATATACACATTTAGATTTCCTTTGGCTTCTTCTTGACCTACGTATTCATTAAAGAATTTAGGACGTAGACTATATTGCCATATATCTTCTTCGTGCTCGCCATTTCCGACAAGGCGTACTTCTTCGTTCATCCTTATCGTCCTTTCCCAAGCTCAATCAAGCTGACCTTAATCAACTCAGATACATCGCGTTTACCATCATCTAAAGACTCCACAATATCGGCCACATCGCGCTCGGAGTATCCTAATGATACAAGAGCTTCAATAGCCTCTCCTGTAGCTCCACTTGCAGTAACGCCAATTGGCTGAATCACCGCCGGTGACTCCGTAGAGATATGTGTCATTTTAGCTAACTTATCCTTTAATTCAAGAACAAGTCGTTCTGCAGACTTCTTACCAATGCCAGGCAATTTAGTTAATTGCTGAACTTGGCCATTGATTACTGCTAATTTGAAAGCCTCCGGTGTCATGCCAGACAAAATACCTAACCCCACCTTAGGCCCTATACCGGAAACAGAAATGAGTAGAATAAATAGCTCATATTCCTCTTCCGTCCAAAAGCCATAGAGTTGCATCGCATCTTCACGCACATTGAGATACGTGAATAACGTTGCCTCATGGCCTTCTATCAGTTGTTGACGCGTAGTGGTCGGCACATATACGCGATACCCTACGCCATGTACATCTACGTAGCAAGACTCTTTAAAGAGATGTGTTACGATGCCCCGTACATACCCTATCATTATACCAACCTCTTCAATCTATCGTTGTGAGAACTATGGGCCGTACAGATAGCGACAGCTAATGCATCTGCTGTATCATCGGGCTTAATTTTCTCACGAATCCCCAAAATATTCATCGTCATATAAATAACCTGATTCTTATCAGCCTTGCCGTAACCTGTGACAGCTTGCTTGATTTGCAGAGGCGTATATTCATAGATTGGAATCCGTTGTTGCTCGGCAGCCAATAAAATGACGCCTCGTGCTTGACCAACTTTAATAGCCGTCGTTACATTTCGGTTAAAAAATAATTCTTCTACACCGAACTTATCTGGCTTATATTCCTCTAGAATATCACTGAGGTCATTAAATAAAATTTCCAACCGCTGTGAATCAGTTAATTCCTTAGGAGTTGTAAAAGCCCCATAGGCTACTGGTGTTAGTTTACTGCCCTTCACGTCAATAATGCCATAACCGCATATCGCCGTGCCTGGGTCAATTCCTATAATTCGCACCCCAACCCCCTTAGTCTAAAAATGAGATAAGCTATCGCCTACCTCCATTACATAATCTATTTCATTATAGCACAATACCACATCGAAATTCATGAATTCCTGCATAAAATTTTATAAGAAGTCTATTAGTTTTATTAACTTTTACAAAAATTCTAACATCATCTAACAATAGGAAAGGAGCACCCCTCGTGTGGAGTGCTCCTTTTTATTATTCTTCGTCGTCTGGCAAGATACCATTGTGATATACGTTTTGTACATCATCAAGATCATCCAATACATCGAGCATTTTTTGCATTTTAACAGCATCATCACCTGATAACTCAATTGTAGTATCAGGGATCATTGTAATTTTTGCAACTACTGTTTCGATGCCCGCATCAGCAAGAGCTGCTTCTACCGCATCATAATCTTCTGGAGTTGTATAAATTTCAAATACATCATCTTCAGATTTAAGGTCTTCTGCACCAGCTTCAAGAGCTAACATAGTTACTTCATCTTCATCATGACCTTCTTTTTCGATAACGAATACGCCTTTGGATTTGAACATCCAACCTACGCAACCGCTTTCACCAAGATTACCACCTTGTTTAGAAAACGCATGACGTACATCTGCTGCCGCACGGTTACGATTATCCGTCATAACCTCAACAGTAACAGCAACACCTGCAGGACCATAACCTTCATATACGATTTCTTCGTATGCATTCATATCCGTAGCGCCGATACCTTTATCGATAGCACGTTGAATATTGTCCTTAGGAATATTGTTTTCACGAGCTTTTTGTAAAGCCAATTTTAAACGCATATTACCTGTTGGATCTGCACCACCCATACGCGCTGCAACGGTAATTTCACGACCGATTTTCGTAGCCATTTTAGCTTTTAACGCATCTGTTTTACCTTTTTTATGTTTAATATTTGCCCATTTAGAATGTCCTGACATAGACGCCTCCCTATTTATTCCACCATGCTTCGCCCCGCAATCGATCAAGGATAATCGATACAGCACTGCGCACAGATAAGTGATTGTATTCACCGTGACCATATATAGGTTCTAAAATATAGTCAAAGCTTTCCATCGTTTCCTTTGTCATACCATAACCGGTACCAAATAATACTAACACAGGGCGCGTCTCATTTTCAAGATGTTCACGCATCCGTGCATAGGAAATTGTATTATCATAAGTTCTAGCATCGGTAGTTGCTACGATAGGTTTTGTCCCTTCCAGTTCCTCGATAGTACGCACCGCAACAGCGATAGAATTAACGAGTTCAACGCCTGTGAAAGCATCTTTTCTGTCCGGATTATAGGTACTACCAAAGCCTGACTTCCAATGCTCCATAATAGTAGCTGCTAATTCTCGTTGAGCCGGTATATTATGAATCACAAAATATTTAGATACATCATAGGTGATAGATGCGCGTGCAATGTCGTGAATATCATAATTGGTAATGGCCGTCGTAATGACCTCTTTATGCTTGTTCATAATAGGATAATGAACAAGTCCAATATATAAGTTAGCCAATGCCTTATATCTCCTATAACCTAACAACAAAGATAAACAAAAGTAATACTAGCCTTAGAACTTGATGTTCCTCACCCTATAATTTATGTACATTAATTAACCTACATAGTTTTTAATCAATAACCAAAGGTAAAAAATAGGCTTCTGTACCAGCAATTTCTTCAGGAGAGAAACGAGCTCCTACAGCAGAGGCTTGGTCTCCAAGCATAAAACAAGACAGCGTCAAACACCCTTCTTTTGTACCACTATCTACGGTGTGAATAAAACGTCTTTGCTTAATAAAATCTTGGTACATAACCTTCTTACTGTCACGACAAATAATGTCATCATAATTATCTACAAACTTTTCCATAAAGACCTTTGCTTGATCCCCATGTTTTTCTACGACTTGTATATTGCGTCCCTCACGACCCCAGATTTCCTTTTGAATATAAAGACCCTCATCGAGGTTAGGAAAATCACTTTCAAAATAGGACGGAGTCAAATAACGTTCAATAATATCTCGCTCAGGACCTGTAAAAAATTGATCTGTTAAGTATAAGGCATACACCAAGGACATAAATGACTTATTTTGCAAAATAATCGCTTCTGGAGGATTAAATAAATTAAATCGTCCCTCATTATATAAATCTAAGAACATTTCACCTAATGGTTCTCCCGTTGCCGTCGTCTCATCGATTAACAATTCCATGGGATGCAAACGATACAGGTTTGATGCATGACTGCCATCAGGAAGTAAAACCCCTTCATCATCAATGACCATGTCATAAAATGATAAGAATCGTACATCCGCTTCAGGACATGCGGATTTCATCGTATTCATTAAAAACTTAGTAGTTCCTAAATCTTCTAAATAATCATGAAAGCAAGCGAACACAAATGGATTAGGTCCACCACTATTTGCCGTATTATATTTACTATTTTCCTGAGAAGTCCGTTCATAAACACGTTTCAAAAAACGTTCTAGCTCATCCCTAGCCCCTACATTTGGATGCTCTTTATCAAAATAACGGGCCCCTACCTCATTAGCATAATAACTTTCAATCAAAAAACAGGGGGTATCCGCATTAATTTCCACCATGCGCAATCGCCCCTGTGTATCGAGAACAAAATCAAAGCGAGACAGCCACGTAGGTAGGCCTAATGGATTCCCTCGGTGAAGATAAGGAATCAGATTTTCCGGCATATCCATATTGAGGGCGAACTCATCAGGTGCCTGCTGAAAGACTTTAGTAGCCTTATAAAATATTTGGAATAACATACGAGATGCATGTCGTATTTCATCGTAAAACTCAGCTGGAAAAGATTGTACTGAAAGCGTTGGATACCGATCGTCATATCCTTCATAATCCACAAAAGGCAGTATGTCCGTATCTAACTCATCAATATAGGATTGCATAGTACCGCCTCCCATCACGAGCCACCAGAGCGTGAACCAGCACTACCAAAGCCTGACTTTTGACCTATAGAAGAGGCCTTTTGACTTCTTCGCTTCTCATAGTCTTGATAAGTACGTCGCCCCAAAGAAGTACGCACATTTGAACCTGTTGCAGTATATACATAAGGTTCCTCATACGGTTTTAATGGAGCCGCCACGCGATATGTCATAGTTCGTCCATCCATACGAGCTGTAGGTGGATTAAATCCATGGAAAATATAGTAGCCTGCTGCAATACTTGGCAAAAGACTGGCTAAACCAGCATCCCACACTAAACTGCCATCCTTTTCTCGGTGAAAGGTAACGGATCGGTCATCATCAAACAAAGCTGTTTCTTTACCATCGCCATGATTTAATAAAGAGTAGCGATTTCCTTGATTATCCTTTAATCGAACTTCCCCATCATTTGCTTCCGGATAGATTTTATCACATACGGCATAAGCGATGTCATTCCAGTATGAAGACACACCAACGATGCCTGCCACAGCGGCAAAGGCACTCGTTATGTATATAGTTTTCTTACTTGGCTTATACATAGGACACTCCCTTAGTGCACAGCACCACTAACAACGAGAGCAAGACCTACAAAGATACCAAATACGAGAATACCAGCAGCTGTATTACCACGCATAATCTCTTCAGATAAATTATATTTACGATGCCATAAATTAATAAACATATAGCCTGTTACAAACAATACAATCCCTAAAATAGCATATATGATACTTGCTACTACACCGTGCAATAAAGAAGTATCTGCTGTAGTAACTACAGGAGACATGATAACAGCACGCAATATTTCACCAATACCGATAAAGGAACCTGCGGATAGCCAGGCTACAGCACAGTTACCACGTTTGATTTCTTCACTAAATTTACCAGGTACAAAAAAATCAATAACCGTATTGGCAGTTAACATTAAGAAAATCCCAAAACAAGCATAAAAAATCGTCAATAATACATCAGGAATAAAAATCATGATAAACCTCCTAATATTGTCCCTTTATATTCATAGTCAACGGTTAAACATATAAGCCTTATCGGCTTCATTAAGATTGTGTATATTAAGGAATTTCTCGCGCCCACTACTATCCCGTTGGCGAACCATATAGGCATAGGAATCAAGCACATGTGTCTTGCGTATTGTACTATTAATGAGCTCCTGTTCTTCTGGTGTCAACTTTCCTGGTTCACACACCTTAACGCGGGTTTGCCCATCTACGTTAGTGATAATATAGGCAGACTTAGCATCATAAAATACAATAACTTCATGACCTTCTGCTAAGCTCTCACCTTCATTTTTAATATCCCCATTTAAAGAATCTATTAATTCTAATGCTGTACTAACAGGATCTAAACTAGAAGTATATTCATTATCCGAATCCGTCTTAGTATAATAGACGGATGTATCATGCATATGCTCCTTTGCAGTATAAGGGAAGCCAAAGGTACCACGTATACCATGCCAAGTTAGGTCAGAATCCCAACTAACAAGGCACATCAAAAATAATGCGCCGCAGCCAATGGCCATGGCAAATCCTTCGAGTCGTTCTTTCAAACGTTGATTACGTTTCTTTTTACGAACAGCGTTAGCTGCCGCATCATTACAGAGTTTAATATTCACCAACTGTACGCGAGAGCCTTCGGCAAACATTTTTTCCCCTTTGAACCAATTTTCTTCAAAGAATACGCTAGCGCCGCCTTCACAGGGCAATTGATATTCCTTATACCCAGCTCGATCACCTACGGACGCACCACTATCACCATCTACGGCTACAACCTTTTCCAAACCGATTTGATGTAATGTAAAGCCTTTCGGCGCACGCTTACGATAGGATGTTCTAGATACAGTACACCACTCATTATCATTGTACTCAATGGTAACCCATATTTTATCAGTTCCCTCAACAGCCTCTAGGCCATATTCATGCCAATAATCACCAGGAGACTTTTGCATAGATGGTTTAGCCTTATAGGCTTGTTCCTGATCAGCTTTTGGAATAATCTCATTATATTTAATTTTTTCAGTTATTATATAACGGCTGCCCTGAACCTCAAGGACATCGTAACAATTAAACTCCATAAACAACCTCGTTAGAGTAGCAATAACCTATTTACGCATCTAAACTACTCTCTCTCCTAAACGGGATTTAATGAAATTAAGCTTTAAAGTAGCCTACACGTTCATGAATCGTTTCATTTTCAATAATAGAAATACCATATTGTTGCCCCATAGTAGCTGATACAAGCACCTTAGCTACATCAGCAGTTTTTACAGGCTCTTGACTCATTAATACACGTGCTTTATTAATGACCCCCAATACAGCACAGCTAATACGCTCTACCAATTTAGGTTCTTCTCGAATCAAGGTAGCTGGACGAACAATAACAATCGCTTCAAATGGAAGTTCTAAGATGACCTCTTCCAATTGTCCTTTCATAGACATATAAAAGAATTTCGATTTTGGATTCGCCCCTAAAGAGGAGACTAATCCATATTTTTTTACTCCATTTTGAGCTGCAATGCGAGCCATTTCGTACTGGTAGGTATAATCGACTGTCCATTGTGCTTCTTTAGAACCTGCTTGTTTACGGTTTGTGCCCATAGCAGAGAATAAAATATCTCCTGTTACTAGGTGTGCCCATTCACGAGGTTCATCAAAATTAACGATATGAACGGTTACCTTTGGAGATGTATACGTAACTTGACGACGTACAAATACATGAATTTCTTGAATTTCATGATTGTCAATCAATGATTCTACAATATGGCGCCCTACTGCACCAGTAGAACCTAATACTAAAGCTTTCATACTTCACCTGTATCTCTTTCAGACTCTTCAGCAATAATCTCTTTTAACAGTTTAACTTCCTCTTTTGTTAATGGTCGTTCTAATAAATCGGGCCGCAACAATCGTGTCCGCTTTAAGGCTTCCTTTTTTCGCCACGTAGCAATATTTTTATGATGACCGCTACGTAGTACATCAGGAACAACCCATCCTCTGAATTCTGGAGGCTTTGTATATTGAGGACATTCTAATAAAGGCTCATAAAAGGAATCCTCTTGGGCCCCACTAGCTGCACCTAATACACCGGGAATCATACGAGCCACTGCATCAGCTACAACCATAGCTGGCAATTCTCCACCCGTTAATACATAGTCCCCAATTGAAATAGTTTCATCTACTAAATGTTCCTCTACGCGATAATCGACGCCTTCATAATGACCACAAATGAGCACCAATTGATCGTACGTCGCTAGTTCACGAGCCTTTTCTTGTGTAAAAGGTTGACCTGTAGGTCCCATGAAAATAACACGACGTCGTATACTTTCACTGGGATTACCAATGAGGCTCATTTCATCACACATCTCATCTATAGAATAGGCGCTATTAGTTTCGCTATCATATTGAGCAATAACAGATTCTACCGCTTCAAAGATGGGAGGTGCCATCATAAGCATCCCCGCACCACCACCATACGGCGTATCATCTACTTGACCATGTTTATTATGACTAAAGTCCCGAGGGTTAGTTACGCCCATAGATAAGCGTTCCGCTTCGATAGCCCGTTTTATGATGGAATGACTAAAAAAAGCATCAAAAAACTCAGGAAATAAAGATACGATATCGATACGCATAGACCGTCCTCTGTACTTATTAACTCACATAAACTCATTAGCATTATCTATATATAGCTATATTATATAACTTTTACCATAATATACCTATATGTAGATAAAATAAAACCGCCTAAAGGATTATATCCATTCAGGCGGATCTACGATCATCAATTTATTCTCCACATCGATGTCTTTAACGACCTCTTCAATGGCTGCAAATAATTGATCTGGTTCCCCATCTTTGGAAACCACATAGACATCATTAGCACCAGGTTGCAACACATCAGTAACCGTACCAAGCACGTTACCTTTAGTATCTTGAACCTCAAGACCGATGATATCAAAAATGTAGTAGCGACCTTCTGGCAATTCTACCAAATCTTCACGACGGACTTGAATTGCTTTCTTACTGAATAATTCAGCCGTGTTACGATCAGGAATTTCCTTAAAGGATGCTAGTACAAATTGCTTATGAAATCGTGCGGATGCAACGTGGTATTCTTTACCATCGATGTAACAGGCATCCATATGCATAAACCGTTCTGGAAAATCGGTTTGAGGCATAATACGAAGATCACCCCGCACGCCGTGCGGGGCGATGATAACACCTATTGTGATGAAATCGTTATGTTTCATTATTGACGAAACGCAACGATTTTACCGTCTTCTAATAGGATTTCAGCGCCCATCATGGCATCCAAATCATCCCCGATTTTAACGGTAACTGTTTGCTCTAAAGTACCTTGAGGAATTTCAGTTCCCAAAGCTAAACCTTGAGCGTCTTTCAATTTAGCTGTTACTTCTTCTTTGAAAGCCAAGCGTTTATTTTTTTCTTCGTCGATTTGTTGACGAATAGCAGTAAGACTTGTTGCATCAACTTTAGCTGCATCAGCCAAAATACGTTGGGCTTGGAACTCAATTGCTTCCAAATCTTTATTCACCATATCAAGACGAGTTTCAAGATCAGATACAATTTTCGCTTTCAAGTCTTCTGTTACTTTTGCTTTTACTGCTACAGGGACACGTAATGTCATTTCTTCCATTGGAATACTCCCTTTTAGACAATATCAACAGATATCTTTTTGTTCTCTTTAATAGCCGCCGCTTTCACCACAGCGCGAATCGCCTTCGCAATTCGTCCTTGCTTTCCGATGACTTTGCCCATATCCTCTGGGGCTACGTGAAGTTCGTAAACCTCCATATTTCCCTTTTGGACCATGGTAACAGATACGGCATCAGGCTGCTTCACTAATGATTTCGCAATTAATGAAATTAATTCTATCATCACAGTATGCCTCTCTATTAATTACTTTTTAGCGTCAGCAAATTTTTGCATAACGCCTTGTTTTTTGAACAAGGAGCGAACAGTGTCAGTAGGCTGAGCACCTTTAGCTAACCAAGCCAAAGCTTTTTCTTCGTCTACATTAACGATAGCTGGTTGTTTAGTAGCATCATATTGACCAATAGTGTCAACAGGACGACCTTCACGTGGAGCACGTGCGTCAGCAACAACGATACGGTAGAAAGGAGCTTTTTTAGCACCTAAACGAGTCAAACGAATTTTTAACATGTGAAATTCACCTCCTTATACTGATGTGGGTGGACAGGTTCAGCGCCCCTGCCCATGTATTACATAAACGGTAATTTAGGCATTCCTGGGAAGCCGCCCTTACCGCCACGTAAACCTTGCATGCGCTTCATCATCTTCCGCGCTTCCTCAAATTGTTTCAACAAGCGATTTACATCTTGTACCTGAGTACCAGAACCTAATGCAATACGCTTGCGGCGAGAACCATTCAGAATATTTGGATTTTCTCGCTCTGCTGCCGTCATAGATGTAATGATGGCCTCAATGCGGCGCACCTCTTTACTATTCAAATCAAGGTCTTTCAATTGATCCTTAATTTGTCCCATGCCTGGCAACATACCAATAATATTTTGTAATGGCCCTAACTTTCTTACCTGATTCATCTGTTTCAAGAAATCATCCAAGGTGAAATTGTTTTTCGCCATTTTCTTAGCCATTTCACGAGCTTCTTCTTCATCGATAGCGCCTTGAACATTTTCAATCAATGTTTTAAAGTCACCCAAGTCGAGAATACGAGAAGCCATGCGGTCTGGATAGAATACATCGAAACCATCCATTTTTTCGCTCACACCAGTGAACTTGATTGGCAAGCCTGTTACAGCTTTGATAGATAATGCAGCACCACCACGCGCATCACCATCGAGTTTAGTAAGTATAACACCATCAACGCCTAATTTTTCATTAAACGTTTGTGCTGTTGTTACCGCATCTTGACCGATCATGGAGTCTACAACGAGTAGAATTTCATGAGGTCGAACAGCGGATTTAATATTGGATAACTCGTCCATGAGGACTTCGTCTATCGCCAAACGACCAGCTGTATCGATGATAACAACATCTTTCAACATATGCGTGCTTTGCTCTACAGCGCGACGCGCAATATCTACTGGATTAGCACCAGGTGTTTCATCAGCAAATACGGGAATATCGATTTGCTTACCTACAACTTGCAACTGTGTAATCGCGGCTGGACGATATACGTCGGCAGCTACGAGCATTGGGTGCTTACCTTGTTTGCGAAGGTATACTGCCAATTTACCAGCTGTTGTAGTCTTACCAGCACCTTGCAAACCAACGAGCATGATAATCGTTGGTGGCTTGCTAGAAATCATGATGCGACTTTGTGTACCGCCTAAGAGAGCCGTTAATTCGTCATTTACGATTTTAATAACCGTTTGAGCGGGGTTCAAGGAGCCGAACACCTCTTCGCCGAGGGCCTTTTCCTTAATGGACTTAACAAAGTCCTTTGCAACCATAAAGTTAACGTCCGCTTCTAAAAGTGCCGTACGTACTTGACGCAACGCAAGATTGACATCTTCTTCTGTAATTTTGCCCTTCCCTTTTAAGGATTGAAAGGCTTCTTGCAGTTTTTCTGACAAGCTATCAAATGCCATAATATCCCTCCATTTGCGCCAATACTTGTTGTACCTTACTTTCAGCTAACACCTCTTTAGGCAAGGTTTCTTTCAACTGTGAAAGCAGTCCTTCACGCTGTTCATATTGTGCTACCAAGTGTAATTTAGATTCGTAATCGTTTAAAATGTGCCGAGCACGCTGTAAATTATCATGTACAGCCTGCCGTGATACACCTAATTCCTCAGCAATCTCGCCAAGGGACATATCGTCTTCGTGGTGAAGTTGTAAGGACATGCGTTGCTTGTCCGTCAATAATGGCCCATAGAAATCTAAGAGCAAACTGATAAGTACTCGTTCTTCCATTTCGCCACCTCCATCACTGTCAAGTCATATTACTTTACATATACTACAGCATAAAAAAAGATGTGTCAAGTAGAAATACTTAACACATCTTTTTTATTGTAAAATTATTATTAAAATAAATTTTTAAATTGCAATATGAAATTGAGCTGTATCCAAATCTACAATTCTATTAACTTCTTCAAGAAAGACCTCCAAGGGAGTTCTATAATTTAGAAGCTTGCATGGCAATAATTTAATTACAATATTTAATTAAATTAGCGGTTTATTAGTTACACCATATCTTACTGAATTGTTGGTGCATAAATCACTTGGCGAAGATCCACCGTGCGAAGTTCGTCCATCGCAGGGGCCACTTTTTCGTCCACAGGTTTCACGCGATTGTTGCCGTCTTTCATTGCTTCGTTCAAGCTGAAGATAACCATTTCGTTCATGTAGAAACGCAGTTCGTCATCATGTACATTGGCCGTATTGCGATCCAAGATGTCGATGATTTGTTGCGCGTAGTCCAATTTAGCGTTTTCAGATACAGTCGCATGCTCTGTAAAGAACTGTTTGTAATCGTTGTACAAACGATCTAATGCCATGCGCGCATAGCTGTCGTTTTTGTAACGATGACTCACGATGTACCAGCTGCGACGAACGTTCATGTAGTACAACACATTGTTACGGTAACGCTCTTGACCGGTCATAATGCGGGAATCATCCATGATACGCTTGCCCTTTTGATCCAATTGGAATTGTGTGAAAGCATTCACTACGTCCCAAACTTCTTCGCTAGGTACAGGAATAGCCACTTCTGCTTCAATCACGTTTAATGGTTCAGCTGGTTGTTCCGGCATCATCAATCGATCTTGAGCCGCATCCGCTTGGCCCACCGCACACACACACGCAAGTGCCAATATAGGCATAATTTTTTTGAATTTCATACATTCTCCTGATAATCAGCCGCCCTGCGAAGGGCGGCTTTCATATTCCTTACATAACTAGACTAAGAATTCTCCCTTATTTAGAAAGACCCACTTGTTGCATAAGTAATGCGATTTGAGCTTTCATTTGTTCATTATCTTCCTTCACAGAGGATAATTCATCAATACGTTGTTGCATACGTGCATTATCCTCCTTAACAGAAGACAACTCATGGAGGCTTTCTTGCATGCGTGCATTTTCAGCTTTCAACGCTGTTACTTCATCTTGCAACACATAAATAGAGCTGATAGGACCGCCCTTATAACGTTCAGGAACAGCTTTCTTCGCATCGGAAGTGCCGAATTTACGAGTTACACCAGCATTCACCATGTTATGGTGGCTACCTACGGACATCCCTACATGGAACATTGTATCTTCCGCCGTGTAATGTGCAATGCCTAGAGCCGCCGCCGTTTCACCGCGATAGTTGCCGATGCCGGCCATCACCTGAGTCGGTTCCAACGGATCATACTGAATAGGTTTCAACGCTGAAATTGCCGCCGCATGAGCGCCCACACGTTGCGTTTCGCCCGCTACCGCATTAATGGCATTTGACAAGCCGCCAGTAGCATCTTTCAATTGATTTACGTTAACCGCATCGGTACCATTTACGCCAGGGCCGACATTGGTAATTGTATTACCGCCGTTATCCAAACCGTTTTTAGTAAGGCTTACAGTATTTCCGTTAGCAGGTGTAATCGTTACACCGCCACCGTTCATAACTATAGTATTACCTGCAGCATCTTTAGTTGTGACTGTTTCAAGACCTTTCAAATCTTTCGCCATACGAACCTTAAGGTTGCCAGCACCATCAGATACGACACCTAAATTATCTTCTGTAGTCAACTTGCTAGCATCAGTGATACCGCCGATTACATTTACTTGTTCGTTAAGCTTTTTCTTGATAACATCACCGGAGTCACCACCGTATTTCATACCGTCGTCTTTAGTCGCCACTTGATGTGTCTTACCGTTTTCGTCTTGGTATTTAATGCGAGTGATTTCTTTACCTTCGAGATCAGGATCTCCTTTTTCAACAGTGATATCTGCGCTGCGACCATCTTTGCCGTTTAAGCCAATGTGACCAATGCCGTCTTTACCGGACATGGATACAGCATCTTTACCGTCTTTGCCTGTGATACCTACTTTGCCGTCTGTACCGTCAGCACCATTAGGACCAGTAATAGATACGCCATCTTGACTGTTTTTACCAACTTTTACCTTATCAGTAGTTAAGCTGTCAGTCTTAAGGTTTTTCGCCATCTTGATATTAACATTACCATCTTGGTCGGCTACTGTTTTAATATTTTCGCCGGAGTATTTATCGTCAGACTCTGTACCTTCACCTTTGATAGTAACCTTTTGGCCTAGATTACGGTGGAATTCACCTGTATTACCAGCAAAATCCATACCTTTTTTCGTGATTTCATCACCTATGTTATTAATCTTATTATCTAAGGATTTGTGAGATTTTTGCAATTGATCTTCTGTAGCCGCACGACCGCTTGTGATGTTGTCAGGATCCCAATCTTTGTTTTCTAGGCCTGTCACATAGCCGTCTTTACCATCAACAGAGACTTTACCTGCTGCAATCTTACCATCTTTACCATCGATAGTCACCTTATCACCAGCTTTAATTGTACCGTTTTCACCGTCAATTGTTACGTTGCCAGCTTTAATAGTACCTTTGTTGCCGTCGATTGTAACTTTATCACCAGCTTTGATAGTACCTGTAGTACCATCCATTGCGATTTGTTTCGTAGCATCAGAGCCCAATGTCACTTGATCTTTAAGACTTACTTCATAGTTCTTGGAACCATTCGCATTGGTGCTAGGTGTCACAGTAATATTATTACCTGCAGATACCGTTGTGGATGCAGCTGCTGTAGCTTTATCCAATTGAGATTTATTAACCGCATCTTTAGGATCCGTACCGTCGGCTACATTCGTAATCTTATTACCGCCGTTATTGAGGCCGTCCTTTGTGAGGCTCACCTTATTACCGCTGGCAGGATTGATTGTCATACCGTCACCGTTGATAACAGTGTTATTACCACCGTTTGTGAAAGTTGTAGACGTTAAACCCTGTAATTCTTTCGCCAATTTTACATTCAATGTACCGTTACCGTCGGATACAACACCGATATTATTGTCGGATAATTTAGCTACATCAGCACCGCCTTTG
The DNA here is from genome assembly GCF_002959775.1 of Veillonella rogosae JCM 15642. Taxonomy (GTDB): domain Bacteria; phylum Bacillota; class Negativicutes; order Veillonellales; family Veillonellaceae; genus Veillonella; species Veillonella rogosae. The sequence goes on along the minus strand of NZ_PPCX01000005.1, from coordinate 22,610 downwards.
ATAGTTACGGTATCACCTAATTTTCTGTTGCTTACGGCACCGGTATCACCGGCAAAGTTCAAGCCTTTTTCAATAGTTTTATTGATATCGGAGATATCCTGTTTATTCTTATTGATGTTCTGCGTATTGTTGGCGATATCTCCGGCATTTTTAGTGATGTTCTGTTTGTTACCCGCAATATCCTGTTTATTTTTGTCGATGTCGGATCTATTCGTATTAACTTTGTCGTTAACCTTCTTCAACTGATCTTCCGTAGCACCACGACCGGATACAGCCACTGGATTATCCACATTCCAATCCGTATTCGTGAGACCTGTTACATGACCTGTATCACCATCTACAGTTACAGGGTGGGCAGCACCGACATTGATTTTATTGCCTAAACCGACAGTAAATTCCTTACCGCCATTCGCATTCGTACCTTCCGTTACGGTTACATTCGCATCCTTTGCTTTCACAGTGGATGCCTTCGCAGTACCGTTGATAGCTTTTTGTAACTGACCGTAGTTAACTGCATCATTAGGATTACTACCATCCGCCAAGTTGGTAATCTTCTGATTGTTCGCATCAATACCATTCGGCGTTACATAAGTCTTACCGTCTACAGTCAAGCCGTCATTGTTGATAGTCGTACTGCCGGCAGTAACGCTTTCTAGACCGGTTAACGTTTTCGCCAATTTTACATTTAATGTATCCGTTCCGTTGGATACAACGCCGATATTATTATCGGATAGTTTTGTCGGATCGGTCACACCACCGACAATATTCGTCTGTTCACCAAATTTACGAGTAAATTTATTAGCTGTAGCCGATGCAGCTTTCACATCACCAGCATATGCCACGCCCTTATCCATCTCCGAAGTAACTGCATGCAATTGACTGCCGTTGATAGCATCCGTAGAAGTATCGGAAATACGACCTGCCGCTACATTAGTAATTGTCCGTTCCATGCCTGCCTTGCCGACACTTACGGTGGATGCCGGATTAATACCTGCAAAGTTATGTACAGCCCCGTTAATGGTTGCGGAAGGTGTCGCTACAGCTGCTGCCGTTTCAGAACCGGTCCCCAGAGCTACAGCGCTTTCATTATCTACCTTTGTATTATTACCGAGAGCCACAGCATTTTTCGCCGTCACGGAAGCATTGTTCCCGAGAACCATAGCCCCATCAGCGGAAACATTGGAGTTACTGCCCACTACATAAGAATTATCGGCCGTAATACTGTTCTTATAGCCGAATGCACCAGACATATTACCTTTAACAGTACCGTCTGTAACAGTTGTAATTTTATCCTGATCGGCACCTGCACCACTACCATTTGCTTCCGTCGTGGTCATAACAGTAGCGGAACCGATAGTATTTCCTGCACCGATAGCATACGCCTGATTACCGTAAATCGTATTCTTGGAACCAACAGCAGCAGACTCTTTCCCGGATTTAGAACCGTCTTTCATATCTAAACCGACCTGGTTCGTATCACCGATAGAGGATGAACGATCACCGTAAGCACCAACCTGCGTACCAAGAGCAAGAGAATTTGTTCCCCAACTACGTGTCATGATACCGATGCCGGTGCTGGCTACACCTTTAGTCAAAGAGTTGATACCGATTGCTGTAGAGCCTGTACCATAGGCTTCGCTCAATGTACCGATAGCCGTAGTTGCATCACCGATAGCCGCCGTATTTGCATATTTACCTTTTACATTAATAGATGCCGAACCAAGAGTGCCGGCGAATTTATCTTCAATTTCCTTGTTAAAGCTCTTTTTAATACCGTTTCCAGCAGCCAATTGAGGCACAGTTGTTTCCAATTCAGTACGAGCCATATCGATATCATCACCGCCGATGGCAACGGATGAATTACCGATAGCTCTTGTATCTGCACCGAGAGCAAGAGACTGTGTACCATAAGTTTTCGCAGTGCTGCCGATAGCTACACCTTGCGCATATTTAGGGTTAACAGTACCGCCATCATTCTTAATTTTTACATTTGTTTCCGCAGATGCACCGATAGCCACATCACCACGAGCACCGTAGGAAGCAGCATCCGCCCCCATAACAACAGCGCCGGATCCAGGATTACCATGATGCGTAGAAACAATACTCTTTGCGGAACGACCGATAACGATATCTCCGTTTTCCAAAGCTTGTGCCCCTTGACCTATAGCTACTGTACTTGTCGGGATATTCGTGCCTACAGTACTTTCACCGGCTGCTTTTGCACCTGTACCGATAGCAATAGAATTAGTACCCCGAGCATTTGTGCTATCACCAATTGCGATACCACCGTCATTTTCAGCTTGTGCGTTGATACCATTTTTAATCGGTGCCCCCAAAGCATCCGTAGGCATCATAACGCCCGTCAACATAACGGCAAGCGCAGTAGCACCTACCATTTTAGAAAATACAACCGACAAAGAAGAACGTTTCGTCATGTTCTTTGCTGTTTCCGCTACGACTACGTAACACCCCTTTGTACGATTCCAAATTACTTTAAAAACTCGATTCATCAATCTTACCCCTTTAAATTAAACTAACTATATCCACTTACATAAAAATTACAGTAACCAATCGATAATCACTGAGACTATATCGATTTTCTCAAAATCATATAACTAAAATACCACATTTTACTGTATAAGTAAAATTTTTTTCATTTTATTTTCACATAATTATGCGTTCAAACTATCAATTTTTCGATATACAAAAATATCGAGGCACCGTCACTCGAACAGCCCTCGATATTCTTATATATACTATTAAATTATTCTATTGGATTGTCGGTGCATTAATCGCGGTGCGAAGATCAACCACATGAGCGTCCTCCATCACAGGAGCACCTTTTTCGTCGACCGGTTTCACGCGATTATTGCCATCTTTCATAGCTTCGTTCAAGCTGAAGATAACCATTTCGTTCATTTTCACCTTTCAATGCTGTTAGTTCATCTTACTCTCATTATATTAAGTATTTAAAAGTTGTAAATATACATTTTTACTTAAATAGAATAGGAGATTATGTTATAATAAATACATCCAATATTTTCAATATAAAAACAGGAGGTATTTTATGAATACCAAACAATATGACCTTATTGTCCTAGGTTTCGGCAAAGCCGGTAAAACATTAGCAGCTAAATTTGGCTCTATGGGTAAATCTGTAGCTATGATTGAAGAAAACCCACTTATGTATGGTGGCACATGTATTAATATTGCATGTATCCCAACTAAAACGATGATTATAGCCGCATCAAAAGGCTTATCTTACGATCAAGTATTAAACCAACGCGAGGTAGTTACATCTCGTTTACGCAATAAAAACTTCGGTATGTTAGATAACAATGAACATGTCGATGTATATACTGGACATGGTGAATTCATTAGTAATAAAGAAATCGCCATTACAGCTGGGGAAGATAAAATCATCTTATCTGGTGAAACAATTATTATTAACACTGGTGCTGTAGCGATTAAGCCTAACATTGATGGCATCGACACAGCAACAGGCTTCTATAATAGTACAGAAATCCAACAATTATCCCCGCAACCAAGTACACTAGGCGTCATCGGCGCGGGCCCTATCGGCCTTGAATTTGCCAGCCTATATGCTAAACTAGGTACAAAGGTAACAGTATTTAATATTGAATCTGGCATCTTAAAACGGGAGGAACCGATCGTACAAGAATTAGCTAATGAGTACTTGACTGAACAAGGTATTACTATTCTTAATGATGTAACATTAAACTCTGTATCTAATGATGGCAACAAACCTGTTATCACTGCAAATGGTCAAAACTATACGTTTGATGCCGTTTTATATGCTACAGGTCGCAAACCAAATACAGCTAACATCGGTTTAGAAAATACGGATATTGCTACTAACGAACGCGGCGCTATCGTAGTTAATGATACATGTGAAAGCTCCGTTCCTGGCGTATATGCAGTAGGCGATGTAAACGGTGGTCCTCAATTTACCTATATTTCTCTCGATGATTTTCGCATTGTATTTGGTGCACTTACAGGTAATGGCCAATACACATTAAAAGATCGCAAAAATATTCCTTACACAACATTCTTAACACCTCCACTCGCTCGTGTAGGTCTTACAGAAGAAGATGCTATCAACAAAGGCTATACCGTTAAAACTAAAGAAATGCTCGTAGCTACCATGCCAAGAGCTCATGTAAACGACTATTTAAAAGGTGCTTTTAAAATTGTAGTAAATGCAGATAACGATTTAATCCTTGGTGCTACACTTTATTCTCAAGGTGCTGAAGAGTTGATTAACCTTATTAAAATGGCTATGGACAACAATATTCCATATACATATTTCAAAAATCAAATCTTTACACATCCTACAATGGCAGAAAACTTAAACGACCTATGTAATTTTTAATCGTTTAACAGTCAATATAAACGCTAATTATAAAACAATAATTTAACAAAAAAGCCTTTAGACGCTAAAATAATATAGAGTCTAAAGGCTTTTTATGATTAGGCTACCACATAATAGCCATTAGTTTTTTGTAAATAATCTACGTACTACCTTTTGTAGTTTTGGTGTTAACACAATAGCTACAATGATACCAGCCGCACTGGTAATCAAGGAGTATTGGATTTTGCTAGCTGCTACAGCCGCGCTGTTAAGAACAAACCACCAAGCAATGAAGTAGCCAAAGGCAGTCCAAATAGCACCGATAATGAGAGCTACTAAAATACGACCAAAAGATGCTGTCGGTTTATTGATAGATGGAGGCAAGTAGCCAGCTGTCATGCCACCTACGATGAGACCTGCAATACCTTTAATAAAGAAAGAGAATACAATGTATTGCGTATGTCCACCAAAAAGATCAAATAATGCGGAACCAATAGCCGCACCTAAACCACCATATAAACCACCAAAGAGAATAGATGTGGTAAAGAGAGCAGCGGAACCTAAATGAACCATGGCCCCACCTGGTATTTCAATGCGAATCGTTGTTGCTACTGCACATAAGGCAGCAATAAAACCGATATATACAATATCGCGAGTCTTTAATTTCATAATAAACTCCTTCCCTTTTCTTAAGAACTATACTCAGTATATCAGATGATAAGTACTATAAAAATACCGAATTTATAGGAATTAAAATATTACCAATAAAAATGAAGAACTACAAAACAGCACCTATACCATTCTATAGGTGCTGTTCTATATTTTATCTCATATATAATTAGAGTTTAGCTCGTTTCAAGCGAAGGGAGTTACCCACAACGGTAACGGAACTGAATGCCATCGCTGTACCCGCAATCATCGGATTCAATGCACCGATAGCCGCTAGAGGAATTCCGATGCAGTTAAAGATCAACGCCCAGAACAGATTTTGTTTTATGTTGGTCATGGTCTTACGACTGAGACGAACCGCTTGAACTAATGTATGTAAATCGTTTCTTACGAGAACGATATCCGCCGCCTCTACCGCAATATCTGTACCACTGCCGATGGCAAAGCCAATATCTGCAGTTACAAGAGCAGGTGCATCATTGATACCGTCGCCTACCATGCCCACTACAAGACCTTTATCTTGTAACTCTTTTACCTTGCTAGCTTTATCTTGAGGCAAGACTTCTGCAATAACGTGAGTAATACCTGCTTGTTTAGCAATATATTGAGCCGTACGTCGATTATCACCGGTAAGCATCCATACATCGATACCTTGAGACTGTAATTCTTTTACAACCTCAATAGTTTCTGGACGCAATTCATCCTCTACAGCCCACAAAGCACTGATTATACCATCAACGGCTAGAACAGATACAGATGCACCTTGTTCTTCAAAACGAAGAATATCGTCTTGAACCGCACTTAAATCGTAACCTAATTCAGTCATCCAACGGCTATGACCAAGCTGTACAGATACGCCTTGGTATGCCCCTTGTAAACCTTTACCTGGTACATCACCAAAACTTTCAAGTTCAACAGCTGTACCTTTATAGCCACGATCTTCACCGTAGTACACCATAGCCTTAGCAATCGGATGTGATGTACCACTTTCAAGAGCCATCATAATCGACATATTTGTGCTTTCATCACCATTAAAGTTTTTGAAAGCCGTCACATCTAGCACACCTTGTGTAAGGGTGCCAGTTTTATCCATAACGATAGCATCAAGTTTTCCTGCTTTTTCAAGATATTCTGCACTCTTGATGAGAACACCATGTTCTGCACCTAGACCAGAGCCAACCATGATAGATGTTGGCGTTGCAAGACCAAGAGCACATGGACACGCAATAACGAGGACGGCTGTAGCATTAATGAGCGCCACATTGAGAGAATCGCCCATTACAAAGTACCAAACGAGACCTGTTAGAATAGCAAGGCCAATAACGATAGGAACGAAGTATTGTGCTACGATATCAGCAATACGTTGAATGCTCGCTTTAGAGGTTTGTGCCTCTTCTACAACCTTGATGATTTGGGACAGCATTGTATCGGAACCAATACGCTTCGCTTCCATCGTGAAAGCACCACTCAAGTTAATGGTCGCTCCAATTACCTCGGAGCCTACTTGTTTTTCTACAGGCAAGCTTTCACCTGTGAGCATAGCCTCATCTACTGTAGAATAGCCGTCAGTAATTGTACCATCCACGGGAATTTTTTCGCCTGCCCGTACTTGTAAAATATCGCCGGCTACTACTTTAGAAGTAGGAATATCTACAAACTCACCGTCACGCAACACATGAGCCGTTGCAGGTTGTAAAGCAATCAATTTTTGAAGTGCTTCAGAGGTACGCCCTTTTGCAATCTCTTCTAAGAGTTTACCAAGAAGGATAAAGGTAATGAGCCACGCAGAGGTTTCAAAGTAAATGCCATGAGGCCCTAGCTCAGGATGGAACTGCCAATTATAAATACTGAATAGATACGCTACTGTCGTACCCATTACTACGAGTACATCCATTGTAAGGGCACCATTTTTCACGGCACTCCACGCACTCTTATAAAACATGAGACCAGGTCCAAACTGAGCGATAGTAGCTAGAATAAACTCAACCCATACAGGCAATGCTTCAATACCAAATCGATGGAGGGTCATATTCACCATCATAGGCACAGCCATACAAGCTGCAACTATTAATCGGATAATATGAGGCTTTAAATTAACCTTTTCTATTTCCTGCTTTGTTTCATCCGCCTCTTCAGCACCAAAGCCGATATTTGTAATAGCCTCTATAATCTGTTGTGGTTCTACGCTAGAGCCCTCTTTATATTCAACGCTACCCTTTCGAGTCAAAAGATTTACCTTTACAGACTCTACACCATCGACTTTAGAAACAACATTTTCAACACGCTTTACACAGGCGGCACAATGCATACCTGTTATATCAAACTCTTGTTTCTTCTTACTCATAGTATCACTTCCTTCTAACCGTATATGTAAAGATATGTACACTTATAGAAATACAAGACATATGACCATAAACTTATAGTGTACATAGCTTGTATTAATAGTAGAGATTTTTATTAAGTTCTAACATTTAACATATGAACACATTTACATGAGTACACATTCATACATCTCTATTTAATAGTAACATAAATTCTCAATACGTCAATATCCTACTAAATTTAGAGGATTATTCCTTTTTTACAGGGGAATTAACATATCCCTACCTATACACAACATTCATAAATAGATTATAATAAAGTGATGATGAATAAACATAAACTTTGATTCTAAAGGAGGTGAAAATATGCCTGAATCAATGAGTCCTACAGTAGAATTTACTTCGGTAGCGAAGGAATTCCGCCATGAATATATTGTTGATAAATCACGATTTATCACAACTATTTACCCTTGTACAACTGAAGAGGAGGCGCAAGCCTTCATCGGTCGCATCAACAAAGAGTTTTGGGATGCCACTCATAACTGTACAGCCTATGCATTAGGTCCTAAGCAAGAACAACAGCGATCTTCCGATAATGGCGAGCCATCTGGTACAGCTGGCAAGCCAATGTTAGAAGTGCTCAAGAAAACTGGTATTACCAATGTTGTAGTCGTTGTAACTCGCTATTTTGGTGGTATTAAACTAGGTGCTGGTGGCTTGATTCGTGCATATTCACACTCCGTTGCGGAAACATTACGTCTTGCCCCTAAAGAACTACACACAACACGAACTCAACTACAAGCAACCATCGATTACTCACTATATGGCGCAGTAGAAAGATTTGTACAAGACAAAAAACTACATTATGAAGCAAATTTTGGTGAACATGTAACGGTAACAATCTTAGTCCCCCCTACTGATGTGGAAGGCATACAAAAAGAGCTCCAAGACATGAGTCATGGAGCTGCAGATTGTACAATATTAGATTCTATTGAAGTGGTACTACCGCTAGATGAATCATCTAACCAATAGACACTAGGCAATTAGTTGCCGTGGTTAACTAAACCTGTTACGCCTTGACTAAGTTCACGACGTTTTTCATTAGTCAACGGATGAGGCCACACGCGTTCAAGTTGTTTTTTACGACTTAAACCAGTATTATGTGCAGTCATTAATCTACGTGCTTCCCAGTTACGAATTGCTTTGCTTAATGTTCTTTTTACCACGCCCATAGTAGTACCCACTTTCTTAACCACCGTCATTATATCAAAAATTGTGATAAGGATAGAAAGTTTACTTCATATATAATTAACTCACTATTTCCTTGTTGAGTATAGTATATATACCATTTTATAAAATGTGAAATGACGGTTACTTAGTTCGTTATAATTTTTATTTATCTTATTTTGTGTATAATAGGGAGATTCCATGGATACATCTTACTACCACAATTTTATTACCCTCGTTCAAACGGGCAATATGACGCAGGCCGCAGAGATTCTTCATATTACACAACCAGCGTTAAGCAAGCAGTTGAAATATTTAGAGGCTGAATTTGGAGCCCAGTTAATCAATATCAAACGCGGGCAACGAGGATCCAACTTACAATTAACAGATGCTGGTAAAATCTTCTATGAAAAGGCACAACAGCTTTGCTCTATTGAAGAATCTACCTATAATGCTGTGCAACAATTGAACTCTCGCATTGAAGGTACCTTGCGTATTGCAACCTCTGCTTCTCGTTCAACACCAATCGTGCAGCAATATTTGCCAGCCTTTTCTATGAAGTATCCGTCTGTTCACTTTGAGATTTACGAAGGTCTCATGACAAATGTAGTAAATCAACTCATCAACGGCAGTGCTGAATTAGGTATTGCTAACATTCAGATGGTAGACACTGATAAATTTGATATTCTTCTTACCCAAGAAGAACATTTATATGCTATCTTCCGTCGCGATGTATTCTGGACAGATCGTGAACATGATACCATCACTTGGGAAGACATAAAAAAATGTCCTCTATCCCTCTCTGGTGGTTCCGTACGTATGATTATGCAATCTAGCTTAACAGACATGGAACAACTCAATGCAGTGGCTATAACTACTACTAAAAGCTCCGCTATTGAATGGGCTTCTTCTGGCCGCACTGTATCATTAGTTCCAATGGATGCAAAAGAATTGATCAACCATCGTAAGATGGCCCGCATCAAATTGCCAGAATTCTCAGGGGACTTTAAAAAAGCCTTTATCACTCTTAAAGGACATGCTTTATCTCCTGTAGCACAGCAATTTATCGATTTCTACAAAGCTTATGTCTAATTAAGAATAGGCAAAACGATTACCAAAATATGACGTTAACAGAGCATACTACTGTAGCGGCTATAAATATAGCCTTCAGTAGAATACATAAGAAAAGACCTAGTGCAATATGTACTAGGTCTTTTTGCATCATATCTTGTATATCAGTAAAGCTTATGGTTGTACAGTAAAACTTATGATTGTGCAGGAAAACTTATGGTTGTGTAAGTTTACCATAGATATGATTAGATTAAGCTTTATGAACAGCACCAACGATATCAGTTATGCTATTTAAATTATATTGTTCTACATATTCACTCATTTCACGGGCAATACGTGAAATGGCTGTTGGATCTACCATCGTAGCAACTCCAACTTGAACGGCTTGAGCACCAGCCATCATAAATTCGATAGCATCAGTACCAGTCATAATTCCACCAAGCCCCATAATAGGAATATTAACCCCTTTATAAACTTGGTGCACCATACGAAGTGCTACCGGTTTAACAGCTGGACCAGATAAACCACCATAAATATTACCCAATACAGGTTGTCGACGGTGAATATCTATGGCCATACCGAGAATGGTATTAATGAGACTTACCCCATCACCACCACCGGCTTCTACAGCCTTTGCAATTTCCACAATGTCTGTTACATTTGGTGAAAGTTTTACAATAACAGGTTTATCGGTAACTTTACGAACTGCTTTAGTTACTTGTTCAACTACCTTTGGGTCTACACCAAAGGCCATACCTTCACACTCTACATTTGGACAAGATACGTTAACTTCTAAACCTGCAATACCATCTACAGATAAAGTCTCAGCCATCCACGCAAATTCTTCAATGGTGCCTGCAGACATATTAGCAAGTAATGGTACATCGTATTTCTTTAAATCTGGCAAAATATCTGTAACAAAATATTCCGCCCCAGGATTTTCAAGGCCGATACAATTCAAAACACCAGATGGTGTTTCTGCAATGCGAGTACCGCGGTTACCATGACGACCTTTTGGAGTCAAACCTTTTACAGAGATAGCCCCTACTTCATTGCTTAGATCAACGTAGCCTGCATATTCAGGGCCATTACCAAAGGTACCAGACGCAGCGATAATAGGATTTTTCATCTTAATACCGCAATAATCGATAGCTAACTTTGGATTTGGCGTAACGGTGTTATTTAAATCGCGTTCACTCATTAAAAGAACACCTCCTCAGCTGGGAATACAGGACCATCTTTGCAAACTTTATAGCGTTTACCTTCTGCACCATCACAACCACAGCCTAAACAACCACCTGTACCACAACCCATGCGCTCTTCAAGAGAAACTTGGCATGGTACATTGAGGTCTTTAGCCACTTGAGCTACGCCTTTCATCATCGGCGTCGGACCACAAGTCATAACAGATGTGAAAGCATTAGCATTAATCAGATCCGGCATGATAGCCGTAGGGAAACCTTTTGTACCTACGCTACCATCATCAGTAGTGATATGTACTTTAACAGGCGTATCGTTAAATAAGTCTGCCCAGAAGGTTTCGCTTTCATTTCTAAAACCGAGAATAACTTGTGCTTCTTCCCCTTCTTTCAAATGGGAAGATATGCATAACATTGGTGCAATACCTACGCCACCACCAACGAGAAGCATATTCTTAGATGTAACAAATGGTTCACCCAAAGGACCTAAACAATCTAGAGTATCGCCTGGAACAAGGTGAGTCATAATCTCAGTCCCTTTACCTACGACACGATACAAAAGGGTGATCGTCCCCTTTTCTGCATCAAAGCCTGCATAGCTGATAGGTCGGCGCAATAATGGTGCTGTTGAGTCCGCTACGCGAACATTACAAAACTGTCCTACCTTTGCTTCTGCTGCTTGTTTTGGTGCGTGGATATCCATTACCCACACATCAGAGCCTATTTGCTCATTGCGAACGACTTCGCCCTGTTCTACATAGCCACTCATGGTTATTACTCCAATTCAAAATCCTGTAACGCTTCTACAGTATAATTTGCATTATTTTTACGATTTGCTACAACTCGTAATACTTCGCGTGCTGTATCGAGACTTGTTAAGCAAGGTAGTACTAACGTGCCTTTTATCGTAAGACTACGCCATCCTTCATGACTACTTCGCCATTAACGACTGTAAGTTTTGCTTTACCTTTAACAGTCATGCCATCGAACGGGCTTACCTTACCTTTTGTATAGAATTTATTGCGGTCTACAGTCCATTCTTCAGTTGTAGAGAATACTGTAATATCCGCTGGTTTGCCAACTTCAAGAACACCTGCATCGAGACGCATCAATTCAGCTGGACGAGTACTCATATTGTACACAACTTGGTCAATGCTAAGTTTATCTGGACCGTAGGCATTTGTAATAACTGCTGCCAAAGATGTTTCGAGACCACTGAAGCCATTTGGTGCACAGCAGAACTCATGGTCTTTTTCTTCAAATGCATGAGGTGCATGGTCTGTGATAATGGCATCAATTGTGCCATCTTTCAAACCTTCTAACAAAGCTTGACGATGATCTTCGGAGCGAATTGGAGGAGCCATTTTGAAAGCTGGGTTATATTCGCGTAAATATTCGTCAGTAAAGGATAAATGTTGGCTTGTAACTTCACAAGTTACATTAAGGCCTTTAGCCTTCGCACGACGAACCATATCTACCGTATTTTTACTACTTACGTGAGCGATATGGATATGACCACCTGTCATTTCAGACAATAAGATATCACGTGCTACAGCCAAATCTTCAGCTACGGCAGGACGACCAGAAACACCTAGTTCATAAGATACAATACCTTCGTGCATATGACCATTTTTAGTCAATGTAATATCTTCCGCATGGTCGATGACCATTTTATTGAACATGGAGGAGTATTCTAAAGCGCGACGCATGAAAGCCGCATTTTCTACATAGTGACCATCGTCGGAGAATGCAACTACACCTGCTTCAGCCATATCGCCTAATTCAGCAAGTTCTTTACCTTCAAGACCTTTAGATACAGCGCCGATGAATTCAACTTTAACTACACCAGTAAGCTCTGCTTGTCTTTGCAAACCTCTTACTAGCATCGCATTATCAACTACAGGATTAGTATTAGCCATAGTTACAACGCGTGTGAAACCACCCGCTGCAGCTGCTTGTGTACCAGAGTGGAAGTCTTCTTTCGCTTCTTGGCCTGGTTCACGCAAATGTGTATGAATATCGATAAGGCCAGGTGCTACGATAAGACCTGTTGCATCATATACTTCAGCGCCATCTGCACTTAAATTTTGACCGATGGCTGCAATTTTACCATCTTTTACGAGAACGTCTGCTACTTCGTTTTGTTTTTTTGCCGGATTTACTACCGTACCATTTTTAATAAGCAAGCTCACTACCGTCACCTCCGATAATAGTTAAGTACAATACAGCCATACGTACAGCTACGCCATTGCGTACTTGTTCTTGAATTACTGATTGATCAGAATATGCTACATCTGGCGCAATTTCAAGACCGCGGTTCATCGGGCCTGGATGCATTACCATTACATCGTCTTTAGCTAATTTCAGTACTTCGTTATTGATGCCAAAGATTCGTGCATATTCTCTATTTGTAGGATATAGTGCAGAGTGAATACGTTCTAATTGAATACGAAGTACATTTACTACATCTGCATTAGCAACTGCTTCACGAATATCATGGTGTACAGTAACACCTAGTTTTTCAAGTTCTGGATATACCATTGTACGAGGACCAGCTAGATGTACATCAGCACCCATTTTAGTAAGGCCGTAGATGTTAGATCTTGCTACACGACTGTGCATGATATCGCCGATAATTACTACTTTTAAGCCTTCAAGGGATTCTTTTTTCTCTAAAATAGAGTACATATCTAGCAAAGCTTGAGTTGGATGCTCATGAGCGCCATCACCTGCGTTGATGATGATAGGATCAACTGCTTTTGTAGCATATAAAGGTGCACCTTCTGCGCTGTGGCGCATTACGATAGCATCTGTGCCCATGTAGGACATTGTTAACAATGTATCGCGGAAGCTTTCACCTTTACCCATGGAAGAGCCACTTGGAGAAAGATTGATAACGTCAGCCCCTAAATATTTGCCGGCTAACTCAAAGGAACTACGGGTACGAGTACTTGGCTCCATAAAGAGGTTAATAATAGATTTTCCCTTCAAAAGTGGAACCTTCTTATCATCAGAAAGTACGATGTTCTTCATTTTCTTTGCCACATCTAAAATCAATTTGATTTCTTCAGGTGACACATTTTGCAAACCTAATAAATGTTTGCCTTTTAGGCTAACTTGTCCCATGATTTCCTCCTAACTCACGTAACAAAAAAGACCTTTTGCCCAGGGCAAAAGGTCAAATAGTTTGCACAAAGAAGCCCTTATGGGCGCTTCAACTATATTCCTTTTTCAGCCTCTCTGGACTAAATTAAAAGGTATTGTATTATGCAATGGTCTCTCGTACCATATACGCATTTTCTTTTTTTATTGTACTGAATCTACCTGTGAAAGTCAATGTAAAACGCAAAATTCATAATGATTTTAAAAAGAGGACAAGCCCATAAAAATTGCTTGTCCTCTCTATATTTAAACAGCTTTTAACCCCTCACAATAGACTAGTTTAACTTAAAAATTTTATCAATTGAAATTAACAGTATTAGCCTAAAGGATAAATTCTTGGAGGATTTTGTTCTTCGTTTTGCTGTTCATTTTGTGGTGCCAATGGAGCTATCGGCGCAGTTGGCATCGGATTCACTTGCACATATTGCTGATCTTGTGGCACTTGCGGTTGTCGTTGATCACGACGACGCGTATTTTGAGATGCCGTCGGTCTTGGCTTAGTTAATTCATCGATAGATACTGCATTTGGAATTGTTACATTCGGTGTATCTTCATGAATATCGTCAAGCTCGTTAAAGGATGGACCAGTCTTAGCAGCTTGAGCCGCTTTACGTTCCTCTTCAATTTGTTGTCGAGCAAGCTCTGCTCGACGACGAGCATTTTCTTGTTGTTCTTTAACACGTTGAATTGCTTCAGCACGCTCTTTAGCTTTACGTTCGATTTCGGCTTGTGCCAACGCTTGTTGACGAGCCGCTTCGGCCTTACGCTCCGCTTCAAGATGCGCTTGGTATCGTTCCTCAGCAATACGGCGAGCCTCTGCGGCTTGGCGTTCTGCTTCAGCTCGTTCTGCCGCAAGTCGTTCTTGCTCTGCCTTACGAGCCTCTTCAGCCAAACGAGCTTGTTCAGCTTTACGGGCTGCTTCAATTCTCGCCTCTTCTGCTTTACGCGCTTCTTCAGCACGTTTTGCTTCTGCCGCTTTACGAGCCTCCTCTGCCTTACGAGCAGCCTCAATTCGTGCTTCTTCAGCTTTACGAGCTTGCTCTGCTGCACGTTGTGCTTCCAAGGCAGCTTTTGCTTCTGCAGCTTTACGAGCTTCCTCGGCGCGTCTAGCTTCTAATGCTTCTTGTTCTGCTTTACGTTTTGCTTCTAAACGAGCTTTTGCTTCTGCTGCTAAACGTTCTTCTTCGGCTCTCTTAGCTTCTAAGGCCGCCTTTTCTGCCGCTCGTTGCGCTTCAAATCGAGCCTTAGCCTCAGCTGCCTTACGTGCTTCCTCAGCTTTACGAGCTGCCTCTACACGAGCGGCTTCAATTCTACGCTCTTCTTCAAGACGTCTTTCTTCGGCTGCTATGCGAGCTGCTTCCGCTTTTCGTGCTGCCTCTACACGTTCTGCTTCCGCCTTACGTGCCGCTTCGATACGAGCCAACTCAGCTTTACGCACTTCTTCTACCTTGCGAGCTTCCTCAGCTTGGCGTTCAAGCTCAGCCTTTCTAGCTGCTTCTATGCGTTTTGCCTCTTCTGCTTGTCGCATTTCTTCGACTTTCTTAGCCTCTAAAGCTGCTTTTTCTTTTGCCGCTTGCGCCTCTTGAGCCGCTTTTAATTCAGCTGCCTTGCGATCAGCTTCGGCTTTTTCTGCCATTTTACGCTCAATTTCAGCATGTTTGGCTTCTGCAGCCTTGCGTGCCATTTCTGCTTTTTCAGCAGCTAATTTAGCTTCTTCTGCTTTTTTACGTGCTAATGTTTCCTCTGCTTCTTTTGATTTTTTAAGTTGAGCTTCTTTTTTAGCTTCAGCAGCTGCTTTATCACTTAACTTTTTAGTTTCTTCATGAGCGATATTCTCTGCCTGCTTACTAGGTGTCAAAGTAGATTTTGTAGTATCTACAGTACCTTTATTGCTATCTTTACCACCTATAGGGCCTACCGGAATTTGCGTAGTTCCTTGAGTTGGATGACCTAAACTATCTTTTACATCCTTAGGAACATTAACAGCAATAGTTTGATGTTTTTGTGGATTTGCAAGAGATTCAGGGATTAACAAGAACCGTATCGGCAAGTTAGATGCCCCTGCAGGCATAAAGTTTAATGTTAATAAATCACCTGCGTTATAGTTACCCATGATGCGACTATCTAAAATAGTTCCATCCCCAAGTGCAGAGATACCATCAGCACCGCCAATATGATAGGTTCGTGTATCTATTTGACCACGGCGAGCACCTTGTTGGTGTAATGCTTTCACCGTAAAGGAACCAGAATAGGGACCACCAAGAGGGTTAAAATACAATCTAAATGGTTCATTACCCTTTGTAGGAATTTTTAGTGTATAAGATACACCATAGTTACCACGATCGCGAACAAATGCTTTATTTTGCATTTCGTCTACACCGTTGATAAACATATCTTCACGGTCATTACCGATTTCTACAAAAGCACCGCCTAATGTCGTATCAAATGGTGTAGTAACCTCCATATTACGCTTAGACCCAGTATAGGTACCACGCAACTGAATTTCATCAATAGGCAAATTTTTCGCCCAATGAGATGCATCTACAGCATCAATACCCATAGGTAGCATCATAACGCGAGCAAATACAGGCGCTTCCGTTTTAATATCTACAATCCCTGTAAATAATGCGTCTTGATATACAGGCGTTTGCTCTAAATCGCTAAATATTAGTTTACGACCTTGAGGTGGAATACTTAATGAATATAATGGTCTAGCATTAGGGCTTTCATTAAGAGGCTGTTCTAAATCTTTACGCGACAAATCACGACCAGCCGCAAAATAGTCAGGTGTAGCTACAGACTTTAACTGTCGCATTACATGGACTGTATTAGGATATGCCGTTTGATTTTCGAGGACAATAGCAATTTTATGAGGCTGATCCATTTCATTTACATGATAAAAATAGATACGGCCATTGCCATTAATTGTACCTGCACTAAGCGTACCACCTACAGGTCCTACGTATTCAGGGCTATCTGATAGTAGTAATGTATCCGTTTGAGCTACCAATGTGGGTGGTAACGGAGAAAACTGAAAATATCCAATTGATTGTAAATCTATATCACGAGCCTCTACATGGCCTGTAAGAGCAGCCATGGCGGCCATAGCCGCAGCTACACAATATCTTGATTTATAAGAAAACATATATTATTACCTCTATATTTCTTCAAGCCCCATCGGGTCATATGTAAGTGCTAATGCTTCAATCTTTTTAAGACGGTGGCCAATACCCGATTTAGACAGTTCACCATCCATTAACTCTTCTAGCTCTTTTAAACTCGCTTCGGGATTTTCCCACCGAAGTCTTGCAACGACTCGCAATTTTTCAGGCAATTCTTCAATACCGATTTCTCTATCAATAATACGGATAGCTTTTACCTGACGTACCGCTGCATCTACAACCTTTTGTAAATTTGCAGTTTCACAGTTTACCTGTCTATTAATCTGATTTCGTACAGTCTTCATAATCCGTACGTTTTCAAATTCCATGAGAGCAGATTGAGCACCCATGATTTGTAAGCAGTTCGTCACTGCATCGCCTTCTTTAAGGTATACTACATACTCTTCCTTGCGCTCCGTTAATCCAGCGTGAATGTGAAAGAGCCGTAACACATGGATAATCTCCCGTGCAAAACTTTCATTGCCCGTCATAAACTCTAGGTGATAATCACTTTGCGGTTTATTAACGGATCCTCCCCCTAGGAATGCACCCCGTAAAAAAGCACGTCGAGACTCCATAGACTTGAGCCAACTGCGTGGAATTTGTTCAGTTACAGGCCATAGTGCAAGATCTTCTAAAGCTTGACGCCCCTCTATAGATGGCTCTACAGATAAGGTGTACATATTTTTCTTACGCAAGTTTAAGCCTTGTCGTACTAATACATTAGTAGGTAATTCGTATTGTTTCTTTAAAATACCTAGCAAACGACGAGCTACCGCATTATTAGCCGTAGACAATCGAATTCCTACGGCACCGTTCATACCTAAAATAATGGATCCACCCATGCGCAATAAGCAGGACGCTTCAATTTTCATGGCCACATCTGCATCACTAGAGGACTCATATTGGCATAATTCATTTTTTACATCTTCTGCAAATGACATGGGTATCCTTTCTTATTAATGATCGTCTCGTTGGAGATAATATTCTAGGATATGTGGTTCTGTGTTAGATTGCATAGCACGAACGATATCCATAATGACTTTGCCTAACCGTTCTGGATCATGAACAGCTGGCTTTTTAGAACTAATCAAGGTAGCACGAATTGTACGAATACCTTTAGCTTGTAATTTTTTCGTATCTAATGCTACAGGTTCAGAGCCTACAGCACTATATTGCTCAACCATTTGAATTGGCAATGGACCATCATTAGCTAAGACGGTATCTACAATACCTTCCCCACCATGAGCAATTAAAGCCTCTACATGGTCATTTAATGTATAACCCGTGGTTTCACCTGGCTGCGTCATAACATTAGCAATATAGATTTTATTGGCCTTACTTGCTCTTACATGAGAGGCAATCTTATCGGTCAACAGATTTGGAATAATACTAGTATATAAACTACCAGGACCAAAGATGATTACATCTGCTTCATCGATGGCACGCAAAGCAGCACCTTCCGGTTTTGGTTGAGCAGGATCGCTGTAAATACGTTGAATGCGCTTTCCAGAATTCGGAATATTGCTTTCACCTTCTACGATAGTACCATCGGTCATCTCCGCTACTAATTTAATGAACTCAGTAGACGACGGAATTACACGACCTCGTACACGCAACAATTTACTAGCCGCTTCAAGCGCTTCCTCCACATCGCCATCATATACTTGAGCAAGTGCTGTGATAAAGAGGTTACCAAAACTATGCCCAGATAGCTCATTTTCCCCTTCAAAGCGGTAACGGAACAGGTTTTCCATAACCCCTTCTTGTTCAGCTAATGCAATCAAGCAGTTTCTCAAATCGCCAGGAGCAATCATTTTAAAATCTTGACGCAAGCGACCAGAAGAACCGCCATCATCAGCCACAGTTACAATAGCTGACAAATTTGACGTATGAGACTTCAAGCCACGCAATAAGTTTGATAACCCCGTGCCACCGCCGATAACGACGATTTTTGGGCCCTTATCAAGGCGAATATTCTGAAAAATAATATCCGATACTTTGCTATCAGGATTTGGTAATACAGCACGAATAATCGTTTTAATAACCTTACTCGTACCGATGAGCATCAGTATAGCACCGATGGATAATAGTACAAACCCTACAGCAATGAGAACATTATAATTGTAAAAGCCCGTTAAATCATAAGAAAAGGCTAGTACAATATCTTCAAGCACGGCTAACCATTGATAGTTAAACATCAATGAAATACCGATAATTAATAGACCTACACCAACACTAAACAGGGCAAGCCAACGTTTTATATTTAGGCCCGGACTTAGCCACCGGAACCATCTTTTTCGCAACATATGAACCCCTATCTAGTTACCAAGTGTTTTAATTTCATGAGGATTAAAGTCTTCTTCTACATTATTTTTCATCATATCTCGATGTTCAACGGATACACGATAGCCTTTTTCTAACAAGTGAGAATATAATGATTCTGCCATAGCAACAGATCGATGCATACCACCAGTACAGCCTACCGCTACGATAAATTGAGATTTACCTTCTTGTTCATAATTTGGTACAAGAAAATCTACCGTATCAAAGAAGCGTTTTTTAAACTCATCTGTTACTTCAAAGGAATGAATATATTCATTAACGGCCTTCACGCGACCTGTTTTATGTCGGAATTCAGGAATATAAAACGGATTTGGTAAGAAGCGTACATCCCATACCATGTCCGCATCGAGAGGAATACCATATTTAAAACCAAAGCTAACTACCGTAATAGCCATGCCATGACCTTCATCCACTTGAGTAAAGCGAGTTTTTAAATACTCTTTAAGACTAGCTGTTTTCATATTTGTAGTATCAATGATGAAGTCTGCTTTATGGCGTACAGAATTAAGAATTTGACGCTCTTTTTTGAGACCAGTCGTAATCAACCCATCTGGAGCCAATGGATGGCTCCGACGACTTTCTTTATAGCGACGAATTAATGTTTCATCAGTAGCGTCCATGAATACGATTTCAAAATCTACCTTCATATCTTTTAATCTATCAAGAGATGAAGAGAGAGCTTCAAAGAACTCACCACCACGAATATCTACCACTAAAGCTACCCGATTTGTACGCTCCCCACCTTGACGGCAAATTTCACTCAATTTTGGAATCAGCACAGGTGGAATATTGTCGATACATAAATACCCCATATCCTCTAAGGCCTGTAATACTTGAGTTTTACCAGCACCAGACATGCCAGTAACGATTAATAAACGAAAGGCTTCCATAGTTTTACTCCATTATAAAAGATTCTCTTCAATCCAGCGGGCCACACCATCTTCATTATGATGACCGCAAATTGCATGAGCTACAGATTTCACATGATCAGTAGCATTTTCAACAGCTACTGAATAACCGGTTTCACTAAGCATTGAAATATCATTCTCTGCATTGCCAAAGGATATAATATTCTCTAAACCGATGTGATTATCAATAGCTAACTGTGCCAAAGCACGCCCTTTAGATACATTCGGAGCAATGATTTCTAAAAAGTCACGTTGACTGCGAACTAATGTAACTACATCTCCCACCAAAGGCGTTAAGGTATCAATAATTCTATCAATGCCTTCTACAGTATCGATAGCAATTAATTTATTAGGTTCTACTGTTAAGCTATATAAATCATCCCCTAAAAACTCCGCTTTAGCACCTGTTTGGGTTTCATAGAGATCGGACTGCCATGTTTTATGGTGGCATAATAAGTGATCATCCACATAGGATTGAATGTGCCAATCGTATTGTTTAGCTAAATCAAAAATACGACGTACAGCTTGAATAGAAACAGGCTGCTCAAAAAGCTTACGCCCCGTCTCTAATTCTTGAATAAGGCCCCCTGAAAACAAAATCATCGGTACATTACCAAGCTGTAAAGCCAAGCCAATAGGCTTAGCCGTCTGGTACATGCGCCCCGTAGCTATAGTGATGGCAATCCCTTTTTTATGCAGCCTTTGTAATACATCTACAGTATAGTCAGATACAGTATTATCGCTGCGTACCAAGGTTTCATCACAATCGATAGCCACCATTTTAATATGAGAAAAAGAAGGGTTCATATTTACCTCCTTTATAGGAAAATCTAATACTCTTTATTATACCATTTATAGCACTTATATACATAGAAATAACCTAGTTTCACGTCAATAAACTTAATATGTATCTATTATTTAGGGTTATAGGACAAAAAGTGTTGCTATTTTAGTCCCAAAGATTGGTAAATAGGCAATCATAATTATGCAAATCACTCCAAACAATAGCATCACCCCAAGTCGGAATAGAAGCTTCTAACCTAGATTGTTCATGTATGGTATGATATATATCAGAAATACTCTTGTTGGTCGGCATAACCTTAAGTATTTCTGCATTAGAAAGCGGGTTTGGTGAGTGCATATAGCACCACCAGAACACCGCTTTTATTCGTCTTTCAATAGACATTCCTCTATGATTACGTAACATAGTGCGTAACTGAGCATTTACACCACCTTCTATACGATTATTAGTAGCTGGGCAGGTACATGTTAACGATGCATCTAAGTAAGTAAATAAACATCTTTTGTTAATCAATTTAACTAAGGAATTTTCTGCTTTTATAAGTCGTTCATGTTTAGGTCGTATCGTACCATTTTCATCAACTGTTATTTCTGATAGGAATACCCTATGTCGTACTTTCCATGACATAACGTTTTGTACCCACTTCATAGCATGATCTTGCGTGTGTATTGTTAATAAATCCCTTGCAATTCCATATAACTCACAACCAGCAATCGTTTTAGGACGTATTGTTGTATAGCGTTTTACTTGTTGAAATGCATGAAATAAGCACCTTTGTAGTTTGGCTTTCGGCCAAACTTTTTTTAATGCCTTTTGAAAGCCGGTACCACCATCGGATATAACTACTATAGGTGATGAAATACGTCGTAATAAAGCCTCCCAAGCCTTAGAATGCTCATATCTACAAACATACCAGCCTAAGACATGCGTCTCATTACAACAGATTAAAATACAAGCATTTCTAGCTAAATAAATACCATCAACAAATACCACACTACTTGATGATTCAACTTTTGGTGGTAATGGCCAAAGCTCCCAAAACTGTGATGTTTTTCTACGAAATGAACGTCCATCGCCAGCCATATCTAACTGTGTGTGTTTACCAAATAACCAATCCAAAAATATCTGTAAATTATTATTAGTTTTATTCACTTTATTTGTGAATGAGCAAGAACATTGATTACAATACCAACGTTGAGAACCCGCACTTGTTTTACCATTTCTCTTACAGACGAAACCACAATTAGGGCATCTGACTAGTTTCATAATTATACTCCTTCTAAAAAATATATCTCTTTAGAAAGATAAAACCTTTTTTGAGTCAGTAAAATCAAGGGGGTTCCGACTTTTTAGCAACACTTTTTGTCCTATA
>NZ_PPCX01000004.1:0-137500 GCF_002959775.1 Veillonella rogosae JCM 15642 | reverse complement strand
AAGGTCATCTCTTAGAATTTCTAAGTAGGTTGACCCGAGCACATAGGAAATAATTCTCTGACTTAATGGTGACGTACATGTAAAATGTACGGCTACAAAATAAACGACAATGTATCTAATGCATGTCTAAAAATCGTAATGATTTTCACCAGAATTTGATGGATATCGAGGCGTACCAGTGAAGCGAAACCGCCGCGTATTTGTATACGCAAGGTGAGCTGAACGCAGTACAACGAAGATAGCCGCAAATTATGGTGTAAAATAAGTAAAGATTTTAAGGGCGTACGGTGGATGCCTTGGCGATATCAGCCGAAGAAGGACGCGGTAAGCTGCGATAAGCTACGGAGAGATGCAAGCAATCTTTGACCCGTAGATTTCCGAATGGGGGAACCCGGCAGTGGTTATGCACTGTCACCCATAGCTTAGACTATGAGGAGGGCACCTGGGGAACTGAAACATCTAATTACCCAGAGGAAAAGTAATCAAACGAGATTTTCTTAGTAGCGGCGAGCGAACGGGAAAGAGGCCAAACCGGAGCGGGCAACCGCACCGGGGTTGAGGACAGTCATCAAGTGTAAATGAGGTAGAAGAATCGAGCTGGAAAGCTCAGCCGAAGAAGGTGAAAGCCCTGTAATCGAAACCTTGCATACATGGGACTGTATCCAGAGTACCACGAGACACGTGAAACCTTGTGGGAAGCAGGGGGGACCACCCTCCAAGCCAAAATACTGATATCGACCGATAGCGCATAGTACCGTGAGGGAAAGGTGAAAAGAACCCCTGGCGGGGAGTGAAAGAGAACCTGAAACCGTATGTCTACAAACAGTCGAAGTCTGTATATATATCAGGACGACGGCGTGCCTATTGAAGAATGAACCGACGAGTTACTGTTGCTAGCGAGGTTAAGTGGAAAACATGGAGCCGCAGCGAAAGCGAGTCTGAACAGGGCGTTCAGTTAGTAATAGTAGACCCGAAACCGTAGTGATCTATCCATGGCCAGGTTGAAGCACAGGTAAAATTGTGTGGAGGACCGAACTCGTGAGCGTTGAAAAGCTTTGGGATGAGTTGTGGATAGGGGTGAAATGCCAATCGAACACGGAGATAGCTGGTTCTCCCCGAAATAGCTTTAGGGCTAGCCTCGAGGTTGAGAGTATAGGCGGTAGAGCACTGATCGGGCTAGGGGCCATACCGGTTACCGAACCTAGTCAAACTACGAATGGCTATACTTATACTCGGGAGTCAGACAGTGAATGATAAGGTCCATTGTCAAGAGGGAAACAGCCCAGAACACCGACTAAGGTCCCAAATGTTACACTAAGTGGCGAAGGATGTGGAGTTTCCAAAACAACCAGGATGTTGGCTTAGAAGCAGCCACCATTTAAAGAGTGCGTAATAGCTCACTGGTCGAGAGACTCTGCGCCGAAGATGTCCGGGGCTAAAGTGTAAAACCGAAGTCGTGTCATATGCAGCAATGTATATGGGTAGGGGAGCGTTCTCATCGGGCTGAAGCAGTACCGTAAGGAGTTGTGGACTGATGAGAAGTGAGAATGTCGGTATGAGTAGCGAAAAGAATGGTGAGAATCCATTCCACCGAAAGCCTAAGGGTTCCTGAGCAACGATCGTCGTCTCAGGGTAAGTCGGGACCTAAGCCGAGGCGGAAAAGCGTAGGCGATGGACAACAGGTTGAAATTCCTGTACCGGTGTGAATCGTTTGATCGATGGAGTGACACAGTAAGGTAGGTCAGCACGCGATTGGAAGTGCGTGTTTAAGCAGGTAGGTTGAGCTATAGGCAAATCCGTAGCTCTAAAAGCTGAGATGTGATGACGAGTTACTAGCAATAGTAACGAAGTGATTGATCCTACACTGTCGAGAAAAGCTTCTAGGTAGAGACACATCGCCCGTACCAAAACCGACACAGGTAGGCGGGGAGAGAATCCTAAGGTGCGCGGGAAAACCCTCGTTAAGGAACTCGGCAAAATGCCTCCGTAACTTCGGGAAAAGGAGGACTCATGTAGTGTGAAGAGCAGCAACGCATGGAGCATGAATGAGTGGCACAAGAGAGGCGCAAGCGACTGTTTACCACAAACACAGGTGCCTGCTAAAGCGAAAGCTGACGTATAGGTGCTGACACCTGCCCGGTGCTGGAAGGTTAAGAGGAGGGGTTAGACTTCGGTCGAAGCTCTGAATTGAAGCCCCAGTAAACGGCGGCCGTAACTATAACGGTCCTAAGGTAGCGAAATTCCTTGTCGGGTAAGTTCCGACCCGCACGAAAGGTGTAACGACTTGCGCACTGTCTCAACGAGGGACCCGGTGAAATTGAAGTACCTGTGAAGATGCAGGTTACCCGCGACTGGACAGAAAGACCCCATGGAGCTTTACTGCAACCTAAGATTGAACTTAGTTAATGAATGTACAGGATAGGTGGGAGACGTAGAATCTAGGACGCCAGTTTTAGAGGAGTCACTGTTGGGATACCACCCTTTCATTAATTGATTTCTAACGGGCCGAGTAACGACCGGCCGGACAGTCTTAGGCGGGCAGTTTGACTGGGGCGGTCGCCTCCTAAAGAGTAACGGAGGCGCCCAAAGGTTCCCTCAGAGCGGACGGAAATCGCTCGAAGAGTG
This sequence comes from Veillonella rogosae JCM 15642, assembly GCF_002959775.1. GTDB lineage: Bacteria > Bacillota > Negativicutes > Veillonellales > Veillonellaceae > Veillonella > Veillonella rogosae. The sequence goes on along the minus strand of NZ_PPCX01000004.1, from coordinate 134,875 downwards.
TAAAGGCAGAAGGGAGCTTGACTGCGAGACGGACAGGTCGAGCAGGGACGAAAGTCGGGCTTAGTGATCCGGTGGTGCCGAGTGGAAGGGCCATCGCTCAACGGATAAAAGCTACCCTGGGGATAACAGGCTAATCTCTCCCAAGAGTCCATATCGACGGGGAGGTTTGGCACCTCGATGTCGGCTCATCACATCCTGGGGCTGAAGTAGGTCCCAAGGGTTCGGCTGTTCGCCGATTAAAGTGGTACGTGAGCTGGGTTCAGAACGTCGTGAGACAGTTCGGTCCCTATCCATCGCGGGCGCAAGAAACTTGAAGGGGGCTGCTCCTAGTACGAGAGGACCGGAGTGGACGAACCGCTGGTGTACCAATTATCCTGCCAAGGGTACAGTTGGGTAGCTACGTTCGGGACGGATAAACGCTGAAAGCATCTAAGCGTGAAACCAGCCTTGAGATGAGGGTTTCTCATAGCATAAGCTAGTAAGATCCCATGTAGACGACATGGTTGATAGGCCAGGTGTGGAAGAGCCGTGAGGTTTGGAGCTGACTGGTACTAATAGATCGAGGGCTTTACTTAAATAAAAACATTAAGCAGAAATGTGCAACAAATATATATACTTCTATGTGGTTTTCAGAGTACAAACTCTGACAGATTCAGTGGCGATGGCTATGAGGATCCACCTGTTCCCATCTCGAACACAGTAGTTAAGCTCATAAACGCCGAAAGTACTTGGCTGGAGACGGCCTGGGAGGATAGGAAGCCGCTGATTGATTAAAAGAAAAAGGTCTACCTAAAGGTAGGCCTTTTTCTTTTAGCTAGTCTTCGACTAGCTAACCCTGCTAGAGCCGTCTCCAGCCAAGGTTGTACGAGTATTATCTATGGATAGTAATCTATACGACGGCGTGGGAAACCTAGGGCAATAGGGCGTAAAGGAGCGCAGCGACGCATACGTCCATTGCATCAGGTTCGACGAAGCCCTATAGTTAAGTCTGTACATTGGGATAATGTATTATATGTTGCCATGGGCGAGTGTGATAGGAAGCCGCGACTAGTGGTAGGAGGCAAACTAAATGAACACGGTAACGCGGCACAACGTGCCAATGTTACCGAACCGTAAATCAGTTGAGTTACTTTAAGTTATGTAATATTCATGATATCCAATCGATACCTCAGTGCATGGCACCTACGGTATCGTACATTAAATATAATTGAGTTAGTATATAGATCGTCGCAGCATATTCATTCTTCATGTTTTTATAATCAAACCTTCTTATTAATAGTTATTATGTAATTAATTTTACTTTAATTTTAGATTTTAATAACCAATATCTATTACATATTCTATTCATGCATAAGGCTATCACTAATTTATATACATTCTTATAGAACCTAGTAAATACAGGCTTTTTAATTATATTTCTTATAATTTGTTATGTACCAAAATTTACTCGTTTCACTTATATCTCATAAAACTTTCACTATGTTTTCACGTAGTATCTTTATACTATCTATAGTTGATTGAGATCAACTAAGGAAATGGAGGTCTACTACTAATAACTTTTACCTGTCCCTTTTACAAATAATACAAACAACACAACACAAAACAATACAACACATAAAACAACACTTAAATACACAACAATACTCTCCCTGTGTATAAACAAAACAATACATATACAAAACTCTCTAATTATATATACTATCTCCCGTATATATAAAGGTAAAAGTTAGGTAGACATAAGAGCCCTTGAAAGAGGGCTCTTTTTCCTTTTAAATTCACTATTATTTCATCATTTAAAAGCCCTTTCTTTCTTGACATTAGACCTAATATTTGTTAAACTAATCAAGTATCAAGCAAGGCTTGATGAACATAGGGGTATAGCTCAATTGGTAGAGTAGCGGTCTCCAAAACCGTTGGTTGTGGGTTCAAGTCCTACTGCCCCTGCCAAATTTGGATTGCGGTCTTCGGACCGCATGTCCATAAAATTACTCAAAAAATATTAATAAAATGCTTGCATAGATGTAAACGTTGTGTTAATATAAGTGAGTACCAAGTACATGACTCAGTAGCTCAGCTGGATAGAGCGTTTGACTACGAATCAAAAGGCCAGGGGTTCGAATCCCTTCTGGGTCACCAAATGAAAGCATCACAGCAATGTGGTGCTTTTTTATTTTATCTATTTCTAGGGTTATAGGACAAAAAGTGTTGCTGTTAATGCCGATGGAACTAGTTAAATACTAGCTCCATCGGCATTTTATCTTTTTGAGTAACTTTTACATATAGGACAAAAAGTGTTGCTAAAAAGTCGGAACCCCCTTGATTTTACTGACTCAAAAAAGGTTTTATCTTTCTAAAGAGATATATTTTTTAGAAGGAGTATAATTATGAAACTAGTCAGATGCCCTAATTGTGGTTTCGTCTGTAAGAGAAATGGTAAAACAAGTGCGGGTTCTCAACGTTGGTATTGTAATCAATGTTCTTGCTCATTCACAAATAAAGTGAATAAAACTAATAATAATTTACAGATATTTTTGGATTGGTTATTTGGTAAACACACACAGTTAGATATGGCTGGCGATGGACGTTCATTTCGTAGAAAAACATCACAGTTTTGGGAGCTTTGGCCATTACCACCAAAAGTTGAATCATCAAGTAGTGTGGTATTTGTTGATGGTATTTATTTAGCTAGAAATGCTTGTATTTTAATCTGTTGTAATGAGACGCATGTCTTAGGCTGGTATGTTTGTAGATATGAGCATTCTAAGGCTTGGGAGGCTTTATTACGACGTATTTCATCACCTATAGTAGTTATATCCGATGGTGGTACCGGCTTTCAAAAGGCATTAAAAAAAGTTTGGCCGAAAGCCAAACTACAAAGGTGCTTATTTCATGCATTTCAACAAGTAAAACGCTATACAACAATACGTCCTAAAACGATTGCTGGTTGTGAGTTATATGGAATTGCAAGGGATTTATTAACAATACACACGCAAGATCATGCTATGAAGTGGGTACAAAACGTTATGTCATGGAAAGTACGACATAGGGTATTCCTATCAGAAATAACAGTTGATGAAAATGGTACGATACGACCTAAACATGAACGACTTATAAAAGCAGAAAATTCCTTAGTTAAATTGATTAACAAAAGATGTTTATTTACTTACTTAGATGCATCGTTAACATGTACCTGCCCAGCTACTAATAATCGTATAGAAGGTGGTGTAAATGCTCAGTTACGCACTATGTTACGTAATCATAGAGGAATGTCTATTGAAAGACGAATAAAAGCGGTGTTCTGGTGGTGCTATATGCACTCACCAAACCCGCTTTCTAATGCAGAAATACTTAAGGTTATGCCGACCAACAAGAGTATTTCTGATATATATCATACCATACATGAACAATCTAGGTTAGAAGCTTCTATTCCGACTTGGGGTGATGCTATTGTTTGGAGTGATTTGCATAATTATGATTGCCTATTTACCAATCTTTGGGACTAAAATAGCAACACTTTTTGTCCTATAACCCTATTTCTATTAACTATATAATAAAAGGACTCTACATTCTTATGAGTAGAGTCCTTTGTTGTATGTAGATTTTTATACAGAAACTATAATAAACTAGAAATCCGTCTATCGTTTGCTTATTTAAGCTGACCAGCGGCAATAGCAAGGTCACGCCAATAGATGGCTTGCATATAACCATATGTATCTGGTTTTAAGGTAATTAATTTAGCTTTATTACGTTTTTCTTCACGTAATACTTTACCGGTACGAGCGTCAATAATATTACGTTGATCTTGAACCCATTGAATCGTATCGTTGTCTTGATCAAAGTAATAATGGTTAATATACTCTGTCATATAATATTGAGCTCCTTGATGACTATAGGTACGACCTATAATTTCAAAGTTATTACCTTCACCGGCAATAACTTTAACGCGTTGTTCAGCATAATAATTTTGGCCGTTCATACGATATAAATAGGCATAGCCTCGTGCGTTCTCTAAATCAGCAATATTAACTGCTTGAGAGGGGAGGATACCTAAGATAGTAAAAGCCGCCGCAATTAACAAAAATTTTTTCATTATTGCACCTCAGGATATAGCTTTTTAGCTTCTTCAATAGCTTCTTTAATGATAGCCTTATTACGATCTTTAACCATGCCTGGAATGCGGAATAAGTCGATTATCATCCAAATACCTAAGCCACCAGCTGTAAGCCAATAGATAATATTAATAAATGGTTTGTTTAAATAGAAATAATGTACGCCAAGGACGAACCAGAACAGGTAGGCCATACCTGTTTCTTTTTGACGCGCTTGAGCAGATAATACATAGTTTTTTTGCTGCTCTGTTAAGCCTTGTAAAAGTGCTAATACATCAGGTGTCATAAAATCTCCTTTATACTACTTTGCGTGTGGCTGATCAGACTCTGCCACAACATGTACAACTAATTCTTGATCAGAAGGAATCTGTGCCATGACCATAGGCATAGGTACATCCATAGCGGCTGCAATACCTTTGATTTGGCGCATTGCTACGGGCACTACAGTACCGTCGTCTTGTACATTTTTCTCTAATGCTTCAATTTCAGTGGTAGTTAAACCTGATTTATTTGCAAAGTCTTCAATGGATACTCCATTGGATTCGCGATATTGTTTAATGAAATCTCCGATATACATAGATTCCTCCTATTTATAGTTACTATTATATTGTAATTAAAAATATGATATATGGCAATAGATGAATAAAAGATGAAGTTAATAAAATTACAAAAATAAATTGACTTAATACGATAGCGGTGTTAATATTAACTCATAGAAAACATCATATTTGGGAATAGGTGCTGAAAAGCATAATAGAGAAGCTGGTTAAATGCCAGCACGGTCCCGCCACTGTATGGTCGAGCGAGTCTAAATTAAGTCACTGGGAAACTGGGAAGGCTAGATGAGCGATGAAGCCGAGTCAGGAGAACTGCCTATTCAACATTCACCATTTGACCTACGAGAGATAGGGAGGAGAAGTTAATAGCTCCTTTTTACGTACCCGTAAAAAGGATTTTTTAGTTCTATACGTTCTAAATATATTATTTTGATATTTAGATTATAGTTCTTACGACCTTAATGTCGTGCTATGGTCATGGTGGATTATACCTTTTGGTATTACCAGCATGACATATGTTATGACTGTTAATATATTTTATGGTAAATGTAGGGCATGCATTTATTCATCATCATCCTAAAAAAGAGGCTGACCCAGGATTCTAGTAGTTCGGATTCTGGGTCAGTCTCTTTTTATTTTAAGTCCCTTTTTATTTTATGAGATACATGAAATTTAAGTTAATTATAAAAAAATGATTGACGATGAATTCTATACATGATATTATTATTTCAGTTGAGACGCGGGAGTGGCGGAATTGGCAGACGCACCAGACTTAGGATCTGGCGCCTTACGGCGTGGGGGTTCAAGTCCCTTCTCCCGCACCAACTTTATTGCACCTTTAGAGGTGCTATTTTTTTTGCCTAAAATTAGGTGTTCAAAACGGATATAAAAATAACTATAAATATAACTATAAATATAACTATAAATATAATTGTTATCGCGTTTTTACTATTATATATAAAGCGGTCTAGAAGCTTAACTACTAGGTTATATGTTATAATAAATAAGTTAGAACTATTTAATTAATACAATCATAGTAATACTATATGGTGCAGTATGGATAATACATTAACTAAGCTGCTTTCACAGAACCCATCCTTTGTGGATGGGCTAAACGCATTTCAGCGGAATGGAAAGTCAGTTATATATGGTCTTAGTGGTTCTCAAAAGAGTTTCCTCTTAAACCAAGTATTTACTACAGGCCTTACAAAGCCTGTAGTTATCGTAGTCCATGATAAGGACCATAAAGAGATGTGGGAACGGGACTTAGCTTTTTTCATGCCTAATGTTCCAGTCCTCTCATTTCCTATCACAGATCATGTAGACTTTACGACTGTGGCTCGTAGCCTTGAAGACCAAGGTGCACAGATGCGAGCATTAGCCCTTCTTGCATGGCAGGAGCCAGCTGTGGTTATTGCTAATGCAGAGGAGGTTACACAATACGTTGTATCTCCACAATATTTAAAAGGACAATCGCTACATTTTGCTTTAAATGATACGATTGAGCGTGATACAGCGCTTGAACAACTTGTCACAATTGGATATGAACGGGTAGACCAGGTGGAACAACGTGGTCATTTTGCCGTGCGTGGCGATATTCTAGATATCTATCCTGTTAATAGCGACAATCCTATTCGTATAGAATTCTTTGGTGATGAAATCGATACCTTGCGGTTTTTCGCTGTAGAGAATCAGCGGTCTATTGAACAAATTGATTCTTATACGGTGACGCCTTTCTTCCTTGGTAAAAGCGATGCAGATAGTACCTTATTATCGTATGTAAAGGATGGTCTTCTCATTTACGATGAGCCAGGACGTATTCAAGAAGCGTTAAAGAAGTTCCTCAAGGAAGATTCTACACATCGTAAAAATCATTGTGACTGGAGTGAATTGCAGCGCACTGTAGAAGCGATGACTCAAGTGGCTTTTACATTTATGCAACAACGCTCTATTGGTCTTACTGGATTTAACCCTATTGGTATTCAAGGGAAGACGATGACGAGCTTTGAGCGTCAAATTCCTTTATTAACAGATGAAATTAAGCAATGGCATCGCCTAAATCATCAAGTTGTATTGGTATTAAATAACCAACAACGACGAGAAGGCATTGAACGAGCTCTTGAAGGAGAAAATATCGCCTTTATTCATAGTGAAGAATGGATTGCTAAGCCTAATACAGTTGTTATATTACAAGGTTTATTGACCGACGGCTTTGAATTACCAAATAGCCATTTAGTAGTTGTCGTAGAAGGCAATATTTACGGACAACAAAAGCGCAAGCTTCGCAATAAGCCTAAAAAGGGCCAAGAAATCAATTATTTTACGGATTTAACCCCTGGTGACTATGTTGTACATAGTATGCATGGTATCGGTAAGTATATTGGCCTTAAAACGATAGAAACGGAAGGCATTCATCGCGACTATATTGAAATCGCTTATGCAGGAACGGATAAACTGTTCTTACCTGCAAATAATTTAGATCAGTTACAAAAATACATCGGCAATGAAGGTGATGTGCCTCGTATTCATAAGATGGGCGGCCGTGACTGGGCTAAGGTTGTTACAAAGGCGAAAAAATCTATTGATGATTTGGCAGATAAGCTCGTTGAGATCTATGCACAACGAGAAATTACAGAAGGCTTTGCATTCTTGCCAGATCAACCATGGCAGCAAGAGTTTGAAGATGCATTCCCATATGAAGAGACGGAAGATCAATTACAAGCTACGGCGGAAATTAAAGAATCTATGGAGCGACCTGTTCCTATGGACCGATTGCTAGCTGGAGACGTAGGCTTTGGTAAAACAGAAGTAGCTATGAGGGCTATTTTTAAAGCTGTTATGAGTGGTAAGCAAGTTGCGGTGCTCGTACCAACTACCGTTTTGGCGCAACAACATTTCCAAACCTTCTTGAATCGCTTTGCCCCATTTGGCGTAAAGGTAGATGTACTTAATCGATTCCGCAGTACAGCTGAGAAGAAACAAGTTTTAAAAGGTGTAGAGAATGGCTCGATTGATGTTCTCATCGGTACCCATTCGCTACTTAACAAAAAGGTTGTATTTAAAGACTTGGGCATGCTCGTTGTAGACGAGGAGCAACGTTTTGGGGTAGCGCAAAAGGAAAAATGGAAAGAGTGGGCTAGTAGTATTGACGTGCTTACCTTGAGTGCTACACCAATTCCACGGACCTTACATATGTCGCTTGTAGGTGTTCGTGAAATGTCCGTCATCAACACGCCACCAGAAGAACGCTTACCTGTTCAGACCTATGTGGTGGAATATGACATGAATCTCGTTGCAGATGCGATTAAGCGCGAATTGGCACGGGGGGGACAAGTTTACTTTGTATATAATCGAGTGGCATCTATTAATCACATGGGTGAATTATTAGAAGCGGCGTTGCCAGGTTTGCGTTATGCTATTGCTCATGGTCAAATGACGGGCCGTCAAATTGAAGAAATTATGACCGATTTCTATGAAGGTCATTACGATGTATTATTGTCTACAAGTATCATCGAAACCGGTCTAGATATTCCGAACGCCAATACTATCATCATTTATGATGCGGATCGGTTAGGTTTATCTCAGCTATATCAAATGCGTGGACGCGTAGGGCGCTCTCGCAGACGGGCCTATGCATACTTTATGTATCGACCTGACAAAATGCTTTCAGAAGCAGCAGAAAAGCGCTTAAAAGCTATTGAAGAGTTCACGGAGCTAGGTGCTGGTTTCAAACTTGCTATGCGAGACTTAGAAATTCGTGGTGCAGGTAATCTATTGGGTTCACAGCAACATGGCAATATCGCATCTGTCGGCTTTGGCATGTACGTAAGTATGCTTGAAGAAGCGATTGCAAAGGCTCAAAATAAAGAGGTAGAGCGCGAGGTATCTATTGATCCAGCTATTGACTTAGAAGTAGATGCCTTTATCGATGATGAGTACATTAAAGATAGTGCTCGTAAGATTTCTGTATATCAACGGTTGTTACATATTAAATCAAAAGAACAACTAGATGACATGACAGATGAACTGATAGATCGTTTTGGTACGCCTACAGATCCGGTAGATAGATTATTGCGTATTGCTCAAATTAAAGAGCAAGCACGTCTGCTTGGTATTAAAAGTATCGTCCGTAGAGATAAACAGCTTACGATCCATTGGCATGATGACTCCAAAATGGCCGACTGGGATATGGGGGCTGTACGGGAAGATTTATGGAAAAAAATGAAGTTTGCAGATACCAAGCCAGCCACATTATATGTGAGCCTTAATGGCATGAAAGGTTCTATTTTGACCATTACGGAAGCGGTGATGAAGGCACTGAGCCACAAGTCATCGACTAAGGAGGGCCTATGAATCGATTTTTAAAGGGTGCCATGATTTTAACCTTAGCTGGTATTATCGTGAAGGTTATCGGTGCGTTTAGTAAAGTTCTTATCGCCCGTGTTCTTGGTGGTGAAGGCATTGGCCTATATATGATGGCTTATCCAATCTACCAAATTATCGTCAGCATCTCTGCGGCAGGCATTCCCGTAGCGATTTCTATTATGATTGCGGAAAAGCTCGCCAATGATGATATGCGAGGCGTACAACAAGTATTTTCTGTATCCTTAAGAGTACTCACTATTTTAGGTTTAGTATTTAGCTTGACCTTATATGGCAGCGCACAGTGGCTTGTAGATACTCAGATTATTACAGATCCACGAGCTCTCATAGCCATTCAGCTGTTATCGCCAGCTATCTTTGTAGTAACGATTCTAAGTTGCTTTAGAGGGTATTTCCAAGGCTTCCAATACATGGTGCCTACGGGGACGAGCCAAATCTTTGAACAAATTTTCCGCGTATCCTCTATGGTGGGCTTAGCTTACTACTTCATCGATAGAGGCTTACATTTAGCGGCTGGGGGCGCTACCTTTGCTACCTTCCCAGGTGTGTTAGCGGGTTTACTCGTATTAATTTTCTTTTACTATCGTCAACGACGGGTGCGCGAACAGATGCTTTCACAACAGAATCAAAATGCTATCTGTGAAAGTAACAGCGCTGTAGTGAAACGATTATTTAGTCTCGCTATACCAGTATCTATGGCGAATATCATGCTTCCTATGGTATCTCTCATCGATACATTCATAGTGCCGAAGCGTTTGATGGATATTGGGTATTACCTCAATGAAGCAACAACACAATTTGGCTACCTTACAGGGATGGCCACGTCACTCATTGGTTTACCTATTATTTTGACTACCTCTTTGGCGGCTAGTTTAGTACCGGCTGTATCTGAAGCTCATGCACAAGGTAATGTTAACCGTATTGTGCAGCGGGCAAGTACGGCTATTAAAATTGCCAATATGTTCACGATTCCCGCCTGTATTGGCCTTTGTGTACTAGCGACGCCTATTTCCCTGCTGATTTATGCAACGCCTAATGCAGGGCCTGTTATCGCCGTGATTAGCCTAAGTATTGTATTCTTAGGATGGCAGCAAATTACAGCGGGTATTCTGCAAGGTTTGGGGCGAACTGTAATTCCTATGGTAGCGATTTTCGTTGGTTTATTAGCGAAAACATTTTTGGATTATGAGCTGACAGGAACTGTTGAACTTGGTATCAATGGTGCTGCATGGGCCACAAACTTAAACTTCGCCATTGCTGCACTCATAAACTATCTATTTGTAAAGAAATATGTAGGTTCTGTGCTTAATAAACTTGAATTACTGAAAATTGCCGTATCTGCTATGGCCATGGGAGGCGCAACGCAAGTTATCTATGTGAGTACCGTAGAGTTATTAGGTAATGGTGGTGCTGTAGCTGCCGCTATTGTAGTAGCCGTATTTGTGTATGGACTATCTTTGTGGCTTACTAAGGCCGTTGTGAAGGATGATATGTATCATTTCCCAATCATTGGCAAGCGTTTACAAGCTCGTCGAGATAAGGAGGAAGCAAAGCTCTATGAAGAACAATACTAAGGAACCCGTATCTGTACAACCATTAGTGGATGTAGTAAAAGCCTTACGTGCGCCTAATGGGTGCCCTTGGGATCAAAAGCAAACGCATGAATCCTTACGGCGCTATTTCATTGAAGAAACCTATGAAGTAGTAGATGCTATTGATAATAAAGATATGCCCAACCTTCGTGAAGAATTAGGGGATGTATTATTACAAGTTGTCTTTCATAGTCAACTAGCAGAGGAAGCGGGTCATTTTACCTTACAAGATGTAATAAATGACGTTACTGAAAAAATGATCCGTCGTCATCCTCATGTTTTTAACCCTGAAAATGATGAAAAATCATACTCATGGGATGAATTAAAGGCAAAAGAAAAGAAAAATATTCAAAAATCTGTATTAGATGGTGTGTCTAAAGGTTTACCTGCTTTAGTGGCCGCTTATAAGCTTCAAGAAAAGGCTGCGAAGCTAGGTTTTGACTGGGACGAACTCGATCCGGTTTGGGCGAAAGTTTCCGAAGAAATGGGTGAATTCAAGGAGGCTATAGCACAAAATGATAGAGAAAATATGGAAAAAGAGGCAGGAGATGTGCTTTTTTCCTTGATTAATCTACTCAGATGGTATAAAATAAGCGGTGAAAATGCACTAAATCGCACAAACACAAAGTTCCGACAGCGTTTTTTACATGTAGAGGCTTGTGTTAACCAAAGCGATCGCTCATGGGAAGACTTTTCATTAGCTGAGCTGGATGCTTTTTGGGAGGAGGCTAAAGTGCAGGAAAAGTAGCCTAGAGGTTTTGCATACTTCTAAGGTATTGTATTTTTAAGGAGGTTCTGTCATGAACAAAACAGAATTAATCGCAAGTGTTGCACAAAAAACTGAATTAACAAAAAAAGACGCTGAGAAAGCGGTAAAAGCTGTATTTGACACAGTTGCTGAAGAATTAGCTGCTGGTGGTAAAGTACAAGTTATCGGCTTCGGTACTTTCGAAGTTCGTGAACGCGCTGCTCGTGAAGGCCGTAACCCACAAAACGGTAAAACTATCACAATCGCTGCTTCCAAATCCCCTGCATTCAAAGCTGGTAAAGGTTTGAAAGAGCAAGTTAACGCTACAAAAGCTAAAAAACGCAAAAAATAATCCATAAAGGATATGAAAGAGACCTTTCGAGGTCTCTTTTTTTTGTCTATTTATGGTATAATGCACAGAGAAAGGGTGCACTATGAATAACGAAACATCACGGAAGGTTCTCATTGTGTCCGCCTCTATTGGGACAGGACATATGCAGGCCGCAAGAGCCATAGAAGAATATTGGAAAGAAAAAGAGCCACACGCATCGATTACTCATGTGGACTTTTTAGATACAGAAACCATGTCTGTAGAGCATTTAATTAAGGGGACGTATATCAAGATGATCGACGTATTCCCCATGCTATACGATATGATTTATCGCGTATCAAAAGGGGAGCGACGGGGGACTATTTTGCAAACTGCATTATCTTATCTCCTTAAAAGTCGTATGCTCAAGCTCGTTCAACAAGAGCAGCCAGATGTGATGGTCTTTACTCATCCATTTCCATGTGGGGCTGCGTCTATTTTGAAGCGCCAAGGTCATATTGATGTGCCATTGGTAGCAATTATGACGGACTTTAGTAGCCATCAATTTTGGCTTTATCCACAAATTGATACGTACTATGTAGCGACCGAGTCTATGGTCACCGAAATGGTAACCGCTGGTATTGATGAAGCTCGTATTCATGTGTCTGGTATCCCTGTGCGCCGTTCCTTTTTCCGTGATGCTATTGAGGAATATAGCTTGGAGGAACCTGTGAAAGTACTCGTTATGGGTGGTGGTCTTGGATTGGGCTCTCTCGAAACGGCACTTAAACATTTAGATGAGGTTAATGGTATCGGTGAAATTACAGTAGTAGCTGGACAAAATACATCTCTCTATGAATCCTTAGTTACCCTTAGTGATTCTATGAAAACAAAGACTACTGTATATGGTTATACGACCAATATTTCGGAGCTTATGAAATCATCGTCCTTGCTCGTTACAAAGCCTGGTGCTCTGACTTGTATGGAGGCTGTTACTATCGGTTTGCCTATGGTATTTTTTAATGCCATCCCTGGGCAAGAAGAGGCCAATGCAGAACTATTAGAGCGACGGGGCTGTGCTCGTTGGGCACGTGATATTCATAACTTAGAAGACGTTGTGACCGCACTGCTTATTAATTCTCCAAGACTACAACAAATGTCTGAGAGTGCTCGTGAATGGCATGTAGATGGAGCGGCAAATATCGTAAATAGCTTAATTGAAATTTTAGACGCTACAAAACAAGAAGAATTAGTGCAAGCTGAAGAAGTAATTGGCTAATCAAACTTTGATATATAGTAAAAGAAAAGCGATGACCGTAAGGTCATCGCTTTTGAATCAGAACCACCCGTAAAACGGGTGGTTTGCTCACGGGCTATAAGCCCGTAGTACTAGGCCAGCGTCTAAAGGCGCTGGCTTTCACTACGTTCAAGCCGCATAGCCATTGACTCGTAACGCTCCCCTTAAAGGGGATATGTATTACTTGCTACCCTTAAAAGGGTCCTCATATTCTTTTACACTAAGTTTATCTTTCATTTGGTCATGTAACTCTTGCTCACGTATATATTTTTTTACGGTAGCTTCATTTAATCCTACTGTACTTACATAATATCCCTCGGACCAAAAGTGTCTATTTCCAAATTTATACTTTAAGTTTGCGTATTTATCGAACATCATTAGCGCACTTTTACCCTTTAGATATCCCATAAAAGATGAAACTGATATTTTAGGTGGAATTAACACTAGCATATGCACATGATCTGCCATAAGCTCCCCCTCTATAATCTTGACGCCCTTATATTCACATAAACGTCTCAGTATTTCACGTAAACTATTTCTGTATTGATTATATATAACTTTACGTCTATACTTAGGTGTAAATACTATGTGGTATTTGCATAACCATTTTGTGTGCGCAAGGCTCTGTGTCTTTGATGCCATATAAAATCACCTTTCTTTTGTATATAATGCGGCTTGAACACCTACATTATACTTAAGCAAGGTGATTTTTTTGTATAACTTTCGTTGCCGCACCCGCATAGCGGGTGGTTTTATGATTCGCGACTACGTCGCGAACCAGTCTAAAGACAATAACAAAAAAGCCCTCCATATGGAGGGCCTTTTCTTTGAGCAGTTAGACAATCTCAATATTATATTGAGGAGTTAATAAATTTTGAGATTACATTAATGTTTTAAGTACTTCTAATACTTCTTCTGGTAATTCGTTTTTATGACCAATAAGGTTTTCTACATAGTCATAGCGGAACTCAAAAGCTTTGTGTAATTGGTGATGGTACTCACGCACCTGGAATGGTGGTTCAAAACCAGGAACCTCTACATATTCAAGGTTCGGGTATTTATAGAATGGTTTGAATTCCAAAGTACCTTCTACCAAACGTTCTAACAAATCAAGAGTCACTTCTTTTGGAACTTTGTTGTCCAAGAAGAAGCCTGTATTCATAATGTAGCATTCTACGCCACATTCAGAGAACAATTTTTTGTAGCTTTCATAATCAAGAGCCAATGGATATGTACGGAATGGATTTGCATACGGTTCAATAACAAGTGCATTTGGATCCACATGAGCATCGAGTTTTTCCGCTGTAGAACGGCGCGTAGCAAGTGTGGCACCCATTGTAGATGCTAGTACAGGATCATCAATTTTGAGGATCGGTGGCAATGTTTTATCTTTCATAAGCCATACAATAGCATTAACTGGCTCGTCTACATAATTTACGCGATTCTCTGTCCAGAATTGAGATTTGATAGCACGACCATTGTTATTACGAACGTCTTCAGCTAACACAACCTTACGACCCTCTTCATCCATTGTTACGCCCACGTTTTGTAGTGTTAACAAGAATTCATTAGCAGGATGTTCCACAGGGTAATCTTGCATTTTGTCAAAGTACGTAGGTTCAAGAGCAATAGAACTCAAATCCTCAGTATTGATGATATACGCATCGTCATGCAAGATAGAGATATCATAACGACCATCATGTTTTTCATGAGTCAATGTAGATTTACCGGAACCGGACAAGCCGAATACACCGATAGTATAGGATTTGCCATTATCAAGGTTGTAACGTTTCATACCGCCATGGCAGGCAACATAGCCGAGGCGATTAGCCAAGGACCATGCCAATGTAAGGGTACCTTTTTTGTGCTCACCAAAATAGCGCATGCCAAGAATCATGGCACAGTTATGAGCAGGGTCAAAGATAGCAAGACCACCTGGATGGCCAGGCACAATATAATCTGGATCAGAGTAGATGTAGATATCACCTTCTGGGATCTCTAAACTATCATCGTAGAATTCTTTTACTGCTGCATCAAAGAACTTGAAGTTCATGATCCAAGAATATAAAGTAGATGCGTGATCTTTTGGAATCATCAAATGAGCACGAGCGGTAAATTTTTTATCTAAACCAACAATAGCTTCAGCAGCAAGCCACTCTTTATCGCGGCTATCATACACAGCATCACGTGCAATATTAGAAAGTTCTACTTCATCAATACCTTCATCGCCAATAATACGACGAGCTTTTGCATAGCGACCTGTAGTTTTACCATCATTTGTAACTAGTACCTTTGCATCAGTTGGCAAACCTTGCTCGCATGGTTTATATACAGGCATATCGAGGACGATAACACCTGGCTCTTCAGCGGCAAGTTGATACGCTTGTGCAACGGATGTTACAGGCGTTACATTGTTCCCATAAAATGCAGTTTCAATAGTACTGCGCATCTTAGAAAATAATGGGTTTGTTTTAATTTCACTTTGCTTCCAAACGCGTCTTGTAGACATAGTATCTAGATCCTCACCTTTAAATATCTTGTAATTTCTCTTATAAAAGTATATCAATATATGAAAATATTGTTTTTGCAAATACTTTCATTATTTTCTATTTTACCCTTTTCAATCAAATTTGTATACACAAAACAGATGAATTATAGGAAATTATTGTATGTTTATTTCGAATTAGTGCAACACATCTCTAATAATAAAAATTGCTAACTAATCATTCCTTAATATTGCAACCAAAGTAAACAACATATGATTCAATGTTCATAGTCACTGCACAACACTAATAACAAAATAAAATGAGGCAAGGCCCTAAGACCTTGCCTCTTTCACATTTAAAAGTTCAATTATTTCTTATTTTTATTAATGAATGCGTCGATTTTACCGATCAAATCATCTACATCAAAATCACCGCGCTCTGCAATCATCTTGATAGTAGCCACCTTAGCCATTACTTTTACCATAGGTGTTTTTAATTTCTCGAATTTAGGATTTAAAGAAATCAAATGATCTACAATATCTGGACTTTGTTTGATCAAATTAGACAAGGTCGTTTTTGCATCGATATGGAATCGACCATCTGCATCAGCTGTTAATGGTTCTTCCTCTACCTCTTCTGCAGCCTCTTGAGCCAAGGATTTTTCTTTACTACTATCGCCTACAAAGTCAGTTTTATCCCAAGTCAACAATGTACGGGACCCTTCAAGCT
Source organism: Veillonella rogosae JCM 15642 (assembly GCF_002959775.1). Classification (GTDB taxonomy): domain Bacteria; phylum Bacillota; class Negativicutes; order Veillonellales; family Veillonellaceae; genus Veillonella; species Veillonella rogosae. Next base: position 118,664 of record NZ_PPCX01000004.1, on the reverse strand, counting down.
CACGGATATGAGTGCAATCTTGCATCATTTCTAGTACACCACGGAATTTACCATTTTCATCGCGCACTGCCGTGTAGATAACATAGATAAACAAGCCCGGTTTATTAATCCAGAATTCAGCTTGGCTTTGCTCACCAGAACGGAATTTCTCTACAATTTCTTCTACTACATGAACAGATTTTGCTGGATGACAGTTCTTAACCTCACGGCCAATAACGTTAGCACTGCGAGGAAAAATACGATGTGGTGTATCACTGTAGAACTTAACGAGTTCATTTTCATCTACATAGGATAAATCTACTGGAAGATGACGGAATAACAAATTGATTTGCTCCAATGTCAATTTGCCAGTGGCTACATCTAGGACAGCATCCTTACTAACAGCTGTACCTCCTACAGGACCAACATATTTGGATAATAGTCCTGCCAAATCGTTTAGGAACTCATTAGATACACCATTTTGACTGGAGTTATTTGCATTTAGTTGTGCCGCAGAGTCATTGATGCCCGGCACTACATATAAACCTGGCGGATCAATGATGGCATAACCAATTTCATGGTCATTCTTACTCATGCGCACAAACTCTTCATCGCTTAACAGTTTATAAGATGTCGGTAACAGTACTTCTAACTCTTTGGAGTTCAAATCACGTAACTTTTCTAATGTTTCTGGTACAGACGCTAAGAATTCTTCGTATTTATCCTCCCGTAGCAATGCATAGGATGCAGAGATAGCATCGCGTACGCCGTCATCAAAGGTCCACATAATACGTGTAGGACGGTCAAAACCATGATCCTCTAGCATTGGATACAATTGATTTTGCTTACGAGACAGATGAGTTCTCCATTGCGCTAATGAATCAAAGATACCAAGCCATGGGTTCTTAATAAACTTCTCTTGCTTCAATAATTCATCTGCTTCAAGAGCGACCTTTTCAACAGCATTGATTTCTTCTAAGTACACCCATAACGGATGATTTTCTGGATACTCATTTTCTGCGCGAACTAATACGCCATCAAACAAGTTCAATAGGTCATCCATCCGATCTAGGATTTCTTCATCCTTGTAAACACCTTTTAAACTTTGCTCTGCATAAGCAAACTCATCAGGCGTACAAGTGCCAAGTTTTTCTTTTAAAATACGATTGCCTTCTTCTAAGGACAATTTTCCGTCTAAATAATCTTCTTTAACGGATACAATAATTCGGTAACGTTCATTGTTAATATCTAGCTTTTGTTTTAATGGATTCATATGTGTATACCTCCAAGGGCTAATTGATGATTATGATTTTATTATATCATTTTGAAAGTAATTTTCAGTAGCTATAGATACAGTTTTATTATTTTGTAAAGATTTCACACAAAAAGCACCCATACCATGTACGAGTGCTTTTATTGGATATTAAAAATCAATATATTCAGTTTTAGAAGATGCTACCGGATTACCATTAGAGTCTGTAGCAGGATTAAATCGCCATGTAGAAATAGTTTCAACGAGAGCCGCATCAACAGCGCTGGATCCACTAGATGCTACAATCTCAATATCCCCTACAGAGCCGTCTTCATTGATGGTAAAACGTACATCTGCACCATGAACAGCACCGCTATAACCGGCAAGAACCGCTTGGTCTACAGCTGGCGTAGATACCGCTGTAGGCGGTTTATAAGGCGCCGCCAATACAGAGGCCAGCAAACCAGTTACAAACAATGTGCTCAACATTGTACAACGCAACACTTTATTCATCATTATCTCCTTATTTAGCTGTTACAGCATGCTTAGGCAGAGTAATTGTCATCCCAATAATAGATTCATGAGCCTTTTGATCCGTGCCGATGGCAGGTGTAAATTTCCACTGCATGATTGCTTTTTTTACTGCTTCATCAACAGGAGCATAACCAGAGGAGCGTTCAACGAAAACATTTTTAACATTCCCTTTTTTATCAATCAAGAAGCGTACGCGCATATCTGGCGCCACCGTAGCCGTTTGAGGAATCTCAGGCAACTCAGGCTTCACAATATGAACCTCTCTTGGAGATTCTAAAAACTTTGCCGCATCAGCTGTATAATTACCTAACATGCCGAAAGATGCAACGAGTACAGCTGCAGCAGTGTATCGGAATAATTTATTCATAATAAGCCTCCTTATTCATTTTGTCTATGCATAATATCATACTAAATAAAGATGAATATTTAAAGAATAAATTATTATTGATAAAATTTCTCATTTATGATATATTGATTTCAAGATAACTGTTCGGACTTACATATCAGGTTGATATGACAAAAAATTACACAAAGGAGGTTCATCATGAGACGTAGAAAGCGTATTCAAATGAAGGTCATGATGGTACTTGGTATCGTTGCCCTCATTGGGCCAAACCATCTACAATCTCTCATCCCTTAACAATTGTGACCTTAGCAGAAAACCGTATAACTGCCACTAGCCGCTACGTTAGTAGTGGCTATTTTTCCGCTTAAATAAGGGTAGATTGTATCACTTATGTATTAACAAGATAACTAAAGTTTTTAACGCAGTACCTATAAAAGGAGGTTTATTATGAAATTTAATCGAATCTTACTAATTGTCGTATCATTAGCACTTATGTTATTCGCATTAGCAGGCTGTGGAAAAGATGCAGCCCAAGACAATCAGAAAAAATTAAATGTTGTAGCTACTACTACAATGCTAACGGATTTAGTAAAAGAAATTGGCGGTGACCATGTATCCGTCCAAGGACTCATGGGACCTGGCGTAGACCCTCACCTCTACCAAGCTAGCGCCGGCGATGTAACAACTATGTCTAAAGCAGATGTTGTGGTGTACAACGGCATTCACTTAGAAGGTAAAATGGGTTCCATTTTCGACAATTTAACAAAACAAAATAAAGCTACTATCCGCGTATCCGACGCTATTGATCCAGCCACTCTACTCGATTTTGATGAAGAAGATGGCGTGAAAACTAAAGACCCTCATATTTGGTTCGATGTAGCTAACTGGAAACTTGCTGCCAAAGCAGTTTACGAAGGTCTTGCGAAAGCAGATCCAGCTCACAAAGAGGATTTCAAAAAACGCTATGATACATACCTCACTAAATTAGATGAAACAGATGCATATATTAAAGCACAAGCAGAATCTATTCCTAAAGAATCTCGCGTTCTCGTAACAGCACACGATGCCTTCCAATACTTTGCTCGCGCTTATGGCTTTGAAGTAAAAGGTTTACAAGGTGTAAGTACTGCTACAGAAGCTGGCACACAAGATGTGAATGAACTTGTTCAATTTATCGTAGATCACAAAATTAAAGCAATCTTCGTAGAATCTTCTGTACCACACAAAACAATTGAAGCCGTTCAAGAAGCAGCTAAGGCTAAAGGCTGGAACGTTGCTATCGGTGGCGAATTATACTCCGACTCCCTCGGTTCTGAAGGCACTGAAGGCGGCACATATATTGGCATGGTAAAAGCTAACATCGATACCATCGTTAAAGCACTTAAATAAACAATGATTTGATTAACTTAATCAAATACGACAAAGTAAATTTACAGGTCTGGTTACAGTTCGGACTTAGGACTTAGATAGTTTTAAATTTACTTTGTTATTGTAAGTACAAGTGCTACTAGCAATATTAGCTAGTAGCACTATTGATAAAAGGAGGTCTCTATGGAATGGGCCGTTGAAGTTGAAGATATGACCGTAGCCTATACGACAAAACCTGTATTATGGGACGTAGATATGAAGGTACCCATCGGTTCCTTAGCGGCCATCGTCGGCCCTAATGGAGCCGGTAAATCTACATTATTAAAGGCCATGTTAGGCCTATTAACAGTTATCTCAGGTAGTGTTAAGTTTTATATCGACCACCACCTTGCAATGGACAAAAAGGATTACAAGAAAATCGCCTATGTCCCTCAAAGCGGTAGCGTAGACTGGGACTTTCCCACTACCGTATTAGACGTTGTACTTATGGGTCGCTATGGTCATCTAGGTTGGTTCAAACGACCAAGTAAAAAGGATAAGGAGCTCGCCCTCTCCATGATTGAAAAAATGGGCATGAGCGACTATGTAAACAGGCAAATCCGTCAACTTTCAGGGGGCCAACAACAGCGTGTATTCCTCGCGAGAGCCCTCGTACAAGAGGCAGATATATACCTCATGGACGAGCCTTTCAAGGGCGTCGATAAAACGACGGAGCACGCCATTATCTCCCTTTTACAAGAAATGAAAGCGCGCGGTAAAACGGTAATCGTCGTACACCACGATTTAAATACGGTACCTCAATATTTCGACTGGGTAACGATGGTCAACAAGCAAACTGTTGCCTATGGCCCCGTAGTAGATACCTTTACTGATGAGGCCATCGAGCGCACCTACGGCAAGGGGAGGATTGTATGACCATACTCCAATCCTATACAACACAGATGGTATTGCTCGGCACAGCTCTTTTGGGCCTTGCCAGTGGTATTGCAGGCACCTTCGCAGTACTGCGCAAGGAAAGCCTCATCGGTGACGGCCTCTCCCACGCGGCACTGCCCGGTGTCGTTATCGCATTCTTGCTGACCGGTATAAAAGACATTGAGGTACTCATTATAGGTGCCGCCCTGTCCTCTATCACTGCGGCGTGGCTCATAACCATCACCGTTGAAAACAGTAAAATCAAATTCGATGGTGCTCTAGCTACTATACTATCTGCTTTCTTTGGTCTTGGTATGGTTCTACTCACCTACCTTCAAAGTCTGAACAATGCAGGTCAGGCGGGGCTTTCAAAATTTATATTTGGACAAGCCGCCACCATATTAGCCCGCGATGTGTACATTACATCGGCGGCAGCGCTCATCATAATCGTTTTAACAGCCTTATTTTGGAAAGAGCTAAAACTCATTTCCTTTGACGTAGAATACGCTAAAACATTGCAAATTCCCGTCACCTTTACACTCATTTTATATCGTTCACTATTGATCATGACCATCATCATCGGCATTCAATCAGTAGGTGCTATCTTGATTAGTTCCCTACTCATTGCACCGGCCGTAGGGGCCCGTCAGTGGACGAACAAGCTCGGTACCATGTGTATACTAGCAGGATGTTTCGGCATGGTATCTGCTATGGGCGGTACCATTTGGAGTACAACAGTACAAAAACTGCCTACAGGTCCTGCGATCATCGTCATTCTGTCGGTTATCGTACTGTTGAGCCTCATATTTGCACCTAATAGAGGCATCTTGTGGCAATATCGTAAAAACAAACAATCAAAACAAGCTTTATTATCAGAAACTGCAAAGATAAGTCCCTCCGATTTACAACAAAAAATATATAGAGCAGAGCAGCCTCGCATAGGAGGTGCCCCATGACAGTACATACAGAGATTTTACTCATCGCTATTGCGGTATCCATCGCGTGTGCTATCCCTGGTGTATTCCTCGTGCTACGCCGCATGTCCATGATGGCTGACGCCATTACGCACACCGTATTCCTCGGCATCGTGCTCGCTTTCTTTGTAACGGAAGACTTAAACTCTCCCTTGCTTTTAGTAGGGGCAACCGTAGTCGGCGTAGGAACGGTATGGCTTACAGAGATGATTCATAACACGGGCCTCGTCAACGAAGACGCGTCCATTGGTATCATCTTCCCGCTCCTCTTCTCCATTGCCATCATCCTCGTCAGTCTCTATAGCGGTAACGCACACCTTGACGTAGATACGGCACTTCTAGGGGAAATCGCGTTCGCCCCATTCGACAGATGGATTATAAACGGTACCGACTTAGGTCCTGTATCTCTATGGATTTCTCTTGGAGTAGCGGTCATCAACCTCGTATTAGTTATGCTCTTCTACAAGGAATTGCAGCTATCTACCTTCGATCCACTATTAGCAGGGCTCTTCGGCTTCATGCCTGCCCTCATCCACTACGTGCTGATGACCATGGTGTCCCTTACCGTGGTAGCTTCATTCCAAGCAGTAGGCGCTATCCTCGTTATCGGCCTCATGATCGGACCTGCGGTTATCGCTTATTTATGGACGGACTCTGTGAAAGCCATGCTCACTAGCAGCATCATCATCGGCATTATCTGTGCCGTCATCGGTACAGAAGTCGCTTTCACCCTAGACGTATCCATTGCAGGCGCTATCGCAACAACAATCGGTCTCGCCTTATTAATTGCCGTTATTGGCACGCCAAAGACAGGCTATATTGCAACCTATCTTCGCCAGCGCCACTTGCGTCGTCACTATCGAGAAACGATGATGCTCTGCCACATCTATACCCATATGAACACACCTGTGGCGGCCATTGAAAATGGTATCGGCACCATTCACGAACACTTGAACTGGAAACCAGACTATACCCACCAAGCCGCATCACACCTTAAGAAACAAGGCTTGTTGTACGTAACAAATGGGTACTATATGCTGACCGATAAAGGCGTGGCACAGGTAAAGGAAATCATTTAATTAACCATATGAATTTTGGTGTACACAATAATAGGCAAACCCGTATAGTCTAATTAAAGTAATTGTAGAAACTTAATATTTTTCCTTACAAAAAAGAAGCTGAAATCAATGCACTGCAAAGATTTCAGCTTCTTTTATTTGTTGAACTGATGCGTTAATCAGTTAATAGCTTCTAATGGAATGACATGAGGCATGCCTTTGTCGTCCATATAGATTTTAGTTTTAACACGGTATACATCTTCCATCATGGCTTCTGTAAAGATGTCTTTCGGTGCACCTTGAGCGTATACTCTACCCTCTTTGAGCACGATGATTTCATCTGCGAACATAGCCGCCAGATCAAGATGATGTAATGTTACAAGTGTTGTAAAATCATTTTCTTGAGTCAGATTTTTTAGCAATGTTAACAAGTCAAATTGCTTGTGCAAATCTAGCGCACTCGTCGGTTCATCAAGAATTAAGATTTTAGGTTCTTTTACAAGGGCCTGGGCCATGAACACAAGTTGGCGTTGACCACCGCTGAGCTCCATAATGCTGCGCGATGCAAAGCGTTGCAAGTTCAACCGTTCCAACACCTCTTGTGTAGCTGCAATGTCTTCATCACTTACGCGGAAGGACATGGATCCCATGCGCCCTAGCATAACGACTTCAAAAACAGTCAAATTGACTCTACAGTCATTATCTTGAGACAAGTAGCTCACTGTACTACTGAAATCCTTTGTAGAATATTCAGCTACAGATTTACCATTGATGGTAATGTCGCCCTTGCCTTTCAAGATACCCATAATTGTTTTTAACAGTGTAGATTTACCAGCACCATTGGTACCGATGAGAGCCGTCAATTTACCAGTTTTAGCGGCAAAATCAACGCCCTTCAAGATTTGTCCGTCTTCCGTAGAGGAATAGCCAAAGGTTAAATTATGAACTTCAATCATTTGAAATAGCTCCTTTTCCTAGTTAATACCAACGAGAAGAAGAAAGGTACGCCGATGATTGCTGTCACAATACCGATTGGGAACATCGCCCCAGGAACGAGCATTTTACTCGCAATAGATGCGAGAGACAAAATCGCCATGCCACACACTGCAGATAGAGGCAAGAAATACCGTTGATCCTCACCTACGAGCATACGTGCAATATGTGGACCTACAATACCGATAAAACCAATAGTTCCAACGAAGGAAACGGCTACGGCAGTGATAAGGGAAATGAAAGCAAATACTTTTACGCGCAAGCTTTCAACATCAACACCTAGACCAGAGGCCTTTTCATCGCCTAATTTTAAAGCCGTTAAACGCCAAGACTCACGCATCATGAGTGGAAGCATGATAACTAGCACGAGGAGAACGATGGAGATATTAATCCAGTTTGCCTTTGCTAAGCTACCCATTGTCCAGAATACGATGTTTTGAAGGGCCTCAGGAGATGCCATATATTGCATCAAGGATTGAAGTGCTTGGAACAAGAACATCATGCCGATACCAGCGAGAATCATCGTTTCAGAAGAGAAATTCTTAATCTTATTGATGGAATAGATAAAGAAGCTCGTCAAACTAGCAAATACGAAGGCGCCGAATGGAACCATAAAGACACCTAAAAACTCTAATGCACTAGCGCCTACAACTACCATGAGAGAAGCACCGAAGCCAGCCCCTGCAGATATACCAAGTGTATACGGGCTAGATAACGGGTTATCAAGGATAGTTTGCATACCAGCACCAGCAATGCCCAAGGAGGCGCCTACCAGTAATGCCATAATGGCCGTCGGAAGGCGAATTGACCAAATGATGACATACGCATTTTTGGAAACCTCGGATGGGTCTGTTAATGCTAGCCATACATCACTCAACGTAAGTGATGCAGGACCTACAATAATATCGGTAACAAAACTTACCGCGCAAATGATCAGACCGATGATAATAAACATGAGCTTTTTATAGCTCTGTTTCTTATAATTGTACTGATTGTTAGTTTCTGTCACTACGAAAAACTCCTTTTTAGTTCAACTGCATAAACCAAACGCCACCGTAAGAGAATGGAAGGAATTTGTCATAGAATTCCTTAAGTGTACCTTCTGGATCTACGTCCTTGAATTCCTCAGGGTAGAATGTTTTAGCTAAATATTCGAATACTGCAACGTCATATACTTCACGAGGTAAACCATGGTGAGTAGAGTAAACGTTTTTAGATTGAACGGCTTTCAATTCAGGCCAGCCTTGACGTTCTGTGGTGAAAGCTTTCAACAACGCTTGAGATTTTGCTTCATTTGTATCGAAACCTAAACGCATGGATGTCGGTTTCTTAGGCCAGTAGGAACCGATAATGATGATGATATCTGGGTTTCTTTCCAAAATAAATTCTGGGTTAACAGGACCTGCTTTTTGAACTACATCTTTAGTAATAAGGTCGCCACCAACTTGAGTTGCTAATGCGCCCCATGCTACGTTTGCACTATAGGCAAAACCTAAACCTTCTGGACCTTCGTTACCTGTTTCAATGTAAACAGTTGGTTTTGGTTTGTTAATTTTGCTAATGCGGTCCATAACTCTTGTTAAACGTTCAGTATAGAACTTGTTGATTTCTGCTGCACGCTCTTCTTTACCCAATGCTTTACCGATAGCTTCGATAGATTTTTGGTGGTTTTCAAGCTTTTCAGCATGGTAATCGATATAAATAGTAGGGATACCAGCTGCATCGATTTTAGGTTTGTAATCAGACTCGTATTGATCTTTAAAGTATAAAGGCATGAAGATAACATCTGGATTCAAGGAAATTACTTTTTCCACATCAAATGTTTTGTCATTTACGTTACCAATGAGAGGAATTTTTTCCAACTCTGGCACTTCAGATTTGTAACGATCCCACATATCTGTACGCAACTTGCTCAAATAAGGGTCAATACCAACAATAGTCTTAGCCACATCTTTGCCTTGCAATGCAGCCATAGTCAAGAAGGCCCCACCAGAAGCACTCAATTGAACTACTACGCGTTCTGCAGGTTTTTTCAACGTAACTTTTTGACCTGTTACGTCTGTAATCTCAATTTGCTTGCCAGATTGTGCGGCATCCTTTTTCGTATCTGCTGGACCACCACAAGCTGTCATAATCATGCTCACAACTAGCAGGAGCACCGTGGCAAGATAAGCCATAAATTTCTTTTTCTTAAACATAAAAGCACCTCAATTCAAAACTCTCAAAATACACAATCACATGTTATCAACACAAAAAGCCCGTTTCCCCACGAAGAGGAAACGGGCTGTCATCTCAGTTAGACTAACTACCACGCCTAAAAGCTAATAGATAGAATGAACTACCAACTATATACTTATAGTTCGACCATTCATCTATGCAAATCCCCATCCCTGTCACTCGCAGGTCAATTGGCAATTGTTAATTAGGCAGTTCTCCTGGCTTCAGTTTAACGTTACTTTGCGCCTTCCCAAGATATTATCTCAGTGACTAAGAGCATATCGTCATTTATGCAAAGTCCCTCGCTGTTACAGTGGCGTGACCGCTTTGGCTTGTACCAAATTCTCTATTAAGTCTATAAACACCTAACCCAATCATATGTGATTTTTCTCATCGTAGCATGCGCTATATACAGTGTCAATAAACGTATAGGGGTAAGGCTATCCTTGTAACATCTACACTTTTTAGCAAAAAAGAAGCCAAAACTCAACCACAAAGCGGAGTTTTAGCTTCTCATTAGAACAATCTATAAAAATGTCCATCAAACTCTATAATTTATTTTTATCGATTAATAACTATATTGCCATAACAAAGTCACTAAAACGCAACACGCATCTGATACCATTTGGCACCACCATGATCAGACTCTGATTCACCTTCATTTACAAAACCAAACTTTGCGTAATAAGGAATCTTTTCTTCCTTACATGTTAAAATGACACCCTTACGTTTTTCCTCTCTGGCCAAGTCTATGAAAGCCTCTATCAACTGACCTCCAACACCACGGTTGCGGTATTCTGGCAATGTATTTAGGCCAAAAATCATTTGCCATGCACCGTTCAGATTGTGCAGCGAAGCATCGGCGAACATCTCATCCGTTAAGATTTCATCATCAGACACAAAACCATCGATAAAACCAATAGGTGTATCGCCGTCAAAGGCAATTAAAAACTGACCTGCATAATGATCTAATCGTTCCTTAAAAGCCTCACGAGGCGCCGCCTCAGCAGGAGGGAAACAAATTGCTTCTATATGTGTTAACAAATCTAAATCAGAGGTTGTCGCTTTTCGTATTAAAATATCCATATCCATCTCCATCGTATCTACATATCGATTCTAGTATATACCGTTTTACATAACAAAGGCTACACGTAACTCTATGTACGTGTAGCCTTTTATTAACAATTTGACCACTTACTTGCTATACAGATTATCCGACCAATTATTTTTTTGTATATTTCGGCACATTCCGATATTGCATTGGCAAGGAATTCTCTTTTACCTTAAATCCATGTTTCTCATAAAATGGTGCATTCTTGCTATCACCAATCATAACATTAATGTACAGGTAAGACTTGTAAGCCTCTTTCACCACTTCTAGCAAATGACCAGCAATACCGCGGCCATGATACTCAGGATGAACCAGTACATAATTGATGAAGCACACCAACTCGCTATCATCCATGACACGAATAAGACCAACTAAACGGTCACCATCCCACGCAGAAATCACACGAGACGAATTCATGAGAACCTTGTGTAATCGATCAGGATATTTACCTACTACCCAACGAACAGATAGAAATAAATCCGCTACTTGCTGAGGGGTAAAATTTCGTTCTTCTGTATACGTAATCGCCATAAAAGCTCCTTCTAAAGATTATAGAACCACCAATGGATATAATACTCTACAATTGTTTTCTCCCATGTGGTTTATGTTGAAAAATTTCTTTTACAATCCCTTCACCAACAATAGTGCTGCCTTCTATGATAAAGAACTCTGTACCTACTTGTAAGGCAGAATAATCTATATCTTCATTTACTGGCAGAGCATTAGTTCGTATTGGTCGATCAAAGATGACATCTTCACCATCAATAAAATTTACACCTAACATCTGATTAGAACCCTTTATAACAAGACGAGGACAATACTTTCCATTATTCAAATTCGGTGGAGTCCCCCTCTTCTTGCTAAAGAAAGTAACTATACAGCAAATAGTAAAATCTAAATTACTCATATTAGGCCTCATCGATTACATATACCATATCACCTGTAAAGTATATGTTCATTATACAATGTACGGGATTCCCTTCGGTCCGTAACCACCCTTGGAATACTGCTCGGCCCCAGTTATAAGTCTCTGTAATGACCTCGAACTCACTTTCACTATAATCCTGCTGATACTGAGGTAAATCAATCCTTTTACCTTTGAAAGTATCTAAGATTGTACTATTAAAAACGAGAATTTCTAGATCATCAACATCACATTTCTCAAATACAATCTTGGCCTTATGAGTTTGTTCAATACCGTTCTCATAAGAAAAAATATAGTCAAATGTAAAGATTAAACTATCGTCTACGTATTCTATTTTTTGGACTCTTGCATCATGGAGAGAATATTTTGGATACTCTCCGAAAGATTTTGTCGTTTTCATAGGCCCTCTATTTTCAAACAACTATTTAACCAAAATCTATAACTTAAAATCAGTATACCAATTTTTTTGTATAACATAAAAGGGGCTGTAACAAAACAGCCCTCAATCATTAATATTTAAATACCTAAAGTAAAAACCTCTTTATAAAATGCTATCATGTCTTTTGCATATTTCGCGGCCCGAGGAATGCCCAATCTTTTATAATAGTCAGCTACTATCTCTTGATGATTCTTCAAGAGGTCAAATTCAATTATATACAAACCAATACTTGTTATAGAGTATTTTCCTATTTCAATTACAGTTGATTCGTCATCTTCAGACAGATCTTCACCTATAGGAAATTCACCATCTGGATATGAATCAATAGTATCATCGTTATATTGCCAAAACTTTTTAGACCAAACGATAATATCTTTTCCATATTCTTCTATCATTTGCTCGTAAAACTGCACCATCTCTTTTTCTGAAAGCACCTTACAATTAAAGCCTTCTAGTAAGAATTGTCTCTGTCTCAATCGATTTTTTAGCTCTTCTACTTCAACACTTTGTACGTCTTGATTAAAGTTATCGACACCTAGCTCTTTTATAATATCTAAATATATGTCACTAACTAAAAATTCTTTTATGGTTTCCATACCCTGATTTCCTTAAAGATATCTACTAGTAACAACAAAATAGAAAAAATAAATTAGAGCAACTACTACTTTCACAAAAAGCCTCTCACCATAACGATGAAAGGCCTTTGTATATGTATTCTTTAAATACTATGTTGTTCTAATTTTTATTCCCACTCAATTGTAGCAGGTGGTTTAGATGTAATATCGTACACGATACGGTTGATGTGTTGTACTTCGTTTACGATACGACGGGAGATTGTGTCCAATACGTCGTAAGGGATGCGCGCCCAGTCAGCAGTCATGAAGTCTGTTGTTGTTACGCCACGCAATGCCAATGTGTAATCGTATGTACGGAAGTCACCCATAACGCCTACAGTACGTGTAGATGTTAATACTGCAAAGTATTGGTTGATGTCGCGATCAAGACCAGCTTTTGCAATTTCGTCACGGAAGATGTAGTCCGCATCACGCAAGATATCGAGTTTATCTTTCGTGATTTCACCCATTACACGGATAGCAAGACCAGGACCTGGGAATGGTTGACGCCATACGAGATAGTCAGCCAAACCTAATTCAGAACCAAGTTCACGCACTTCGTCTTTGAAGAGATTACGCAATGGTTCGATAAGGCCTTTGAAGTCTACAACTGCAGGCAAGCCGCCTACGTTGTGGTGAGATTTGATAACTTCTGCTTCGCCAGTACCGGACTCAATAACGTCAGGGTAGATTGTACCTTGCGCCAAGAAGTCGACGGAGCCGATTTTACGGCCTTCGTCTTCGAATACGCGGATGAATTCTTCGCCGATAGCTTTACGTTTCGCTTCTGGATCTTCAAGACCAGCCAATTTATCTAAGAAACGTTTTTCAGCATCGACACGGATGAAATGCATACCGGAATCTTTGAAAGCTGCTTCAACTTCGTCGCCTTCGTTTTTACGCATTAAACCATGATCAACGAAGATACAAGTCAATTGGTCGCCTACAGCTTTAGAAATAAGAGCTGCCGCAACGGAGCTGTCTACACCGCCAGACAATGCTAACAATACTTTGCCATCGCCTACAGTGTTACGGATTTCTTCAATAGCAGTTTTTGCATAGTTTGCCATTGTCCATGTGCCTGCGAAACCACATACTTCGTACAAGAAGTTGTGAAGCATTTCTTTACCATGTTCAGTGTGCAATACTTCTGCATGGTATTGCATAGCATATAATTTACGCTCTTTGTTTTGCATAGCTGCTGCAGGGCAGTCTTTTGTATGCGCAACGATTTCAAAACCTTCAGGAACTTTTGCTACATAGTCAACATGGGACATCCAAACAACTTGGTCTTCGTCCAAGCCTTTGAATAATGGGGATGTATTGTCCACTTTAGTAGGTGTTTTACCGAACTCACGGTTATCGGCAGATTTAACTTCGCCGCCCAATGTATGCGCCATAATTTGCATACCATAGCACATGCCAAGAACAGGAATACCAAGTTCAAAAATCTCTTTTTCGATTTTTGGAGAGTTCTCTTCATACACGCTGTTAGGACCGCCTGTGAAGATAATACCTTGCGGCTTTAATTCTTTAATTTTTTCCAGCGCTTTGTTGTATGGATATACTTCGCAGTATACGTGATTTTCACGAACACGGCGCGCGATCAATTGATTATATTGACCACCAAAGTCAACAACAATTACAAATTCCTTGTTTTCCATGCCTTCCTCCATATGCATCTTTGTGAAAGTATATTCACTATTATTTATGCCCATCCATTTCTGTACTGGGGAGCGCGTTTTTTCGAGTCAAACGCTAATTTTTCATTACAGTTTATTATACCATACGAAGTATTCAGACTCCATATATTCCGTATGAAAATTATAAATAAGTTTTTAATGTTCGGATTTTTAATATTCTTAACGTTCGAATTTCCAATATTCTTAAGGTTCGGACTTTCAACATTCCGAATTCTGACTATTACTCTTTGGCGTCTCCCGTTTTCTGACTACTACTCTTTGGAGTCTCCCGTTTATGCATCTTCACAGCCCCAACCGGACAGATTGAATAACAATCGCCACAGCCGATACAGCCTGTACCGATATTAAAACGAGTCATACCTTCAGTGATGCATTGAACAGGACAATCCTCAGCACAAGCACCACACTTAACGCAAGTATCATCGATAGTAAACTTTAGATTTCCCATTATACATCACCTCCTGTATCTAACACCGCTACATCAATTTGCTACATCACTGATATATATGTTTTTTCCAGATACTACCAGTTAAAAGTATATATTTTTAACTGGTAGTATCTCAATTATAGATATATTTCTAACACCATTTAATACAAGCGCCACTTAATACAGGCTTTTTATTTTTAACTGGTAGTGTTTCAAATATAGACATATCTAATCTAATCGATCGGAATTAAAGCTATTTAGTTTAATTTAGCTATTTAGTTTTATTTAGCTCATCGTTATGTGCTATGGCGGAGTAGATTGCTTTTGCCACGCCGTGATGGTTATTATCTGTCGTTTCGTACCGTGCTGCTTCTTTAATATTTGGTTTAGCATTGCCCATGGCAACGCCAGCACCTGCAAAGCGTAGCATAGACAGATCATTTTCGCTATCCCCTAGTGTCATTACTTCGTCTGGGCTAAAGCCCCAGTGTTTTGCCAAGGCTTCTACGGCTGTACCTTTTGTAGTATGAGGCAATACGAATTCTAAATTACCTTCACTAGAGAGCAGTACATCGTAAAATCTTTCACGGCCCGTACCATCGTGAGATAGACCTTGGTATTCATCGCGCAAGTCTTGTAAGATCCGTTGACGCATCGGTTCATCGCCGTAGAATATTTGAATTTTCTCAGGACCTTCGGCTAAAGACTCCATATGAGCTAGTAGGTCACATACCATAGTACGCGTTGCTAAGATAAAGGGACGAATATTAGGTCTAAAGAAGAAATTAGACTGTTCTACTTCACATTCGGACATAGTCGCTTTTGCCGCTTCATCACTTTCAGCAAGAGCATAGCGATCATGGGTTTCACCAGGTAGATGTTCGTCAGGTACACCAAGTTGAGGATGATTCATTGAGCTAGGTAGATGATTATCCATGAGGCTATTCGAACCCTTTTTATTAGGGGCTTTACACTCACTAGCACATGCGCTTAATCGTTCAGGTGTAATACATCTGGACGGTGGGTACATACCAAAGATTTGATCTTTCACATAGGCCTCTACATAGACACCGTAGGTTAAGAGTTTACGCAACAAGTATAATGCTTGTTCCTTATCAAAGTTAACGTGGAATAGACTGCGATTTTCATCCTTGTCCATCACATAGGCGCCATTTGTGCACATAAAATAGCGCAAGCACGGCAATTTTCCGATGACATCGTTCATCTCATTCCAGGCACGACCAGAAGCGATAGCTACGCGAATGCCACTTTCACGAGCCGCTCGAATCGCCTCGATAGCATCCTCAGGGATGGCCTTTTCGTCATTTACCAAGGTACCGTCCACATCAGATGCGATAAAGCGAATTGGCTTATCGCCTGTGAGACCTATGTAGTTTTTAATTTGTAATATTTCAGTTGAGGACATGCAGCCTCCTTTAATACAGTAGTATATAATTAGATAAATAATTAAATAGATAGTAATAGAAATAAATATATTCCTACTAAGTAGGATATTAAAGATTATAAGGTGTAAAATATAAACTAAAAGAACACCTAGATAGAAATTAAAACATAGATTGGAAGCGAGATACTATGCGCATAATAATCGATAGAGACGCCGTTTGTGCAGCGGATGATACTAGTTGGCATCGCGAAGAGTTTACCGTACCAGATGGTATCACCATAGCCGGTTTATTTGAATTTCTTGAGTTTAAATACATCCCTGTCATCGCCGGAAATAACGTAGTATGGGTTCTCTATCACCAAGATGTTGAAGTAGGAACCTATTTTACCAAAATTCAAAGTTTTATAAATGGCAATGTGTCATTATCGTCCATTATTAGTAATTCTGAAGGAGACAATAAATTCTATCTAAGATATTACAGCCACCCTGATAGATATAAAAAGAGCTTTATTTAGTTGCATTAAATTCGGCTACAATCTCTTGTAAAATATCTGGAGTCTCAACCAAGCACAACAATGTACGACCAATGATATTAGCACCATCGATGATGGTTTGTTCAATAGTAGGATCTAGCATGGCAGCGGCAAATTCTTTAGAGTGGCACACTTTATCGTCCCCAGCGAGTCGTAATTTAGGGTGGAACGCCGCACATTGATAGCTTACATTACCAATATCAGAGCTACCTCCGAGGGCCGCCGGACCAGGTTCAAAATCGAGACCCATATCGGCCATTACCTCTTCAATGAGCGCTGTACCACGATGGTTTTGGTTCATATCATCATAAGGATTACCATAAAACTCAACATCTACTGTTGTACCCGTACAAAGGGCAGCACCTTCAAAGATTTTTTTAATCTGTTCAGATAAACCGTTCAAATAGTCACGTTCTGTATGACGCACAGTGACCTCTAATTCACCATATGGAGGAATGACATTGGACGCAGTACCGCCAGCGATAATCCATGTACCGATGCGCGTTTCAGGGCGTACTTGTTGGCGCATCATATCCATAGCATGAATAGCGAGTTGTACACCGTTCACCGCATTGACCCCATTCCAAGGCTCGCCTGCTGCATGGGCCGGTTTACCGTGGAATTTGGCGCGGAAACAATCGAGGGCCAAGAATTGTGAATTAGGACGCGTTTCCTCTCCATCGAGGTGAACCATAATAGCAAAATCATAGTCTTTAAATACGCCGGCATTGCACATATCTACCTTGCATCCCATCGCTTCTTCGTCTGGTGTTCCGATGATATCGATATCCATATTGAAAGCTACACCGTCTTGCTGCATTTTACGGAGTGTTAATGCCGCTAGTATGCTCATGGCACCACTCGCACAGTGGCCGCACGCATGACCTACTTCAGGCAATGCATCATATTCACATAAAATTACCAAACGACCTTGAGGGTTATCTACTTTTACAACAGAGGCCTTGAAGGCTGTTGGTAAGTTACAAAATTCATAAGTTACATCCATGCCATGCTTTTCGAGGACCGCACCAATAGTTTTGACAGACTCAAATTCTTGACTAGAAATCTCAGGGTTCTTAGCTAATGTATAATTCACCGCAAAAGCATCAGTGGCAAAGCTTTTACAAAGATCTGAAAAGATATGTGTAAGGGACATATGGCCTCCAGTGATAAATTAATATATATAAATTAATATAACAATCTAGGATATTCTTAAGTTAACATAATCATTAAGGGTATTCTACCTCGTAAATCACAAGGTTAAGTAGAAAGCATCCTAAAATATGAAAGTCATGTATTCTTAATTATACAATGTTATTGCCTATTGGTGTAAAATTCCGTACAATATAAACAGAAATGTATAAACCATGTATATGGATGTTTGAGGAGGATACTATGTTTAAGTTCAAAAAATTGACAGCCATCGCCCTCGTAGCGGTAGCAGCAATGGGTTTATTGGCTGGTTGTGGCAATGAAAAACCAAAAATGACACAACAAGAAGGTGTATTGCGTGTAGGTTCTGAAACTACATTCCCACCATTCGAATTTACTGAAGGCGAAAAATACGTTGGTTTCGACGTTGATTTGTCCGAAGCAATTTCTAAAAAGATCGGTCTAAAAATGGAATTCAAATCCATGGGCTTTGACGCTTTGATTCCAGCTGTTCAATCTGGTGATATCGACATGATTGCTGCCGGTATCAACGCTACACCAGAACGCGAAAAAGTATTGGACTTCTCCGATGTATACTTCGATCAAGGCGGTTTTATCACAGTTGTTCGTAAAGACAACACAACAATCCACAACATGGATGAATTAGCTGGTAAAACTGTAGGTGCTCAAATCGGCACAATCCCTGTTGAAATGGCTCAAAAAATCCCTGGTACAACAGTAAAACAAATTGATTCTAATGCTAATATCTTCATGGAATTGAAAGCTGGCACAATCGATGGCGCTATCCTCGATAACGCAGTTGCTATGTACTACCTCAAACAAGGTGCTGACCAAGACCTTAAACTCGTAGGCGAACCTACTAAATCCCCAGGCACAGTTCTTGGCGTGAAAAAAGGCAACAAAGCTTTACAAGATGCTGTTAATAAAGCTCTTAAAGAACTTAAAGAAGACGGTACTTACCAAAAGATCTACGACAAATGGTTCGGCGATTATAACAAAAAATAATAGTGATTCTAAGGAATTAGGATAAGTATATCCCCTCTGAAAGATTTCAGATTTCACAGCAACGTAAATCAAAATCTATGCAGAGGGGATTTTTTGTTTAAGTTATGCCTTTTCAAGTCGTATAGGAAACTAACATAATGTCATATATACTAAATTCGAATCAGCTAAAACACATGGAAGTACTGCTATTTCCTCTTTAACCGTACCAGGCGTTCGTTATATAATAAATATATATTCTATCGTATAACAAGGAGGCCTAATGGCACAGTACTTTACGGAACGCCTACAAAAGGTCTTCCACATGATTTTTAGATCTTATAATCAAAAAGCGGCCCAAGAGGGTTTGCGTCAGCTTGAACTTATCGTCAACAATCAGCAAGATGCAGTGTCAACTCATCATCGCGCCTTGCGAAACGATATGTCTACGCTTCTTGAAAGCGAAATTAATACCAAAGAGGATGCGCTTACAATCGCTAATGATCCAGCAGCACGCGAGCTAGGTGATGCATATGCCCTCTTAGCACGCGTTTATGCAGGTCCTCGCTTTACTTGGGAGGAATCTAATTTCCCAGAGGACAATATGCGTACCTATCAATGCCTACACGATAGTATTCGCCGTTGCAGTCCTATTGGTACCTTACAAGCGTTGCGCATTAAAGGTTCTATTACGCCAACTGTCGAAAAGGATATGCAAATCTCCTTTGATGATGCATTCCGCATTGTCCACGATTATGCAGAGCAAGACGATGCCTATTGCCAGTATGTAATTGGTAATGTATTTTTCTGGCGCGACGACAATCGCATTGAAGCAGCAAAAGATATGATTATGCCACCACCTCTAAGTTTGGCAAAACGCATCCAACGAAGTCTACAAAGCGGTTCCATACACGATCGTATTGCGACCTTACAAGGGACAATACCAGACGAGAAACTGCAAGAAAACGCATCGGAGCTGGCGAAAAGATGGCTTAATAAAGCGCTCTACAACGGGCTCGCCATGTTCCAAGGAAATTTGCGTAACATCTATATCGACGAAGGTGACTTTGAGAACGCTCGCCGCGTAGCTAGAACGGCAGCAAACCTTGGCAATCCAGCCATGATGCTCTATACCGGCCTCGACTGCCACGAAAATGGCAACTTTGAAGATGCTTTCACTTGGTTTACTAAAGCAGCGGCCTTAGGACAATCTGAAAGTATCGCCGAGTTAGCGGACTATTACTATCATTTCTACGATGCTAAAGAATTGCGCAGCACCATTCCTTACGATCCCGTGAAGGCGATTGGTCTCTATCGCCGTGCCGCTACTAAGAACTTTAGCGACGCTGGGTATACCGCATTACAAGCAGCTTTTGGCTATATCTTTCACATCGGCCACCTCCCTCTAGACTGGGGCCTCATTGCAGACTTAACGCATATGGCGGCGACCAAGGAACGATTTATGTTCGCCTTGCCATATATTGGTTATATGCGCATCCACGGTTTAGGTGTAACGAAAAATATGCGCTTTGCCGTTCAATCCTTACTGCGCGTCTTAGATGAAGAGCAACGAGCCTTCGAAGAGGAAAATCGAGTTCTCTTCTACGATGTTACGCGCGCCTTAACACGGGTTGCTCTCGGCTATGCCTATGAAAAAGGCTATGTAACAGGTAAGCCAGACCTTGATCAGGCTGTATCCTATTACGAACAATCGCATCAATATATCTTGTCCCATAAGGCAAACTTAGATGAAGAGTTAAAAGGTGTTCCTATCGATGACGAAGGAGCAGAGCGATTAGATGCATTTGAGGAAATTGATGGTCACTGGCAGTATAAGGAAGATATTGCAGAGTCTACTACTACGGTGCGCCCTGCCCCTACTACGTGGCCTCAATATGCAGCTCGGTTATCTGTAAACATGGATGACTTTCTGTGGGATACCACCTTATATGATTGGCAAACCATAGAAAAAGCCTTAACAGCCCAAGATGAAATAAAGTTAAGCTTTTACAATCATTTCCTATCTGTTCCAGACAAATTGCGCAACATTTTTAAGTTAGATGTTTTACGTATGCCTCGAGATATGTATCAAGTGCGAATACACGGCTACGACCCTACGGAAGGGCAAGAAATCATCTATCGTACGGTAATTAATAAGGATGCTACACGCGATCTATTGAAAGACCTCTACGATAATCATGCCTTACCTCATCTAGTAGACAACTGGTCCATCGAAAAAAGCGAAGAAAAACCGACTTGGCACTATGTACTCGATGTAGATCAACAAGCTTTCTTGCTTGAAGAATACGACGATGCGAACGCTATGATTCAAACTGCGTTGCAGGGCCTAAAAGACAAAAAGTACGAACAAATTAATATTCGTACCCATGACTTTGTAGGTCCATCTTATTTCATTTTTAAAGGCAATCAAGCGAATCCATTTAGAGTACAGCTCTATCTGAAAGAATCTGTACGCCACACCATCGATGAGGATGGAAACCAAGAAGATACTCCAGGCAACACCTATTTATTTGAACAATACGTAGGCAACGAAGTATCCTTGAACTATTGGATTCAAAAAACAATCAATACCTTGGAAATCCCTGAACTAGACAACTGGAAACAATTAACAGTTCCAAAGGATTTGCAAACATAAGAAAAAGACCACCGCAAGCAGGGTGGTCTTTTTTCTGGGGAATGAAATTGTTATTTGAATAAAGGCAATAAAGCGTTAGCTAAACCAGTAAGCGCTGCCAAGATTGCTTTAACGATTGCTGCAACCATTTCTCTTCCTCCTTCTCATATAAGAACAAGAACTAAACTAACTATAAACATCTTAAACCGGGAAATTAGTTTTAACATGAAATGCGTAAAAATTTACACATTAAAACTTCATGAACAAAATAACAAAGTCTTAACTGGTACAAATAGTTACATGAGAACGATAGCATACAATGAATTCATAAATTTCTATAAAATTTTAATTTTTTGTAAAGAAATGTACATAGGACGCTTACATCTAGCCATGATACATCTAAGAAAACAATCATATATAAAAACCCTTCTCTGGTGCACATTAGTTTAAAATAAACTAAATGTGTTAGAGAAGGGTTTTCTATTTTATCTATAATTATAGAGTTTTTACAACGTCTGCGCAGCGATCGCAAAGTGTAGGATGTTCGCTATCTCGACCTACTGTATCGCGGTGGATCCAGCAGCGTTCACATTTTTCAAGACCAGATGCAGCAACTACTGTAGCCACGCCTGTTTCTTCGTCTTTAACAGCCTCTGCTGGAGCAGCGCCGTTTACGATGTGAGCTTCGGATACGATAACAAGTTTAGCCAAGCCTTCTTCACCAAGAGCGTTCAATGCGTCGAATGCAGCACCTTCAGCGTATACTGTAACAGATGCATCTAGTGGGTGACCGATTGTTTTGTCTTGACGAGCAAGTTCCAATGCTTTTTGTACGGATGTACGCAAGTCTAACAATTGGTTCCATTTATCAGCCAATTCTTGGTTGAAGTGTTCAGGATGACCTTGTGGCCAATCTTGAAGCATAACGGATACAGGCATGCCTTCTTCTTTAGGCATGTATTTCCAAACTTCTTCTGCTGTGAAAGAAAGTACTGGAGATACCATTGCTACTAATGTTTTTAAGATCTCATACATTGCTGTTTGAGCAGAACGACGAGCTACGTTGTTTTTGCTTTCAGCGTACATAGTATCTTTCATGACATCAAGGTAGATGGAGCTCAAGTCTACTGTACAGAAGTTATGAATTGCATGGTATAACATGTGGAATTCATAGTTTTCGTACGCATCAGAAACTTTTTGACGTACTTCTTCTAAGCGCAACAATGCCCATTTGTCGAATTCAGACATATCTGCGTAAGCCACTTTATCAGTATTTGGATTGAAGTCATCCAAGTTACCAAGCAAGAAGCGGAATGTATTACGGATCTTACGGTATACTTCGGATAATTGTTTTACGATGTCTTTGGACAAACGTACGTCTGCTTGGTAATCCGCGGAGGATACCCACAAACGCATAACGTCAGCGCCGTATACGTCGATGATATCGCTAGGTGCTACTGTATTACCTACAGATTTAGACATTTTGCGACCTTCACCGTCCACAACGAAGCCGTGTGTCAATACGGAGTTGTAAGGTGCCTTACCTGTTGTTGCCACTGCAGTTAACAAGGAAGAGTTGAACCAGCCACGATGTTGGTCAGAACCTTCAAGGTACATAGCACATGGTACTTCAAGATCGTTAACTTCAAGTACGCCAGCCCAAGAGGAACCAGAGTCAAACCATACGTCCATGATGTCTGTTTCTTTTTTGAACTCATCATGACCGCAATGAGGACATTTGAAGCCTTCTGGTAACAATTCTTTAGCACTGTGTGCCCACCATGCGTCGGAACCTTCTACAGCTACTTTTTCAAGTAATGCAGACATAGTGTCGTCATTGATGATGTGCTCGCCACAGCTTTCACAATAGTAAATAGGAATTGGCACGCCCCAAATACGTTGACGGGAAATTACCCAGTCACCGCGGTCGCGAACCATGTTAAAGATGCGGTCATGGCCCCATTTAGGGATCCATTGTACTTGGTTATCGATAGCATCAAGCGCTTGTTGACGGTACCCATCTACAGAGGAGAACCATTGTTCTGTAGCGCGGTAGATAACAGGGTTTTTACAACGCCAGCAGTGCGCGTATTGGTGGCGCAAGCTAGATTTGCTAAGCAATGCATTATTGTGCGCCAAAATTTTAATTACAGGCACCTCTGCATCGTGAATTTCTACGCCAGCCAATGGAAACTCAGTATCGCCATAACGATTGTCGTCTACTTGTTTAGTGTAGTTACCAGTTTCGTTAACAAGGGATACGATAGGAAGCTCAGCTTTGCCTTCTTTATTGTAACGTTGAACGATGTTAAAGTCGTCTTCACCGTGTGCAGGCGCTGTATGTACACAACCAGTACCAGCATCAAGAGTTACGTGATCGCCAAGTAATACTGTGGAATTACGTTCTACGAATGGATGTTTGAAATCAGCCAATTCTAAGTCTGCACCGGAGAAACGATTTACGATTTCGTATTCTTCAATGCCGATATCTTTCATAGCCGCATCAACGAGTTCAGTCGCCATCAAGTAGTATTCGTCACCTACTTTTACCCAGCCATATTCAAGCTCAGGGTTAACGGAGATTGCTACGTTGGCAGGCATTGTCCAAGGAGTAGTTGTCCAGATAACAGCAAATGCTTGTTTTGGATCTACGCCAGCTGGTAATGTTACCTTTTTCTCGGATACGTAAGGGAATTTTACGTAGATAGAGAAAGATTTTTTCTCAGCGTATTCGATTTCTGCCTCTGCCAATGCAGTTTCACAGTGAGTACACCAGTATACAGTTTTAAGGCCTTTATAGATATGACCGCGTTTTGCCATTTCGCCGAAGATACCAAGTTGTTTTACTTCGAACTCAGGGCGTAATGTCAAATAAGGACGCTCCCACTCGCCTAATACACCAAAGCGAATGAAGTCTTGTTTTTGAGTTTCTACGCATTCTAATGCATATTCCTTACATTTGTTGCGCAAGTCTAATGGCGCCATTTCATGGCGGTTAAGACCAGTGTTTTTAATAACCGCATGCTCGATTGGCAAACCGTGCGTATCCCAACCAGGGATATAGCGAGTATAATGACCAGTCATTGTTTTGTATTTCATGATGATGTCCTTCAACGTTTTGTTGAGGGCATGACCGATGTGCAATTTACCATTTGCGTATGGAGGGCCATCATGCAAGATGAAAGGTTTTGCGTCTTTACGCAATTCCAAACGTTTTTCGTAAATTTTGTTGTCTTCCCAGAATTTTAAGATTTCTGGTTCGCGCTTAGGCAAATTGCCGCGCATTGGGAATTCTGTTTCAGGCAAATGTAACGTCTTACCGTAATCCATGATGTGCTCCTTTTACATAAAAAAATCGCCCGCCCCCGAAGGGACGGACGTAATATCCGTGGTACCACCCTACTGACCTTCGTTACTGGTGAAAGCTTCGCCCTGCTTTTCTTCGATTGTCAGACCATGCTAGCGCATGACTGTAACACATTAGGCGAGCTAGTCACGTAAACTGTGAAAGCCACTTAAACATATAACGGTGTTCACCGGCGGCGTTGCCGCTTGCTCCAAAGTGATCCGCAAATCTCTAGATTTCCAAACCTTTCAGCCCATGAGTTTGGTCTCTACTAAATCCGTCTGAGACGTGCCGTCTTTTTCAACGCAATATTCATATAATAGATAATTATAGGGCTCAAATGGGGAAATTGTCAACAAGCAAACTATACACCTTCAGGTATATAAGCATCTTGCACTTTATCTAGTAATTTAAAATTCATTGGTGTCCGAGCTAGCTCATTATATTGTGAAATTACCTCATGATGTGTCTCAGCACTTTGTTCTGCTACAAATGCATCAATAGCCGCATCAAGATTCTTAGCTTGATCAATCCGATTTTGTACCTCTACAGATGTGAACTTAGGCACAATTGCATTTGCTGCTTCCTTTTGAGCTTTCACCCATTGCACATCACTATTAGGTCCTTGATCAATGATATGGCTAATGATATCACTATAATACCCCATCATCTCTACCATATAAGCACCATTCACTTGACCATTCGAACGCATAGACTCAATATCTTTATTACGTTCCTTTTTATGAGCAGCTGTAACGGCCTCATTTAACGCTTCATATTTTGGTTCAAATACTTCTAATAACGCTGAAAGCTTAGCCAGTGTAGCTTGGCTAAATGCATAATTATCTTTTTCATACTGCTTTGCTTTATAATACGAATCTAAAGCCTTTATATCACTTACAATGTCATGCAAGATAGGCAATAGAGCATCTGTTGTGCTTTCAAGATCCTCGTAAGAACGACCTGCCTCCTTAGCAGCTACTAATTCCTGTTCAAGACGCTCATAATCCTGTACCTTAAATCCTGTTAGTGGTTCATTTGCACCTGCCTGTTGCCAGATTAGGTCATATTGGCTCCCGTGTTTAACCGCATTGTAGTTAAACTCATTTGTAGCAGCCAAATAGAAGCGAAACACCCTCTTCGTCTCATCTTTTTTAATGTCTTTCGCTGATGAATCTTGACTATATTGCTTTAGATTATCTAAATTCCACTGACAACCACTAACACAACCTAATGACACCAACACGCAAGCGACCGTCCCTAAACGACGCCACCAATTTATACCACTCATACACGATCTCCTATATACGTTTAATCTTTAGTAAAACTATTGTATTAAAATAGTAGTGTCAAAACAATATGCGACAATAAATAGACATCTAAATTAACTAAAAAGAAAAAGCCTACATACGTAGGCTTTCTTTATAGATATGTTTATGCTTATGCAACGATGCCCATAAGGATTACTTCGAAGATAACGATACCGATGCATGCGAACATGAATTTGCGATCCATATCTTCAGATGGAGTTTCTTTAAGGCCAGTGCGTGCAGCTTCTTCAGCTGTGATTGTTTCATAGCTTACTGGGGAACCATATTGGTTATCGCCTTCATCACCTTTTTGAGCGAGCAAGTAGATAACATAGATAATACCAAATGGAATTAAGCTAATTAAAAGCATCCAACCACTTTTACCAACGTCATGAAAACGACGAACACCAAGGCCAATGGAAGGCAACAAAATTGCAACGTTGTACGCCATGGAAATAAGACCAAAAACGCTTGATAATGCAGTGTTCATAAAAAGTGCGCTCAATACATTAATGATACCAGCAATAACAATTGTGATACCATAGAAACGCCAATATTCACTGCGGCTTGCACGGCCTTTAAAATTAGCAAAATTGCCCATAACCGTATGTTTGAAGTTATCTACATACGAAAGGTTTTTGATAGATAAATCTGTCATTGTATTCTCTCCTACAAAATAACAAATAAAATAAAAATAAAAGCAAATATCATTATATCATTTTTATCTATCATTTTGAATTTCAATTTCTATATATTTTGGGAATAACATATGCATTATATTAACCATTTATACAATTATATTCTATAAAAAACTCTCCCTATAGTGAAGCTATAAGGAGAGTTATCATTTTACATCACACTTGTCGTAAGTAATTGATCTACCAAGAACCACAGTACAAAGATTGCACAGAGCAATCCCGCTGTTAGTCCCATAGTTGGTGTTGCATCGATAAGCCCGATTTCATGAGCCATTTGTTTTGTTAAGATTACTTGTCCTGTAGGAGAACCAAAGCGGTTTGAGTGGCTTTCACCAGGAAGAGCCATGAGAACCAATAGGATAAGTGTCCCGATTACAGGCACAAAACCAATAAATACGAGGCCACCAGAACGACCTTGGTCGTGCAAGCGACGCACTGCAACGGCTACGCCAGGGATTACCATCACTACGGACAGTAGAACCAAGATTACTAAACCGAAGCCTACACCTACTGCACTTGAGAGAGGGCTAATATAACTTAAAAAGGCACATGTGAACAAGATTGCTACAAAGAGCAATTGATACATTAAAAAGAAATTCCAATATTCACTACGGCTGGCGCGGCCTTCAAAGTCAGCATATTTATATACTAAACATTGTTTGAAGTTTTCAATCATGCCTAGATTATATTTATCTAACGAAATAGGGGCTTTGCGGACATGCCCACAGTCTGGGCAATAACGATCATTTCTCAGTACTTCATGTCCACAATATGGACAAGATTTCATAATAAACTCCTTCCATCGACAGACAGGAACGTAAAGCTCATAAGGTCCTGTTGTACATAACACATATAGTAATTTAGATATTATATATTGCTTAATATCTATAAATTTGAATTCATCTTAATTTCATTTTACTACAAAGTGTTATATTGTCTATAAAAGAGTTGTTAAACTTTTATAAAATAAAATAATGAGTATGTTAATAAATACAGGTAGTTATTACATATATCCGTTCCCGTTAAGACCAAACCATAATAGTTCACCTACTACATCTGCAATTTGAATGGATTGGATAAGGAAGATTGTAATACCCATAATCCAATCTTGACGGCGAGAAGGCGTTTCTTCAAGACCTGTTTCTTTACTTATATCAGATGTAACTGGGATGTAACCCGTTCTTTCACCGTAAGCATTTTCCCCTTGATCACCGCGGCGTAATTCATAATTTAAGAACACAAAGAAACCTACAATGGGAATAAAGGAAATCAGCTGCGTCCAGCCACTGCGGCCAATATCATGCATACGTCGCGCCGTAGCTGCTATATTGGGAAGTACTAAAAATAAGGATATAAAAAAACCAACCTTATCAACTATGCTTTCAAAATTAAGAAGGCCCAATGCATTACAAATCATAGCCAAAATCCCTAAGGACCCTTGAATCATTGTAACGCCTGCGACAAAGCGCCAATATTCACTACGGCTAGCACGACCGTTGAAGTTAGCATAGTTTTTAATACCTAGCTTGAAGGCATCGGTATAGTTTAAATCATATGTATTGATAGTTGCCATAACCTAGTCCTCCTCCACGTCTTCGATGCTAATAATGCCCCAGCCCTTGCCTGCGTTATACAAACGAACTAGAATAGGCTCTTGCCCTTTTTCAAAGGTCACTTTAAAACCAGTATAGTTGAAAGTATAGTCATCTTCTTTATCTTGAGAAACGTAATCGAGCTGAATCGTTTCTACTTTAGGATATTGTGCCTTCGCTACCGCTTGTTGCCATAGTTCAAACGTACCGTAGCGCTCCATTTCACGTACACTTAGCTGGCGATATGCGCCATGATAATCCTCTTTACCAAGATTTTCATAGTACGCACTCACCACAGAACGAGCCTCTGTAGTAGCCGTTTCACTTTCTAATAAACGATTAGCCTTTTTCGTTAACGCACTAGGCTCTAAATTACCATAGGCAGCCTCTTCCACCGTCAAATTATGGTTGATCATTGCACTACCAGCACTATTAACAAGCCAGCCTAATACTAATAAGCCCACAATAAACACGCCAGATACAGATTGCTTTTGTAACGTGTTTGCAGCATTGTTATATACGTTTCCCTCATTTTTATATACGCTTACTTCATTGTTATATACGCTTGCTTCATCGTTATATATGTTTGTATCGTTGTTGGATATATCTGGTCGATTTTGGATTGGCGATGTCCGTTTACACAATAGATACAATAAAGCAAGCCATCCTAAAATAGGGACCAACAGTAAAATAATCAACATCGGATCATTATTAGAGTCCCTCAATCGTCTCGCCATGAGCATAATCGTCGGCAAGCATAACAAGATGGATAAAGTGATTAATATACCTCCACCCAAGGATACAGCATAAAGATATCCATACGGTATATAGCTTGCAAGGCCCGTAATGCATGTAATTAAACCATATGCAAAGGATATGGCACTTATGGTTAGCCAAAAATCGGCTGTATTCGTTCGTCCCTTACTGTTCGCGTAGTTTTCTACTAGCTCACGATAGAGGATCTCATATACTCTCTGTTTCATAAAACTCCTACTATAATTTTAGATAATATACAAACATAGATAATCTTATTATACTATGATGTATCAACCTATTTTATTCATCTTATTTTCATCGAACATTTCTATACTTTAATTAGATTTTTTACAACTAAAATTTGTACAACTTATTATAGAGGAGACAATTATGAAAGCTAAATTAACTAAAGTAGTGGCTTTGGCCAGCTTAGCAGCCTTCTTAACTGTTGGTATCGGTGCTAACGTAGCACAAGCTAAGGATTTTCGCTTCACTATCGGCGACTCCCCTCGTATGAAAAAAAATGCTGATGGCACAGTTGATAGCAGTGCTAATCCATGGTTCAAAAAAGGCGAGAAAAAACAAAAACATAAAAAACGCAAATTATCTGACCGTGAAAAACACGATAAAAACAAAGTAGCAGAACGAAGCTATTATGGCATGCGCTCTGAATCTTCTAATGACTAAGCCCCTTTCATAATCAGTTCCTGCTGATTATATAAGACATAACTAAACTAACTAACAAAAGGACGTTATACAATGTATAACGTCCTTTTGTTGTAATCGTTTATATAGATTTGCTAGTTTAAAACATTGAGATTCTAGTAAGCGTTATAAACTGTATAGTTTCCACTAATCAGTATAATAATTATTTCTCTCTAATTTCTACGATTTGGAATTGCGTATATTTATTAGGTCGCAAAATCATAGTGCCACTGCGACGCTCAGTAAATGGTACCCCATCTTTTTTGCCGCTCATTATAATCGCAAAGGCGATTTGCACTTCATCCTTTGAGTCAGCTATGACTTCAAGTTTATCGTAGTCTACGCGGCGCACACCTTCATAGGCTTTAGCGAGGCTTTCTTTGGTTGGATATTTCTCCCGTTCGGCCCCGCCAAGACGAGCATGAGCATCTCTAAAACGCTCATTAACGACCTCTTCAAAGAAACGCTCCACAGAGATCCGAGCCTCAAGGCCATAAGACTTTTCTTCAGGCTTTATCGCCTTAGAGTATCTAGTAGCAGCTTTAAACTCTCCACCTCGAATGACATTAAATACGCCTTCCGCAATATTATAATTGCCATACCACGCAAGGGCCATACTCACAAGGAGTACAGCTATCATCGTACGATCCGTAGAACGAGTGGGACTTGTAGAAATATCTAATCGAGCACTCAAGTTTTCATCGACGGGCTCAGTATACTGCGGTTTCCCAAAGCGATTTTCCTCTGGGCCCCCGGCTTTCACCGTCCAATTTAATAAAACTAATGGACCAATGACAGGCACTAACATAAGCAGTGCCAGCCAACCCGATTGATTCACATCGTGAAGACGACGAATCGTAATATTAACAACTGGAATGATTGTAAAAACAAGCATTATAAAAACTAAGAAAACCCAGGCAATAAATTGATCTGAATCATCTGCATTGGCCCAACCGATAAGAGCACATCCCATGTACATAAGCGCCCATAGAAGTGCTATGACAAGCATAAATCGCCAATAGTTTCCCCGCGAAGAACGCCCACTGATAACAGTCCACTGTATGAGATAGGTATTGATAAAGTTATCCTTATACCCCATGTTATATCGTTCAAAATCTACAATGGTTACACCTGTTTGGCGGTGCACATTTGTATAAATAGGCCCCCCTAAGGGCCCCATATTCCCGCCACAACGTAAACAGACGGCTTGTTCATCTGGCCCTTCTTTACCACAACGTGTACAGCGTTGCATACGACCTCCTAAAACACTACTATAACCATTTTCGTAATATGCTGCATATAAGAATAGGGCCTATCATGATGATAGGTCCTATTTTTACTTGTTGCCTCTATTATATAAGGTAACCCTTTTATGCGCCAGCCTTTTGGACAGCTTGCTTCATAGATTGTACGTAGTCAAATAACGCTTGGTCAGCATGTTCACCGTGTTCTGCAACGATTTTAACGATAGCAGAGCCCACGATAGCACCGTCAGATACGCGCGCCATTGCTTCCGCTTGTTCTGGCTTAGAAATACCGAAGCCAACGGCTACAGGAATATCTGTATATTTGCGAATGGTTTCAACGATGGATTTAATATCCGTTTTGATTTCGCTACGCATGCCTGTAACCCCGAGGGAAGATACGCAGTATACAAAGCCTTCTGCGTCTTTTGCGATCATTTCAATGCGGTTTTCAGATGTAGGAGCAATCAAGGATACCACTTCAACACCATGTTTATTAGCAACGCTAGCGAGTTCTCCTTTTTCTTCAAACGGCATATCTGGCACGATAACACCAGAGATACCAACCTCTTCGCAGAGGGTAAAGAATTTTTCACGACCGAATACATAGATTGGGTTCAAGTAGGTCATGAACACGAGTGGTACTGTCACTGCATCATCACCACTGCGTAAACGACGCACCATATCAAAGATATCGTGAATTTTTACGCCTGTAGATAATGCACGTGTGCTCGCTTCCTGGATAACTGGACCTTCCGCTGTTGGGTCGGAGAAAGGAATACCAATTTCCACCATGTCCGCACCGGCTTTCACCATGACGCGAATATAACGTTCTGTATTCTCAATGCCATGATCACCAGCACTGATGAATGGGATGAATGCCTTGCCCTTTGTGAAAGCGTCTTTAATTTTACTCATGAAGATCCACCCCTCTATATTTCGCCATAGCCGCTACGTCTTTGTCACCGCGACCAGATAAACAAATAATAATGATATCATCCTTGCTCATGGTAGGAGCAATTTTACGAGCATGTGCCACTGCATGCGCACTTTCAATAGCTGGAATAATGCCTTCTAAACGAGACAAGTATTCGAATGCATCCACTGCTTCATCATCCGTTACAGGCACGTATTCAGCACGACCGCTATCGTGCAAGTACGCATGTTCAGGTCCGATGCCAGGGTAATCAAGGCCTGCAGAGATAGAATATACTGGAGCAATTTGACCGTCTTCGTCTTGGCAGAAGTAAGATTTCATGCCATGGAAGATACCAACAGAACCTTTTGCGATTGTTGCTGCATGTTCCTCTGTATCAACACCACGACCAGCTGCTTCACAACCGATGAGGCGAACCCCTTCATCAGGAATGAAGTGATAGAACATACCCATCGCATTGGAGCCACCGCCTACGCAAGCCATAACCGCTGTTGGCAATTTGCCTTCTGCTTCAAGGATTTGCTCACGCGCTTCGCGGCTGATGATAGATTGGAAATCACGAACGATCATCGGGAATGGATGCGCCCCCATAACAGAACCTAATACATAGTGTGTGTCAGACATGCGGTTTGTCCATTCGCGCATCGCTTCAGATACAGCATCTTTTAATGTACTTGTACCAGTTGTTACAGGATGTACCTTAGCGCCCAATAATTCCATGCGGTATACGTTAAGTGCTTGACGTTCACAGTCCTCTGCACCCATGTATACTTCACATTCCATGCCCATCAACGCAGCGATAGTAGCCGTTGCCACGCCGTGTTGACCAGCACCGGTTTCAGCAATAACGCGAGTTTTACCCATCCGTTTTGCCAATAACATTTGACCGATTACGTTATTCAATTTGTGAGAACCAGTATGGTTCAAATCTTCCCGTTTTAAATAGATTTTAGCGCCCCCAAGATCCTCGGTCATGCGTTCTGCATAGTATAAAAGGGATGGACGACCTGTATATTTTTTATGTAAATCCTCAAGTTCGCGTACGAAATCAGGATCATCTTTGTACTTGTTGTACGCCTCTTCCAATTCGATGACTGCATTCATCAATGTTTCTGGCATAAATTGGCCACCAAAGGAGCCAAAATAACCATGTCTTTGTTCACTCATATAACTTACCTTTCTATATATCATTCCTGCTAATGTGCCATGTTATGACAGGGCTACTGTTCTTACGATGTTGGTGAAAGCTTTCATCTTTTCATCGTCTTTCACGCCATTTGTTTCAATGCCGCTGCTAATATCGATACCATAAGGGCGAACCGTACGGATGGCACGGGCCACATTGGTACTATCGATACCACCTGCGAGCATAAATGGTCGTTCAAACTCATCTAAGGATGACCAGTCGAATACTTCGCCTGTGCCGCCCCGTTCGTCTTTGTGGTATGCATCAAATAAAAGCATATCGGCACTGCTATCAATCCATTTTTCTGCATCTGCAGCATTACGGACTTGAACAGCTTTCCAAACCTCTACATTAGACTGTTCTTTTAATATTTGGATGAAAGACTCATCTTCATCGCCATGAAGTTGAATCACATCAAGTTTGACTTCTTCAGCAATCTTAAGTAGGTTTTCTACCGTTTCGTTTACGAATACGCCTATTGTTTTGATTGTTTCAGAATTAGTAGGTTCTAAACTTGTTAATACAGCAGTATGTTCTGTCCTAGAATTATACCGTACTGCATATTGTTTATGTAGTTCTTCCACTAGTGTCTTAGCTTGCTCTACAGTCACTTGCCGTTTGCTCGGTGCAAATACAAGGCCCATGTAGTATGGCTTTGCGTCTACAATAGCCGGAATTGTTTCTACTTTAGAGATGCCACACATCTTAACCTTTGGCGTATAATATGTGGGACCATAGAGATATGCCAACTTTTCAACCTTATTGGGAGAACGCATGAAAGTTTCGCCCATCAAGGCTACGCCGATATTGTTATCCCGCAACACTTGGATATCCTCTGGCGTTTCTAGACCGCTTTCAGATACGAAAATCACATCGTCTTCAACGAGATTGCGCAAGCGCACACTATTTTGTACGTCTACCGTGAAGTCTTTCAAATTACGGTTATTAACACCAATAATGCGTGCCCCACAATCGATGGCCATTTGTACTTCTTTTTCGTCATGAGCCTCTACTAAGGAGGATAAGCCAAGAGAGTCGGCTAACTCACGGAACTTGGTCAATGTTGGTACATCGAGGCATGCACAGATTAATAGGATTGCACTAGCGCCCCATACCTTCGCTTGGTAGATTTGGTATTCATCGATGATAAAGTCCTTACGAAGGACAGGGATTTTGACAGTGCTTGCAATTTCTTGGAGATATTTTTTATCACCTTTAAAGAAGTCTGGCTCTGTCAGTACAGAGATGGCTGCTGCCCCAGCTACTTCATATTCTTTAGCGATATCTAAATATGGGAAATGCTCAGCGATAATGCCCTTTGAAGGAGACGCTTTCTTTACTTCACAAATGAAGTTAAAGTCTTGCTGACGAAGGGCTGCTTCAAAAGGAAATCCTGTATCAGATGGTAATGCCAAAGCCGCTGCTTTCACAGCCTCAGGCGTTTCCACCTCTTTTTCTTGGGCTACCCGAATTTTGGTAGCCTCTATAATCTTATCTAAAATCAATGATTATACCTCTTGGGTTGCTTTCACAAACTGTTCCATTGTAGCAAGCGCCTTGCCAGAGTCGATCATATGTTTCGCCTCTTCAATGCCCTCTGCCAATGTAAGGCCCTCTTTAGCGAGGTAAATGGCCATGCCCGCGTTGAGGAGAACCGCCGTGCGTTTACCGCCTTGCTCACCACCGAGAACGCGGCGAGTAATCTCAGCATTTACCGTAGCATCGCCACCTTCAAGCTCAGTTTTATCAGCGTATTCGAAACCATAGTCCTTAGGATCGAATTCGTAGCTTGTGAAAGTGCCATTATTAATTTCGCATACATACGTTTTATTGGTAGCCGTAATTTCATCAAGACCGTCGAAGCCATGTACTACAGCACCGCGTTTAACGCCAAGGTTAGCCAATACACGAGCCAATGGTTCTACTAAAGATTTATCGTACACGCCCATCAACTCTACTGTAGCACCTGCTGGATTTGCCAAAGGTCCGAGGATGTTGAATACTGTACGAACGCCTAATGACTTACGTACAGGACCAGCATATTTCATAGCTTGGTGGTATACAGGAGCAAACATGAAGCACATATTGGCTTTATTGAGAACTGCCTCATTTTGTTCTCCATTAAGCTCTAATTTAGCGCCTAATGCTTCAATCAAGTCAGCAGCGCCACATTTACTGGATACACTGCGGTTACCATGTTTTGCTACAGGAATTCCTGCAGCAGAAATGATAAAGCCAGACGTAGTAGAAATGTTGAACGTATTCGCTTCGTCGCCACCAGTACCTACGATTTCCACAACAGTACCTTCATGAGGCACAGAACCTGCTTTCTCGCGCATAACCTCAGCGAACGCCGTAACCTCATCTACAGTAGGGCCTTTCGCCGCAAGAGCGCACAAGAAACCAGCCATAGGAACCTCGGATACCTCGCCGCTCATAATCTTGTTCATTGTATCTTTAGCAAGGTCGTAGGATAAATCTTGACCATGCGTTACTGCATATAATGCGTCTTTAATCATTTTATATCTCCTTTTGAGGATATCTATTAAATTGATACCATATCTACCTAGTCGGTACCGATTGGGTCATGCCCTCAGCCTCCAAGAGGCCACCCCCCGCTATGCGGGGCGCCAAGTCGGCTTCGTACATAACCCAATCGCACCTATCAGCTAAAAATCATACCAATTTAATAGACATCCCTCAAACAAACTATTATCAAATGATCCTGCGCATTATATGGAGTAACGCACAGGTCATTCCTTTATAGGGGGTAGGAAAGGTGGTGCATAGCACCACCTTTTTCTTATATTAGGGATTCTGGTTCGTATATTTCTTTAGAAAAATATAGTTGCTGTTTGATATATGTATTGTAGAGGGGCTATTATAGGTATTGCCAAGATTATGTTGGCAGGAAATAAGGTCTTAAGGAACGACTTGGCGGCCCCACGTAGTGGGGTGGTAGCCACTTGGAGTTCCGAGAGACCTTATTTCCGCCCTATCGTTCTAGAACCTAGGAATGGCCCATCGATACATAAATTAGACTATAGTTTATTTTTCTAAGAAATTGCGAATCATTTGTTCCCCGTTTGGTGTCATGATGGATTCCGGATGGAATTGCACGCCGTAGATTGGGTAGTCTTTGTGTTCTACGCTCATTACTTCGCCGTCGTCTGTAACGGATGTAACGATAAGTTCGCTTGGGATTGTTTCGTCTACAATCGCCAAGGAGTGGTAGCGTGCCACTTCGAATTGTTCTGGTACGCCTTTAAGGATTTTGGATGGGTGTACTTGTTTGGCTACGCTTTGTTTACCGTGCATCACTTGTTTTGCGTAAGATACGGTGCCACCGAATACTTCGCCGATGGCTTGGTGACCAAGGCATACGCCGAGGATTGGGAATTCACCTTTGCATTCGCGCAATAGGTCTTCGTATACGCCCGCATCAGCTGGTCTGCCAGGTCCTGGTGAAAGTATCACATAGTCTGGTTTCAAAGCTCGGATTTCTTCAACTGTTAATTCATCGCTACGGATGACTTTAATATCTGGATCGATAGAGCCTACTAATTGGTATAAATTAAAGGAGAAGCTATCGTAATTATCTATAAGGAGTACCATTATTCTACCTCCTGTGCATCTGTAATTGCGGAAATCATGGATTGGCCTTTCATCAAAGTTTCGTTATATTCACTAGCAGGAACACTATCTCGAACGATACCTGCACCAGCGCGAACATAGACCTTACCACCTTTATTCATAGCCATTCGGATGCCGATACATACGTCCATGTTACCGGAGAAATCGATATAACCTACAGCGCCGCCGTATACACCACGCGGGCTTTTTTCAAGTTCATGTAAAATCTCGATGGCACGAATCTTAGGAGCCCCGGACAATGTACCAGCTGGCAATGTAGCACCGATAGCATCGAGTGCATCTTTACCGTCTTGAATGTCACCGCTTACAGTAGATGTAATGTGAATGACATGGGAGAAACGTTGCAACATGTGTAACGCCTCTACTTTTACGGAACCAAATTTAGAAATTTTACCTAAGTCGTTACGGCCAAGGTCAACGAGCATGTTATGTTCAGCCAACTCTTTTTCGTCATTGATGAGTTTTTCCTCAATAGCGAGGTCCTCTGCTTCGTTTTTACCGCGGCGCATAGTGCCTGCAATTGGGAAGGTATACATTTTGCCGTCCGTCAATTTTACCAATGTTTCTGGAGAGGCACCTGTAAGCTCTACATCGCCACCAGATAAGTAGAACATATATGGAGATGGATTCAACGTACGCAATACGCGGTATGCATTTAATAAGCTACCTTCAAACTCAGCTTCACGACGGTTAGATACAACACATTGGAAGATATCCCCTTCCTTGATGTAGTGCTGTGTCTTTTTAACAACTGCTTCAAACTCGTCCTTTGTAAACTCAGAGGTAAACTCTGTTTTAAGAATGCCTTTTGGAATGTCCGCCTCTTTACCATTTACTACGAGATCAGCTAATGCTTTAAGTTCAAGCTCAGCCTTGTTGTAGTTGCGTTCTAAATCGTTTGTACTGATGTTAGCAATTAAGTAGATTTTATTTTTGTAATGGTCAAAGGCGATTACCTTATCAAAGAGCATAAGGTCTACATCGTTTACCATCGCAGAGTCATCATCTGGCGTTGGGAAATCGAGAGTAGGCTCGATGTAGCGGATATATTCACAAGCAAAGTACCCTACAAAGCCACCTGTAAAGGTTGGTAATTCTTCTAAGCGAGGGCTTTTGTATTGGCTCAAAACATTGCGAATTTCTGCAGCTGGGTCAGAGCATTCAAAGGTACGCGTTGTACCGTCTTTGATAGTCATTTGATGATTTTTGCAGAAGAGCTCAATCTTAGGATCGTATCCCAAGAAGGAGTAACGGCCCCAATGATTACTATTATCCGCACTTTCAAGCAAGTACGTATGACTGCTCACTTGTTTTAATGCTTTCAACACACTAATCGGTGTGCGTACGTCGGATAAAATTTCCATATATACAGGCACGATATCGTAGCCCGGTGCGATAGCTTTCACACGGTCAAGACTAGGGAAAATCATGAGAACCTCCATCTGGCGTTTGCCAATAAAAAAACTCGCCCATGACAATGTAACGTCAAGGACGAGTCTATAGTTCTATTTTTACAAGAGTATTAGAAAATACTTGTATTATGCTATAAATCGCGGTACCACCTTGTTTGAATGCAACGCATTCCCCTTTCGCAGGATACTAACATATCCCTCACGACTAACGCTCGTGTGACGTCGCACCATACTAGGAATGAAATTCATTCTTTTCCATGCGCCCTCGGTGGTCCATTTAATAAGCTGCGTACTACGGGTTCTCAGCTAATCCCGCTCTCTGTGAGTGCATTTCCTATTTTTATCTCCACCTCATCGGTTTCTTTTAGGCGAGTATAAAATTATAATCTGATTATAATGTTTCTATAGAATGAAAGTCAAGAAAAATCTCAACTTTCACCTTATCCTTACATTTGTTCATCACCTAATACCCATATATAATCCAATTACTGATTTCTCTAGTCCCTCCAAATTCAGAATATTTATATTGTGTTCCTCTAAACACTAATAGTATACTGAAACTACATATGTTATCAGCTTCTACTGATTATTATGCGGAGGAGAGAGCATGAGTTTTTATTTTACTGATCAAATACAGCAGTCTTTCAATAAAATATTCCATCAATGTAATAAAGATATCGCTTGGGAGGGTAAGGCTGAGCTTGACGCCCTTGTGAAACTTGACGAGGAAGGCCAAAAGATTCCTGGTATTGGCGATGTGTATGCTATTTTGGCGCGCGTCTATTCTGGCCCTCAGTTCACCTGGATTGAAGCAGGTTTTCCTGAGGATGACACAAAGGCGTATAGTTATTTACATACGGCTATTCGCAAAGGCAGTGCCATCGCTATTTTACAGGCTATGCGTACCTCTGGTGCCCTTACACCAACTATTGAAAAAGAATTGCCTATGACAAAGGACCAAGCCTTCCAGCGCGTCTATGAAGGCGCCCAAAAGGGTTGTTCTTACTGCGCCTACGCCATTGCCAATGTATTCCAATGGGGGGATTACCACATCTTACCATCGGCTCAAAAGGTGGCTAATGAAGGTGAACCATCTACCTTTGTCCGTTTCTTAAAAGGCTTGTTTGCCCAAGCAGATCAACGTAGATTCGCAAATAAAATAACGGCCATTGCTCAGCAATGGTTGCGTAAATCCGCCGAAGCAGGCCTTGTTATTGCATACCGCAACTTGCGCATTACCTATGTAGAGCAAAATAATAGTAACATGGAAGAACAAGTCATTTTTGAAGGGGCTGCAGCAGGTTTGCCTCTCATGATGTATTTAGCTGGCGATATTTGTAAGTCTCGCGGGGAGCATGAACGAGCGCTCGAATATTTTGAGCGCGGTGCCGCCATGAATAATGGCATGTGTTTGCGTGAAGCTGCCGAGTACTATGCAAAACCTTGTGAGTCTAACAAAAGAATCCCTCAGAATATTCAAAAGGCCCTCAGATACTACGAGCGTGCTGCTATAAGCCCAGATTATTTAGACTTTAACGACCACGCTTATGCTACAATGCAAGCCATCATTCTTCGCACCTTGAATGTCGATGGTCAGTCCCAAGACTGGTCTCGCATCGCTCACTTATTACAACAGCCAGCTATTTACACTCTCGATGCTATTTGGCCGTATCTAGCTTATGTATTTACTTTCAAAAAAGGTAATACCCCTGCTATAAGAACCGCCATAGAGTGCGTCAATCAGGCTAGTAAATGTTTCGATAGATACGGTAGTTATGACTATGCGGACCATCTATGGCAACTAGCAGCCGGCTATTGCTACGAAATTGGTGCCATTACAAAAGAACCCGATTTAGACCAAGCCGTTACGTTCTACGAGCATGCTCGTGAAAGCATCAATCGTCTCAACACAAGAAACGATAATTGGTTAGGCACTGGTGAGCCGTTGGCAATTCCTGACGAAGCATCTGAGCGATTAGAAGCCTTTGAACTCGTTGATGGACATTATCAGTACAAAGAAGGGATAACGCAATCTTCTACAACGTGTAATCCTATGCCACCTGCATGGCCTCAAAACTCCGTAGATGTATTAGAAATTTTCGAGGACTCTACTACTGGTTGGCGTACCAATAAATACGACTGGCCGTTCATCGAACGCGAATGGGATACACAAAAATACCTCAGTTTTATCATCTACG
Organism: Veillonella rogosae JCM 15642; assembly: GCF_002959775.1. GTDB lineage: Bacteria > Bacillota > Negativicutes > Veillonellales > Veillonellaceae > Veillonella > Veillonella rogosae. The sequence continues at coordinate 78,044 of NZ_PPCX01000004.1, read as the reverse complement.
ATAATCGCCAATCCATAGAAAACGTAATTTACGATGTATACAGTATCGTTATGTTCCACAATGAAGATAAGAACACTTGTAATATCTATTTATACGGCTACAGCGAGGATCCTGCGGAATGTGATGAAACCTTGGAGCCTACGATATATGAAATAAGAGACTTTAAGGAGATGTCTATTTCTGAAGGTCTCCGTTTAATTAAAGAATTCTATGATCATGCTACATTGCCTGTGATTGATGAAAGCTGGGAGAAACAGTACAAAAATACTACGCCACCTCGAGAATATGTATTAACTTGCGACAACGATATTTTCTACCTCAATCAATATGAACTTTCCAATCAAATGATTAAGGATGCCTTAGAAGGCGTAGCCAATGGCACGTACGATATCATTGCGGTTCGCCCATCCAACCTCGACGATCCGGGTATTAGCTACTTCATCGAGCGCGGAAAAGGTAAAAACTTACACATTCGCCTCTATATCACTACAGAAGACGACATAGGAGACGAGATCGTATATGGCTTTGAACGGGATTCTAGCAACTTAACCTCTATTAACTACTGGATTCAAGAATCTATAACAAGCAATAAACTGCCGGACTTAAGCGATTGGGAAGAAGTTAAAAAGAAAGACTAAAGGAGGGATACTTTGGAAACGTGGAAACGAACGGTGTACATTTGCGCATTCTGCATATTCTTCATGTCCCTCGGGGTTAGTCAGGTAAGCCCTATTCTTCCTCTATACTTCCATGAAATGGGCTTAAGCGATACAGGATCGATAGCACAATGGTCCGGTGCCTCCATGGGCATCACCTTCCTCATTGTCTGCTTAGCAGCTCCCTTCTGGGGCCGATTAGCAGACCGTAAGGGACGTAAGATTACCCTCATACGCTCTAGTCTTGGTATGGCTATATGTAGTATATTATTGGGCTTTCAGACTACACCAGAAGGTGTGTTCCTCGTTCGTACATTGCAAGGGTTAGTAAGCGGTTTTTACCCCGCATCGGTAACACTTATCGCGTCAGAAACACCGCAAAACCATACAGGTTGGGCTCTAGGGATTATAGGATCCTTTAGCCTTGCAGGCTCACTAGCCGGTCCGCTTGTAGGAGGGTATCTCAGTGATGTAGTAGGTATTCGAAATGACTTCTTTATCATCGGGGCCCTTATGCTTATCTCTTTTGGCTTGACGGCAATGCTGGTACATGAAAACTATGTTCCAAAGCCACTTGTTGAGAAGCAAACCTTTAGAAATCTAAAAACTCACTTACCTGAGTTTTCTAGTTTAGTCGCTTTATCTGCAACCTCCTTCCTGTATGCCATTTCGGTTACCGCCATCTCCCCCATTATGACGGTTTACATTAAAGGAATGCTACCAAGCAATACGGAAAATATAGCCTTTATTTCTGGTGCTGTGTTCTCTGCCATGGGTATCGCCCAATTCTTTAGTAGCTCTCCACTCGGGAAATTAGTAGACCGTATAGGCCCTAGAAAGGTGCTCATCTACTCGATGATCTATGTAGGTCTACTCAATATACCGCAAGCCTATGTGGACTCTGTGTATGTACTTGGGTTTATCCGTTTCTTGCAAGGTTTTGGGCTAGGTGGTATGTTACCTGCGCTCAATACCTATTTAGCATCAAAAACACCTAAGGAATATACGGGACAAATATTCTCGTACAATCAGTCTTGTTTGTCTATGGGTTACTTTCTAGGCTCCTTTGGTGGTTCCATTGTAGCCGCTCAATTTGGCTTCACAACCCTTTTCTGGGCATGTAGCCTTACCTTTATCGGCGCTGCACTATGGGTTGCGTTAAAACTAAAGTAATGCCGTAATACAACGAAAATAGTGCAAATGCATTAAAGAAACTATATAAACAAATAAAAAGAGCTGTTCTCAGAACTCAGATGTGTGTGTACTGATTCCGAAACAGCTCTTTTATTATGTTGTTTGTAAAAGTATAGAAACTTTCACTATCTAGGGGATGATCATTCTATATGTATAGAATAACTATTGTCTCTAGTTAGGTATTATAGGATACCAAGAATTTCCCACCATGCGTAGCCCACTGTAAGGTTTACGATGAAGCACATGATAGCGAAGATACCACCGATAATCCACCAGCTTTTAACTGTGTTGTAACCAGCACCGAATACGATTGGAGCCGCTGCACCGCCGTAGTGAGTCAACGCACCACCGTAGGAGTTTGTAGCAGCTAGTAACAAGGACAACGCCATTGGGTTTACACCCGCTACTTTACCTACAGTAAGAAATACTGGAAGCATTGCAACTACATACGCACTACCAGAAGCGAACAAGTAACGAACAGCGATACTGATAGCGCCGATGATAATAAGAGCCAACATCGGGTTGTCGCCGAAGTTGAAGTGTGTCCCCATAAAGTCAGCTAACCATTCAAAGAATTTAACCTTGGACAACGCACTGGACATACCGATGATACCACCGAACCAGATCAATGTGTTCCAAGCACCTTTGGATTCAAGCATATCTTCCCATTTGATTACGCCTGTTACAAGCGCTGCTACCATGGCTACGATAGCTACTGCTGTTGCATCAAGGGAGAATTTAATGCCAAAGCCTTGCGTCAAGATGGAAGGCAACGCCCAGCCAACTAAGGCAAGAATAAAGATAGCAATAAGAGATTTCTCGCGACCAGACATAGGTCCAAGTTCTTTCAAACCTTCATCAGCAATCGCATGAGAGTCGATGTGTTGAATAGATGGTTTGTCTAAGTAGTATACCAAAGCAGGTGTAATGAGAAGCATTACAAGACCTGGTACTACGAGTGCTAATGCCCAAAGGCCCCAGTTAATATCTACACCGAGGATTTTGTTCATGTAGTCAGCAGCCAATAAGTTTGGTGCCATTGCTGTAGCGAACATCAAGCTTGTTACCTTAGTTACCATGTATGTGTTAACCATGAGGTAAGAACCAGCTTTTTTAGCGCTTTCACCAGGCTCAGAACCTAACGCTTTTGCTACAGAGTTCATGATTGGGAACACGATACCGCCACAACGTGCTGTGTTGGAAGGTGTTACTGGGGAAATAATAAGATCTAATAAAGCAGTTACATAGCCAAGACGCAATGTAGTGTGACCTAAGGATTTAATCAATAGGTACGCAATACGACGGCCAAGGCCTGTTTTTACGAACGCCACACTGAGGGAGAACGCAGAGAATACTAACCATACTGTGGTAGATGCATAACCAGACAATACGTTTTTCGTAGCATTCAAGAAAATTGCAGAACCTGCAATAGATAATAACAAGATAATTGGTGCTGGCCAAGGTTTAACAACAAGACCAACGATAGCCATTAAATAGAAACCTAGCAGTCGCCAAGCTCCAACGCTCAAACCTTCTGGTGGTGTAATGAACCACATTGCCAGAGGAATGGCAAACATAATTGCAATTTTAAGTAGCTTATTCATTCTTACTCTCCTTTTACATAAGCTATGCCTTTCATGATCGGTCGCGCTGTTCTAGCGACGCCCGCCTTCTCCACATGCCAACCCTTATCTTTGGTTAAACATATTTCGAAATCAAATTTCCCTGATGGATGCGCTAAAGTAACTTGATTCGTTTCTTTAGCACGTTCGCTCACTACTTCGTTCGCCACAGTCCCCGTAATAAGCGCTGCTGTAGCTGTACAAATACCACCTGTAACAGCATACGCTTTATGCATTACAGCGAGTGCCTTTGTACGAGCCACGATGTCTATACTATTCCCCTTGATAGTTCGACCATCGCTTGCCACATAGGTTTGTGGTGCGGACACCATGCATACCTTTGGAACTGCAGGACTAGCAGCCTCTTTAGATGGAGCAAATCCCATCATTACAGCTGCAGTAGTGCGAATATCTTCAAGTGTATTGAGTAATACACCGCCATCCGTTTCTGTGAAAGCCGGTAACTCCGTGCCTTCATAACCAAGGTCTGTAGCCTTTACAAATACAGCTGGATTAGCTGCATCTACGAGACTGACTTGGATTGTGCGACCATCAGACAATGTAATTGTGTCTTGTACATTGCCTGTTGGTAGTAGCTTACCTGTCTTAGAACCGCCAGGCTCCAAGAAATATAATGTAATACGAGCACCTGTACCAGGTACGCCATCGATAGCAAAATCACCGTCAATAACAGGTTTGCCTTCTTGGACTGGCACGTGCGCTTCAATAACCTTATTTGTATTTGTGTTAAAGATACGAACCACTGTTTCTGGTTCTACTGCTTTCACAAAGCCTTCCATAATAGCAAATACCCCTGCACCAGCAGAAATATTGCCACAATTACCTTCGTAATCTACCACCGCATCAGCGATACCGACATAGCCAAAGGTGTAGTCGATATCCGCATCATCGCGGTCAGAAGGGTTTACGATAGCCACCTTGCTCGTCAATGGATCAGCACCACCGATACCATTAATTTGACGCGCATCAGGAGAGCCATATAAATCTAAAATCATACGATCCCGAGCAGCTTGGTCAGTTGGAAGCGTATCTTTTAACAGATACGCCCCTTTGCTAGTACCGCCGCGCATATAGGTAACAGGAATTTCTTTATACCCGTTCATAACTTACTCCTTTATGCTCACCACTTACGCTTTGCTATTTGCATAGTAGTTGATGAGACAACCTGCTGCGATAATATCTTTTTCTTCATCGCTAAGGTGACCTAAGTGCAATGTGATTTCTGCTTTCTTCACGCCACCGCTGATAACATATGCTTTGTAATCATCGGAGTCAGAGAATAATTGGTCACGCACATTTGGCACATAAACATAATCGCCTACTGCCATAGTTTTGGAGTCTTCTTCGCTAGTTAGGAACGGTAGCATGCCCCAGTTAATAACATTGCTGCGATAACGTTTTGTAGCATATTCAATAGCAATATTAGCACCGCCACCCAATACGCGTTGACAGGATGCTGCTTGCTCACGTGCGGAGCCATCGCCAGGGCGATTAGCATATACCATACTAGAAACGGCTGTAGACTTAGCCATATCTTCTACGGATTCTGTAAGACCAAGCGCTTGTTTTACCTCTTCATATGCAGTTACTAAATCCGCTGCGCTTTCACCTTCTTGACGAGATTTTTCCCAATCACGAACGGCTTTAGCACGACCTACATATTCAGGAACCTTACGGCTCAAGGCAAATTCAGACAATGCATATGGGTCAGAGCGGTAGGAAGATGTTTCGCCAGACGGAATCAACTCATCTGTAGTTGTTACAGGATCATCGATATAAGCTACTACTTTGAGCAATACATTTGGCGTCAATTCTTCGATAGAAGGCCATGGTTTAATGGATGGGCCATACACAAGTTCAGTATCTTTATTCGGTTCATTGAAACCACTATATACCTTGCTTTCATAAGGTTTATCATCATAGTGGTAAGCTGGCACCACATCATCATATTCGATATCAGTAGCCGCCGTCAATGCACCACCGTTAATAGCCGTAGCTGCTACGGAACGGGAGTCAAGAAGTGCAACGGAAGAAATCTGACCATTCCCTGGTTTAGAACCTTCACGATTCGGGAAGTTACGTGTCGCATGACGACCACTGAGTCCCGTATTATTAGGTGTATCGCCTGCGCCGAAGCAAGGGCCACAGAAGGCTGTACGCACGATGGCACCAGCGCTCATAAGGTCTACAAGGGCACCATTTTTCATAAGTTCTAAGTAAATTGGCTGGCTAGAAGGATATACGCTGAATGCAAAACGGCCGGAGCCTACGCTCTTACCGCGTACGATATTTGCGGCTTGCATAATATTTTCATACAAACCACCAGAACAACCTACGATGATACCTTGATCTAAGTGTAATTTGCCGTCGAAGTGTTTTTCAGGCAATTGCAAGGACAAGGATTTATTATCTAATTGCTCCACTGCTTGACGTTCGATTTCTGCGAGTAAATCGCGACCGCCTTCATTAATTTCTTTAATAGTATATACATTACTTGGATGGAATGGCATAGCAATCATGCTTTCCACTTCGCCAAGATTAACCTTTACAAGGCCATCATAGTAAGCCACATCTCCAGGGTTAAGCTCTTTGTACGCATCACCGCGACCATGAAGTGTTAAGAACTCTTTCGTATTGCTATCTGTTCTCCAGATTGTTGTAAGGCATGTAGTCTCTGTAGTCATTACATCGATGCCGTTACGGAAGTCCATGGATAAGTGTTCAATACCAGGGCCTACAAATTCCATTACTTTATTTTTTACAAAGCCATTTTTAAATACAGCTTTTTCAATAGCCAGAGCCACGTCTTGTGGACCTACGCCGTGTTTAGGTTTGCCATCGAGATAAATTGCGATAACCTCTGGACGTTGTACATCGTAGGTGCGACCGAGCAATTGTTTTACAAGCTCTGGACCGCCTTCACCAATCGCCATCGTACCAAGCGCACCATAACGAGTATGGCTGTCGGAACCGAGGATCATTTTGCCGCAACCTGCCATTGTTTCACGCATATATTGGTGAATAACTGCAAGATGAGGAGGTACATAGACGCCGCCGAAGCGTTGTACTGCAGATAAGCCAAATACATGGTCGTCTTCGTTAATTGTGCCCCCTACAGCGGCTAAACTGTTATGGCAGTTTGTCAAAATGTAAGGGATTGGGAATTTATCTAGACCACTAGCAATAGCCGTTTGAATAATACCAACATAGGTAATATCGTGAGATGTTAAAGCATCAAATTTGATGCGTAAATCTTGATCGCCTTCATGTTGTTGGTGGTCCATTAAAATACGGTACGCCATCGTTTCCTTATAGGCGCGCTCTTTATTAAAAACTTCTTGCTGATCAAGGGCTGCACTAGAATCTGCAGGAACGATATCCGTACCGTGATATAAAAATACACCATTTGAAATTAACTCAACCATGACTTGCTCCTTTATTACTTTCAGGCATGTGTAAACCTTTACAAACACTATACTTTCACCATGTGTATTGGTAAAAGTTCCCTTCCTCTTACTAATACCTAGTCTTTAATAATCTATATAAATCTAGCATCCCTCATCTGAAACTAGTCTTTAGTTATATCTAATCTGTATAGCCCTAACGGTCTCTCAGCTGTACCAACTCTTTGGGATAGAGTACAATAATACATATGTAAAGGAGAGTTTATGGACACGAAAGATTGTACAATTTTAAAAACCTTAGCAGAGGAAAATAATATTACTTATGCGGCGCGTCGTCTATTTATGACACAACCTGCATTGAGTGAACGAATAAAAAAATTAGAAAAGGAATTTAACTGTCCCATCATCAACCGACAAGCTCGTGGCGTAGAGTTTACCTATCAAGGTCAACGCCTTGTGCGATACGCCGAAGATTTGCTCAATTCCTATACTTCGGTGCGCCAAGAGCTATTAGCTATGGGTAGTGAACCACGTGGTACATTAAACCTAGGATGCTCAAATGTATTCGCAAAGTATCACATTCCCCATATTTTATCGACCTTTAAAGAGGCGTATCCACACATTGATATCATCATGTATACGGGACTTAGCTATAAGCTATACCATGACTTCCTTGAAGGTCGCCTACATGCTGCCATTATCCGCGGTGCTCACACTTGGACAGAGTCTAAAGAACATATTTGGTCCGAACCATTCTGCTTCTTTAACAAAACGCCTTGTGCCGTTGAGGACTTACCTCGTCTGCCCTATATTCACTATCAAACAGATCCGAATTTACAGCAAACTATAGATGATTGGTGGTATTCTCACTACTCACAACCACCGATGCGCACCATCGAGGTGAACGACATCGATACCTGCATGAAGCTCGTCAACCAAGGACTTGGTTTTACCATCCTTACCCAAAGCTGTGGCAACGATTACCCTAACCTATTTAAGGAAACCTTAAAGGATCTTGATGGTCATATCATGACTCGTGATACGTGGATGTACACCCGCAACAGTGCCCTTGAGTCCAAGCCAGTACAGGCTTTTTACTCATTTATGAAAACCTGGGCTGACACAAAGGTATAGTATATATTCCTTTAATACATATAATATATTATGGAAATGCAATAAAAACAAATTGCTCTTTTCTTTAGCATCCATAAATTTTACTTATACCTTGTACCTCAGTATATGTAAAAAACCCGTCATGACAAGAATCATGACGGGTTTTCTTTTATATAATAGCTTTTATAAAAATAATTTCTCTACTATGACACAATCACGTATCTTGGATTAGAGTAACAATAGCATAATCACAACTGTAGCAATGATACATGGTATCGCATTGCGTTTTGCCATTTCCATAGGATTGATTCCAGCAATACCAGCGACGATAATACCAGCACCTGCTACAGGACTCATACTACGACCGATACCTGCACCGATTTGCGCCATGGAGCCAAGTTCCATAATGCCATACCCAAAGTCTGCTGCGTGTGGTGTTACAGCACCGTTAAAGGCAAGGGCTGCCGCATTACCGGAACCAGAGATAACAGCCAACAAGAATGGACCAAAGGCCGCACCGATTTGAGCGATTTGTTGAGAGTTCTTCATGCCATCAATAAGAGCATTAGTAAGACCGATAAGTTGCATACCAGCTGTGAAACATGCCGCAGCAGCCATAAGACCTACTACATCACACATACCATCGCCAGTACCGCGGAAGAACTTCTTCACCGCTTCTGTTACATTAGGGCGAACCGCTACAATACCAATCGCTGTACCAATGAGCATAGATACAGGAACGGAAACCTCAGGAATTACGGCCACTTGTTTACTGCCTAATACAAGCAATACAAGCGGAATAATAGGAATAATAGCGTAGAAATAATTTACTTTAAACTCTTTACTGTCCTCAGTAGAATTATGTTTCATCACATACCCTGTATGCTCTTTTTTAACGATAGCTACGATATTTAGTAAGATTGCAGCTACTACGATGCCAATCATGGCTTGCATGGAGAAGCTCGCAATAACTGTCATTACATCTACACCTGCTAGTTGCGCTACTTGAGGGTTAAACATAAGGCCTGGGCTCAAGGAGCTACCCCACGTGCCTAGGAAGATAGCAGAACCAGCCATTGCCGGATGTACACCAGAGCGAATAAGAGCTGGGATTAAGAGCGCACCAACCGCTGCCGCACAGCCTGCCGCTGTAGGCAACGCAATGTTGATTAAGAACGTAATAATAACGGCGCCAGGGATGATGATCTTAGTCATCTTTTTAAGGCCAGCAGAGATGAAATACACCATATGCTCCGTACATTTTGTGTATTCCATAACATAACTAAACCCAAGAACAGTACAAATCGTCGGTACAAGACCTGGGTTTGTCAGTTCTTTTACAAAAGCCGTCGTACCTGCCCCTAGATTACCACCAATAAAACACATCAATAGGCCCGATAGTAATAACACGAGCCGCGTTTCAAACTTTTTAATAATAGCGATGAAGGTCGCTACTACGATAACAATACCTGCAATAACCATATTATATTTTCTCCTATATGTAAAAACAGTAGAAACAAAGTCAATCATTTCTACTGTTTTACACAAAATATCTCACAAAACCATGCTACACACTATACAAGTTTTGTGTCTTCCAAACTAAGCTTTCTAAGCACTTTATCAAGGACCTCTGCGCCCGTTACAATATCATCCATTTCAGCAAATTCCGCCGGATTATGACTGATACCCCCAAGGCATGGAATAAAGATCATTCCCGTTGGCACATCATCAGCCCAGTGCATGGCATCGTGACCAGCACCGCTCGGTAGCGCCATATATTCTACGCCTAATGATGTAACAACCTCTTCGATTTCTCTAATCATAGCAGGATGCATCGCTACCGGATGATCTTGTGCAACAGGTTCAATCGTATAAGATAAGCCACGTTTTTCTGCCGTAACATCGATAAATTCTTTAATTAATGTCACTACCGAGTTGCGGGCAACCTCAGAGATACTACGGATATCTACGCCTAATTTCACCACGCCAGGAATGACGTTCATCGCCCCCGGTGTAACCTCTACTATACCGACGGTGCCTACTACTGGTGGCTCCTCCTGCATAGCGGCGATTTCCTCGATGCCAAGGATAATTTTGGATGCTCCGCAGAGCGCATCATGGCGCAAGTTCATTGGTGTAGCACCGCTATGATCAGCATTACCACGAATGGTCACATAAAACCGTTCTGGTGCTGCAATCCCAGTGACAATACCAATACGTTTCTGTTCGTGCTCTAGCACCTTACCTTGCTCGATGTGAATTTCTGTAAAAGATTTTACAGGTCGCTTGTATTCCACCTGTTCAATTTCATCTGGATTTAAATTGCGACCTTTCAAAACCTCGTATAAGGAAGTACCTTGTTTATCTCTTAATCGATGTAAGTCTTGTACTGTCAACTCACCGCGCATCGCCTTACTACCTAATGTAGAATCCCCAAAGCGTCCGGACTCTTCACACATAAAGGACACAACAGCAATTGTATGATCGTGTTCAAAACCATCATCATTCATGCTACGCACGGATTCAATGGCGGATAACACGCCGACCACGCCGTCATAATTGCCACCATTCGGCACACTGTCCGTATGAGAACCAACCATAACAACAGGCAAGTCAGGATTCTTACCAACCTTATAGCCAATGACATTTCCAAAACCGTCTGTTTCTACAGTTAAGCCTGCGTCAACCATGCGGTCTATAATATATTGGCGGCCTGCCCAGTCTGCATCGGTGAAAGCAAGGCGATTAATGCCTTCACCAGATGCAGTAAACTGCGACATAGCTTCAAAATCGTTAACTAAGCGATCCCGTTGAATCATAACAAACCTCACAATCTATATTATTTCAAATAGTGAGCTGCAATAGTTCCTAATGCAATAACACCATTAAGCATATCTTCTTCATCGATATCAAAGAGTGGGTTGTGATGTGGAGCTTTGATAGCAGAGCCTACTAACATATATGTACCCATGCCACCTCGGCTAATTACGCGATTCAAGAAGTATGCACAGTCTTCACTACCACCGCCACTATAATCTAATGGAACGTCTCTAAAGATACCAAGAGGCTTAATAATAGATTGGATTTCAGGAGCCAATTCATCGCTCATACGACAAGATGGAGTTTCACCTTGTTTTGTAATTTCATAGGAGCAGTCGTGCATTTCTGCAGCGGCTTTGATAATCGTTTCTGCACGGCCGATTACGTAATCATTGATTTCTGTAGTAGCCCCACGAGTTTCTAATTTAAGAACTGCTGTATCTGGTGTTACATTACGGCCAGTACCACTTTCAAAAATGCCAACGTTCATACGAGAAGCACCTTTACCGTGGCGAGCAATAGCTTGTAAATTAAGCACTGCTGTACAACCTGCAAGCATTGCATTTTTCGCTTTCTCTGGAGAGCTACCAGCATGAGCAGCATAACCGTGGAATACCGCATCTAGTTTAGTAGTAGCCAAGAAGCCATGGTTACTACAAGCAAAGCAATTTGCATAATTTTCATTGAAGCCAATGTGCAAACCGAACATGTAGTCTACATCATCTACTACGCCGGCGTTAACCATTGCTTTAGCACCGCGCACGCCTTCCTCTGCTGGTTGGAAGATTAATTTAAGAGTACCTTTGAATTGATCTTTATGCTCTGCTACATATTCGGCAAGACCAAGACCCATTGCCATATGTGCATCATGACCACAAGCATGCATCGCTTTATCATGACAAGAGCGATAGCCACCCTTAACCGGTGCATGGTCAGACTCTTTAGATTCGATAACATCATTAGAGTCCATATCTACACGGAATGCCACTACAGGACCTTGATCACTGAACTTCATAGTTGCTACAATCGCTGTTTTACCAAAGCCCAATTTTTCTACTAGCTCTGGATTAGCACCTTCATCGATGGCACGAGCCATAGCAGCACTCATAACATCCTTGCTAGGCAAGCCCATACGAGAATCCAAATCAAGAACTTCTTCGCCTAACGCTACATCATAGCCCAAGGAAATGAGCGTTGCCGCGATCTTAGCAGCAGAACGATATTCTAACCAAGCAGTTTCAGGATACTTATGAAAATCACGGCGCAATTCAATTAATGCTTCACGGCGTTTTTGTACGAAATCTTTTACAGACATACTTACCTCCTAAAATACAATAGATACCTATACTTCAACTATATGAAGAGCTACACAAATAGCTAATTAAATAGTCAACCAATAAGATGATATACACAGCACTATAAATTTCTATATACATCAATAATTATTCTTGTATATATTATAACTTATATTGAGGTTTTTAGAAATAAAAAAGCATACATACGCAGATCACACGATTTCCTCTTTATTTAATTTTTTTAGTACTTCTCGTTTAATTTGTCGTTGACGATCCCAAGCAATGATAAACACAGTAGCAATAATACAGATCATGCCAAAGATACCGATGAGGGTAAATTCATTCCCGAGAAGTACCCACCCAAATAAGGCAGCGGATATTGGTTCTAAGGATGAAAGTATAGAACCTTGTACAGCCCCAATGAGTTTTACCCCTTCCATATAGGCATTAAAGGATACCACTGTACCAAGTATGATGATGGCAAATAACCCCAGCCACGTCATACCATCCCAAATAGCTTCAGACTCAACTTGTTGGAACATAGCAACAGACAAGATACCGCAAATAAACATAGCAAAACCAACTACAGACGTAGTGCCATATGTTTTTAAAAGCTCAATGGGCTGTAATGTATAAATACAAATACTGGCCGCCGATACGAGACCCCAGAACAAGGCTTCTTCATTGAAGGACGACATATCTAAGCCCTCTTGCATAACAATACAAATGGTACCAACCATAGCAAGCAAAATACAAAATAGCTCTGGTATAGATGGCTTTTTAAAATACCGTAAAAATAGGTAAATAATAATCATCGTCGGTGCTACATATTGAAGCACTGTAGCCACCCCAACCCCTGAAATAGCGATGGCTCTAAAGTACGCATACTGCACCATGGCAATCCCTAATATGCCAAAAATCAGTAGCTTTCCTATGTCTTTCGGCTCTTTAAAGATAGAGAAAACACGCTTCCCCTCTTGTACATAGGCTAATACAATGGTTAAGATCCCTGCTATAAGCAAGCGCGCCTCTAGTAACCACTCCACATTGATGTGCTTTGCATTTTCAAGAAATTGTACAGATGTGCCTGAAAGCCCCCAAAACAGAGCTCCCATAATGGCAAGGCCCATGCCCTTCCATTGTTTTTCCTCCATACGTCCCTCCATGACGAATACTTTCACAATATGTATCATAATAGCAAAGAGGCCCCAACCTCTGCAATACGCAGAGATGAAACCTCTAACATTAAATTATAGATATGTTTAAATCAGTATAGGCTAACCTAAATCAATCATCTATAGATTATTTACGTTTTTCTAAAGCAATAATAATAACAGTGGCAATAATCATGGCCATGCCAATTAGCCCTAATAGACTAAATTGATTGTCTAAAAAAGCCCATCCAAAGAAAGCCGCGGAAATCGGTTCAATAGATGACAAGATGGAGCCTGGCACCGCACCTATTCGTTTAACGCCTTCCAAGTAAGCATTAAAGGATACGATGGTCCCAAGAAAGACAACATTGAAACAACCAATAACGGTCCATACATCCCACATCGCATACGAATTAGGTTGATGGAACAATATGGCAGCAACAATACCACTAAGGAGCATACCAAAGCCTACAATCGGCAAGGTTCCATATTTATATAGTAAATCCACAGGAGAAAGACTATATACAGCGACACCTACAGCAGATAGTAGCCCCCATACAAGCACCGCGAGCGGGAAGCTTTCAATAGATAAGCCGTCGTTCCCCAGCAGGCATATTGTGCCTACTAATGCAAGTATAACAGAAATAATCTCGCCTTTAGACGGACGTTTACCGTAACGAACTAGCAAATAAATAATAATCATAGACGGCGCCAAGTATTGTAGTACCGTTGCAATACCAGCTCCAGCTAAGGCAATAGATTTAAAGTATGTATATTGGCATAAGGCCATGCCAAATACGCCAAAAATGATTAAACCTACTGTATCTTTCAAACTACGAAAGACATTAAAGATGGAATTACCATATTTAAACCAAGCATAGAGCACAGTCAATAGCCCAGCTGTAATTAATCGCATGGTGACTAGCCATTCTAAGTTCATATCCCTAAAATTGCTTAGAAACTGTACTGATGTACCTGATACGCCCCATAGAACCGCACCTAATAGGGTTAGTAAAACACCTATAATTTCATATCGCTTCATACTACTCACCGAGCAGGGATACGTGAACCTTCACAACGACCTTACGGATTTTAATAGGCTTATCGTTTACAGCAAGTAGCGGGCGATGGATATCGGATGGGAAGAATACTGTATAGTACCCTTCTGGACAGTGGATTTGGCCTTCATCGACAGCTTCGTTTGGGTAGAAATAGCAATCACGATCTGGATAAGACTCCACAGGCTTTACGAGGCCTTTATCTACGAAAAAGCCCATATTTTCTTCCCCATCTACCATGAATTGAATATCTACATAGTTGCGATGAGACTCAGGTTTTGTAGTTTCAAATAATTTTGTTTCTACATCGTCTACATTGGCGTACATCATGTCCCCTTCAATGGCATGACGACCACCAGGCAATGCTTTCAAATCTGTATTTTTTAAGAAATCCAAAGCCCGTACGATGGCTTTAGGATATCCCATTTTTGTGTAATCTGCAGCAATACTAGAGAAAAACATATACGATCCTTTCACACTATCTATTTATATAGTAAGCACACGGTTGTAATTATATTTACCCTCTATGTTAGCACATATATACATAAAGGACTAGCAATTCTATTATTTCTACTACAGCGGTACATACCAGTAATCAAAGACCATTGAGGGCTATTCTAATCTATTTCATAGTAAAAGCCCTCCATACGCTACATATATGGAGGGCCAGTGTAAAATACTATTCAGATTTATGACTTTCGTCAATTGTTATACTATGAAATTTTACATATGAAGTTGTTACAATATGCAATTGTCTATTCAGTTGTAGTGATTCTAACTGTATTACATACAGTACGTGGACATGGTCTTACATTATTCTTGAGTTTTATGAGCAGCGATAATTTCTTCCGCTTGCTTATGTGGAACCTCTTCATAAGTATGGAACTGACGGTTAAATACGCCTTGTCCTTGAGTGATAGAGCGCAATGCAGTCACATAATCGGCCATTTCAGCCAATGGTACTTGAGCTTTAACAACAGAAATACCTGTTCTTTCACTTTGTTCCATGCCTAATACACGACCTCGACGGCTATTTAAATCACCCATGATGTCGCCCATGAAAGCATCTGGTGCAAACACGTTAACTTCATAGATTGGTTCTAATAGGACTGGTTTCGCCTTAGGAATTACATCCTTGATAGCCTGTGACGTAGCTACTTTAAATGCTAACTCTGAGGAGTCTACACTATGGTAAGATCCATCCAAGAGTGTCACTTGCACGCCAATCATAGGATATCCCGCAATTAAGCCTTTATCTAGGGTTTCTTTGGCACCCTTTTCCACTGCTGGTATGTATTGTTTAGGTACAGCACCACCAAAGATTTTGTCTACGAATGCAAATTCGCTTCCATCGTATAATGGGTCCACTTGAATCTTAACGTGACCATATTGACCATGACCGCCACTTTGTTTTTTATATTTAGACTCGGTTTCAGCGGAGCCTTTGATAGTTTCGCGGTATGGAATATATGGAGTCACAAGTTTAGCTTGTACGCCGTATTTGCGGTCCATTTTATTGAGAATATGCTCGAGATGTACCTCGCCCATACAATCGACTTGTAATTGGCGGGCCTCAGCATTTTTCACTACTACGCAAGTAGGATCTTCTTCTGCTACCTTAAGAACAGCACTAGCTAATTTTTCCTCCTCACCTTTTTTCACTGGCTCCATAGCCACTGTGTATAGAGGTTGAGGGAAGCGGATAGCATCGTATGTTACTTTAAAGTCAGGAGCAGTTAATGTATCCCCCGTCTTAGCATTAGCCAATTTCGGTATCACTACGATATCGCCAGCTTTAGCAGTGGATACAGGGATTTGTTGCTTCCCGATAAGGGTAACCATCTTGCCCCATTTTTCTTCTACGCCTTGATTTACATCAAAGAGGCGATCGCCTTCTTTGAGTTCACCAGAGAAGATACGTACAAAGCTTTGTTTGCCTGCGAATGGGTCTAACAACGTTTTGAATACGAATGCAGTTAATGGTTTATCTACATGTATTGCCCGTTGTTCGCCAGTTTCTGCATCAGTTGCGGTCATAACCTTTTTAGTTGCATCTGGCATGTAACGGATCATACGATCCAATACTTGATCTAAGCCAATACGAGATGTGGCACTACCACACATGATTGGGCACACACGGCCACTAATCATACCTTCACGCAAGCCTTGGCGAATTTCATCTAAGGATAATTCTTCGCCTTCTAAATATTTTTCCAACAATTCATCGCTACCTTCAGCCGCGGCTTCTACGGTCATTTCCCGAATTTCTTGAGCCTTTTCGATAAGGTGAGCTGGTACAGCGATTTCAGTTGGTTGGCCGTCCTTATAAGTAAACGCAGTCATTTTTGCTACGTCTACGACGCCTTCAAAGTTGGCGCCTTCACCGATAGGAATCTGCAATGGCATGATGCCTTTGCCAAATAATTCCCGCATTCTTTCAATAGTACCGAAGAAGTCGGCACCATCCACATCCATTTTATTGATAAATGCCATACGTGGCATTTGTAACTCAACGGCATAATCCCATGCGCGAACTGTGTCAGTTTCTACACCAGATGTGGCGGATAGTACCATTAACATACCATCACACGCACGCAAAGCAGCACGAACTTCACCATGGAATTCATTGTAACCTGGAGTGTCTACGAAGTTAACCTTATGGTCATGCCACTCACATGGAGCCATGCCCAACTGGATAGTTACGTTACGTTTAATTTCTTCCGGTTCAAAGTCCATGATATGTTTATTATCTTGGCCTTTACCTACGAAATCAACCGCACCAGAGGTTAACAACAAGGATTCAACAAGAGCTGTTTTACCAGCACCATCGTGGGAAACAACAGCAACGTTTCTAATTTTATCACTACTGTACTCTTTCATCGGAATCGCCTCCTTATTGGCAAATTACGGCTTTTGCTAATACATTTCGACACTTCAATAGAAAAGTCCTCTTTTTATGGGAAAAATTTTCCCGAAAAAAGAGGACTATATAAATCTAAAATTCTCCTGTCCGTTTGCCGTAGTGCTTGGAGTCACCATTTTGGTTCCATCCTACAGTATCACCAATGGACATAACGCGGCGCGTCAAGCAGTCTTTACATTGTTCTGCATTGTCGTCTACGCAAGGTTTATTATCGTATAACAAGTATTTTGCACGGTGTTCTGGAATCGTAATGATAGGCATCAAAATGTTTGCTCCCGCGGCTAAACCTTTTTCACGGCCTAGTTTATCCAGTGCTTGCAACGCTGTAGTAGCCGCGATGTTTACATCTTTTAAGAACAAGCGCGTCAACGCAATCATCTTAAGACCTAGTTGAACGCGGCGGAGCTTGCCCGCTTCATCATCAATCCCCATCGCTAGAGCCTCTTGGCCTAGCGGCGTATCATGATGCACCACATAAGGCCCCATACCGATCATGTCGATATCCATGTCACGGTAGAACAAGATATCGTTCACGAGATCTTCTTCCGTTTGACCAGGCAAACCGATCATAACACCTGTACCTACTTGAAAGCCTACGCGGCGCAAACGACGTAAGCATTCAACGCGCGTTTCAAAGGAGTGCAATTCATCTTGAGGATGAATTTTATGGTACAGTTCTTTATTTGTTGTTTCAATGCGCAATAAATAACGGCTCGCACCAGCTTCACGCATGCGACGGTACGCCTCTTCGCTGTGCTCTCCTACGCACATCGTAATGCCCAGAGAACCATCGCCGAGGGCCTTAATATCGCGAATGAGATCTACCACATAATCAACGAATATATCATCACTGCGTTCACCAGATTGTAGCGTAATAGAACCATATTCATGGTCATACGCCCACTGAGCCATCTTGATGATGTCTTCACGGTTCATATCAAAGCGTTCCGTCTTGTCATTTTCACGACGGATACCGCAATAATTACAGTTTTTGATGCATCGGTTCGAGAACTCGATGAGGCCCCGATAGTACGCTACAGGCTGTACATATTTCGCCTTCACTTCGTAAGCCTTTTTATATATTAACTGCAACTCGTCTTCATCAGTTACAGACATGAGAAATCGCAATTCTTCCTCGGTCAGCCATTCATCGCCGACGAGGTCTTTTCCGAGAATGTCTTGCACTTGCAAACAATCACTTCCTTTCATAACGAACCGTCATCGATTCGCTTGGTATAGTAATGGAATCTATGTCAGTGACACAGGTAAACCCATTGATTTCGCGCGGCAAATCCCGCACATGTTTCACTTGTGCTGTTAAACATTCGTGAGCCATCACACCGCGACTCATTTTCGAGGACGTACTCATCTGTTTAAAGGCATCGCCTCGTAACTCCCAAAATTCAACGGTCACTACCTTTGGATGGTTTACCATTTTAGCATATTCTTTAGACGCTAGGTTTAGAATCCAATCTTCCTTGTGAAAGTATGCATCCACCGTTTCCCGCCATATGTCGTATAGATTAATGCCTACCTTATCAACCATATCGAGCCGATAATCGCGCACGCCCATCGTAGGCTCTACGACGCCGTACAATGCAGACATCACAACGAGATGGCTTTCACCAAAGGCCTTGGCCTCATCAGACAAGTTCTGCCAGTCTAAATATTTGAAAGCAATGCCATCGTAGCTTTCACAAGCGATACCTACTGGCTGGGACTCAAACGCTTGATAGAAATCAAAGAGCGCCTGTGCCTTATCATCCTTTAGCTTTAAAGCCTTGCCAAGAGCCGTGACATCGAGAGACTGCACATGTTTTATGATTTCTTGTGTGATCTGCGGCTGAAATTGTCCGTCTCGAACTGCATGATTGACTGCGTTGCTAGCAGCATTAGTAATTGTTTTTGTCTTACTAGGAGAGAGGACGATTTTCATGGGATAATTCCGCCTTGATAGTTTCCTCTGTCAAGTTGTCGATCAACTCAGGATTCCACAACATGAGAGGCACTGCTACAACGTGGCTCGCTTTCAATTCTTTACATAGTTTAATGCATTCTTTAAGGTAATCAGAATCTTCGTCTACAAGGTCACATACGATAACTACATGACGACCTTTAAGATTGACACCTTCGTAATCGATGCTTTCCGCAGATACAGTAAGCATACCTGTTTCCAAGCGACCTTCGCTCATATCGTTTAGACGAGACATCAATACGTGCTCAAGCATAGTAGATACAGGTGTCACTACGCGGCCAATACCAAGAAGAGCCTCAGGTTGTGCATGAACGATAACTGTTTTCTTGCGTTTATCCGTTCTGTACTCAACGAGAGCTTTTTCTAAAGCGCCGAAGAAGACGAATAATTGCCAAGGATCAAAGGAACCAGTTTGGAACATATCGATAACAGAACCGTCCTCGTCAATATTAAGGCGCGCCAATAATTCCTCTGCAATGTCGCTTACGACAGCAGTAAAATCAGATTGCATTGCATCTTGTAATTTAACTTCGTTTGCCATTAGGTCCTCCTAATTTCCATATATCACACTGCTAGATATAACCTAACAGATATTACACTATCCTTAATTGTACCATACTTTATACCCCTCTTGGGTATTTAAAGATACACTTTTTACATAATAGATACATAAACATAGATAGATACATAAACATAGATACATAGATAAATAAATATAGATACCTGCATCAATAGAAAAAGGACCGCCGAATGATATGTACCCCCTTTACTGGACAAGCAGTAAAGGGGGTATTTTCATGAGATATAGTTATGAATTTAAAAGAAAAGCAATTGAATTATTTAATCAAGGTGAATGGCCAGAGACG
The DNA here is from genome assembly GCF_002959775.1 of Veillonella rogosae JCM 15642. GTDB lineage: Bacteria > Bacillota > Negativicutes > Veillonellales > Veillonellaceae > Veillonella > Veillonella rogosae. The sequence goes on along the minus strand of NZ_PPCX01000004.1, from coordinate 57,943 downwards.
CCAACTGGAGTATTGACTCATACTTTTCACGAACAAATAATAAAATGGGCTAAACAGGAAGAGTTTAATGGCCCAGAAATCAATAAGCATAATCCAGATAAGCGATGTTGGTCTCCAGAGAAGAAATATGAGTTAGTATGCCAAGTATTATTTGGAGAATCTATCCGCTCTGTATCTATTAGGGCTGGAATTAATACTGGCCAACTGTATCAATGGGTTCATAAATACAAAACTTTGGGATACAATGGTCTTATTAATAAACCTAAAGGACGATCACCAAAGGATTGCAAAATGAAAGTACCTAAGACTATCTCACCTCGAGAGCTCAAAGAGAGTGAATATGAGGAACTCATTCGCTTACGAGCTGAAATTGCTTATATTAAAGCTGAAAATGAAGTCATAAAAAAAGAGATTGCCTTGAGAGAAGAAAAAGAGGCTGCGCGACTCAAGGCGAAAAAGCAGCGATTATCAAAACGCTCCGCCAACAAGGCTATCAACTAAAACATCTTTTGAAAGCTATGCCAATGTCCAAATCTACCTATTATTTTGAACTTACTAAAGTAGATCTTGTAGATAAAAGAAATACAGAGCTAAAAGATGAAATTCAAAAGATTTTTACAGAACATAAAGGCCGGTATGGTGTACGCCGTGTATATCAAGAGCTTCTTAATCGAGGCTTTGTAGTCAATCATAAACGAGTGCAAAGACTTATGCATATTATGGGGCTCGCAGGAAAGCGACCGAAAGAAAAGTACCACTCTTACAAAGGGAAAGTCGGTAAGGTAGCAGAAAATATCGTCAATAGAGATTTTAGTACAACTGCACCATTACAAAAATGGACTACTGATGTGTCTCAATTTAATTTCTCATGGGGAAAATGCTATTTGTCGCCTATTTTAGATATGAATACGAATGAGATTGTTGCTTATGACTTAGCATTAAGTCCTAACTTAGAACAAATTTCTCGTATGTTAGAGAAGGCATTCAAGAAGTTTACTAATCTTTCAGGATTAATCCTCCATTCTGATCAAGGATGGCAATACCAACATAAGTACTTTAGGAGAACACTCAAAGAGCATGGTATTATTCAATCTATGTCTCGAAAAGGAAATTGTTATGATAACTCTGTGATGGAAACCTTTTTTGGTAGATTGAAAACGGAAATATATTATGGTTTTGAGAGAGAATATTCATCTTTTAATGCTTTTGCAGCAGCGATAGAAGAATACATTAACTATTACAATAACAAAAGGATTCAAGCAAAAACAAAATGGATGCCCCCTGTGAAATACAGAGAAGCATCCATGTGTTTAGGCTAGTAAATAATATGTGTCCAGGAAAATGGGTACATATCAGAAGCGGTCCCTTTATAGTTATCATTTATTTGTAAATGTACGGTTCGCATATTCCCCCATCACCTTGCGGCTACTTGTCATGAAGAGATGCAAGAAGATAGTGATAGGCAATATAACTCCTAATTAAGGGTTATAGAGTAAAGATCATCTCCGTTTGCATGCGCGCATCTGTTTTGGATTTCTTATCTTTGGAACCAGCGTAGCGAATGCGTACTTCGTTATTTACCTTAACGCGAGAGTCATCAATTTTAAATTTCTTCATTTTTTCTTTGATTTGCTCGTCTGTTAAGGCACGCTCTTCTGGTTTCGCTACTTCATCATTAGCTTTATCAAGAGCCTCTTGTTGATCTTGAGACACTTGGTAAGTCTTGCCAGATTTCTTAGCCTTTGCAGCACGTTTTGCGTCTAATTTTTGGCGACGCTCTTCGGTGATTTTCTTATCGCGAGCGATGCGGTAATCCATTACATCACGCATGTTTTCTTGGTAAATACGCAACGCATATTGGCGATCATTTTCGTTCATTTGCTCCCGTTTTGTCACCACCTCATCGATAAGAGGCATGAGCTCATCTTTTGTATAGCTAGTGCCATCAAAAGCAAAGCCATGAGTATCAGTAATAGCACCATGTTTGATAAGTGTTTGCAGTGCCGTATATGTCCAATCATTTGGCGTTACAACATCTGCACTTACATGGTGTTGTACTTTAGTAGAGCTGCTAATTGTCTCTACATCAGCACCGATACCATCAATCATAGGACGTGCGCTTGGGATAGCAATACTTTCAGCGTGAACGAAACCAACAGAGGCTACTAAGCACAACGCTCCAATCCCTAATGCACGACGGATAACATTCATTTGACGTGTATGTTTTGTATTCATAAGAGTCTCCTTAAAATTACATTTTATACAATCTATTATATGAGTACCCTTGTGATACGTCAACTCTATAACCTTACACACCTGTGTAATACAATAATTATGAGTCCCTAGATTCACCTGAATCATTGCAATAACAGGACCTATAAAATTAAATCATAGTATACAAAAAGACCTTACACCAGATGATGTAAGGTCTCTGCATGGCGGAGGATTAGGGATTCGAACCCTAGCGACGGTAACCCGCCCTAACGATTTAGCAAACCGTCCTCTTCAGCCTCTTGAGTAATCCTCCATGCTTTACTGGGTAATCATATCATACCCAATAAGGCATTGTCAATCGTATTATTTCAACATGGATTCGATGAACCAGATTTGTTTTACTACTATATTAAATATAGTATTCTATGTAGTCATCGGGGATTTTCTTTTCCTCAGCCTTACCGTTATTAGTACGACGAGGTTTACGGACATACATATTTTCTGGATCCGTTTCAAAGATAACCATGTCTTTAGGGATATCATGTTTAATAACAAGGTTACAACCGATTTTTGTGCGCGCCCCAATAGTAATATCCCCTAAGATTTTTGTGCCTGTACCGATGAGCACTTCGTCTTCGATGGTTGGATGGCGTTTTACCTGTTTAGAGGACATCCCCCCTAGTGTAACTTGGTGGAATAGTGTTACATTGTCACCTACGATGGCGGTTTCACCGATTACAACGCCCATACCATGGTCAATAAATAAACCGCGGCCGATCGTTGCACCTGGATGAATTTCAATGCCCGTTACGTGACGAGAATGTAATGCCACACGACGCGCTAAGGTTGGCCACCCTGCCTTATAGAGGCGGTGTGCAAAGAAATGCCAGAACAAGGCCGTAATATGCGGATACGTCCAAATAACCATCCACACACTTGTTGCGGCTGGGTCAGAATCCATTACGCGCTTAATATTATATTGAATTTTGCCCCATAATTCACGCAAACCTTGCATCATAGTGACTCCATCTCAAATAACTCTACTCATATAACATATAGTATACAACATATGTGGTCTGTATTCCTATACATAAGATGTTTTATCTATGCGAAATCCGTTATTTTACATATTCGTTATTAGCAAAATCCAAGAGGGATAAATATTTTTCTACCCCATCTGGTGCAATAACCACTATATTCGCCTTTGGTTCTTCTCGTGCAATGCGCTTAGCTGCTACGATAGCGGCCCCCGCTGAAAGTCCAATAGAAACACCGCTTTCACGCATAAAGGTTTGTACTTCGCTAAAGGCTTCTTCATCGCTTACAGTTTGTACGCCATCCATCAAACTTTGGTCGAAGTTCTCTGGAATGAAGCCCGCACCAATGCCTTGAATTTTGTGAGGACCACCCTTGCCTTCTGTAATGGCCGGAGATCCTGTTGGTTCCACTGCGATAGCTTTCAGATTCGGATTATGCTCTTTCAATCGTCTAGTAACACCTGTGAAAGTACCACCTGTACCGATACCTGCCACAAATACATCTACATTCGGCACTTGCTCTACGATTTCAGCGCCCGTAGTACGGTAATGCATATCTGGATTCGCAGGATTTACAAATTGGCCCAAGGTAAATGCATTAGGATATTTCTCTAAGATTTCATTTGCTCGTTCAAGAGCGCCCTTCATGCCCATTTCTTTTGGTGTTAAGATGAGCTGTGCACCGTACGCCTTAATAAGTTCACGACGTTCTTTACTCATGCTTTCAGGCATAATAATTACAGTTTTAATATGTAAGATAGCGCCCACCATGGCAAGAGCAATACCTGTATTGCCACTTGTAGCCTCTACGATGATGCTATCCTCATGGATACGGCCTTTCTCCTTGGCGTCTTGTAACATGCCAAGAACGGCACGGTCTTTCACAGAGCCACCTACATTATATTTTTCAAGTTTTACATAAATATTGGTATTTTGTAATTGATATACCGGAGTTTTACCAATCAGTTCAGTTGTTTGATTTGTTACTATGCTCATCTGATCCTCCCTCTAGCGACAGATGATAAAAATCGCCCTCAGGAATATCCCAAGGACGATATGTATTTCACCTTGTTACTCACTATACACTAGGTATAAACGTTTATGTATTCTGATTAATACAACCATACTCTAACACCTGAATCAATTCATTGTCAAGAGAATGAGAATAACTTTTAAAACCCAAAAAACACAGGAAATAACAAGGTTCATCTATTTACTTGTAAGCACGTCCACCACCACATCCCACGTGATAGGAACGAATATGATGGCTAAAGATAATCCAATAAAGAGAACGGCCCCCACCAGTACACTTAGACGAGGAACTAAGGGTATGACAACGCTCTTGGCCAATCTATATGCTTTACTCAAGTCATGATGTAGCGCCACATGGCCCCATAAGAAGCCTGCCAGTACATAGGAAATAATATAAGGATCAAGAATCACATGTGTCGCTAGTTCATTATTGGTGTGCATAATGCGGTTGATAACGGGTGAAACTAGTACATTCATTAGCATAGCAAGTACCTTGAACCACACAACGCAGACAATATATGTCCACATGCTCCGCTTGGTCATCCACAGCATGTATAGGAGTCCTATTATACTTGCCCCTAGCGAGCCCTTCTCGCTTTCCAGGTATCGCTCCATCCAAGATGGCGGCTTCTTGCCCGTCTCTACTTGACTGTAGTAAAAGGATAGATTTCTTTCACCATGGGCTACATCGACGAGTCCCAAAACTTGGAATACGACGAGCAAAAACAAGACCGCTACAACGATTTGGAAACTTTCACTAAAGAAAATATCCATAAAATCAACATTGAGATGGCTTATGTTCATAAGGTTGCCGTATATATCGTAAAAGGCTAGATATTCAGCATTTGTTAGGAACAGGTCCATAACAAATAGGAGCAATATAAAGATAATATATCCGTTCCATCGAGTCCATTTGCTTTGTGATTCTATATAGGTATTCGTCCCTACCATAATCGACGCAGGGTGTATAGACAAGGTCACACCAATCATAAAAAACATTATGAACGATGTGACCACTGTTAAATATTCGTATGCCATATTAACGGTATGCTACGCGCTCAGGCTGCATGTCGTGGAAATGAAGGCGCTCTTTTGCAGTCTTTTCCCACTCTGTACCAGGCTTGCCGTAGTTTGCGTATGGATCTATGGACAAACCACCGCGCGGCGTAAACTTGCCCCATACCTCGATGTACTTAGGGTCCATCAACTTCACAAGGTCTTTCATGATGATATTGATGCAGTCCTCGTGAAAGTCCCCGTGATTACGGAAACTAAATAGATATAATTTTAAAGACTTGGACTCTACCATTTTCTTATCTGGTACATAGGAAATGTAGATTGTCGCAAAGTCTGGTTGACCTGTCATAGGGCACAAGCTTGTAAACTCAGGACAATTAAATTTAACAAAGTAATCGTTATCAGGGTGTTTGTTATCAAACGCCTCTAACACCTGTGGTGCATAATCAGTAGGGTAATCGGTCTTGTGACCTAACATCGTTACCCCTTGTAACTCTTTTTCAGATCTGCCGGATGCCATAAGGAACCTCTTTCTATAAATGCTATAACTCTATAATTAGATATATTAAATAGTTCATGTAACACTTAATTATAGCATATAAGGAATCACTTATATCACTACATCCTCATGTAATTCATCAAAGGTAAAAGCATATTCTTCTACACGCACAAACTCTTCCCAATCATTATGTAATAAAAGGGACATATGAATTTTACCCTATACCTCAAATAATGGATAAGGAGCTATTTTGTTACAGCCCCTTTATTGTATGTAAAAATACAATACCTCTTTTAGCTAATAAGCTTTAATTTTCTAATACCTCATAAGTTTTATAGCAATTAATATCATAAAAAATACGATTAGAAAAACATATGTCATATTGAATAGATTATTAATCTCTTTAAACCCATTTTGCTTAAATGCTTGTATTAATAAGTTTACTTGTTTACGACTTAATATATATAAAACTATGTGCAATACTATCCCCGCTAGTATTGCTGCTTTTAGATTTCCTTCGTATCCACCAGTTATCATTGCGCTAATAAGAGCTATATCCATAAGAATAATTGGAATGGTACATATAATAACTCTGTAGATAAAAAATTTACTATACATTAATTTACACCTTCTAAATAAGATACACTTTATTGAATAGTAGTGTTAGGAAAATAAAATCGTTTCTTTTTATTTTCATCAACCTCTTCAAAAATTTTACCACCTATTGAAATCTCCCCTTCAGCATAAAGACCATTTCGAGAAACAGCTCCAGCTATTGTAGGTTTAACCTCTTCCTTTTTATCATTTTTGGTTGAATACATAACCTTTCCGGAAATTCCAATACCGCCTCGGATAGCTCCTTCTAAATAAAAATTATCATTTCCTAATTTATTAACAGACTCAAGTTCAACTACTGCTAACTTTCCTCCTGCTCCTATCCCAGGGTTTTCAGGATTAACTACTGCAAGCCCTTTAACCTGTATTACACCAACATTATGATTTGCTTCAGAAGAAATTAGACCATTCTTATAATGCCATAAATTTTCTTGCCCAGCTATAATAGTTTTTCCTCCATCAAGTATAACTCCCGACTTTAAGTCTGTGAGTGGGACCTTCCCATCAAGACCTGGGCCCTTATTTACCTCCTTAAAACGCCCTGTAAGCTTACCATGGATTACCTCCCCACTGCGACTAAATGCATAGTCTTCACCAATAGAAGCTAAATTAGTATCTGCTACTGCTACGGTTGCTTCACGATTAGTATAATAAGCTTTACCACCGTAAAGAACATAACGTGAAGTCATATATGGGTTAGGTGGATACACAGGGACCAATTGATCAGCCAAGGCATTGCCAAACTGGTCCTCTGTATATTGAGCCGGGTAAGTTGTATAGTAAAATTCTACAGGATCTTTACCAACTATCGCATAATTATGCCCTCCCACAGTCACAACATGCGCGCCCGCTTCAGCTAATCTATCTCCTTCATTAGCATAAACTTTAGGTCGATTCATCTCGTTTTGTTCTGTGTAGTAGCCATTACTACCGCTGTTTTTTTCTAAATGGACATTATTTAAACTATCTCGCCAATCATTAGAGGCCGGTTTATTATTTCTAGCTTCCATGAAGGTTACTCCAGATTTACTGCTAATAATTTTAGCGCTTTGAAATGCCTTTTGATCTTCAAACTCAGCTATAACATCATCACCTTGACTATAAATATATTTATTTAAAACATTATACATTACATCAGAAAATGATGTATTTATTCCATCCGTTAATACATCAGGGTCAGTTTGCTTTAATACTGAATAAACTCCATCTATAGATAAATAATTACTAGTTTTATAGATATGATTATGATAATGTTGAAAATCCATCAAACTATCATAATATGCTAGTTTTTTGATTAATATTGATTGATTATTCTTAAATGCAACAAGATCATTAACAAAATTAACCTGATCTCCATGTGTCAACCAGTTATTGGTAGTTGCAGATAAAGCAATACCACTCTCAGTAGAACCTAAAGATTTACCTACAATAGTACTAAACCATTTATGTATATTTCCATCTCGATGCTTATCTAATACTTTATTTAAATATTCATTCCCTGCACCAATTGCTAATCCATTCAAAGAATTTCCACCAGATAGATTAGAAACAAATGCACCAAAAGCACCATGTAATGCAACTTTATATGCACCACCCTCACTCCAATTCTTAGCTTCTTTTTCATATCTAGCTTTCATACCAGCATCAGTTTCTGTCTGTGCTTTTAGCTCGTATTTTATCTTTTGAGCAAATGCTAAATCACCAATAAGTTTAAAGCCTTCATCAGATACAGCATTAACGTATTCCATACGTTCTTTTACATCAGCCTTATCAAATATTGGTTTAATACTATTGAGTGCATGTTCAGTGTCTCTGTTAATAGTAGTAAGAGTTTTACCCTCTACTTCTACCAATATAGCATCGCTAATAGCAGATTTAGTGGTAGATTGGGCTTCATCTGATACTGGAATAGAAACTATCGGAGATAGCCCTAATGGGTTGATTTTACCGAGAATACCTTTTGCTGTCAATCCGGATGTATTCATTGCTATACCAGATTTCTTAGCCTTATAAGACGCTTCATTATGAAGGTCTTCCATAACTAGAGATTTGGTAGATAGCTTATTTTTTTCAGGTGTAGCCTTACTAGTTATAGTAGCACCTTTTAATGTTGTCATATTGCCAACAGTAATATTCACACCATCATGACCTGCATAAATACCAGATTGATCTGTAACACTTTTATAAGTACTATCAATATTACCTTTTACATTAACACCATTAATCGTAGGTTGAGATATAAAGTTTGCGCCAGAGATAGAAATACCCTTGTTCTTAGATGTTTCATGATAGATTCGACTGTCTTGCAAACTCTCTACAGTCAGATTATTACCTACTTTCGCCGTTACACCTTGTCCAGAGATAGTAGAACCGATAAGGTTAGTATCATTGCCACTTTCGATAGACACATTGTTAGAACCTACAACATGTGTACCAGTATAAGTTGTAGTATCTTCTATGCCATTTTCTGACCCTTTATAAGCGGAAGCCGACCAGCCTACGAGCCCACCAGTTCTCATACCAATATTAGCAGAGACATTCCAGCCACTAGACTTACTATTTGTTTCAATACGTTGCGTATTTGAACCTGCCTCTAGATTAATATTATTGGAAGCAGCTAATTTTACATTCTTCCCTTTGATTTGTTCTCCAATCGCAGTAATATTACCTTTAATTGAATCTGTACTATTAGCATGAATCAAGACAGTTCCATCAGAGTCAATAGTCCCACTAGAATACGTATGACGTTCTAACTTCGACTCAGCTACACTTTTACTAGATCCAATACCTATTTGTACATTAATAGCTCTATCTATGGCTCTATCAGTAGCTTTATCAACCATACCTTTATTTTCTTCCAAATCACTTCGTTTTTTCATTAGCAGTTCTTGCTTAGATTTAAGCTCTGCTAACTTAGTCGTGTCTGTTGCTGGCGTGCTAGCTATATCAGTATTGATACGCTCCAATTGTGAGTCAATAGTTCTCATTTGGCCATTATAGCTTCTATCAACAATTCGCTTTGCTTCGCCAATGGCAGAAAGCAATCTATCGCTCGATTGTTTACCTTCTAATGATTTAAAATGATTATTTTTCCTATTAGATGCACTATGTTGTTTTTTGACAGCACTATCTAATTTTTCAACAACACTGCCACCTAAACTTACCGTTAAACCAGAGGACTTTTGCTCATGACGCTCCTCTTGTTTATACACGTCATCTTTACCATCTAATAGTATATCTTGACCTACAATGATAACACCATCTTTGCCTACCGCATTTGTAGTAGTCAAATGAACTGTATCACCAGCTTGTACAGTAACCTTACCATCAGTAGATCCTAAAGTAGTGGCTTTATGAGTAGTTTCATCGATATAATAGTTATCTTTAGATTGTTTTTTACCAATCATGATACCCATGCCAGCACCCATAATACCAGATTTTTTGACATGTTTAGATGCGGTACTTAGCGTATGCTCTGCTGCTGCATCAGTTATTACATTATGACCTGCTAATACAGATGTTCCTGCAGTACTCACCACATTAGAGGATGTAAGTGTCACATCATTATTAGCACCCACCACTACAGTGTGACCACTAAGTGTGCTCATTAATGCATTTTTAGATTCATCATTCGTTTTGATCTTAGTTTCTTTTTTATTAAGAAGACCTTTTTCTTTGTATTTTAACGCAAATGCATCCTTAGATTCACTGTATCCATTTTCAATAGATACGTCATGTTCACCAATGACTTTTACAGCACTAGAGTCACTGCTAACGGTCAAATTACGAGCCTTAACATCATGTTTAGCACCAATAGATATATCTCCACCAGCTTCTATTGTCGTTCCTAGCTCAGTTTGACGATAGGTTCGTAAATAATTATCGCCATCTTGAGTCATATCTTTTTTAGCAGTAAGAGTATCTGTAGTACTATTAATATCATGTCCAGCTGTAATAGTGATAGCACCTTCTTTACCCAATGCTTCGATAGTTGCACCACCTAGGTTTACATCATTGTCAGCAGAGACAATCATAACTCCTTTATCGCCAGTTACGGCAATACCTGCTGTTTTATGTAAAACATCTTGGTTTGTTAAATGTTCAATGGAATTGTTAAAAGTGATATTCTCTTTTGCTTGTAATTCTACAGCATCACGCCCTACAACTTGACCTTGTTGGTAAATATTTCTATCCGATTGCAAACCAACTTTTTCTGCATTAATGTGACCACTATTAATGATATCTTTATCAGTAGCAAGAATTACTGTTTTACCTTGAATAACACCTTCATTACGGATACTTTCCTTTGCATTCATAACTAATGCATTAGCGCTAATTAAGGTTCCATCAGTATGTAACTGTAAACCATTACTTTGTTTAAGGTATACCTTAGGATAGATTACCTCAACAGGTTTTCCCTCTACCATAACAACATCTTTTACAAGCCAGACCATATCACTAGTGAGACTAGCTGCTTGTTCTGCCGTCAGCGCTACACCTGGAGCAATACCATGTTGTTTGGCGTATGCAATACCAGCATCCATTAAGGCTTTAAATTGATTTTCATCATCTGTATACCCGTCAAGGAATCTATACCCTGTACCAGAGACAATCTGATTTCTAACTAAGGTCTGCTCATACAAGCCATCGCCTAGTCGTTTTTCAATATTCTCAGGCTTTGTCTTCATCTCTTTATACATATAATCAGATGATAAAAAGGCTTTTTTATTTGTAAATTGTGGATCTGTTTCAACTACATAGTTAGCAGTACTTTCAGGATGTATTCTATACAAAGATTCTGTAGGTAATTCTAAAATGTTAGTTCCTGCAGTTGGTTTAGAGGTATCATTACTGCTATCTTGTGCAAATGGATTTAAGAAGTCTTGTACCTCTTTACGGTGATTAGCCCCTACCTCACCTTTTGCCTTACTATTTTTGTCTTCTTTCTTGCCTACCCCAAGTGATATTGGATTCTCTTTGTCTACTTGTGGCGTCATAAATAATTGACCCTTATAACCTCGGCGCCAAGATTTATGTGGCCATCTTCTTTTATAAGTATACGTAGCTTCTGTAGTGCCAAATGTATTAGTCACTTCTTGATTTTCTTTTGCAACTTGATTAATAGCACCCGTAGTAGCTAACGTACCACCTACAATCATTTGACTATTTTCATTAGTACCATTTCCAGTAAATGACATATCTCCACCAAAGCGTACTACACCTGGTGTACTATTTTTTACTTCTTCATGAGAAGTCATGGTCTTAGTTCGAATTATAGTATAATCATTAATTTTTTCATTAGCCACACCAGAGATTTTTTGGTTATGCAATTGAGCCTTTGCATTATGAACTTTAATTTTATCATTCAACGTTGTCAAAATTGGCTTAAATTGTGCATCCCATGCCTCTTGTTCAGGACCTGCTGTTTGAGGACGCTCCGTCGTCATAGATGTAATGCCAAATTCCTTAAAAATTGGATCATCATAGGCATATGACGGTACTTGTGTGCCAATATATTCTGCCGGAATTGGTTCTTCACCAGCCGCTTGCTCTTCAGGTGTAATTTGTTCTACAGTAACATATTCTGCAGCTTCATAAATTGGCATAGGTGATGATTTTCCATGATCATGATAGGCACCATAGCCGCTAGTTAAAGAACTAAACTCAGACTTTTTAAAGGCTTGACCACGCTCACTGTGGTTTTTATCTGTAATTAAAATCTGATCTTCTTGCTCTGTAAGCATAGCATCATTACTTGCACCCGAAAGACCTTTTTCAATTTCAGGACTAACTCGTTTTGCTGTAAAAGAAGAGTTCTTATTTTGATAGTCTTTACTTCGGATGACACCTTTTCCTAATCCCTCAATAGTACCACCAATGTTGTGCAATGTGTCGCGACCATCCAATGTCATAGTATCACCACTATATATAAGAGATTTTTCTCTATTTAAAATGGAGTCCGCCTCAACAGTAACATCTTCTCGACCTGCTATAGTACTTCCTTTATGAGCAGATAATTCCTCTTGTACTAACTTAACAGCTTTAAGTTTTTCATCATATACTTGAGATAGTTCTTTGATTCGGTTCAAATATTCATCTTGTTCAGTTTTTGATGTAAAAGCTGTAGTATCTACAGCATAGGCTGCTTCAAGCTTATCTTCTGCAGCCTTCATATCTGCCATAGCAGCATCTAATTTGGATTCTAACGCTACATTCTTACGGTTTTCGAGCACCTTAGTTTCTATCGCTACTTTTCGACCATAAATGCGACCATTCTCTGTATTATGTAGTTCTTTACTATTAATTGTTGTAGTACCACCAGATACAATCACCGCATTAGTATTACGAACAGTACCTGCCTCAATAGACAAGGAACCATTATCTGTCACAGCGCCCTGCGTATTAGCGCCAGCTGCCATTGTATTTTTGTTAGTTAAGGTTTCTTTTACCTTAACATGTCCATTTTTAGCGGATGTAATATGCCCTGTATTATTTAACTCTTTTGTTTCTAAACCTAACTCTCCACCAGAAGCAATTGTCTTTGTATTCTGTATAGAGTTTGCTTTAACTACGAGACTTGTATCAGATTGAAGTGTCCCATTAACAGATAAATGACCATTAGCATCGACAGAAACAGATTGAGTCCCTGCGACTACGCCATTAAGATTAACACCTACACCAGCTTCGGTACCAACCATAGTAATATGATTTGCATACATCCCACCAACTGCAGCCACATCTAAGCCAATACTTGGCTTTGTTTCAGTAGACGACAAATCTAAAGCTGTAGCCTTTAAATTCTTGGCGTCAATATTATTTTTTCCAGTACGAGTATTGAGTTTATTTGCCCAAACACCTGCATTTACATCAATAGTTCGTGCCAAGATAGACACAGAATCTGCACGTTTCCCATCAAGACCTTTACCTTCAATAGAGACTTTGCCTTGTTCTACACGGTAATTTTGTAAATTTCCAGCACTATCTAATTCTGGTCTACCTGTAGTTAACACAGCATGCTCCGTATTGAGGAAGCCTCCACCATTAACTGTAATGCCATTAGGGTTAGCCACAACAACGGAGGCTTTTTGCCCCGCCACTTCTAAATAACCATTCATAGTTGTCGGTGTATCTGATGTAACTTGGTTTACGATAACCTTTGCAGTACCATTCACCATGTTGCTATTACCTTGCACATAGCCAGCAAGTTCTGTTTTACTCGTTACATATGAGTTATTTAAAATAGCCCCTTGTTTCTCTACATTAAATTGATCATATTTATTCATAGAGACGCCACCATTAGTAGGGGCCGTCACGTTAACTAGTGGAATCTGATTAGCTGTTTCCTGAACTAACGGTCGTTCAGTAATAACAGCATTATTATCTGGCGTAATTGGTGCAGCCAACACCATCGATTGAGATGCTACAAATACACCAAAGGTTAGCCAAGACATTATCTTTCGTCCTAGCGTACGTCGTTCTTGATTTGTTTTACACATACAACTCTCCAATTATATAAATACTAGCTCAACACATGCTAGTTCAACACATATACAGTCTTAATTATATTGAGATTAGAATCTGTACCCTACGGTAAATCCGCTATAAAACTTTTTCGTATGATAGCCTTGCGGTTTATATAAAGGGGTACTAACAAATGCATCAAACAGTAAACCTGATGCATAGTTACCCCGTACACCAAGCGCAGTACCTGCAATTGTTTTACCGACTAGAGATTCTGTACTTTTACCATATACAGCCCCAACATCAAAACCAAGATATACTTCTGTATTAAGGCGAGGAATAACAGATGATACTTCATTACGTACATACCAACCACTATCGCCCATAAGTGTATATTCGCCATCGAAGCCATAGATACTATATCGGTTACCAATATTTATAGTGTCTACGCTATACAGTCTTTTACCACCTTGAACCCACTGTCCATGGAACGAAGACGTAAAGGATGCAGGTCGATGGCCCATAACAAATGGTTTTCGATAATCTACATCTACAAGCCACATATGATATCTAGATGTAGGACCACCCATGGCAACAGAAGCCTTATGTTCAGGTTGTGCGCCAAGTGCACCTATCCCCCATTGGAACCCTAAACGAGAGTACAGCGTAGCATTCCCAATATATTTACGGTTAGAAACACCAAACTCCATTGAAGTGGTACGTAATGCTTGCACAGGTATTTCCATATCATTGATAAAGCGATGATTATGCCGTGTGCTAATAGAAATATCAAAGGCACGTTTTTCACGTTGTGTACGCGTCCAAACATGATTCCATTTCGTCTTCATAGTAGTGGACTTACCACTATATATGAAATCATAAGGATTAGATTGAATAGTTTGATGATATCTTGATTTAGAAAAACTTAAACTAAACGTATCTTTTCCATGAGGTATCACATAATTAAGACTAGCTGCACGAGTTCCTTTTATATTACCCGAACCACTAAGGTCACCTGATAGCGACAAAGTAAAGGTATCATTAGCTCTAAAAACTTGGTCAAAAGATGATGTAAAACTACCTTGATATACCCCTGTAGACTCTAGACCACTATTATCGAAGCTAATTGATCCATGTACTGGTTTATCTTGTTTAATCGATAGTTCAATAATAGAAGTACCAACAGATGTACCTGGAAGTAACTTCATTGTTACCGATTGAGATGATACCCGTTTCATCTGCTCTAGGCCTTGTTCTACATCTCGGATATTAAGGATATCTCCTGGACGCACAGGAAATGCAGTGCGCCAAGGACCATGAGCCGAAGAATCACTATATTGAATATCTTCCACTCGACCAGGCATAACCATAAATTGTAAGGTTCCAGCATTTAAATTTTGTTCTGGAATATATACCTGAGAAGTAACATAGCCTTTGTCTAGTAATTTACGTTGAAAGGCATTACGAATATTAGTAATATCTGATACAGTCACATGTTTTTGCTCATGCTTACGAGCAATCTTATTTAGAAACGATAATTCTTTAGGCACACCATCTAACTGTATTTGCTTAATATAAAAAGACGTACCATTCTTATTTGAAGGTACGTCTATAAGTGCCGGCTCACTGACAACGGTCCCCACGCGTTCCGCATCGAGGCGAAGATTACGTTCTCGTTGAGTATCTCGGTCTTTTTGTAATTGCTCTTGTTGAGTTATAGATATAACAGGATCAGCTGCCTGTATCATTAAAGGCATAGACAGGCTATATACACCTAAACTCAGAAGAACTAAGCGTTTTATATTCACAAAACTCTCCTATAAACATACTCTAACAACACCAATCATGACAAATTCATGAAATACGTATCATCAGAATAACATAATTAAAGTTTTCTTGTAAAGTATAAAATTATTTTAAATATAGTCTAATTAAAACTATTAATAAATGAATAAGATATACACTTACATTAATTGCATAAAATTTAAGTTTATAATAAAATTTTCATATACATTTGGTAACGTTAATACATTCAAAGAAATATAACACCTTATGGAGGTCCCTTATGAAATTAAAACAGCTTATTTTATCTAGTATCGCTGTAGCTGCACTAGCTTTCACATTTGGCGTTGCACAGCCTGCCCAAGCAGCTATTGGCATGGAGAATCCTGGTCCCGCGATGAACCTTGAGAAACCTGTATCTGTAACAACACAACATCACATTAATGTAGATGGCAAGGTAGTTGAGCCTATTAATGGTCAGCAAAACGTAATCTATGTAGACGGCCAACCGCTCGTAGCATTGCGCCAAGTATCTGAAGCATTGGGCTATAAAGTAGCTTGGGATGAACCTACTAAGACAGCATTGGTAGATATGAATATCGCTACACTAGCAATCCAACCAGACTCTGCTGAAGTAGTACGCCATGGCAAATTAAAGATTATCAACCTTGATACATCTGAATCCTTCTTACCAGCAGCTCGCAAGGTAGACGGAACTATCTTTGTAAAACCACAAGTATTCAAATTATTGTTGAACCAAGTAAACATTACAAAGGACGAAATCTTCATCGCTCCTCAACGCGCACAATTGGCATCCACTACAAACACAGAGGTATCTCATAAGAATGAACTCAACACCTTCTTACCGCCATCCCAAAAGGACGTAAAGAAAAAAGAAGATCCAAAAGCGACAGAAAAACCGCTTATTAAAATCAAAAAAACATTGGCTAAAGACTCTGCAACTACAACAAATACAGAGGCTACAGAAAAGTCTGAATACCAACGTCCAAGCGGCTTAGATCGCTAATTCACAGACATACAACAAAAGGTCCCCAATGGACTGCTCCCCCATTAGATATAATCTTAGGGTGTACAGTCCATAAGGGACCTTTTTATTCTGTAAAAGTAACTAAAAATGACTATTTCAAAATTAATTATTTGCCAAAACCATAGCGGTTAAGTGATGTATTACCATTGCCATAAATAGCCATAATCTTCGCCATGAAATAATCAGCCATTGCTACAGAGTATGCTGCAATATCATTGTAATCAGAATATTTAGGGGCCACATTAGTAGTGTTAACGCTTTCAATAGTTACAGTTTTATTATTAGTTACAGGTGCTGTAAGTTTGTTTGTATTAGTAGTAGGTGCAGGATCTGTAACTGTTACAGTCGAACCCATGGATGGATTAACATAACCTGTTGGAGTGGATACTGGTGGGCGTTGGGAATCAGTATATTTATAGCCATAAGAAGCGTCTGCTTGTTGTGGTGCTAGTGTAGCAACACCTAATGCAAGTACAGATGCAGCCAAAACGATAGAGAATTGTTTTGATACTTTCATAAAAACCTCCGTGAATACTAAAATGTGTTTTATCAAAAATTCTGATAACGGAGAGTTATTATAAACCTATCACTTAAACACCCAATGAAAGATTGTAAACATCATTTATATTTCATTTATCAATTAATTTTAATACTTTCAACGCTATCTTTTACGGAATCCATTTGTCGTTTCAAATCTTTAATAGATCCTTTTACATCGTCAGGAATCTTGACATCTTTAAGACCTTTGGCCGATTCCGAGGCACGCTTACTATTTTCACTAGCTTGCTTCATGCCCTCTTTAATTTGGTCCATATTCTCATCTAGATCATCAAATGAGTCTTCATCATAGAGAATAAAATTACTGCCCCCGTGGGACGTAATATTGAGTGGCCCCATCGTGAGCTGCCCATCATCAATACGCAACGCATTCGTGGAAATTGTAGTGACCCTCGTATTTACTTTCACATCACTAAAGGAGAGATGACGCCCCTTATTGTGAAAGTTCCCTGTAATGCTTTGAATAGGTATGAGCATATAGTGACCTTCACCAGACCAGAAATTACCCCACACCTCCATATCACGAGGCATGCCTTCGCTTTTAAAGTTCAAATTAGCAGATACAGGCACAAGAAACTCTGGCGTCTTAAGGGCTACACTGCTGTCTAAATCCTTTGCTACGCCAGTAATCGTATAGGCACGAGTGTCCAAATTATAAACACCTTTCGCCTCTAGTTTCCCGTTGAACACATTGGCATTGACGTTAGAGAAGTTCAATATACCATCTTGGTATGTCACATCGCCTACCACATTATCAAAGGTCAATGCAGGAATTCGCAATATAGGCATCGTTACCCGACCTTTAGCAAAAGGTCTGTTAAAGTCACCCGTCACCTCTGTGAGCAAGGTCATGGCATCGTGGATATTCTCACCGAATCCAAGGGATGATGGATCTACGCCTTTCACATCAAACTGTAAATCCAGCTGAGGCATGCGATGTTTTAGCACATCTTTTAAGTCTACTCTACCTTTTAAAACAAGTCCATCACCAATAGCAGTGCCGCCAAATTTACCAGTCTCCATATCAATATGTATAGCACGATTACTATCTAGGACTATCCTAGCATTTACATCCTTCATCACATAGTGACGATTGCGATCAAAAATCTCAAGTTGGTTGTTTCGCAACTTAATTGTTAGATCTAAATGTTGGCCCTCCCAATTAAAGTTTCGCACCCGCTTACCTAACTCCTCTTGTCGCTCTTGAGTAGTCTTTCTAGGTACCTTAGGGCGTGGCGCTACCTCATTAAGAGGCTTCTTTACATCAGGCGATGGTGGAACAAAATCGATTCGGTTGTTTTCATCCAAATCGACGACGATGACCGCATCATCTAGCTCAATACCATTAATAGCGGAGGCTTTAAAGTTGTGCGTCACCACATCCCACATGTTAACTCGTATCTTACCGCTAGGAACTGTTACTAGTTTTCGCCCATCGGGATCCGTCCATACTAAATCAGTAAAGGATAGCGTCCCCCACGGCGTGGCAGATAAACTTTCGACAGTAACAGTACCGCGCATCATGGTCTGGCGGGCCATAACCTCGTTAAAGATAACGCCCATCCCGCGACTAGCAATGGTAGCCAATACAAAGAAAACGATCGCTCCAATGGCAAGAAAAGCTGCAATGCCTTTAAGGCCCTTCTTATACAATTGTTTATATTTTGTCCAATAGGAACGTATATAATGTTTCATAGCCTTATTATATCATGTTGAGGATGTAAGTATTATTTTGATTGGTCTTGTTATATTACTACACTTAGATTGAAAAGGAGAGCCTATACCTTCTTCGCTCCAAAGCGAGCTAAGTCGCTTATCCGGTATAGGCTCTCCTTTTCATAACATTAGTTATAAAGATGTCCAATCAAAATAAAATTATTCTCTAAATGCTAATAATAAGGCTCTGAAGCATTAAGGGAAAAGCAGTAAAATTAAATATCTATTTACGTACATTTCAAGTCACATTGGGCGTCATATATGAGACTTCAAGGTATACATAGGTTGATGGGACTAATGTTTACTAAACGTAATAAAAAGCGTTGCCTATACCGTATGAGCGACTTAGCTCGCTTTGGAGCGAAGAAGGTATAGACAACGCTTTTTAATTTAAATGTCGAGTTAAAGTTGGGCCCCATCAACCTAATGCTAATAGCTTAAGAATTGACGCCCAAGTTAAGGAAATTACGCTTTTACGCCTTTGCCGTATTTTACAAGGCTTTCAGCTTCAATTTCTTCTTGAGTGCGATAGTCTTGAGGGATATTAGACAAGCGAATCCAGCTGCGAACTGCTTCTACTAATACGATAAGGATCATGAGGAACATGGCAGCACTGAATGCTACTAGGATCCATTTACCAGCTGGGATATAGCTGTTAAATACGTTTTCAAAGTCTGCAGCAATAGCAACGATAGCCATTAGGATACATGGAATACCTGTAACCCATGCATAGCGTTTGCGGCCAAGTCGCATAATAACTGTAGTACTTACAGCCAATGTCATAGTACCTAATAATTGGTTAGATACGCCGAATAGAGGCCAAATAATACCGATGTTACCTTGTAGAACTAGGTAGCCCCACAAGATACAAATTAAAGCTGCACAACCATATACGCCAGGAGCCCAATGTTGGTCGTTGAATTTAGGATGGAAATGACCTAATAATTCTTGAAGTAAGTAACGACCTACGCGAGTACCAGCATCGATCAAAGTCATGATGAACAAGGCTTCGAACATGATACAGAAGTGATACCAGTAACCCATCAAGTGATCCATGTTAGGCAATCTGGAGAAGATATGAGCCATACCTACTGCAAGGGATACGGCGCCACCAGGACGATGCATCAAGTCTTCCCCAACCATTGCGGACAATGCTGGCAATTCATGTACTTGAAGACCTAGTGCTTTAAAGGATTCTACTGTGGAGTTAATAGCAAAGTAATCGTCTGGATGCAATGCAGTGGCTGCAATCAACGCCATCATAGCGATGAAACCTTCTGTTAACATCGCACCATAACCGATAGGTAAGATTTCTCTTTCATTAGTAAGCATTTTAGGTGTTGTACCTGTAGCAATTACTGTATGGAAACCAGATAACGCACCACATGCGATAGTAATGAAGATGTAAGGGAATACAGAACCTTTCAATACAGGACCGCCACCCCAGATATATGGAGTAACAGCTGGCATTTGGATTTCAGGCATTACGATGATAATACCGAGAGCCAAGGCGCCAATTGTACCGATTTTAAGGTATGTAGATAGATAATCACGAGGAGCGAGCAATAACCATACTGGCAATGCTGCTGCAAAGAAGCCATACACAGCAAGCATAATTTCAATAGTTTGCAAGTCGTATGTGAACCAAGAAGCATATTCGCTAGCTGCGATGTTAGGACCGTAGATAATGCCTACGAAGATTAACGCTACACCAATGATAGTAGCCTCTTGGATTTTACCAGGACGCAACCATTTTAAATAAATACCGATAAAAATAGCAATTGGAATTGTAGCGAATACGGAGAAGAATCCCCAAGGAGAGTTATGCAATGCGTTGGCTACTACTACGGCCATACCAGCGAGGGTAATAACCAATAGGAACAAGGTAGCAAGCATAGCACCGAAACCAGCTAGTTTACTGATTTCTTCGCGCGCAATATCCGCGATTGACTTACCGTCATAGCGAACTGAAGCGAACAAGATAACCATGTCATGTACAGCACCGGCTAATACGGAGCCGATAAGGATCCATAAGGCACCAGGCAAATACCCGAACTGGGCTGCAATAACTGGGCCTACGAGAGGGCCTGCACCTGCAATGGCTGCAAAGTGATGACCAAAGGTTACCCATTTGTTAGTTGGCACGTAATCGTGACCATCGTTGTGAATCATAGCCGGCGTCGGACGATATTGGTCCAAGGTCAACACCTTAGCCGCTATGAAAGCCCCATAAAAGCGGTATGCTAGAATCAGAATACACGCGGAGGCAATAACTAAGTAAATACCATTCATAACCATATAAACACCTCCATTTGTTTCGTGACATGGAGTATATGAAAATTCTGATAAAACTTATGTTTCCATGCCACTTTGGCTTCTAAAAATGTTAGTACTTACACTTTCATTGTATAACTAATCATGAGAGTGTCAACTACTATTTAGTCATTTTGAAAGCCCTCTATAACTTAAAGACATAACAAAAAGGCATCCTCCACATAGGAGAACGCCTTAATAAGTGTAGAAAAATAGTTTATATCTATAGTCTTACCACGATACCAGCTTCGTGGAGAGCCTTCTTAATATCTTTTATAGTTAACACTTTATTGTGTAACAATACGCCAGCAAGGGCACCTGTTACATTCGTTTTTGTAAATAAATCCACAAAATGCTGTACATTACCTGCACCACCGAAAGCTGTTACAGGAACATCTACTACTTCGGCTAATGCTTGGTATAATTCAATATCAAAGCCAATGCCTGTGCCATGTCTATCGATGCTTGTAACCAACAATTCACCTGCACCGCGTTCTACAGCCTCTTTTGCCCATTCAAGAGCATTTCTACGCTGTCCAGATTCACCTACCTGACCATGACCATATGCATACCATACCTTATCAAAAGGATTATATTTTACATCAAGACATACAACGATGCCTTGGTTACCGAACTTTTTAGCCCCTTCTGTAATAAGGGATGGATTAGCCAAAGCGGCGGTATTAATGGAAATCTTATCAGCACCAGCTTTCATAAGAGCTGTCATATCCTCAACAGAGGTGATGCCACCACCAACAGTAAGCGGCATAAATACCTTATCAGAGGATTTAAGAACCATATCTGTGAAAGTTTTACGACCCTCTGTTGTAGCCGTAATATCTAATAATACAAGCTCATCTGCGCCTTGTATTTCATAACGTTCTGCACATTCTACTGGATCCCCTGCGTCAACCATATCACGGAATTGTACGCCATTCTGTACGCGGCCATTCGCCACGCTAAGGCAAGGGATAATACGTTTTGCTAACATTCAGTCGTCCTCCTATTTTTTTGAGTCTGCGTAAGCTTCTGTAATATTACCAAACGTACGCAACAAATTCAGACCTACAATACCACTTTTTTCAGGATGGAATTGCATTCCATACACTCTGCCACGTTCAACTACGCCAGGTACATCGATACCATAGTTAGCTGTGGAAATGATATATTCAGGATCTGTATCTACATAATAGGAATGAACGAAATAAGTATATTGATCGTCTACATTACTAAAAGGACTATCTTGATGATGAACTACATTCTTGTTCCAGCCCATGTGAGGCACACTGAGACCAAGATCGCGAGGAATTTCTTTTACCTTGCCAGGAATAAGACCTAAACCTGGAGTTGGACCGTACTCTTCGGATTCCTCAAATAATAATTGCATACCTAAACAAATGCCTAATAGTGGAATTTCACGCTTTACTACTTCATGAAGTACATCGACTAAGCCACGTTCTTTTAGAACTGCTACTGCCGATGCATACGCGCCTACACCTGGCAAGAGAACGCCATCAGCGTTTAATATAACCTCAGGATCCGCTGTTAGCACTGCATCGAGGCCGATGTAGGCAAAAGCTTTCTGGACGTTAAATGTGTTCCCTGCGTCATAATCTATAATGGCAATCATAATAAACTCCTTTCAACCGCCTTAATGAGCCCTAGAGAAAATACTAGGGCTCAAACATTCACGCATTCACGTTGTTTTCGATATATATATTCGTCAAAGGAAAAAGAAAGTCCTGCCTATAGATTGCGTAAAAGCTAAACTCCATTCTATAGAATGAAATTCGATATCAAAACGGTTAAATTATTAGTATATATGATAGATTCTACATTTATTTATTCACAAATTGTTTTAATATGTGACGCATTACATCTCCATCTTGAGCCATCGGAATAGTAAGGCGCAACCAACCTTCTCGTTGACCTCGGCGCACTTGATACCCTTCTATTAGCCACGCATCAGCAAGGCCATCTGCATCCGCATCAGGAGCCTCAAAGAATATAAAATTCGCTTCGCTCTTGTAATAGTGAATTCCTAGCTCATCAAATAGAGCCTCCCATTTAACTCGTTCCTCTGCATTTTGAGATACTGTTCTCGCCAAAAACGCTTGATCATCGAAGGCTGCCTCTGCGGCCACTTGGGACAAGGTATTGAGATTATAGGGCAAACACACCCTGATGTAGAAGATCTACATCATTATAAATCAAATTTGTTATTTCAAACTTATCATTTAAAGTAAAACAGCCTTTTAATTCATTATAAGAAAAGGAATATCCATTCATACTTTCACCATGGATAGAGATAACAGACATGGGGGCAACTACCACATCAATGGGTACTGCATAACGTCCTAGTTGATCGATTACAAACTTAGCTTGTGCTCTGTCACACGCCAAAATCTGGCCCAAATCATATATGGCTTGATTTTCCTTTTCCTTCCATTCATCATACTTCTTGCGTTGTCTACTATTATAGAGTATACCAATAAACATAATAAGGGTTAGGATTTTAAGTATTATCTCCATACGTTCTGTTCCTCTAAAATGCCTAATTAGCTAATACATTAAAAATTCATAAAAACAATTACAGTCATACAGACTAGCATATACGGAATGAAATAAAGATAAAGCATGTTAGCAGAACGGCATAAACGTTCTTTTTCAGAAGCCGATAAATCTGTAACCGCTTTAGCAACTTTATTTCTAGAATAAATATCACCTAATACTGCCAATAAAAAGATTACTGCGAATACTCTTGTCCCCCACAAGGTCTGTCCCCAAGAAATTACAGTATATGCTACCACAGCGAGACCTTTTATTAACTGAAAAATTTTAATTGCTACACTCTTCTTTAAATCAATATTATTTAATCGAAAAGACTGCACTTTAAAAACATCGAATAAGTATATGAAAAATACGCAAATTATTATATATGTTCCAGCACTATAATTCATATTATCTCCTATAATACTTAACGATTCTGTGCATCTAAATCACGGTAATATATAAAAAAGGCCTATACTTTCACCCATATGTTACATAGAACAGAGCCAAGTATAGACCTTTTGTAATTATCCCCAAATTTTTTCTATATCTGCCACGCTATGTGCATCAGAGCCAAGTACGAATGGCACACCGATAACGGCTGCCATGCCTTGGATGAAGCGGCTTGGATACATTTCACGGCAATCTGCTTTGAAGAAGCCACTCATGTTGTAGTCTAGTTCGCGCCCTTGTACGCGCATAATATGCAAGATATCGCTTACCACCTGCGCATTGCGGCGATCCAAGTGCCGCTCAAAACCAAAGTGGTGTTGGTATTTCTTGATCAAATCAAAGTGACCAATTCGTTTTGGCGTATATTCACCGAGGTCAGCGCGCACGGCTTGGCGCACAGTAGAGTAATATTTGTAATATAACTCATATTGCTTTTGAATCCACGGACCAAAGCCACGCTCAAATTCTTTAGGGCTGTAGTCTAAGCAATAAAAGGCATTATTAACGCCTTCCATAAAGTGAACAGATAAAATATTATCATCCGTCAACGGACCGTAGCGATCAAGGAACTCTTGAATATCCGTCTCAAAGCCTGGAATGTAATCCACTTCAAAGCCAAGGGAGATGTCGATATGCGTGCCATAAGCACGTTGCAATTGACGGCCTAATTCTAGATAGGAATCTACTTGATTCAATTTCAAAGACGCCGTGTTATAAGCCTTTTTATCGCCACCGTATTCAGCAGCAAATCCCGCAGGCAATGGTGCATGCTCAGTGAGACACACCTTTTCAATGCGCAACTCGATGGCCTTTTCAATCATCAACGCAGTGCGATCGCCACTACCATGGGGACACAATTCTGTATGTACATGACCGTCCACAAGTCGGCTGCGATACTTGCTATAGCCAACGAACTGTCGTTCATCTTTCATGTTCATTCAATCACCCTATTCGCCCTAACCCGTAGCGAACCCTTATCTTTCATCTGTACTTTATTAATATATCTGATTAACATATCAATTAATATATCTAGTTTATATATGTATTATTATCTACGTTTTATTATACCAATAATGCGTATGTTTCGGTATCCTGATATTTACCATGTTTGAAACCAACTTGCGGTGTTAGACCACAGTAAGTAAATTCAAACCGTTCATGTAGCGCCGTACTAGCTGCATTTCCTGCCGTAATGACAGATACCACCGTATGTAATGTTTCCGTTTGTTTAGCATGTTCTAATATATGGGCCATCAATTTAGACGCCACGCCTTTGCCGCGATACTCTTGATGAATGTAGATAGATAATTCGACGGTACTTTTGAAAGCATCCTTTGTTCTATACGGTGAAAGCGATGCATAGCCTACAACTACATCATCTATAAGGCCCACAAAAATGCAGTGCTCAGACGTTTGATGAGCCTCATACCACGCCTGCCACTCTGGCAACGTACGTGGCTCAAGATCAAGGGTAGCTACACCGTTTACAACCTCGTAATTATAAATATCTAAACAAGATGCTATATCATCCTTTGTAATTGGTCGTATTACTAATTCACTCATAAGTATTCCTCAAAATTGTGGATATCCTAAAAAACATTATTTCTATTTAACATAATATATAAAAAGAGCACACATACGCAAGAAAAAGGATAAACTGTTCATAGTACATACCATTTCACATTTCTGCATTTTTAAGAAGTAAAAATTGCATATTTTACTTCTATATCCCCAATACAACAAAACTGAGTGGTAAAAACATCAATTTTTACCACTCAGTTTATGTATTTAAGTTTTAATTGTAAATATATGAGAAGATTAAACTACTAGAAATAAAAGCACTGTAATAACAATCAAAGCACCAATCACAGCATAGTCCACAGTTTTCAATCCTACAGATGCGGCAAAGCTATGTGTAGGTCCACCGAAGCCGCGTAGTTCTAGGGACAGCGCCATTGTTTCGGAGCGACCCAAGGATTTTAAAAGCAATGGTTGGATTACAGATGCGTAAGATTTCATGCGCTTCAAGAAGTTGCCTTCTAAGGATAAACCACGGCATGCTTGTGCCTCTTGTACAGCATGGCTTTCAGCAATGAAATCAGGCACAAAGCGAAGTGCTGCAGTGAACATAAATGCATATTCGTAAGGAATTTTGCATTGTGTTACGAGCGCTGCTGTAAGGTCTTGCAATTTTGTAGTTGCTAATAAGCAAATGAATACAAGTGTCATCGCAAGCATACGCAAGCCGGATACGATGGCAGATGTTACATCGCCGCTACCAAGGAATTGGATAACACCAAGGAATACAGCAAAGCTAGTCAAAGCCAACACTGCCTTATGTTGTTTAAATAGCAAACCAGCTACAAATAACACGCCCAGCTCTACAACGACCAAAGCCAATAACGATGCCCAGTCGCGCAATAGAATGGCCCACACGGATACGGCGAGGGTCATCAAGATTTTTGTTAACGGTACTAAACGTTCCATATGTCCCTCCTATTTTCCGCTCAACTGAGCCACTAACTTAGATTTCAATTCATCCATGGATTTGCAATAGCCTAGGGATGGTACCGCTAGTGAAAGTTCCACACTTGGCGGTTTTGTAAGACCTAGGTCTTGCAATTCATCCGTAGACTTCTTGAATAATTCTTCTGGACTGCCATCAAAGGCAACGGTTTGGTTACCCATGATGAGTGCACGGCTACATTCGCTAGCCATGATTTCCATATCATGTGTAATAAGAAGGATCGTAATGCCTTCTTGATTAAGTTGACGCAATAGAGCTAACAACTCTTTAGTTTCCTTACCATCTTGACCACTTGTTGGTTCATCGAGGATGAGGATTTTTGATTGCATTGCTAGTGCAGAAGCGATAGCAACGCGTTGCTTTTCGCCGCGACGCAATGTTGGAGGATAGGCTTCACGCAAGTGAGCGATACCTGTACGCTCCAACACTTCATCAACGATGCGTTTCACTTCGGATTTACTGCGACCTAGTGATTCAGGACCAAAGGCAACCTCTGTGGCTACTGTTGGTCTGAACATTTGGCGATCTGGTTGTTGGAATACATAACCAATAAATTGACCCCGTTTAGATGGCGGCATAGACGTAATATTCGTGCCGTTATAGTACATGCGACCTTCGTTCGCCTTTTCAAGACCAACGAGCAAACGAGTGATAGTCGTTTTACCACAACCATTGCGACCACCGATGGCAATATATTCGCCCCCTTCGATGGTGAAAGTCACATCACGGAAGATGTCTACAGATGGCACATAGCCAAAGCGGATATTTTCAACCTTAAGCATGAGCGCCACCGTCCTTTCCTTGTACATCATCAACGCGTTGAATAGGTTTTCTATCTTCTACTGCAGTAGTATTTGTTTGGTTATTGGCAGAGTTGCTTTCACTATGCACCTCAGTTTGAATGGCATGAGCCATTTCAATTTGGTGCAAGCCCTTGATAGCAGACTCGATGCTGAGCCAAGGCTCATCGCTGTGGAAGCCCGCTTGTTCAAGTTCCATATACGTGGTGAACACGGATGGCAACGCATCAACGTGAATATTGTGTTCGTACATGTAACGAAGCGTAGTTGGCACATCGTCATCACAAGCAATAGAGCCATCCACCATGAGAGCCATGCGGTTTGCATATGGCAATACAGCGTGTAAGTCATGGTCGATAACGACAACGGTAATACCGTGTTTTTGATTTAAATCACCTACGAGGCGATATAATTCGGCAGTCCCATCTGGGTCGAGGGAGCTAGTTGGTTCATCAAGAACAAGAACAGTTGGGTTCGTAGCCAATACGGAAGCGATCGCCAAACGTTGGCGTTGACCACCGGATAGACTAGTAATTTTGCGATCTTCTAAGCCGATAAGACCAACTTGTGCAAACACCTCTTCAGAACGTGCTTTGATGGTGTCACGGTCATAACCGCGATTTTCCATGGCAAAGGCTACTTCTTCTCGAACTGTCATCGTTACGAGTTGAGTGTCGTAATCAGCGAGAACCACACCGATATGGTTCGCTAACTCTGGAATTTCCATTTGTGTAGTCGCTTTACCATCTACGAACACCATGCCTTCAAGGCGGCCACCGTAGAATTTAGGCACAGCCCCTACCATAGCCATGCAAAGAGTACTTTTACCACAACCTGCAGGACCTGTCACAACGAGGAAGTCACCATCATGGACATCGAGATTGATATTTTCAAGAGATGGTGTAGTCGCCTTAGGATGGTAGTAATTTACGTGTTCAATGGAAATCTTAGCTTGGCGCTCAGGCAAGATTGTCAAATGACTGTGATCGGAGCCCAATTCCTCTGCACTCGGCAACATGCCTCGTTTAGAGAATAGACGTTGCGCCGGAATGTACAAGATTGGCGTAATGGCACCGTTCAAAGCGCCTACGATAAGAACCATCGGCCACATACCATACATATATACATTGTCTGGTAAGCCCAATACTTTCCACAAGATGGTAACGAAGATACCGCCAGATACAACAGTCGCTAAGAAGCCAGATAGGATTGGCGTTAAATCAAAGCCACCGATTTTACGGAACTTCACGGACAACATAGCGCGCGTCACGAGAGCTGCTGTCAACGCACCACCTGGTTCAGACAACAAGTTGCCATAAGGGAATGCTGACTTAGATGTCAAAACATTGATGAGGGCCGCTACAAGGCCAATCCCCAACGTTTGACTCAAACTTGGACGAGTCAATAAAATAGCTACGCAGTACGTAGCAATCGTCCAGTTCGGCGTTACCCCAGCCACACTAGGGCTCACCAAATGCAATATCGTGCCCAATGCGAGCATCAATGTGCTGACAGTGACCCATCTAAACTGGCCACCCTGCACATGTGTGTACACAAGATCTTGAATCCGTTCCATAATAGCCTCTTTTCTAAAAATGAATATATAATCTATATTGTATCACTCTTTAGGGACTTTTGCACGCATGAGGGTTAAGAGTAGTATCTTGACTATTATAAACTTACTTCAGATCTTTTAATCTTTCAGTAAGAAACATTTCTACACATTCCTCAAAACTTAGATCCATGCGTTCCGCGAGGATTGCTAACCACCATACACATTCGCCGATTTTAGATGGTAACAATTCTTTGTCTGCACTAGGCCACCGACCTTGGTTATCCATAGTCAATCGCCCCACTAAGCCCGCATCAGTTAAGAATGCCAATGCATCTTCTTCTACTGACCAAACAGAACCATGTATCTCTTTTTCTAGTTCAAAATATTTATTTCTTATTTCTTTTGAAAGTAAGTTGACTTCTTTTAAATCCATAGTGTCCTCCTAGAAAGATTTCTTAAATACATAAGCCTTGTTCTCCATTTATACAAAGGAAAGAGGCTACGTAAGTAGCCTCTTATTAATATTTTAATATACTATCAAAATATATTAAAACTATAAAATCCTATGCCATATACCCAAATCTAGTATATACATACTCAAAGACATCTCCACGACAAACTTCTATTTGTTGTTCATCATAGCTTTCTGGAAGTTCTCTCCAAAGGATATCACGAATTAGATTTTGTATCTCTGCTGTTGTTTCATCTTTATCCGTCCAGTGATCCATCTTAGAAATTGCTTCTGTTATTTTGGTATACATCTCTGTAGCAGTCGCTTTTACTTTCTTAATATCTGCTTTATTAGGATTGCCTCTTGTTAACAAATCAAAGATAGCCAATTCATCATCAGTGGTAAATCCTTCACGGATATAGCGGGATTCTTCTTCCGTTAACTCTTTTACTAACTGTATTAATGCTTCAAATGTTTTTTCTATATTAGTACGGTCTTTTCCAGAGTTATACTCTTCAATAATTTGTCTATAGCGCTCATAGTAATCTCTACGGTTAGGATTAGCTGCTACCAGTCTATCCAAACTACGTTCAATAAAATCACCTAAATCATTGAATAGTAAATTCTTATGTTTGACCCTCGTAAACTCTTTACGCAGAATATTAAAATTGATAGCACTTATATCAATACGAGTTATATACGCTGAACCGACTGCATCTTCTGTTTGCCCTAGAGATTCTTTCATCCCTATATGGTCACTAATAATCGCATTAATAGTAACCATCAAGTCAGTAGTATCTACATCTCGGCGCTTAGGCTTTAACATCCGATGTATTGCTGCAATGGTCTCATACACTCTTCGTGTATCCACAGAAATATCATCACGCTCAATATATTTCATCAACTTATGCAACTCTGATGCACAAGCAGTGAAGGTTTGTTTATCTGCTACAGTATCACAGACAGCATTGGCGGCCTTATTTAAATTAGATAATCTATCAAAAGCATTAATTTTAGCATCAGAAAAATCTTCTATATATATATCCTTCTGTTTAAAAAAGGATATTACCATATTGATTAATTCTAGTATGCGAGAAACGAGCTTCTCTTTATCGATGGTCGGATCTACGCCATCATGATTACCAACATTTGCAGTATATTCAGCCAACGCCTTTTTAAGTGCGTCTACAATACCAATATAATCAATTATTAAACCATTGCTCTTTCCTTCATTAACACGATTAGCACGAGCAATTGTTTGCATTAAGGTATGTGCTTTTAATGGTTTATCTAGATATAAACAGGACAAGCATTTAACATCAAAGCCTGTAAGCCACATAGCACATACAAACACAATACGTAATGGATTATCTGAATCTTTAAACTCTTTATCGAGGTCTCGTTTTACCATTTTCCGTCGATGTGTTTCAATATCTAGACCCCAAGCTTTAAATGTTTGAATTTCATTTTGTTCTTGGCTGATAACAACAGCCATATCCGTTTCTTCCATCCATTTTAGTTTGCGTATTAGTTCTTGTGCTTCTTGTTGTGTCGATGCTTTAATTTGTTTTTTTAGATGCTTAATCTCTTCTTTCCAATATTCCTGTACATAATCGTACATACGAACACAGGTAACTTTATTTAAGCACACAAACATGGCTTTACCACTAGTCCACACATCGGAATAATGTCGTACAAAGTCCTTAGCAATAGAGCGAAGTCTTGGCTCAGCAGTAAGAATATGAATTGATTTTTCAAATTCCTTCTCTAACTTCTCTTGTTGTGCGCTATCTAAATCTGCTGCTTCGATAGCATCAAGAATCTCATCAGTTATCTCTGGATTTTGTAAATCATCTAGCTTAGCACCACGATTTTCATAATACAATGGCACCGTAGCGCCATCTTCAACAGCTCGTTTAAAATCATAGACCGATATATAGCCACCAAAGGTACGTTCTGTAATATTATCATATGAAAGTAATGGTGTACCAGTAAACCCAATACGGGCCGCTGTTGGCAATAGTTTCATCATATTATCTGCATACAGTCCATACTGACTACGATGGGCCTCATCAGACATGATAATGATGTCATGATCAGGATAAATCGGCTCTACATCAGATTTATTGAACTTATGAATCAATGTAAAGATAAAACTAGGATTCCCCTTTAATTTGTTAATTAAATCCTCACCACTAGTGGCAATACATTGTTTTGCCTTACTATCCTTACCAAGAATGCCACAATTTTCAAAGGTATCACTGATTTGTGTATTCAGCTCTTCTCGATCTGTAAGCACTACAAAGGTTGGTGAACATGCCATCTTGCGACGTATCTTCTGTGCAAAAAAAGCCATAGAATAGCTTTTGCCAGAACCTTGTGTATGCCAAAAGACCCCAAGTTTACCAGCTCTTAATTTTCTATCAGCATACGCCTCTACCGCCTTATTTACACCTAAATATTGGTGATTCCGAGCTAATATTTTAGCAGTACGACCGTCAGAATGATCAAAGAGGATAAAATTCTCTAGCAAATCAAGAAAATTTTCCTTATTACAAATACCAAGAAGCATAGTTTCAAAAGCTACACTTCCTTTTTCATCTTCATCTAGCCGCTTCCATTCATGAAAGAATTCATATTTACTACCAACAGTACCAACCTTCGCCTCTAAACCATTAGAAAGCATTACAAAGGCATTGTAATAAAATAATTGTGGAATGGTATCTAGATAGTCTTTATAGTTACCCTCATACGCATTTCGTACATCTATATCCGGCCGTTTCGACTCAACAAACAGCAAAGGAATACCATTCACAAAGCCAACAATATCTGCTCGCCGATTATACAAATCACCATAAACAATAAGCTCCTTTACCGTTAAGAATTCATTATTACGTGCATTATTGAAATCTATAATGGCAGCCTTTTTAATCTCTGTTCTCCCATCAGAACGCTTAACTGTTACAGGAATACCATCACGAAGATAGTTGTATTTCTCTTCGTTAATTTGTAGTAAGGATGCTGTTGATATTCTACGAGTTAATTTAGTAATCGCCTCTATAATTTGTTGTTCATTAATCCAAGGATTTAGTCGTTTAAGGACCTTGCGTATTTCTCTGGTCAATAAGACTTCTTTATAACTAGTCCTACCAAATGTGCCATCTACTCCGAGTTGCTCAGTATTATATGCATATGCAACTTTCCACCCCAATTTATTCTGTAGCACATCACAAGCACTATCCTGAACTAGTTTCTCTTCAGAATAATCATGGCTCATAGGAACACCTCCTTTACACCTCTATTTCCCCACTCATAAGCTTAGGGAGTAAACGATCGCGGGCTTCAGTTAAACAATTTATATTTTTACTTAAATTAAGTATTTTATCAAACAATGGCTTGCTATATTCATAATACTTTTCTAGTAATAAAGTATTAGGGCATAAAATTGATAAATTGCTAAACTTCTCCTTATTAACATTTGTCATAGTGGCCCCATTACTACCAACACCATCTAACAAAGATTTCAAATCCTTCATAGCAAAATATAGATAATATAAAGACCTTTCATCAGCTAAAACTATAGAGTTAATTTGTTGATTAGTCTGACAATCTTCTATAGAAATATTTACAAGACCAACTGTAGCAATACAAGACACCATAATACTATTTTTAGGTATAAATTTATTTTTTTGAGATTTTGCACCTTCTAATGATAGCGTAACTTCTGTCACTAAAGGAAAAATACCTTTATGCATATCTGGTATTTTAATAAAAGGTACTTCACCACCATAATATTGACTTTTCGCTGTAGAAGGTGTTTTACCTGTAATAACCGATCCAAATGATGATACCTTTTTATACTGCCAACCTTCTGGAACCCCATCTACAATTTCCACATTTTCATACCCAGGAAATCGTAAATCTATAAACCATTCTTTATATAAACGCTGTGCAGCCTCCTCAAGGAGCTTGATTTGCTTTTGGTTGTTTTCAATGAGGTTATCATAAGCTGATAGTATATCAACAATCTTATCTTGTATGTCTCTACTAGGACATATCACTTCTAAATTTGATAAATCACTCCCTCGAATACCTGCCTGTGCACATTGACTAACAATAGTTGAAACTGGAGATAACGGTGATTTAAAATAATAATAGTAAAAAAGTGGATTCTCCTCTGATTTCAATCGAACACGTATAATATGAGATTCAAACACCGTTAAATCAGATGTTTCCATTATAATACTACATTTTCCGGCCCCTTCTAAAACTAAAGACTGTCTAGCAAATAGTAGATCACCAACCTCAACCTTTGCATTAATCTTTTCCGAATCTGTCAAAGGAACCAATTCCATTGGTATATCATAAATTCGATCGTAAGAAAATAATTCACCCATATTAATCATTTTATAACCTTCACCACGCACCTTACTGGGTTTTGTTAGGCCATTTCTAGAGTCAATTTTATACAGTGAACCAAACTTAACTTTTTTCCAACTCATAACCCCATCTCCTTCATATTTTTAGAGATAGTTTCCATGAGTATATTAGCTTCTCGTTGTAATACTAATAGTTCTTCATGTATTTCAGCCATGCGTTCTTCAAAGTTAACACCATCATCTTCTACAGGGGCTACACCAACATAAGCACCTGGTGTGAGGGACCACCCTTTATCTTCGATGCTTACACCCTCATTGTCACCTTTAGCTTCATTTGTGATATACGCAACCTTACATAAACCTGGGACGTCTAGATATTCACCATCGCCAAATTTTTCATATAACCATTGAGCTTCTTGAGCAATGGTTAATGTTGCTTTAATAGCTTCTACCTTTTCATCGTATTCTTGTTGAACTTTTTTGCCTTTACCTCGACCCGCATCAGCAACAGCTTGTTTACCTTCTACCTCAATAGCTTTCACTTGTTCAGAAAGAGTCTCTATATGTTCAGCAAAGGTTTTATCATCACCTAATACTTGGCGATATTCATTAAGCAGTTCTGTATATTTCTCAACTTCCCCACGATAGAGCCAAACGATAGCATTTAAATTCTTTAATTGCCATTCTGTCCATTCGTTTAATGTACGATCAACAACTGTATAGTAATTACGGGCATCAATAAATAGTACCTTATCTTTTA
Source organism: Veillonella rogosae JCM 15642 (assembly GCF_002959775.1). Taxonomy (GTDB): domain Bacteria; phylum Bacillota; class Negativicutes; order Veillonellales; family Veillonellaceae; genus Veillonella; species Veillonella rogosae. The sequence goes on along the minus strand of NZ_PPCX01000004.1, from coordinate 23,176 downwards.
TGGACTCTGGTTTTGCTTTATCAAAGAACCATAAGGAACATGGCAAGGATTTTGTATAGAAGAAGTTATTACCAACGCTCACCATTACATCGACAGCACCAGTTTTAACTAGGCTTTCACGAATATCCTTATCCTTACCTTGACTATCCGTAGCAGAGGACGCCATAACGAAACCAGCACGACCTGTATCATTTAGATAGCTATAAAAATAAGAAATCCAAAGATAATTGGCATTACCAATCTCCTTATTTTTATTAATACCAGGCATACCAAATGGCAAACGTCCCGCAGCCTGTGTAGATTCAGATTTAACTTTATCTACATTAAATGGAGGATTAGCCATAATATAGTCACAGCGACCATCTAATTGATGAGCATCATTGTAAAAGCTATTGCCTTCATCACCTGATTTAATAACACCAGTTAAACCATGAACGGCCATATTCATTAAACAAAGTTGAGCGTTATACTCTACCTTTTCTTGACCATAAAATGTCATCGCACTATTTGCATTCATGCCATGAGAATTAACAAAGTCACCAGATTGAATGAACATACCACCAGATCCGCAGGCAGGGTCAAATAGCGTACCATGAATTGGCTCAAGAACATTAACAATCATCTTAACTAGAGATTTAGGCGTAAAGAATACACCATCATCGGAAGCAATGTTCTTAGCAAATTTGTTTAAGAAATACTCATAGATTCGCCCAATGATATCTCCACCTACTTCATCAAGGGCAGAGTTATTAAAGATACGAAGGATTTCGGCTAATAGTTCGTCTGAAAAGTCTGTATAATTCTTAGGCAATATCCCTGTAAGTTGTGTACTTTGCTCTTCGATTAAAGCCATGGCATTATTGACTACTTCACCAAGGCTAGTCATAACTTGACCATCTTTACTAGTTAAAGTTGCACCTTTGATATCCTCTGGCAAATTAAGAAGATAGTCATATTGTGCTTCTACTGGTAAATAAAGGGCACTTTTAGCCTTAAAGTCACTAGCTTCTACAGGCATAACGCGACCATTACGCATAGGTCTATCTTTTAAAATTTCAGCCTCAACAAGTTTAAAACGACTATACGCATAGCGTAAGAAGATAAGACCTAAAACAGGCATACAATATTGATTTGACGTTAGTTTAGAGCCTGCACGTAATGCATCTGCAGCTTCCCATAATTCGTTCTCTAGCTTTCGTATATTAATCATCGTTTCAACCCTTACATTATCAATAATACATGCAAAGTCATATAAAGTTTTAATACCAATATATGACTTTAAAACATGTATTTTTACCTATTTTATATCAATATTATACCATTATAAAGATAGTTACTAGTTATGGACTCTAGAGACTATGCTATGCAGCCAAAAATCCAGATTCCAATTCTTCTCGAAGAATTTGTTTAATGTTGGTTTTTGTAATCTTCAAGCTACCATTAGCAGTAGCTCGTCTTACACAAGGGAATCCCTCTGTATTTTCCATTCGATTAATAACACTACTGAATTCATCCTTGCCATAAGTAGAATGTGGCATTGGTCCAACTATGATCAGTCTATATTTATTGTTATACATAAGGTTATTAAACTGATAACGTTGAATATCTTCGTAATCAGTATGGCATTCTACTCGGCCTCTTAATCCCATTGCATTAAAGATGCCTTGGAGATCCTTTACCTTGCAATTCGTTTCACCGATGATAAGGATTTTTCCGTCCGGAGAGCCAATAGAATCATCAACCATAGATGGTGTTAAATCTGGATAGTGATATTTTGTTAAAACAGTTTTTAAGTTATTGTTTTTAAAAGCTTGTGTAAGTTCTTCTGTAAAGTATTTAATCGCTTCACCCAATAAGGATGCATCATTCATGATATTAACATGTGTTACCAATTGAATTCCTCCTCTACAATTAATTCTTTTTGTCCGTTCAATGTTTTTAGTTCTTCTTTTATTGTTTTGATTTGAGTTTCTATCATTTGTATACGATTGACAACTTCTCTTTGCCTTTCAATAGAAACTTTTGGAATCTGCAGAGTTTTCAAATCTTTGAGAGATAAAGACTTAATTAATTGACCTACTGCAAATCGTTCTATTTGTTCACGACCCGCCTTACTATTGAAATAAAGTGCTAAGTATGGAAGCAAATATTGATTTTTATATTTTGGCAAGATAGTAATAGAGAATTGGTTGCCATTGGCAATCAATTTATCATTACCTTCAACATATAGCATGTTAGATCTAAATGGTGATGTTCTCCCCAATAGCCAAGTATCATTATCTAAAAGCGTAAACTTTCTTTTAAGTTTTTCCACATCAATGAATGGGCTTTGTGAATAATCTACAGCATCACCATCAGCATCTTTTGTGTATAAATAACGAACACCTGTATCTACATCTGTAACAAAATCATCTAATTCTTTAGAAGAAATGACTAGACCCCGACTAATATTACAGATTTCTCCTAAAGGTATACCATCAATAACATTAGTTTTTAAGGTGTATCGTTTAGGTAATAAATTATAACCTTCTCTTGCAATAGATTCGATACTTTCAAATCTACAAATCTCGGGATTAGCCAAGTCTTCTAGTACTGTAGCTACCTCTATGTCTTTTCTACGACGCTGCTCTGTATAGGCTTGACTTGCATCTAAGAATTTAACACCTTTATTGCCATATGATAATACGACTGCATATAACTCAATGCCTGTATTCTCAAGCAAACGATCTGGAAGTTCAATAATACTTTCAATATAGCCCTTCTCAACTAATGCTTGTCTTGTTTTTACACTGAGATTATTCGCTAATGTTGAGTTAGTAATCAAAGTTACCATTTTACCATTTCGATCTAGCAAACTGAGATTAAAGAGAATTTCATGCCACTCACCATCAGCAATCTTAGATTCTGGAACATCTAATTTTGATAAGGATGTTCTTTCTGGAAAGTACTCCATAGCCTTAGAGGAAGGTCGCCAAAGAGGCATTGTTAAAATTCGATCAAATAATTGATTTTCAACAATATCTTTAGGCTGAATAACCCCACCTGACTTCATATCTTGTTGAATTATTTGAAGCAATAACAATCGTAATTGTAAAACAACCATTAAGTCAGGGTGTATTGCATATGCAGTATAGTTAAGTGAAGGCATTCTACTTGCCATATCTACTAATATACGACCTGGATTTGCATTACCTTGTAAGAAAGAGCATTCCTTAAGACTATTACAATCTACCAGTTCCTCTAATAAATTATTGAGAGACTCATTATCTTCTCTTGCTCCATCCTCTCGATATAGCTTTTGCTCATCATAGAATAATGCTATACCTAATAAGAAATCATCCACATAGTGTGCATTATGACTAATAAATTTTCGTATATATTCCTCATGGATATATGCTTTCATTGTATTTTGAAATCCTGGATTATTAATTTTACCAGAGCCTAAAAAATTATCTAATGAACCAAAATCCATATCATAATGTTTGTAAAGATAAATCAATGCAGCCGTAACATTAATATCATGTCTTTTACGACCATTTGTAAAACGAACATCATCCCAATCACGTTTAAATTCTCTTACTTTGTCTTGAGAATTAAAATACATTTTTTTCAAATTCATAAGTGTCTTTTTCAAAAGATCCTCCATTCTGGTTTTTATAAACCGTTATAAATCACTGTAAAAATTTCGCCCCTTTTATATAGGAGCATTTTATTTGGTTTAAACATACCATTTTATAAATCCATATTTTTTTACTCCTGGAATCCAGGAGCTCTAACTTGGTTTAATAATACCATTTTTATACCGTTCTGTCAAACGGTTTCTTTAAACCAAATTATAAATATCAAAAAATAAAATAGCAATATATTCTACCTCCTCCTTATTCTGGTTTTAATAAACCAATTTTATTGTAATTGTTTTTTTGCTCCCATACTCGGGAGCTTTATCTTGGTTTTATTCTAACACTTTCAGATTTTCATGTCAAGTGGTTTTTATAAACCACTTTCAAATCCCAAATTCACACTTTAGTTCTTCTGGTGAAATCCACCCTTGTTCTTCACCAGATTTACGACCGGTCTCTAAAGCGCTCATAAGTTTTATCGTAGCCATTATACGTTCATGATCTTGAATTTCCATAATTACATATCTTCCTTTACCATTTAAATTTATATCATAAATGATTACTTTCAATTGGCTCTTCTTATGTAGTATTATACTACATCTAACTTTATTTTACGGCTCATTAATCGAACTTTTACGATCATAATGTAAATTATATTCTCACTTTCCCGTCATATAATTGTGATATAATGCCTGTAAATACTTATGCCCGGGACATAGGAGGTCTATATGTACAAATATATTACTATTTTAGGGGCCGCTGGCCAGATTGCACAGAAGTTAACTGCTACATTATTAACATATACAGACATGCACCTTACATTATATGGTCGCCAATTATCCACGCGTTTACATCCTGAAATCTTGGAACATGAACGAGTGACTGTCATCGAGGGCTCCTTCCAAAATCCTGCAAAATTAGAACAAGCTGTAACAAACGCTGAAATTGTTTTCGTAGGTGCCATGGAGGCTGGTAGTGATATGGCATCCATCGTGAAAGCATTGAGTCGCAAAAATGTACGCCGCGTTATTGGCCTTTCCATGGCTGGTCTTTCTGGTGAATTTCCTGCAGCACTTGAAAAATGGACCTTCGACAACTTACCGATTAGCTATGTACAAGGCGAACGCCAAGCACGCAATGTATTGCGCGAATCCAACTTAAACTACACAATCTTGCGCCTCACCTGGCTCTACAATGATCCGGAAAATACAAATTACGAGCTCATCCCTGAAGGGGCTCAATTTAACGATGCTCAAGTGACACGCGAAGCCGTTGTAAAAGCCATTTTCGATATTTTACATGTAGAGGATGAAACTCCGTTCCACCGCACCAGTATTGGCGTAGGTGAGCCCGGTACACACTACGACAAACCAAGCTTTCACTAATATATAACTATATTAAGAACAAAGGCCTAACAAACTATGAATATAGGTAAAAGAAACCTTTGATAGCATAGACAAAATGTTAGAAAAAATATAAATAGTATAATCTATTATTTTTTTATATAAGGTATATCCAAAATCCAGAGAGTACATTTTTACTCATATAACACAGATTTTGGGTATACCTTTTCTTATTCATATATTTTATAGTTATTTATATAGATAAACTTCTGTATTTCGGCTATACTAATAAATGATTAAGTTATACTAATAGATATGTGAAAGTAAACGCTCATGCGGTTATCAATTACATGTATATATATATTTTACTGAATAAACCCCTGGGTTATTTATGTATAAATATTAATGATATCCATTTTTAGCCCCACTTGGAGCTGATACTTATTAAGGAGTTATTATGAATCGCATTGTTGTTATTGGCAGTTGCAACATGGATATTGTAGTGCTCGCCGATAAACGTCCGGCGGCAGGTGAAACAATCATGGGCAACGAATTGCACATCGCCCACGGCGGTAAAGGTGCTAACCAAGCAGTAGCAGCTGCACGTCTTGGTGCAGAGGTGACTATGGTAGGTTGTATCGGTGCAGATGCATACGGCCAAATGATTTTAGATAATCTAAAAGAAAATCATATCAATACAGACTACATCGTTACGGTTCCAAATACTACAACTGGCACAGCCCACATCACATTGGCTGAAGGGGATAACAGTATTATCGTTATTGCAGGTGCTAATGCAAAGGTGGACCAATCTGTCGTAGATAATGCTTGGTCTGCTATTGAGCAAGCAGATCTCGTAATGGTGCAAAACGAAATTCCTATTCCCACAATCGAATACATCGTTCGTCGTTGCCACGAGGCTAATGTGAAAGTCCTCTTAAATCCAGCTCCAGCAGCTGACCTCAATCCTGAATGGTTAGAATTGGCAACCTATATTACGCCAAACGAGCATGAACTATCTGCTCTCTACCCTAATCAATCGACAGAGGAAACATTATTGGCAAACGAAAATAAAATCATCGTTACCCTTGGTAGCAAGGGTGTAGGCTACGCCGACAACGGTGAAATCCACACCGTATCTGGCTTCAAGGTTGAACCGGTAGATACAACAGGCGCAGGTGATACCTTCAACGGGGCCTTTGCAACAGCTATCGTCAATGGTAAAAGCTTAGCTGACGCGTTGCACTACGGTAATGCAGCTGCGGCCCTCTCCATCCAACGTTTGGGTGCCCAAGGCGGCATGCCAACAAAGGACGAGGTCGCTGTATTCTTGGCAAAGAATTAGCATATTGAATAGAAAAAGGAGTTATCCATGCAACGATACGGCATTTTAAATAGCCATATTGCTAAGGTGCTTGCTGATTTAGGTCACACAGATACAATTTGTATCTCCGACTGCGGATTGCCAGTACCTGAAGGGGTTCAAAAGATTGATTTAGCCTTAGATTTTGGTGTACCAAGCTTTGAACAAGTGGTATCCATCATCGCTAAGCATATGAAATCCGAAGCGGTTCATGTGGCAAAGGAAATTAAGGAACATAATCCTAAAGCTTATGACTTCTTGGAGTCTACCTTCCCATCCAATCAATACGAATGGATTGAAACGAGCCATGATGCTTTCAAAGAAGCAACAAAACAATGCAAATGCATTATTAGAACTGGTGAAGCATCTCCGTATGCCAACATTATCTTGCGCGCCGATTGTATTTTCAGCGATCGTCCCTAGAGCAATAGATTAACTGACCCTCAAATCTATTACATACATTAGAGATACTTTCACAAGGCATATAGGAGTAGTTATGGAAATTGTTATGTCAGGCATTGCAAAGGCATTTGGTACGAACCAAGTACTACGCGATGTAAGTATTACCCTCAAGGAGGGCGAGGTTCACGCCTTGATGGGTGAAAACGGCGCCGGCAAATCCACCCTCATGAATATCCTTACGGGCATTCACAAGGCAGATGCTGGTAAAATCACCATCGACGGTGTAGAGCGGACCTTCCCGAACCCGAGAGAGGCCGAACTAAACGGTGTAGCTTTCATCCACCAAGAGCTCAACATTTGGCCAAATCTAACCTTGTTAGAAAATCTATATTTAATGAGACCGAAGCGCAATAAATTCGGTATGCTCGATAAAAAGGCGATGCTCGAAGAAGCACAAAATACGTGCCGCGAACTAGGCATCGAATTGCCGCTCACAACGGAAGCAGGCCTTTGCTCCGTCGGTCACCAACAGATGACGGAAATCCTTCGTATCTTGATGTTAGATGCCAAGGTTGTCATCATGGACGAACCGACAGCAGCCCTCACAGAGCGTGAAACGGCGACATTGTTCAAAATGATGCGCAAAATGAAAGCCCGTGGCGTGGCTATCGTATATATCTCTCACCGTATGGAAGAAGTATTTAGCGAATGCGATACCATCACGGTTATGCGTGATGGTCACACCATCATTACGAAGCCAACTGCTGAGATTTCTGTAGATGAAGTAGTACGCCACATGGTAGGTCGTTCTATCGATGAGTTCTACCCAGCTCGCACTACTACACCAGGCGAAGTTGTGATGAGCGTCGATAACCTTAAACCAGAAGGTTTCGACAACGAAATCTCCTTCTCCTTACGCAAAGGCGAAATCCTCGGCGTCGCAGGCCTCATGGGTGCTGGCCGTACAGAAATTATGCGCGCTATCTTCGGTGTAGATAAACACAATGGCGGTACCGTAACAGTTAACGGATCCGTTCTCAACTGTAAAAAACCAGAAGATGCCATCAAAGCTGGCATTGCTTTCATCACAGAAAACAGAAAAAGCGAAGGCTTGATCCTCGATTTCTCCATCGGTTCCAATATTACATTGCCGAACCTTAGCGAAATTTGTCCATCTCATGTACTGGATAAGGGCAAGCTCAATTCCTTTGCTGACGAATTGTCTAAAAAGCTAGGCGTTAAAACACAATCTATTCACGAACCGGCGTCCTCCCTCTCTGGTGGTAACCAACAAAAGGTGGTTATCGCGAAATGGGTTGGTAAAAAGCCATCCATTATCATCATGGACGAACCGACGCGAGGTATCGATATCGGTGCGAAACGTGATATTTATGATTTAATGAACGAATTAACGAACGATGGTGTGTCCATTATCATGGTGTCCTCTGAGTTACCTGAAGTGCTAGGCATGAGCGACCGCGTTATGGTCATTCATGAAGGTCGCGTAGCAGGTATCTTGGACCGCTGCGATGCAACACCAGAATCGATTATGACATTAGCCACAGGAGGACAATAATGGACAGCAAAGCTCTACAGTATATAAAAAAATTAGGCCCCCTCATCGGCCTCATCCTATTATTTATCATTATCTCTGTCATGAACGACAGTTTCCTTGAATTCTCTAACTTGCGTAACTTATTACGCCAAGTATCCATCAATGCGATTATCGCCTTTGGTATGACGTTCGTCATCTTAACAGGCGGTATCGACTTATCCGTCGGTTCCATCCTTGCCCTCTCTAGTGCAGTGATGGCCAACCTCATCGTAACTGGTACTGACCCTGTATTGGCTATCGTGTTGGCTGCCGGTGCAGGCCTTGTATTGGGCGGTATTAACGGTCTCGTTATTACCTATGGTCGCGTAGCTCCATTTATTGCTACCTTGGCGACCATGACAATCTACCGTGGTGCGACGCTAGTATTTACAGACGGTAACCCAATCTCCGGCCTTACACAAGATCCTCTATTCCACGGCTTTGGCCAAGGGGATATTGCAGGCCTTCCAGTTCCAGCCATCACAATGTTCCTAGCTTTCATCGCCCTCTGGTTCGTATTGAGCCGCACATCCTTAGGCCGTAAAACATACGCCGTAGGTGGTAGCGAAAAGGTTAGTTACATTGCTGGTATCAAGATTGACCGCGTTAAAATCTTCGTGTATGCCTTAACTGGTATGCTCTGTGGTATCGCTGGTGCAATCATTACTTCTCGTCTTAACTCTGCACAACCTACAGCAGGTGCAGGCTACGAACTTGACGCTATCGCAGCGGTAGTTCTTGGCGGTACAAGCCTTGCTGGTGGTCGTGGTCATATCGTTGGCACATTAATTGGTGCCCTAATTATCGGTACCCTCAACAACGGGTTAAATATTCTCGACGTTTCCAGTTTCTATCAACAAGTTGTAAAAGGTATTGTTATTTTACTGGCTGTTCTTGCAGACCGTAAGAAAGCCTAGGAGGTTCCTATGAAAAAACTATTGTTACTATTGGCGATGGCCGTTATGGTTATCGGTCTTGTAGCAGGCTGTGGTAAAAGCGCTGATAACGGCGGCGATAAAAAATCCGGCACAATCGGCTTCTCTGTTTCCACATTGAACAACCCATTCTTCGTAACTATGAAGGAAGGCGTTGAGGCTCAAGCTAAAGCGCTTGGTCTTAAAGTTAAAATCGTTGATGCTCAAAACGACCCTGCAAAACAAGCAAACGATATTTCTGACTTGCTTGAAAGCGGCGTTTCCGTATTGATCATTAACCCTGTAGACTCTGCAGCTATCTCTACTTCCGTAGAAGCAGCAAATGCTAAAAACATTCCTGTAATCACTGTTGACCGTTCTGCGGATAAAGGCAAAGTAGTAGCTCACATCGCTTCCGATAACGTAAAAGGCGGCGAAATGGCAGCTCAATTGATCGTTGAAAAAGTAGGCAAAGCTGCAAAAGTAGCTGAAATCGAAGGTATCCCTGGCGCTTCCGCTACACGTGAACGCGGCCAAGGTTTCCACAACGTAGCTGACAAAGACTTAACAGTAGTAGCAAAACAAAGTGCTGACTTCGACCGCACAAAAGGTTTGAACGTAGCAACAAATATCTTGCAAGCTAACCCTGATGTACAAGCTATCTTCGCTCATAACGACGAAATGGCATTGGGCGCTATTCAAGCAGCTAAATCCGCAGGCAAAACAATCTTCATCGTAGGCTTCGACGGTACTGCTGACGCAGACAAAGCCGTTAAAGACGGCACATTGGCTGCAACAATTGCTCAACAACCAGACCAAATGGGTAAAATCGCTATCGATACAGCTCAAAAAGTTATCAAAGGCGAAGCTGTAGAAGCTAAAATCCCTGTAGATCTTAAAGTTGTTAAAAAATAATTGTATATAGAAACTGGGTACAGAAAAAGAGTCGCATCTTAAAGACGCGACTCTTTTTATTTCGGCTCTCTTTCCAAAAATTCTCTGAAAAATTCAATAAACCTCGGTAAATATGTTTGATCTAAACTTTCAATAGTCATATTACATTTGTAATTATAAATGGTACAGATGTTAATCTCCATTGTTAGAGCACCCTTTTGATCTAACGAGAATACAAGTGTATCCCCTTCTCCAGTTAATACATAAGTGAAGGTTGCGGTCCCTTTACAATTCTCATATAGCTCAACTAATTCTTTGTATCCCCTATGAATACCAGACCAGTCACTAGGGTCAATGTACCCAGCACAGATATTGTAGCCCTGTTTAATATATACGCCAAACACACCAAATTGAGATAACTCTATATCCATATCAAAAGCAATGGTTAAATTTGGTTCATTTACAATTTCATACATCCTATTCACACTCCACAAATAGTAATATTTTCATTTATTATAACATTACATGCATTAACAAAATAGTAACTAGAAATAAAATAGCGACTAGTTGATTATCTTAACTAGTCGCTATTTGTATTGTACATCCCTAAAAATATTTCTGATTTAGAAAATAAGTTAAGTTATCTAAATTTGTAATCCAAACAATTCGGGAATTTTATTACAATGTTTTCTTAAAAAATATGGTCGTATGTACTTTTCCAGGTAGTTGTACTCGTTTGTATTCTTTAAAGCCAAAACTTTCATACATTTTAGCAAGCCATGGGTGTTCTGCAGCGGTACCAAGTGTTACGGCTGGTGTTTTATATACGTTGCGCAATAGTTCTTCTGCTTCGGCCAGGACTTCACGAGCATAGCCCTTTCCTTTATGTTCAGGGGCCGTCACAAAGTGTGCAATATGCGGGTATACATCTGGTGTAGCCTTTGGTATCCAAGGCATGCGGAATGAAATAGAGCATACCAAGGAACTCTCTACGTAGAGACCGAATACAGGATATTTTAAGATCCATGCACGAGACTCTTCTTGGCTAAAGTTGATGGCATCAAAGGATATAGGATAGTTCTTATTCTCTGCATATCCTGCAATCAACACCTCATGATACTCAGCCGCATCATCTACAGTTAATTGTCTAAATTCTTTCATTATGTACCTCGTTTAAAGTGCTGCGCTATCTAGAGGCAATTCACTATCGAGTGTAAGGTAACGGCTCAAGAATTTACGTGTTCGTTCTTCTTTAGGATGTTCAAGGACCACTTTAGGATCGCCTTGTTCTACGATGACGCCGCCTTCCATGAATACGACTTGGTCAGCTACTTCTTTAGCAAAGCCAATTTCATGGGTTACGATGATCATCGTAACCTCTAACTCTTTAGCAATTTTACGGATAACAGCCAATACTTCCCCTACGAGCTCTGGGTCAAGGGCTGATGTAGGTTCGTCAAAGAGAATAACCTCTGGATCCATCGCAAGGGCACGAGCGATACCGATACGTTGTTGTTGCCCCCCTGAAAGTTGTACAGGATAGTAATCATCATAGCCTTCCATGCCTACTTCCTTGAGGAAGCGTTGCGCAATGTCACGGGCTTCAGATTTTTTCATCTTCTTAACCGTTACAAGGCCTTCCATGATGTTTTCAATAACTGTCTTATTAGAAAATAAGTTATAAGACTGGAATACCATGGATGTATTGCGGCGTACGTTTAAGATTTCCTTGTTAGACGCTTTATGTAGGTCTACAGAAATATCGTTTAATTGCATCGTCCCAGCATCGGCCTTTTCAAGGAAGTTCAATGTTCTAAGGAACGTCGTCTTACCACTGCCAGATGGGCCAAGGATAACCGTTACGGACCCTGTTGGCACATGTAGGTCGATGCCCTTTAAAATTTCACGGTTCCCGAAGGATTTGTGAACTTGTTTAATATCTATCATAATGCATTACCTCGTTTATACTTGCTTGCATAGACTTCTAAACGATGGAAGATAAATTCAAAGACAATCCCCATCACCCAGAATAGACCGGCCACCACGATGTAGGCCTCAAAATACTGCGAATTTTCCTCTGTATATAACTTTGCAGCGCCAAATAATTCAATAACAGTGATGACAAATACAATACTGGTACTCTTCATGGTATTAAGGAATTGGTTTGTAAATAGTGGCAATGCAAAGACTGTCGCTTGTGGCAATACAATGCGACGGAACGCTTGGAACCAAGTCATACCAATGGCTTGAGCCGCTTCCATTTGTCCTTTCGGTACAGATTGCAAGGCAGCCCGGAAGATTTCACTCAAATAGGCCCCTGTATGCAAGGTTAAGCCTACAACGGCTACGAAGGTAGCTGGCACCTTTTCAAAAGGCACATGCACCCCTGTTTGATCCTCTAAGGCGAGGAAAAGAATTGGCAAGCCATAGTACACAAGGTATAAGAGAACCATGTTCGGAATACTACGGCACAATAATACGTACAAATAACTGAGCTGACTGAGCACAGGTACTTTATTTTGTTGTAGCACGCAACTCAATAACCCTAGGATTGTACCCAAACCAACGCTGAGGAAGGTGATCATGAGGGTTACTTTCACATAAGGAATGACAGCAAAGAAGGTGCCATAAATATAGGTTGAATCAATTATATGTCCCATACGCCCCTACTCCTCACTGATCAAAATGCGTTGCGATTCTTTGCCCGCAACGGTAAAACGTTTTTCAAGCAATCGGCCCAAGAGGGACACGATGATAATTAAAATGCCATAAATGATGGCTGCATCTACGAATAATTCAAGATAGCGCTGACTATTGCCGCCCATGAGGTCCGCCTTACGCATCATATCTACAACGCCGACGTTAAAGATGAGGGCCGTCCCTTTCAACATGCCGATAACGAGGTTCGTCAACGGTGGAATGCTCATGGTGAAAGCCTGTGGCAAGATGATGCGCACATAGCTTTGGAACTCGGTCATACCAAGGCTTTTAGCGGCTTCCTTTTCACCAGGCGCAACCGCATCAATACTGGAGCGCATGATTTCGGCACTATATGCTGCGATATGTAAAGTAAACACGGCGTATACGAATACGAGGCCCGGCACATTTTTCATGTTAAGCCCCATATGGGACATGATTTCTGGCACCCCAAAGTATATGAGGAACAGCTGTACCAAGAATGGCGTGCCCCGCATAAAGGATATAAATACGATAAATAATTGGTTTAATACTGGTACCTTCTTGAGGCGAATGATAGCTATAATAGAGCCTAATATAACACCTAAGATGGCAGAAATAACGGTGATGAGCACCGTTACGTGCACATAATTCAAGAGCTGTGGAAACGCTTGGATCATGTAGGACACATCAAAATACTTGCCCACAGTAGCACCTCGTTTCTATACATAATAGAATAAGGCCGCCAAGGCGGCCTATTCGTTATTTTTGTGTTGGATCGAATGTGTAATCCCCACCAAGATATTGTTCAGAAAGTTTTTTCAACGTACCATCAGCACGCATTTCTTTCATCGTTTTATCGATTTTTTCGTTTACTTGTTTCATATCATCTGTACGTTTAGACAAGAAGTATGTTGGTACTACTGCCAATACATCGCCTACGGCTTTGAGTGGTAAGCCACGGTCCTTAATAGCAGAATTAATTACGTATTCGTATTCACCTGCTGCATCGGCACGACCGGTAGCAACGAGGTTCAATGTTTCAGCGCCTGCTTTATCTGTGTAGATAATGTCAATTGGTGGATTAGCTGTTTCGTTGAATTGTTTTACCAATTCGTTGAACTCAGAGGATGTAGTAACGGCGATTTTTTTGCCTTTCAAATCATCTAGTTTAGAAATGTCATTGCGGTCATTTTTAACTACTAATTTACGAGTAGAGTAGTTGTTAACCTCATTTGTGTAGTAGTATTTTGCTTCACGAGTTGGGTTACGACGCATTTGGTTCGCAATCATATCCACTTGGCCTGCATCCATCGCTACGAAGGCAGCATCAACGGCCATAGGCTTAAAGTTGAAGTGAAGGTCTGGATTACGACGTTCAATTTCTTTCAACAATTCCACGTCAAAACCTGTAAGGTTGCCGTTATCATCTGTGTAGGAATAAGGACGAACTGTACCGCGTGTAGCTACGTTAATCACTTTTGCATCTGGATTTACTTTCGTCTCCTTAGATGTATCATCGCCGCAACCAGCCACAACAAGCACGCCTAGTGCTAATGCGCCGATGGCGAATAATTTCGTCAATTTCTTTGTATTAAACATGTAAAACTCCTTCTTTTCGCAATGTTTGCAAGAATGGCTCTACCTCATCGGTACGGGTAAAAGCCTCCATTATTCTATCTATTTGGTCCGCCTGCAAGGTGAGGCCAAGCTTAATGCGTATATCCTCTAAGGTAAGAGGATTATTCGGCGATCCTTTCGAATTGTTCACCGTTTCTGTGAAAGTTTCTCCATTTTTCAAGGTAACGGTTACTTTCGTAATCCGCTCTGTTTGGGATACCTTCGGCAAATCATAGAGCCGTTCTATACGATTCATATAGTCTCGTACTGATTGGTCTATGGTATCTATCTTAAATAGTTCGTCTTGTACCGCCCCATAAGCGAGGACTTGGTACACGATGTACTCTATAGAAAACTGACCTTCTCGACCTGTTATTGGCGATGTATAGCGCAATGCCGTATCAGCACCAGGTGGGAAGTGTACAGTAACTCTATCTATATCATCCCAAAGGGAAGAAACGAGGGTGGCACATAGTCTACGTTTACCTTGTTCCTCTGCATCTGGTGAAACGTTGTAGTGCTTAGACACATACGAAGAAGATGTAGTATATATACTATGTGCCACGGTTTCAGCTGCTTCAGCGCCACAAATGGCTGCCGAGCAATAAGGGTGGACTTTCATCCATAAACCAGGGTCAATGAGTTGCCCTGGTGCAAGCCAACGGCTAATAATATCATTTGATGTAACGGTAATATTACCGATGGTTTTAAACCAACCCCGTTCAGGGTCAAACGGTTTTGTGCTTGTTTGAAGTGATGTATATTGCAACAGTTCGTAAGCCCATACACCATTGCGTGCTGCTAGTCCCGCATGGAGCGGCTTACCATCTGTACCACTTTGAAAGAACATGCCCGCCGATTGAGTGGCAGCCAGAGACAGGAGCTGAGCCAAGTTTTCACCATGAAGGCCTCGCAAAGCGCCTATAGCGGCCGCCGCCCCAATAACACCAACGGTCCCCGTAGAATGCCATCCTTGGGTCCGATGGGCAGGATTGATGAGAGAACCAATGATTCCCTCAAGCTCGGCACCAATGATATAAGCACGAAGGAAATCGTACCACCTATCGGTGGGCTCGAGCACTGCTAATAGAGCAGAATATAAAACAGTACTGAAGTGACCCGCCAAATTTGCCTGGGCATCATCAAAATCTAGATAATGAGAAGCAAAACCATAATATAAGGCTTTATCAGCTTTAGATACATTTTCTCCATTAGTCCCGCTGAGCCGAGCCAAGTCCTGAACGGCTTGTTCCGACTCAGCTGGCGCTAGGGACGCCAGATAATCTAGAAAGGCAATACGCGCTACTGACAAGAGGTCCTCACGGTTCGACACATTCGTTTGTTCTATGTAGTTCACAATCGTCTGTGTTACTGAATCCATGGGCCCTCCTCTGAGCTATTTATAATTGAATAGATAATCTATTAAGTATTTAGCAATGATATATGTATCCAACTAATTATCTATCTAATTATTAATCTAATGATTTATCTAATTATTTACCAAATTTCTCAGCACGGTCATTTGGTTCTAACCAAATAGAATCGTCTGGACCTTTTGGAATGAGGCGTGGTAGATCTTCAAATGGTGTATGGTCTACGTAGTAGAAACGTTTACGCATAGAGTCGAAGTCTGTTGTACCACCGAATGCTGGATTGGAGTACAAATCCTTCGCGTAGTTCCAAAGGTTTGGATAGTCTACGAGGCGTTTTTTATTAACCAAGTATTTTTGGTAGAATACGAGGTCAAAGCGAGCCAATGTTGGGAAGATACGGATATCTGGATCTGTAATCGTATCGCCCATCAAGTAACGTTGCTTGCTAAGGCGTTCTTCAAGCCAGTCCAAGCGAGCAAAGATACGATCGTAGTAGTACTCGTAATCTTTTTGGTTTGTTACGAGAGCCGCCAAGTTTACCGCTAAGTTAAAATCAGCGTAGATAATAACGTTCAACGCATCGATATCGGCACGTAATTCCTCTGGATAAATATCTGGTGCATCAGGCGAGATGAAATCTTTAAAGCCCAATGCTAATTCTGTAGTCAACGCATGGTAATCGTTGTTTACTACCGCACCAGTTGTAACATCTACAATGGCTGGTACTGTGGAACGTGCATCGTAGTTCGGATCACCTTTGCGGTACGCTTCACCTAAGGAGTGAATGCCTAGTACCGGATCCTTTTCATCTTTATCAAGGGTAAAGAACCAGTCTGCAATAACCCCTGCTGGACGCAATGGATCAACAGTACCTTTAGAGATTACCGTATCTAAGCCAAGCAAATCGATGGCTATAGCAATACGGTGAGCCCAAGGGCAATGTTTAGACCATACAAGACGGTAACGGTCTTTTTCTACAGGTAAAAACCCTGGTTCACTCCCAAAAGGTGTTGTGAATTGAGGTTCTTCGCTATCAGAATATTTTTGACGACGGTTAAAATTCGATGCATCTTTACCTTCATACTCCTTTTGCTCCCCTTGAGAACGAGGGTTACTAGACTGAAACTCAGAAAAATCGATAGGACAAGGATTCATAGCACGTTGAAACTCAACTTCTTTTCGAGCTGCCGCGATACTGGGATCCTTGATGTTGCTTACATCTACGTGTTCACTCATTCTATACTCCTATAGAGGTCATCTCTATTCGCTTTACAATTCTTATTTTGAAAGCTACTGTGATATCCCTCACTTATTCCTACTAACTTAATATGATTATGTAATTATAATATATTATTTAAATACCTATGTCAATAGTAGGTATTTAAAATTTATAATGATTATTGAAAATAAAATATCATTCTATGTAAAAGTATAGAAAATCATGCTACATACATCACCTAAAGGAGAAATACTCCATTTAACCTTATAAACATAAAAATAGAGCTATATCTACTGCAGATATAGCTCTATTTGCACATTACACAAGATAAGTTATTGTATACATCATATAAGAATATTATTTACTATTATTTCTATTCGTTTGATTTTCTATTTGCTAGCGCATTAACCTTTGCTTCCAATGCAGCAATACGATTTACATCAGCTTCATGTTGAGCTTTTAATGTCTCTACCTCTTGTGAAAGTACATTGATAGCATTAGTATCTTGACTAGCCATCTTTTCACTAGCAGGACCAACCTTAAAAGAGGCACCTACATTAAACATAGTACTGTTTTGCCCAACCGTAGAGCCTACAGAGAATTGAGCGATCTTGTTTGGCGTGAAGAAGGCACCTAAAGCCATCGCTTTTTCGCCTTTATAAGAACCGCCTGCTACCGCTAGATTCCACTTTGTTCCATCATCAGACTGTACTGGATGGAGCCCTGCTAATGCCGCACTCATAGCACCTACTCTATTAATATTACTATCTAAACGATTAATATTAGAGTCTAATCGTTCAATAGATCCTGTGCTAGCTGATATGGATTGCTTCAAAGCATTTACATCAGCTGCTTTTACATCAGCTACCAATTTATTATCCTCTACATGCAAACCATCTCCCACATTTACATTAACTACATGATCATCTCCAATAGTAGTGCCAACGCCACCTGTATAGGTCGCATAGTCGCGAACTCGTTTCAATTGCGCCACATTAACCGCATCATCATCGCGTGTCCCTGCAGTTAAGTTTGTAATTTGACGATTCCCATAAGACTTAGAGCCAACTGCGACAGCACCCATTTTAGATACCCAAGTATTACTATTCCCGTCACTGTCCTCTATGAGATAGCCCTTCTCTCCTGCCCCAACAATAGCGTGGGAGCGCGCCCCTAAAGCTACAGCGTTATCTATTTTGGGTTCTACTTGTGAGAAGTAACCTAGCGCAGTACTTTCTGTTGCATAAGCTTTACTATAGCTACCAAGCGCTACAGCCCCTGTTGTTTTTGCACTATACATAGAAGCAGATGCATTAGAACCTATAACCGTAGAATTTTCACCATTTGTACTCGCACGTTGGCCTACAACAGTGGCACCGCGTGCGTTACTAGCACTAGCATTACCAACAACTACAGTCTCTCCAGCTAATGCATCTTGTTTACCAAAACCACCATAACCGATAGCTAGAACCTCTCCAACCCAGCCTTTATTAGTGTAGCCTTGATCTTTACCAATAAAGATCGCCTTCTTCCCCGCTACAAATGTTACCGTAGGCGCATCTGTACTAGGATTAACAGCTGTACTATCTGCTGCTAAACTAGTTGTCATCACGCCACAACCAAGACACGCTGCTAACACTAATGCTTTTTTACTTACCCTCATAAATTCCTCCTGACTACAAATAACTTATCAGGTTAAGTATACTGTAATATGAATTTTTATTAAAATTAGACATTCTAATCAATATCCCCTAAAACTCAAACAAGAAAAGCAGCATGTATCTTTAACTATCATATCTATTCTAAGACTATTAATAAGTTATAATTATGCATACCAAGAACCAGTTACACCTCCTATATAAGCGGCTATTATACCATCCACTATAAGAGGCGATTATACGATTCTACTATAAGAGATTATTATCCGCCTTATAGAAACTATTATTTTTCCTATAAAAGTTATTATCCAGGCTATGCAAGAAACGATTATATAAAATTAAAGAGAGCCTATAGATTGTCTCCCCATCAAGTAAAACCGGGAATAGACAACCCATAGACTCTCTATCAACTTTTTATTTTATAAATAGAACAGGACTGTTAAGAATTAGTCCTTAGATTATTCGTGTGGCGTTGTATATGTTATGTTTTGTGCTTCGTAGCTTTCACCATGAGCTAATACGTGAACAATAGTTTCTAACGTAGCGCGTACGGTCTCAACAGCCATGCTCGGTTGATCTGGCTTGTTCACTACTTGGGATGGCAAGTACGGAATATGCATGAAGCCCGCTTTAACATTACCTTTTTGAGTTGCATAATGTAGCACACCGTACATAATATGATTACATACAAAGGTGCCTGCTGTATTAGACACTCTCGCAGGAATACCTGCTTGGTGCAACGCATTTACCATATCCTTAATAGGAAGTGTAGCAAAGTAAGCACTTGGGCCATCAGCTACAACAGGTTCATCGGTAGGTTGGTTGCCACCATTGTCTGGAATGCGGAAATCATCGCAATTTATGGCTACCCGTTCAATCGTAATATCTGGGCGACCGCCAGCTTGGCCTACACAAAGAATAAAATCAGGGTTGCATGTATCGGCTGCTTCTATCGCAGTTTTAACAGATGTATACCGCACAGTTGGCACCATTTGAGTCACCACTTTGTAGTCCCCGTCTGTGTAACCATCCATCGTTTTAACAGCTTCCCACGCAGGATTGATACTTTCACCACCGAAAGGATCAAAACCGGTAATCAAAATCGTTTTCATCATAGTACCTCATAACAATATCAAAGGATATTATACATAAAATAGATTAAAGGAAATAGTACATTAACAGAATATTCAATGTAAGCATTACGATAGCTACAGGAATTTGAGCCTTAATAACACCGTAGGTATCCTTCATTTCAAGAAGCGCCACAGGAACAATATTGAAATTTGCTGCCATTGGCGTCATCAAGGTACCACAATAACCAGCAAGCATTGCAATAGGACCAATCACCGCTGGATTAGCACCATGACCTGCAACAAGCATCGGTACGCCAATAGCACTAGTAATCATAGCAAAGGCTGCAAAGGCATTCCCCATAATCATTGTGAAGAAAGCCATGCCAATACAATACGCTACAACGATGAGAAATACGTTATCTGCAGGAACTATGCTAGCTACCATACTTGAGATCAACTTGCCTACCCCTGCAAGGTTAAATAGATACCCAAGGGCTGCTAATAATTGAGACAAGATAGCAGTCCAACCGATAGCATCGAGAAGACGACGACCTTCATGGAAACTTTGACCGACCTTAGCTTTCGTAATATATAAGGCTACACATAGGGCAATAATAGAAGCAATGGCAAGGCCTACAAGAGCACCCAGTTTCGTGAAGAACCCGATGATGAACGTAATAATACCAACGAGCAATGCCGGAATAAAGATCACATTACCAATACGCAAGGCTTCCATTTTTTTGAAATCTATAGCAGATTCAAAATAATTCCCTTTACCAAGTTGTTTAAACAACACAATTGCCGCCATAGCAATTACGAGCCAACCATTGATTTCTTTAGACATATAAGAGCCAAAGATAAAGGAAATACCATATAATAGCCAGAACAGACCAGTACCAATACGATGATTATGGTCCTTATCGACAAAAGATTGTATGGAAAAAATAACTAAGATAATACCTACTAAAAGATATACAAAGTCTAAGGGCTGCATTTTATATAATAACTCCAACATATTATTTGCCCCCTTTCGCTAACTCTTCTGGTGTAACGAGGATATTAAGCTCATTTGGCACAAGTTTGCCAGCTTTCATATCCGCCTCGTCTTGAGCCACACTAGCTTGAATTGTTTTATCAAAAATAAAGAATCGAATAACACTCACTATATAGGCACATATTGCTGTAGGAACTCCATATAGCACCATATCTGTAAGCTCAACATTATAGCCGAGCTGCTCCATAACACCTTTAATCAATAAAAGGCCACCCGCTGCAAGGAACAAATTTTGACCAAAAAAGTTACCAATATTATCTGTAGATGCCGCTACACCACGAATCTTATCGAGTGTAGATTGAGATATAGGGCGACCTTGCGCTACCGCAGCTTCACTCATAGGAGAAATCAAAGGACGAACCATAGCTACAAGACCCGACATACTAATACCCAAAGCTACTGTTACTTGTCGAACAAATAGATATATCATGAAAATACGGCCAGCTGTTGCGGCTTGAATCTTACCGATCAATATTTCTGCCCGTTCACGTAAACCGTGGCGTTCCATAATACCAATTACAGGAAGTACCAAGGCAAATAGTGACATATAACGGTTTTTTACGAAAGCCTCCCCAATAGCACCAACGATCTCGTTTATGCTCAGCCCTGCCGAAAGCCCTGTCACAAAGCCTGCTGCAATAACAACTAACAATGCATTAAAGCGTAGCATCAAACCGATGACCATCACTAAAATGCCCGATAAAATAATCATATGGACACATCCTTTCTACAAACTACCCATAATCGTATATAACCGCAAAGGCACAGTATATATATTATGTATATTATATATGAATATATTATATATCAAATAGTAATAATATCACACAATAAATCGCCTTGTAATGTATTTTAATAGATTGCTACAAACCAAAAACTACTAAAAGTGTATTACAAGGCGATTTACTTATTTAACTCAACTCTTTTTTGAACAAAATTGTAGTATGTTGTTTTCCTCTAAAATGAACTTTATCATACGCTGTAAAGCCAAAGGATTCATACATCTTAGGCAACCATGGATGCTCCTTGGCAGTCCCCAAGGTTACTGTATGTGTTTTAAACTGTTCCTTTAAAAGCTCTTCTGCATAGCCCAAGGTTTCCCGTGCATAGCCTTTACCTTTGAAAGCTGGCGCTGTTACAAAGTGTGCAATATGTGGATATTTATCCGGTGTAGAATATTTCACCCAAGGCATGCAAAACGTAATGGAGCTCACTAATTCTCCATCGATATATAACCCATACACGGGATAATTTTCAATCCACTCCTTAGATTCTGCTTCTGTAAAATCAATGGCATCAAAGGTGATTGGATAGTCTTTAATCGCTGCATAGCCATCGATTAACACCTTATGATATTCTGCTGTATCTGCTACTGTTAATTGTCTAAATTCTTTCATGGTCTTTCTCCTCATTCTATATTTTTATTCACAAACTATGTATATTTATTTGATTTATGAACGTAATTATACACCTATACGTATCAACTTGCAATATTTTTACATAAATATTATATATAATGTTAATGCCTAATATAGAATTATACTATTAAATATAGTAATAATCGCATTTTAGCGTATAAGAGAATCAATTGACGTCAAGTGCATAAAGATAAAACTCTCCATATGTTATACCTATCATTAATACTTTCTATTTTTGGGGGTTATAGGACAAAAAGTGTGTGTGACTAATCCCAATAAGTTGGAAAATCTGTAGACATATGTAGCTCATTCCAAACAGGAGCATCCCCCCATTGAGGGATTGAACGATCTATTTGGCAATAATCAGATAACCGTTTGTAGATAGCAGTAATCGATTCATCTGTAGGCATATAATTTAATATATCTGAAATAGAAAGCGGTCTTGGTGAGTGCATATAGCACCACTAATAGACCGCTTTTAGTCTTCTTTCAAGTGAAAGACCCCTATGAGCCCGTAACATACTTCTTAGTTGAGCATTTACTCCACCTTCAATACGATTATTTGTTGTAGGTATTGTAATATCAAAACATTCCAAAAAAGTAAATAAAGTTTGTTGCCTAATCAGACGCCATAATGATGATTCAGCCTTAAGCAAACGCTCATGTGTAGAGCGTTTGTTTCCGAATTCATCAATCGTCATTTCTCGTAAAAAATCAGAATATGTCATTCGCCACGCTGAAAGCTCATTAATCCATATAAAGGCTTGATCCATTGTTTTCACATTAAATAAAGCTTTGGCAAGACTATAAAGGTCCTTCCCAGCTAACGTTTTAGGTCTACTTGTCGTATATCGTCTAACCTGACAAAAAATGTGAAACAGGCATCTTTGGTGACTGCTATGAGGCCAAACTTTACGTAATGCTTTAGGCAAACCATTAGCACCATCAGACACAA
>NZ_PPCX01000003.1 GCF_002959775.1 Veillonella rogosae JCM 15642 | reverse complement strand
ACATGTTTCATTACAATCAGGACATTTTATTTGTCGCATAAACTCTTCCTCCATATTTGTTTATATATAGGAAGATATAACCTCATTTTAGTCAGTAATTACAAGGGTTAATTGATGTTTCCACCCACACTTTTTGTCCACCCTCAAACTTCTCCCAAAAAAGATTAAACCCTTATAACACTAGTAAATATCTAGTGTTATAAGGGTTTTTACACACACTTTTTGTCCTATAAGCCATTTTTGGGCACAAAAAAACAGGAT
Source organism: Veillonella rogosae JCM 15642 (assembly GCF_002959775.1). Classification (GTDB taxonomy): domain Bacteria; phylum Bacillota; class Negativicutes; order Veillonellales; family Veillonellaceae; genus Veillonella; species Veillonella rogosae. Next base: position 41,363 of record NZ_PPCX01000003.1, on the reverse strand, counting down.
GTATCACGAAGATACATCCTGTTTTTGAGCTTTCACAAGCTCGAAGGGAAGTAGTCGTATTATTTGTAAATACGGGAACCGTATACGTCACGTTGATTTTCAGGTTCGTTGTTAACGCGAACACGTTCAGTTTTGTGACGATCGTTGTCACCACCAGAGATACGATCGATGCGGAAGTGGTTAAGACGAATGTTTTGTAATTCAGGGCCGAATTCATTCATCGCACGTTTCATGTTTTCGTCGATAGGAGCACCATTTTGAAGTGCACGGTACAACATTGTGGCGAATTCGTAGCGAGTCATTTTTGCATCGCCTTTGAATGTGCCATCAGGGTAGCCAACAAGGATACCATTACCAGCCAATTGGCTAATGTATTGGTAAGCCCAGTGATTTTGAGGAACATCTGGGAATTCAGCAGTTTTGCTAGGATCGATTGCAAGTGGATTCATGATTTGTAACAAGTTGTTATATTTGTTTTCCATATCTTGAAGACGTGCGTTCAATTCAGCGATTTCACGACCCATAGCTACGCGGGAACGGGACTCAGGAGAACGTTTACCAAGACGAAGAGATACGCCTGCGTTCAATTGAGTTTCACCAGTACCTACAGTACCACCAACGGAGAACATAGTGTCTTCGTTAGGGCGGTAGAACGCGCCTAATGCAGCGGAGTTTGCATTGTGGTAGTGACCATAACCAGCAGCGATTGTCCATTTGTCATCTGGGTTGAAGTCCAATGGATGCAATGCAGCCAATGCAGCGGAACCTGCACCTACTTTATTAACGCGTTTTTCAACATCGCCTATACGATTATTAATATTTGTAATTTGGTTAGTTACGTTAGAAGGTACACTTTTCTTAATTTGATCTTGCAAATCATTTGCTACGGAGTACAATTGGCTACCATTTACAGCATCTGTAGATGTAGCGGAAATTTCACCTGCTGCGACGTTGTGAAGTTGACGTTCTTCACCAGCTTTGCCAACGGATACAGAGCCTACAGGGCTAGTACCTGCAAAACCACCAAATGCATGACCAGCTACAGTTGCGCTAGTTACATTAGTAGCAGAACGAGTAGTTGCATTAGCACCTAATGCAATGGAGTTTGCAGTGGATGCATTAGCTTTGTTACCGATTGCAATGCTGTAATCTGCGCTTGCAGAAGCATCAGAACCAAATACATTAGTACGTACACCATCAGCATGGGCACCAGCACCAAATGCTTGAGCGTGATCGCCATTTGCATATGCAGAGGAACCAATAGCATTAGCATGGTTACCTTTAGCTTGTGCATCAGCACCGATAGCATTTGCTTTATAACCAGTAGATTTAGCTTCATGACCAAATGCTAAGGAACGTACATCAGAAGCAGCTGCGCGTGTACCAACTGCAATGCCCCAAGTTTTATCAGCTTGTGCACCATGACCGATAGCAATAGATTCGCTCATTTTAGCTTGAGCTTCATTACCTACTGCCAATGCAGAGCTACCTAATGCAGTATTTTTAGAACCAATAGCGACGGAGTTGCTATTCCAAGAACCATTTAAAAGTGTAGCAGCATCAGACTCATTATCGAAAGCACGATCGCGGTAGTTTGTAGTAGTACCAGCTACAGTATTGTTATAACCATAAGCAATCGCATTTGTACCATTAGCAATGTTAGCATCACCAAAAGCTTGTGCATATGCACCTGTTACAGTATTGCCGTCACCGAAGGCATTAGCTTGGTTACCATTAATAGTGTTTTGGTTACCAAAAGCACTGCTAGAACCATTAGCGCTTGTAATTGTATTACCTTGGCCTACAGCGATGCTTGTAGCTGTACCAATGGCAACAGTACCATAAGACACAGTATTATGTGCATCAGGAGATGCCGTTGCATTACCTGCTGCAAAGATAAAACCATCTGCAGTTGTCACAGGAGCTGCACTTACAGGCGCAACAGCAGAACCTACTGCTGCAACTGCAGCTAATACAGCAAACGCTAATTTTTTGGAATGTTTAATTTCTCTCATCTTACACCCTCACTAAATTAAAAAACTTAACCAAATTACAATACAATACAATTTTTCAACCTCTCTAAGTATTCCGCCTCTCTCCTCGGGCTGATTAGGAAATATTTCTAATTTATCTCTCAAAGAAATACATCCATTTCAGTTTAAGAAAAATTTATATTGTTCATTACCCGCATAGCATATCAAAGTTTTACGATATATACAAGCCTTTTTACCACATAAACTTCATTAATAAGTCTTCATATATCCTAAAAATAGCTTGATTACTAGTGTTTTGTATCAAGTTAATATATTCATCATTTTTTATAATGAGTGAAAAAAATCACAACTTTTCAAGTATTTTTCAAGTACTAAACTGAATAACTTATAAATAATTAATCATTCTATAAGTATTTAGAATATAGCATAAACCCCCAACAACCCATATTCACTCTTCATTCATGAATATTTGGTGAAAGTGGCTTTTACGCATATTTAATCTCCATTCTTTTAATTTATATTTATTTTATAATTTATATTTAGTCACTATACAACTATACATATCAACATATATACATATCACAGCTAAAGCTTTAAAGGAATAAAGTCTACAATTTTTCCTTTGAATATCCAATGTTTTATGTATACACAACTAAAACAAAAGTAAGCCTCCTAGCTTTTCTAAAGAAAACAAGAGGCTTACTCAAATTTTTATATTAAATTATGCTAATAATGCACTTACTAGTTCTTCCGCTTTATTAAGATCAGAAGCGTCTGGATTCCAGTTACATTTAATTTCTGGTTCTACTACAGCAAAACCATATTTAGTTAACTCTTCACGAAGGACTTTCGTAGATTCACCAGACCAACCATAGGTACCGAATACAGCGGCCTTTTTATTTTTAAATTTCAATTCACGTAAGAAGTCGAGCCAACCAGCTACACTGGACAGTACGCTATTCCCTGTTGTTGGAGAGCCTACTGCGATTGCTTTAGACTTAAATACTTCTGTCATGATGTCATTTTTATTGGTTTTACTAATGTTGTAGATTTTAACACGCGTATCTGGAGCTTGCTTAGAAATTTCTTCAGCAATCTTATGGGCTAATTTCTTTGTGCCATCCCACATTGTATCGTACACCACTGTGATTTGGTCTTCTTGATACGCTTGAGACCATTCATAGTATTTTTCTACAATTTGCATTGGGTTTTCACGCCAAATAGCACCATGGCTGGTAGCGATGATATCAATTGGCAAGTTGAGCTTTTGAATTTCTTCAATTTTAGCTTTTACCAATGGAGAGAATGGATTCAAAATATTAGCGTAATATTTCATCGCCTCTGCCCATAAACGACATTGATCAGCCTTATCGGCCCACAATTCTTCTACCGCGTAATGTTGACCGAACGCATCGTTAGAGAACAAAATATTGTCGCCAGTCATATAGGTTGCCATGGAATCAGGCCAATGAAGCATGCGCATTTCTACGAATACCAAGGATTTACCATTGCCGATATCTACGGAATCACCTGTTTTAACAACTTGAAAATTCCATTCCGGATGATGATATTGACCCACCAAGGACTTAACGGCATTTTCCGTACAGTAAATTGGAGTATTAGGAATTTTTTCCATCAATGCAGGTAAGGAACCGCTGTGATCCACTTCGCCGTGGTTACATACGATGAAATCAATCTTATTTAAATCGATTTCAGCTTCCAAATTATCGATAAACTCTGAGGAATGAGGTTTCCACACCGTATCGATGAGGACGGTTTTCTCCTCTTCAATCAAGTACGCATTTTGGCTGGAACCATTGTTAATACTGTAATCAGAACCGTGGAACTCATTCAATTCCCAGTCGATTTTCCCCACCCAAGATACGTTATTTTTAATGTGCTTTCTCATAATAACCTCCGTTTTCTGTGAAAGTATAGGTACTTACCTCACTCCTAATATATTTTAGAATCAAGGAATATGTGGAACTTTCACCAGTACAACCAAATCTATGGCCCAAATGTTATATCAAATGACATAACACGAATCGGTCATTAACTATAGTTTTATTATATCGAATTCAGAAGAAATAGTCCGTATCTGCAGGTACAGATTTAAGAATTAATATAAAAAACCACTCATAGGTATTCAAATACTATACATTAGTATATATTGATACGCCATGAGTGGTTACGACTATATTCAGTTTGATGGCGGATTATTTATGACTCTGCTAGATAATTCAGAATAACGCCAGATTATTTATTATCTGGTTGAGACAATCCTGGAATAGCTTTATAGATATATAGTGCAATATATCCATCAACTAAACTATGAACAATAGTACCAGCACCAACAAGTACGAACACAACGTAGATAAGATCAATATTAGGTATCGTAGTTGTTGTGTAGAACAAGAGGCAGGCTAGTACTTCTCCAATGGCATGAATAATAGCACAGACAAAGTTAAATGCAGCAAAAGATAACGCCCCTGTTAATACACCTGGATGATGTTTAATATAATAAGCCCCCATCAAAGCAAAGATAATATGAGAGGCAGCGCGCATAACGATAACAATAGGGAACCCTGCCACGAAGAAACCTAGCGTAGAACCTATTACGACACAAGCCGCCATCTTACGGGACAAGAACATGGCCAGGAATATAGGCACGTGACTCGCCAGCGTATACGATGCCGGCGGTATGACAACTTTCAACGGCATCATAATAGGAATCATAATGGCTAATGCCATCAATAACGCAGTAATGGTTAAATTTCGATACATGGAAGAATTCATAAAGCCCTCCTTATTAGCTCTTCTCTCATCTAACAATATGATTATGATAATTATGATATAAGACCAATCTAATTAATGGCTACATTAACAGTCTTATAGATTAGTGACCTACGTTCCCCCACAAGTTAAGGATAACAACACCAACCACAATAAGACCTATCCCCAAAATAGTGTACATATTATAGCCCTCACTAAAGATAAAGACAGAAATGAGTGCTGTCACCACGAGACCTACGCCAGACCAGGTAGCATAGGTAACACTGAGTGGAATATATTTCAGTACATGCGTCAATGTATAGAAAGATCCTACATAGCCAAGCACACAAGCAACGGTCTGTAACGGCCGTGTAAAACCATCAGATGCTTTCAACATGGTCGTAGCAAATAGCTCAAGCCCTATAGATAAGGCAAGCAAAAAATAAGGTAACATAACACCTCCCGCAAAAAAGAGAGGGACTAGCCCTCTCTCATATAATAACCTATATATAATATTTCTGCATTATAAAGTATATGATTAGATTTTGAAATGATTTAGCTCACTTGATGAGCTTTCAAAACCTTGTTCCCTACAATTATAGACGTTCAATAACAGCTTGCGCCATTTCTGTGGTACCTACGCGTTTTAACCCTTCACGGTAGATATCGCCTGTGCGGTAACCATCAACGAGCACTTGTTCAACAGCTTTTTCAATAGCGTCAGCCACTTGAGGCAAATCAAGGGAGTGACGGCACATCATAGCTGCGGACAAGATTGTACCCAATGGGTTCGCCAAGTTTTGGCCCATAATATCTGGTGCAGAACCGTGGATTGGTTCGTACAATGCTGTGCCTGTACCCATGGATGCAGATGGTAAAAGCCCGATGGAACCAGAGATAACAGCGCCTTCGTCAGACAAGATGTCGCCGAACAAGTTTGTTGTTACGATAACGTCGAATTGTGCAGGATTTACAACGAGTTGCATCGCTGTATTATCCACATAGAAGTAATCTGTTGTGATATCTGGATTAGCTGCCGCTTTCTCTTGAGCGATTTTACGCCACAAACGAGAAGATGCCAATACATTTGCTTTATCTACGGATACAACCTTTTTGTTACGTTTACGAGCTGTTTCCATAGCGATATCCATGATGCGCTCTACTTCGTAACGGCTATAAGTTTCTTTATCCCAAGCGAACTCGTTAGCACCTTCACCTTGCGCCTCTTCGCGTTCACCGAAGTAAATACCACCAGTCAACTCACGAACGATAACGAAATCTACATCTTGAACGAGTTCCTTTTTAAGTGGGGAATACTCTTGCAAGGACGGATAGATTTTTACAGGACGCAAGTTACAGAACAAACCAAGCTCCTTACGAAGACCTAGGATTGCTTTTTCAGGACGGATAGAAGGATCTACATTATCCCATTTAGGACCGCCTACAGCACCAAGCAATACAGCATCAGCAGCTTTACAAGCCTCGATTGTATCCTCAGTCAAAGGCACACCGTATGCATCAATAGACGCACCGCCCGCTTTTTTATCAATCCAATTAACCTTTACATTAGCTTTCTCAAAAGCCACATCACACACAGCCTTCGCTGCAGCAATAATTTCAGTACCGATACCATCACCAGGAATCAATACGATATTCTTTTCGCTCATATTACCTCTCCATATAGTAATTTCCCTCCGCCACAAATTCATTCAAGATTTTGATAGCTGCTAGGTTTTTAAAGTTTTGAGCAAAACCGAATAATAAAATACGTAGATCCGAGGTGCATGCGCTAACGCGACTTTAGCAGGTCAAGGCTATGCCGCAGACCGTTAAGCTAGCTGGAGCGGCGGCGCATCACCGAGGATCGGTAACGTAGTATTATTTACGGTTTTTCGCAAAGTTCACAAGACCACCAGCTGCCGCAATATCTTGAATGAATTGTGGCAACTCAGTCCCTTGGTATTGTTCGTTTTTAGTCAAGTTGTACACGATACCTTTAGACAAGTCTACGCCGATTGCATCACCAGCGTCGATACGATCGACTTGTTCGCCGATTTCCACTACTGGCAAACCGATGTTGATAGCATTGCGGAAGAAGATACGTGCAAAGGAATGTGCTACGATAACAGGCACGCCTTTTGCTTTGATAACGCCTGGTGCGTGTTCACGGGAGGAACCACAACCAAAGTTTTTGCCAGCTACCATGATTTCACCAGCTTTCACATTGGGAGCGAAAGTAGTATCAATATCTTCCATCGCATGTTCCGCCAATTCGTTCCAGTCAGCAATCGCCAAGTAACGAGCCGGAATGATTACGTCTGTATCTACATCGTCGCCGTAGCGCCAGATTTTTTTACTTTCAAAATCCATATTAAACCTCCTCAGGGCCTGCAATGCGGCCTAATACAGCACTCGCTGCCGCCACGTAAGGGCTTGCCAAATATACTTCAGAATCAACGTGACCCATACGACCACGGAAGTTACGGTTTGTTGTGGAAACGGTGCGTTCCCCTTCAGCCATGATACCCATGTAACCGCCAAGGCATGGACCACATGTTGGCGTGGACACAGCGCAGTCAGCTTGAATGAAGATGTCCAATAAACCATCTTTCAACGCTTGGTCATATACATCTTGGGAACCAGGGATTACGATACAACGAACGAATGGAGCCACCTTGCGACCTTTGAAGATTTCCGCAGCTGCCACCAAGTCTTCGTAACGGCCATTTGTACAGGAACCGATGATAACTTGGTCGATTTTAATATCCTTGTCGATTTCGTTGATGTAATGTGTGTTAGATGGCAAATGAGGGAATGCTACAACTGGTTGCAATTTAGACAAGTCAATTGTAATTGTTTGAGCATATACTGCATCAGCATCTGGAGCGATTGGTTCAACAGGACGGTTTACGCGGCCTTTGATGTATTCTTCAGTAATTGCATCGTAAGGGAATACGCCACATTTACCGCCCGCTTCGATAGCCATGTTACAGATTGTAAGACGGTCAGCCATAGTCATGTGTTGTACGCCGTCGCCAGCGAATTCAAGAGCCATGTAACGAGCACCGTCTACGCCGATTTGACCGATTAAATCAAGAATTACGTCTTTACCAGTTATCCATTTGTTAGGTTTGCCGATAAGTTCAACTTTAATAGTTTCAGGTACTTTGAACCAAGTTTTACCTTCTGCCATAGCAACGCCCGCATCAGTGGAGCCTACGCCTGTGGAGAATGCATTTACCGCACCATATGTACAAGTGTGGGAGTCCGCACCAATGATCATTTCACCAGGGCCGATAAGACCTTTTTCTGGCAAAATAACGTGCTCGATACCCATTCTACCTACTTCAAAGTAGTTTGTAATGCCATGTTCGCGTACGAAGTCGCGCATTACTTTCGCTTGTGTAGCAGATTGAATATCTTTATTTGGTGTGAAATGATCTGGCACTAAGTAGATTTTATGACGGTCAAATACAGGTTTGCCGATTTTCAAGAACTCTTTACGCGCCGGTGGGAATGTGATGTCGTTCATCAAAACAGCGTCCAAATGACATTCGATGATTTGGCCCGGTTTTACAACATCAAGACCCGCGTGGCGAGCCATATTCTTTTCAGTAATGGTCATACCCATATTATTCTTCCTCCTGTTGTTCTAGCTCCATAGCTAGGAATACTGAGTTAACTGCATTAATGTATGCGTTCACACTTGATTTAACGATATCGGTGCTAATACCACGACCATGGTACAAGCGACCGTTGTATTCTACCTTAAGGGTTGCTTCCCCAAGGGCATCTTTACCGGCTGTGATAGCACGGATTTGGTAGTCTTTTAAGCTGATTGGCAAGCCAACGACACGTTCAACCGCTTTAAGGGATGCGTCTACTGGACCATCACCTACGGCAGCATCGGCTTTTTCACCTTCTGGTGTCATGAGGCGAACGTCAGCATAAGCATAACCTTTTTCACCTAATTTATAGTATTGAGCCACAAGCTCGAATGCTTTTTTATGGTGCATATTATCGACTACAAGAGCTACGATGTCATCGTCGTATACTTGTTTTTTGCGGTCCGCCAATTCTTTGAATTTAGCGAAGAGGTCGTTGATTTTCTCTTCAGTGAAAGATTGGAAACCAAGTTTTGCCAAATGATCAGCGAAGGCATGACGGCCAGAGTGTTTGCCCAATACGAGGTCTGTTTTTTCAGCCCCTACGGACTCAGGAGTCATGATTTCATACGTTTCAGGGTTGCTCATCATACCATGTTGGTGAATACCAGACTCATGAGCAAAGGCGTTAGAACCTACGATTGGTTTGTTTGGTGGAACTACAACACCTGTTAAACGGCTCACAAGTTTAGACAATTTAGTGAATTGTTTTGTATCGATATTCACTTCAAGATCGCCGAAGTAATCATGGCGTGTTTTAAGAGCCATTACAACTTCTTCAATCGCTACGTTACCAGCCCGTTCGCCTAGGCCATTAATTGTGCCTTCTACTTGGCGTGCACCTGCTTTAATAGCAGCTAACGTATTCGCATTGGCAAGACCTAAGTCGTCATGGCAGTGAACAGAGATAATTGCATTTTCAATGCCTGGTGTATGTTCTTTGATGTAACGAATTTTATCACCGAACTCATTAGGGTTCATATAACCTACTGTGTCTGGCACATTAATAATTGTTGCGCCACCAGCAATGGCAACACCAAATACTTGGCATGCAAAATCTAAATCAGAGCGTGCCGCGTCTTCACCGGAGAACTCGATTTCATCAACCTTACCTTTTGCATATGCCAATACGGATTTAACCTTATCCAATACCTCTTGGCGAGTCATTTTTAATTTATATTTCATATGAAGTTCGGAAATAGCAATGAATACATGCAAACGGCTGCGTTCCGCATCTTTCAATGCATCAATCGCTTTTTGTACGTCCTTTTCATTAGCACGTGCCAACGCACAAATTGTTGCGCCTTTCACTTCGCGTGCAATCGTTTGTACTGCTTCAAAATCTCCAGGGGATGCTGCTGGGAAGCCAGCCTCGATTACGTCGATGCCGAGGCGTACTAGGCCTTTCGCAATTTCAATTTTTTCAGGAGTTTGTAAAGACACACCTGGTGTTTGTTCCCCATCACGAAGGGTTGTATCGAAGAAATATACGCGATTTTGATCCATAATCTTCACCTTTTCTATACTAATAAAACATAACGCTGTATTATATCTATCTATTGTGAAAGTTTAGTAAAATCGCCGATTTCAACGCTATTTCGGCTGAAGCCAATGTAGATACATCAAATCAGTAATTTTACTAGACTTTTACAATAAAAAAAGCCCCTAGAACAACTGTCGTTGCTCAAAGGGGCGTTATATTCATAACACGGTACCACCCTAATTGGGACTCGTTGTGGGTATAACGGAACCACCGTCGATGACTACTGCTGTATTCGCCACCAAAGCTCACGGGAGAGTGTCAGCATACAACCTCTATTGCCTCGCACCAACCGGCAACTCTCTGAAAGCAGGACCTGTAAACCTTTATACCCATTCATAGCTTGTTTTTAAGATATAAGGGTATTGTACTGTATTCTATAGACTTATGTCAATTAAAATAAAATGAATATACTGTATTCTAATATTTATCTATATATCTCTCTTTATCAATCCTTCTAGAAACGTATATATGTACGGTGTATAATCTAGTTGTTACTACTCCAATCTGGTAACAGAAAGGAGGTGAGACTATGTTAGACATTTTGATATCCCTTTTAATGTCTGTCGTAGCAGGTATAACTTGTCACTATATCTGCAAGTGGCTAGATAGACATTCTCGTTAGTAACTAGCACAATAAAAATAGCAGGGCTGCCACCCTGCTATTTTTTCGTTCATATGAGACTATGTCACATATTGACATCCCTTGTCATATATAGAATAACACTTCACTATAGTGTAGTCAATAAATCCTCTACGCAATCACTCTTAAAAGCTTATCCACTCTAAATTCTCAAAATTATTTAGAATTCGTTTATCCATTTTTACCACTTGATTGGAAAACTCTATTCGATTATTAACAAATGAAATATCTGTATACCATTCCTTTAAACTAGCATACACTTCCTTCTCTAAATCAATAATAATGGTTTCAATGGGATCCCAGGTTTTGCATCTTACAGACTCGACCATAACCATACTATTACCTATGAAAGTAACGTCCCTACCATAAATCCAAAACGGTAATACTTTCCCCTTTATAGAAATAGAATATATAGCATCTCCATGAGGTGGTTCCATTTCATATTGTGCTTTTATATTGTACTTTTCCATTATCTCATTGCTAGCATTTTCTATATATGGCAACTTTGAAACCTTATAATTATTTGCGTTCATAAAAGCTCCATTATTTTTAATATCAACCACAACCATAAGGACTGTATATCGCTATTTGTGTAAAGAGTATTTTGCTATACTATAGGTGTTGCTAACCCTAATCTAGCAACAGAAAGGGGGTGTAGTTATTGCACAACAACTATCAATTTTGGCTAGCCGTCATGGTAAATGTACTCGCCTACTACATTTGCAAGTGGTTAGACGCTTTCCTAGCCCTTTTATTTAGCAACTAGCCCAACGCTCTAGCATTAGCGTAATAATGTAAAAAATCCCTCGGAGTTGCCGCTCCGGGGGATTTTGTAGTTAATTGCACAACTATCAATTGCCTATCTATAATATACTACATTCAAAATGTTTTTTCAATAATCTACGCTCTTAATCATTTCTCTAGCCCGCTCCACAGAAACTGGCTCATTAAATAAGAACACATGGCTCTGCCCCGCATGTTCCCAAGATGCTAAGTAAAGGGCGTCATCTACCATTCGATAGGTTATCGTCATCCCATTTATAACATCGGTTTTCTGAGGTAAGTAATCCTTATAATCACCTGCAATATTACCTGATACTGTAGATACGCGATACTTAATATACTTTGGTATATCATCTACACGGTCAAAATATGTTCCTTTTAAAAGCTCATGATAGGCATACACAACTTGTAATACATCGTGATCCACAATGGATACATGTACAGGACGTAACCCCTCTAAACCACTTGGCAACTGTGGCTTAAAGTTCAAATGTTGCTTAGCCTCATATACAGTATCAAACACCTCTAGAGATTGACCTTTACGAGTGCTTTTATAATCCTCATCAGTCATAGTGCAACTTCCAAGTCTATCTGGACATGGGAACTCATTCCGATCCCCATAAGGCTGGTCATAAATAGAATTACCATTAAGACGGAATCTCATCAAATCATCTGCGGACACAACATTGATGGAACCTATAAAAGCTAGCGTAGCTAACGCACATACAACCTTTTTCATAATACATTCCCCTGCAAACAAACTACATATAGTAAGTTAATTATATCACCTAAAAAGCTAATATTCTTATATTCATAAGTATTTTTCGTCCAGGAAAAGATATATATTATGCTTGCAATTCGCAGTTATAAGATTGCAATTATATAGCATTGGCATTACAATAGAAGTAACAGGAGGTGATACTATGGCTAAAACAGCCTCTATCAGTTTGCGTATCGAGCCAGCTGTAAAAGCACAATTAGAAGCACTATATGCTAGCTTTGGCATATCCGTAACTGATGCAATTAATATTTTTCTCCACACATCACTAATGGAAGGCGGATTTCCATTTCAACCTAAACAACCTCGTTATAATGCAGAAACAGAAGCTGCTATTCAAGAAACGAAAGATATATTGGCAGGAAAAGTAAAAGCAAAATCATATGCTAATGTAAAAGAAATGATTGAGGATTTAGGATTGGAGTAATCAGTTATGTTGAGATTAGTGCTTAGCAGTAAGTTCAAAAAGGACCTAAAGCGCTCAAAAAAACGCGGTAAAGATCTCAATAAACTCTATTCAATCATCAATAAATTACAGAATCAAACGCTATTAGATCCTGGTTATAAAGATCATCCATTAACAGGAAACTACGAAGGCTTTAGAGAGTTACATATCGAGCCAGATTGGCTTCTAATTTATGCAATTAAAGATGACATATTAGTATTATCTTTAACTCGCACGGGTAGCCATTCAGATTTATTCTAACTAAGCTTAAGAGGAATGTGAAAGCATTCCTCTTTTCTATTCCCCAAAAAATTTATACCAGTTATTATCATAAATCTATTCTATTTGATAGTATCTATCGCAAATCATTCTACTATTCAAAATTATTGTAGGTGCTATAATGAACTTATAAAAACGAACAGGTGCTCATATGATAGTAAGTGCATCTTTCCAAACTCATATTTACTAGTTATATCAAGGAGATTATCATGACACATACACAATTAACACAACTCGTACAAGCATTATTAGATGCACCTACAAGCAATGAAACAGTAAAGGAATTCGCTCAATCTTGGATTAATGCAGAAGGTACACCTAAACAAGAAGAACTCACGAAACAACTCGTATCCGTAGCAGAAGAAAATATTGCGCTTATCGACGAAACAATCGGCTTTGCAGGCTCTGAACTCGCTACACAAATCCTTGGCTCAGAAGGCGCAGCTAACCTATTACAACACGCTAAAGACATCAAAGCAGAAGGCGCAGAATTCTGCGACTGCCCTAGCTGCGTAGCATGTAAAAACGTTATTGATTTGAAAGCGGAAATTTAGAAATCGAAGAAAAAGAGACTCCAATAAAGGAGTCTCTTTTTTCTAGATACTAAATCTTAAGTTCTTTTCCTTTAGAAAAAATCACTTTAGATACTTTATCTCTACTTTTGTTTATAACTAGACTAATACCATATTCGTAATTATATTTAGACTTTGTAAGCTCAGTCAATTTATCTTTATCAGCCGAAACTTTAGATTTATTCCACCAAGTTTTTACTTCTATCGCAATAAAATTATTACGTTTACCTCTCTTATGAATAATAATATCTGGTATTACATTCTGCTTTAGTTTTTCAACAAATTTACCCTCATAACCAAATCTATTATACTCACAATCCACATCATACTCTTCAAATAAGGGCGTAAGATATGCGCCCAATTTATGAGTAATAGATCGTTCACTAACATGATTATTCTTTTCAGAATGAATCAAATATTGGTCCTTTTCATATAACTTATTTAAAGCTTCCTCCACCTTATCTAAAATATTATTTAAAGTATTCATAAGACTCTCTCTGCTTAATCTTCAAATTATGATAAATATAGCAACAATATAGTAATAAATTTGTTTACTTACTTCATATCTAGTGCTTGCAATCTTTGAACAAGTTTATCTGCATACCCATAGATATCACTAATATTTTCAATTGTATATTTTATTTTTTCACCATTTTCAACAATAGCAATAGATTTCTTATTCTTTTTAATATAGATTCGACATAACCATTTAGTAATACGCTCATCTAAGATTATTGCAAAATAACTTTCTTTATCACTATAAGAAATTCGTTCTACATCAATATATTTACTAAGAATTGCTCTTACAATGTAATATGCTTCAAGTTCTTCTTCTGTTGTAACAATATTACTCTCTACTTCATCATTAATATTTGTATCTTCATTATCAGCTTGAGACTCTGTTGTTGAGACAGGCTCTGTATTTGCAAAAGCAGTCTCAATCTTTTTACTAAGCATTTCTTTTATAATATAATCAAAGGCATTTTTTACAATAGGAGTATATTTTTCAATAACAGCCTGTGTTTTTACTCGATTATAAACACCTTTACCCAATATAAATTTAACTAATTCATCACTAGGATTTTCTATTTCATCTTTAATAATTTGTCGAATCTGAGCCTCATTTTTTAAGCCTTCTGCCGAATCATAAATAGCATCTCGATCAAATTTTTCTTTTGTAAAATGCTGTAACTTTGCAATTTGCTCATCACGTAGTTCTAATAGATTAATTTCTAAAAATGGCGCTTCATCCATCTTATTAACTTCATCAATATCTGTATAGAATCTATATACAATACCGTTTGTAAGAATAGCAAACTTAGCTGTTGTTGTACCGAAATAACGATATAGTTGAGAGTCATGTTTTTCCAGTTTTTCATTAATTGATTTGCACTCAACTAAGATAACAGGCTCATTGTCTAGCTTGATTGCATAATCAACTTTTTCTCCCTTTTTAAGTCCCACATCTGCTACAAACTCTGGCATAAATTCATTTGGATTAAATACATCATACCCAAGAATTCTAAAGAACGGCATAATAAGGGATGTCTTTGTTGCCTCTTCTGTCAAAATATCATTTTTTAAAGTTTTAATCCGTTGCACATGTGATTTAATAAGACCTTCGAATTCCATAACAATACCTCCTAAATACTAATACACTCCCTTCATCTTATTTATATATTTCTACACAAAAACAAAAATCCCTGCATATATAAGCATAATTAATTTATAAAAGTAATAAACAAAATATAATAAGCAAAGAGGCTTTAGCAGAATACGTTATTATTGCATTCTGCTACAGCCTCTTATTTTACAAACTTGCCTTCACAAGTTATTTATGGGTGTATAGTTTTATGTATTGTGATTCGATTATTTAACTAAAAATTTTACTTACAATCTGTATTTATTTTACGAGGTTATTTACTAACATTATTTACTAATTTAGTTAATGTTTTGTTTTTATTGTTCCGCATATAGAATTGCTAGTGGATGGTTATCGTATGTACCTCTATGTTGGTCGTAAATGGTTTCTGCACCTGGTAATGGTGGCAAGCCCAAGGAGTCGGTACGTGTGAAGGCTTCAAATAGGCCTGGTGTAAGGTGCATGTTTGGAACATGTTCCGGTGTTACTTCGCGAACGATGGTATCGCCTTTACCGTTCATGATTTTATGACCAAATTCAGGATCTACCAAAGTACCACGGCCTACTGCAATAATATCAGTGTAGTTTTCTACGGCATCACGAGCCGCTTCTTCGCTGAAGATATTGCCTACAATAATAAGCTTTGTTTCGTCATCGAGAGCTGCTTTAAATAAAGAGCCAAAGGATTGATCTGCACCTTCTGGTTTGGAGTCATAGCCTCCCCATAAGGATAAGTGGATGTAATCTAACTCTTCTTTTACAATAGCCTCTACGAGTTGAAGGGATTCTTTATAGGTATAACCAATATCTGTACCGTGAATTTCTTCTGGGCTCAAGCGGTAGCCAATGATAAAGTTTTGTGCGCCCGCTTCTGCTACAACGCGTTTTACTTCACGCACAACGGCTAATGGGAAGCGCATGCGATTTTCTAAAGAGCCGCCCCATTTATCTGTACGGTGGTTTGTTAATACAGAGAAGAATTGTTGCAATAAATAGTGATTAGCACCGTGAATTTCTACGCCATCAAAGCCAGCTTCAATAGCTCGTTTTGTAGCACGACCAAAGTCTGCAATGATCTCTTTAATTTCACTTTCAGTAAGAGCACGAACAGGGAACTTACGTTGTAAGTCGCTAGGCGCTACTACGTCTTGATGGTTGATAAAGCGACCAATCGCCATGCGACCACCGTGATGGATTTGCATAACTGCTTTATTACCATCCTTCTTCAAAGCTTGTGCAATTTTCTTTGCTCCCTCTAAGTGAACATCAGAGTAAATGCCCATTTGAGATGGATAGCCAGGCATGTATGCTGGGCCACCACTTTCACTAACATAATGGAACTCAGTAATCAATAGGCCTGCGGCCTTAGAACGATGATTGTAATAACGAATCGTATCATTACTTGCATAGCCACCCTCTAATGCAGATTGACTTTGCATCGGAGCCAAGGCAATGCGGTTAGGAATCGTTAAACCACGACGAAATGTAATTGTATCTGTTAAGTTATGTTGTGCCATTATAGCCTCTTTCTCCTATTACTATAGGAATTTTATACGATATACATCTAGATGATGACTGAATTATATTTTCACATTCACATATTGCGAATTACCGATGTGTCAATTTATCATTATATCATATGTTTTATAAATAAAAGCCCCTGATTGATATGTACCACCTTTAGTGGTTCTCCAGTAAAAATAGCATATCCAAACAGGGGCTTTTCTTTATAAACTTGCTTCCACAAGTGATTTTGTATATGGGTGTACCGCTTCTTTAAGTCGTTTTGATTCGATGGTTTCTACGATTTGCCCATCTTTCATAACGATGATTCGGTCTGTTACGGCTTGTAATAGTCCGATGTCATGGCTGACGAATACGTAGCCGAAGGGTTGTTCCGAATGGAGTTTTTGTAATAGGTCTAACACTAGTTTTTGATTCACCGCATCAAGGGCTGATGTAGGTTCATCAAAGAGTACTAGTTTTGGATGCATCAACATAATCCTTGCCAGTACCAACCGTTGCAGCTGACCACCACTTACTTCATGAGGATATTTCTGAACAATAGTTTCAGGTAGATCTACATGTTTAATCCATTTGCGGATATCTTCCTTTGCAGCGGCTATATCCATAAGCCCATAGTTGATATACGGCTCTAAGAGAAATGCTTCTAAGTTCATTCTAGGCGGAATCACCGCCAAGGGATTTTGGAACATCATCTGCATAGAACGATATATTTCTGTATGATTTTGAATGGAATGGATTTCCTCACCAAAGAGTCGCAAGATGCCAGATGTAGGTTTTTCTAGCATAGCAATCATCCTGAGCAATGTACTTTTACCAGAACCACTACCACCAGCAATACCTACCCGTTCATTGGGAGCCACGGAAAAGGATACGTTATCTACAGCGCGGACCGTATGATTGTGGTTTGTATATTGTTTACAGATATTCTCGAGTTGAATCATACTACACCACTTTCATTACAGAATCTAACAAAATACGAGTATACTCATCTTTTGGGCATGCCATAACTTCTTCGGTGGAGCCTACTTCAACGAGCTGTCCCTTATTCATAACGCCAATGCTATTGGCAATTCGTGCGGCCGACTTGATATTATGAGTTACGATAATCACCGTTGCTCCAAGAGCTTGTGTTACCTCTTTCATAAGGTCCAATACAGAGGCTTGCACGAGCATGTCTAAGGCACTAGTTGGTTCATCAGCAAATACGATTCTAGGCTTTAAGATAAGACTTAAAGCTATAGCTAGTCGCTGTTGCATACCACCGCTCAGTTGAAACGGATAGGACTGCAAGATACGCTCGCCATCATTGAGATGAACTAACTTCAACATGTCGATGACGCGAGCTATTTCATAGCTTTCACCATGAGCACGGAATAAATCCTTGAAGTGATTTTCTACGGTGCGATTTAGATTTAGATAGGCGCTAGGATTTTGAAAGATCATAGAGATCTTGGTGCCCCGCAATTGTCGCCAATCACTAGCCTTCAAGGTAGAAACATCTGTACCATTTAAAAGGATTTGACCACTAATACTAGCTTGTTTCAACATGCCAAAGGCAGCGCGAACTAACGTAGATTTACCAGAGCCACTTTCACCAACGATGGCAAAGACCTCACCAGTAGGCACAGAGAAGGATACATTCCGTACTGCTTGCTCCGAACCGTATGAAATCGATACATTATCAAATACGATACAATCAGATTTATTCAATAGTAGAATCCTTTGTTAATAAGTAGTAATCGATTGGATGTACTGGTACATTTTTAACTTTTGTAGTGGATACAACAGTTGCACTTGGATACATCAAGTAGATATCTGCTACGTCATCAACTAGCAATTGTTGCGCTTGTTTAGCTTCGTTAGCACGTGCATTTTGATCAAATGTTACGGACAATTGATCGATTAATGCATCCACTTGAGGGTTGGAGTAAGCACCAACGTTTGCTTTAGCACCAGTTTTGTAGAACAAGCTGAGGTACCAGTATGGGTCATTTGTAGACATAGTAACCACAGCACGTTCTACCATATCAAAGCCATCTGTACCAAGTGTATCTACTTCACCAGGGCCTTGTAATTTTTTAAGAGTTACTGCAATGCCAGCTTGTTTCAATTCTTGTTGAATTTCTTCGTATAAGCTTGTGTCTTTACCCCAAATAGCAAGAGTTAGAGCCAATTCTTTACCATCTTTAGCATAGATACCGTTTGCATTTTTAGCATAGCCAGCTTGAGTCAAAAGTTGGTCGGCTTTAGCTACATCTGTCATCGGTTTATTAGCGATAGAATCAAAACCTAAATTAGCAGATGGTGGGAATGGAGCCGCACCTGGTGTAGAACTGTTACCAATGATTTTCGCCATAGAATCGTAGTTAATGATATGAGCAATAGCGGAACGTACAGCTTTGTCATGTAATGGAGATAATTCAGTATGGTTCAATTTCAACATGAGCACACGAACGCCTGCAACGTCTTGAATGTTGAAGCCATCTTTGAACAAGCTGCGGTTAGCAGAGTCCACTTTTTGGATTACATCAACGTCTTTAGATTGTAACGCCATAGCGCGTTTGTTGTTATCTTCGATATCTTTTACTGTTACAGTATCAAGACCTGGTTTGCCACCCCAGTAATCTGCGAAGGCAGCAAGTTCGATTGTTTCACCTTTTGTGAAAGCAGTGATTTTATAAGGACCTGTAAGAACTGGTTTAGATGCTACATCCTTAAGATCTGCAGTGTCCATGATAACGAACGCTGGTTCAGTTAAGCTAGATAACAAGGAACCATTAGGTTCTGTCGTTTTAATAATCAAGTTTTGACCATCTACTGTGATGGACTCGATTTTAACAGCTTTCGCGGAACGAGCACTTTGTTTCATTGTGTACTCGATAGACTCTTTAACCTTTTGTGGCGTCATTGGAGTACCATTATGGAATTTTACATTTTCACGGATGTGGAATTTCCATGTTGTAGGGTCCACATTTTCCCAAGAGTCTGCTAATTGTGGAGTAAATTTCATATCTGGTGTTACCGTTGCCAATGTTTCACCAGCGCCGATACGAGTCAAGGTCCACGCATCCCACTCGTGAGTTGGGTCTAATGTTTCACCAAACCAATATAAACCAACATTCATATGCTTCCCTTGTTTGCCTTGTTTAGCCGTATCGCTACCGCAACCAACCAAGAGAGCTACCATGCACAGCATAGTTAGACACGCTAATAACCAACGTTTCATAACTTCTCCTTTTTGAACATCGCCTCTGTGAAAAAGGCTTTCAACATAAACATCTATACACAGCGCGGTTAGCGAGATACATCGAGAGCATCGCGCAACGCATCGCCAATATAGTTAAATAAAACAACAGTAATAAAAATGGCGAGCCCTGGATAAATTAACAGCCACGGCGCCGTTTGTAGAAAATCTCGGGAGCTCAACAAAATAGCGCCCCACTCTGGATCTGGCGGTTGTACACCGATGCCGATAAGTGAGAAACTCGCTACCAAGATGATAGTCTCCCCTAGATGTTGAATAATAACAATTAATAATGGAGGCAATACATTCGGCAAAATATATCGACTCAGGATTCGTAGGTTCGAAGCACCCGACATGCGAGCAAAGGTAATATACTCTGCATGGCGTTCAATCTGTACGAGGCCTCTCGTGATACGGGCATATTCTGCCCATTTAGTAATGCACAGGGACAGGATGACATTCGTAATGCTTGGCCCCATAATACCGATGAAAGCAATGGCAATAACCATATTCGGAAACCCTAGTACCAAATCAATTAAGCGAGATAACCAACGGTCGATACGCGGTGTAGAGAATCCTGCCAATCCGCCAATAACGATACCGATAGCACCACTGATACCGATAATGGTGAAAGCAATGCCTAACGAAGCTTTACCGCCATAGAGGATGCGAGACCAAACATCTCGCCCTAACTGATCAGTACCTAATAAGTGAGTACTGCTTATGTCTTGTAAGCGGTCTGCCACACTAGTCGTCTCCGGATCAAATGGTGCTATATAAGGAGCACATAGGAAAAATACAATCCATAGAGCTGCTAATACCAACATAGCATATAAAGTGTAAGGCTTTCGTCTATTCATAGGAGCCTCCTTTTATAGCGGCTCTTCGTTTTGGATTTAGCCAAATACTCAAAACATCGATAATAATATTAATCACGATGAACACCATAGTAATCCAAATAATGTAGCCTTGCATCAAAACATAATCGCGAGCCATAATGCCTTGCACCATCATGTAACCAAAGCCTTTTATGGCGAATACCATTTCAATAACAGCAGATCCACCTAGCATGGCACCCATCGTTACCCCCATCATGGGCAATAACATAAGGCCTACATGGGGGAAGATATAACGGGTATACACCATCCACTCAGGTAGCCCCAAAGCGCGAGCCCCTTGCACAAAAGGCTGACGAGATACTTCCAAAATGGCATTGCGCAATCGACGAATGTAGAGACCACAGATCCACAAAGCAAGGGTAACTGCAGGCAATACATAGGCAGCAAAGCCCTTTGTATTGGTCACAGATACGAGCTGTAATTTGACACCGAATAGATACAATAGCAGTAGGCCTACCCAAAAACCCGGGATAGCTAAAGCTAAAAACGTAACTAAACGGATACCATGATCCACCCAAGAATCCTGATATTTTGCAGCTAATATACCAAGAGGGACAGTTACAGCGATACCTATAACAAGTGCTAACGATACAAGACCTAATGTATTCGGTAAGGCACCACCTAAAATCGTAGCCACTGGCAAAGCATACAGAATAGACTCACCAAAGTCTCCTTGTACAATTTGACCTAACCAACGTAAGTATTGCTGCCACCAAGGATCATTGAGCCCTAACTGCTCTCGTATCTGTGCAACCACAACGGGATCAGGAGTAGCCCCTAAAAGATTATACTTCATCGACACAGGGTCGATAGGAGATAATTTTATCAATACAAATGTACCGATAGTAACCACCAATAAAATACCTACAATACTTGCTAAACGTTGCAATATTAATCGATACAACACATCACCTGCCTTCTTTATCACAAAATAGCCCTGTTTATATTATAACATTTATTCTCATTTCTATATATCCGTATAGCTATATCAGAATGATTTTCATTATGAAATTTTTGCATACCAAAACTAAAACGGCCCCTCATGAGAGGAGCCGCTTCTTATATAACCCTTACAGTGTCCATGCGAGTGCTTCACCACAGCTCGCATGCCTATCCCACTAGGCTGGACTGTTATATTATTTTGTATGTGCTTTAGGTGCTACAGTGTTAGCAATAATAGCCTTCGCCATGTCGCGAGTTACAGGACGTTCAAAGTACATCGCATGGTTTTGACCATCTTTTGTCCAACCAGCGAGGTATACCATTTTTTCGCCACCTTTGAAAGTAACCTTTGTACCGTTTACCTTTTCTGTAGCTGTAACGCGATAATCGTTATAATTACCACTGATATCACCTGTTGCATTAGCTACGCGATAAATGATACGTTTGCCTGCCGCTTGGTTCCGCGTTGCATCCTCACCAGCTTGGTAAACATACACAACTTGCAAAACATCTTTATTGATTGTGCTTACAGACTCAATATTATAGCCTACAGGTAACACTTTAGGCAATTGAGGCATAATATTCATGTATTTAGCGGCTTCATCAATAGTAGCGAATTCATGAATTGGGCTTGGCATACCCACCATTGGAGCTGCCTGTTCTGCAACTACAGGTTTAGCTGGATCTGGTTTTACATCTAAAGTACCTTGTGCACCAGCAACAGTGTAAGAACCTACACAAGCACACGCAACTGCTAGTAATACAAATTTTTTGACCATGGGTATAATCTCCCTTCGCGTAACATAAAAATTATTAAAAACACATTTATTTTGTATGTGATTTTTCTTCAACAATATTACGGATAATAGCCTTCGCCACATCTCGTGTAACGGGACGCTGAAATTCTAAAGAGTGATTTTGTCCATCTTTCATCCACGATGCAAGATAAACCATTTTCTTACCACCTTTGAAAGTAACCTTTGTACCATCTACACTTTCAGTTTCTATAACCTTATGAATCTTATGGTCATCGCTGATATCACCTTTTAATTTAGTAGATGTACGATAAAAAATAAGAGCACCACCGGCTTTATTTACGTACGGATCTATACCGGGTTCATACACGTACACAACTTGTAAAATATCTTTCTCAATAGTAATGACAGATTGAATATTAAAGCCTACAGGCAATAGCTTTGGCATCTGAGGTCTAAACCCTATATATTCAGACGCTGCTTCTACAGTGGTAAACACATGTACAGGACTTGGCATAACAACGCCAGGAACAGCTGCTTCAACAGACATTTCTAAGGGGCCAGAAACTTTAGTTTGTGCATCCATAGCATCTTGACCCTTAACAACTCCATAGGTACCTATACAGATGCAAGCTAACGCCATCAAAAAAGATTTCTTTAGTAGTGAGGTCATAATAATATGCTCCACAAAATACATTTTGTAAAATTATATTTATTAAAATATGCTTAATAAGTATATCCTAAATAATTGGGGAATTCAAGTAATATTCATAATATATCGATTTTTATTAATATAGGTAAATAAAATCATTTATCAACTATGATATGACTAGTTACTTTTACCCAAAACATCAAGTATTAAGCTATTTCTTATGTACCATAAAGCCTGCCGCTTGTTGGTTTGCCATGATTGTCACATCAGAGATTTGTAAGCGTTTAGGTTGGTTAGTAACATATAATACAACATCGGCCACGTCTTCTGGTTGAACAGCCTCAATACCAGCATATACAGATTTAGCTCGTTCCGCATCACCGTGGAATCGTACTTCACTAAATGGAGTTTCTACGATGCCTGGTTGAATGGTAGTAACCTTAATATCTGTAGCTATGGTATCCATGCGAATGCCATCGCTTAATGTCTTTACCGCCGCCTTTGTAGCGCAGTACACTGCACCATTAGGATATGCATAAATGCCTGCAGTGGAGCCCATATTTACAATATGACCTTCATTTTTATCAATCATAAAAGGTAGTACTGCTTTTGTTACATATAAAAGGCCTTTCACATTGGTATCAATCATAGTCACCGCATCATCAACAGCACTATCTTGGAAAGGATCAAGCCCTTGTGCAAGACCCGCATTATTAACGAGCACATCGACGCCACCAAAAGCCTCAATAGCAGCAGGAACCTTACTTTCCACACCCTCGCGACTACGCACATCAAGAACTAAAGTCTCAACACGCACTCCATATTCCTTAGATAAACGAGCCTGTACCTCGCCCAATAACTCAGCACGACGACCAGAAATCAACACATTATCGCCATGCTTTGCATAAGCCTCAGCAATACAAAGACCAATACCAGACGTTGCACCAGTGACAAAAACATTACGAGCCATAAAAGCCTCCTTATTATCAATCCGTTTTATTCTATCAAGTTCATTATACCATTATGAAAATCAAAAAACGCTACCCTACTACCTATAAACGATGGAAATATTGTATACATAGATGCCTCCCCACTCCTCCAAATGACATATTGGCGCATCTGTATGTAAGACGAAAATATTTGAGCTCTACTACAGCTAGAAAGCAAATAGGGATACCTATTCGAAGCCGCCTTGGGCGCTACGCGTACCCATGAAGGCTGAGGATAGGTATCCCTATTGTTTTATTTAATTTGATTAGTAGAGCTCAAATACGCTAGCTTTTATTTCAGATGCGCCAACATATCATTTAACACTTCCATGCAATCCCCTACGATGCCATAGTTAGCATGTTGGAAGATTTCTGCGTTTGGATCGTTGTTAATAGCCACGATTGTGTCAGCACCGGAGATGCCGCTCACGTGTTGGATAGCACCGGAAATACCGAATGCCAAGTATAGTTTAGGGCTTACAGTTTTACCTGTTTGGCCTACTTGGTATGGCAATTCAATCCAGCCTTTTTCAACGAGTGGACGTGTAGCACCTACTACGCCGCCAATAGCTTCAGCAAGTTCGTAAAGTTTATCAAAGTTTTCTTTAGAACCCATGCCGCGACCACCAGCTACGATGATATCTGCTTCTTGGATATTGTAACCATCTTTGCCGAATGGAATGAAGTCAAGACGCTTCATACGAATGTCTTCAGGTTTAAGGTCGAATTGTTCAACTTGAATACGGCCCCAGCTATCTGCAATACGCTCTGGTCTTTTAAATACGTTAGGACGTACAGAGCCCATTTGTGGACGATGGTTTGGAGAAATGATTTCCGCCAAGATGTTGCCGCCCAAAGCAGGACGAGTCCATTCTACAAGGCCTTCTGCAGTATCTACAGTCAAGATTGTACAGTCTGCTACTACGCCGTTTTGCATGCGACCAGACATACGAGGTGCCAAGTCACGACCATTGTTAGTAGCGCCGATTAAAATTACATTAGGCTTATGATCTTTGAAGAAGTCAGTTAATACTTTTGTATAGCCATCAGTTGTATAGTATTTCAAAAGAGGGCTTTCAAAAACGTGAACAATATCAGCACCATGTGCTACGAGTTCTTCTGCTTCGGATTGAACATGTTCGCCAAGTAACATAACTTGAACGAGTTGGCCCAATTCCTTAGCGATACGGCGAGCTTGGCCAATCAATTCATAAGTAACCGGATGCACCACATCATCGATGGTATCGGCTACGACAAAGACGTCTTTATAATCATCAAAATTTGTCACACCCATTACCGGTCACCTCCTTTGGAACCTTCATCACCTTGAGCGGCAGCTACCGCTTTAAAATCGCTGGCGGACACACTTTCAACAGTGGCAGCCCGTTGTGCAGGATCTTTAACATCAACACCTTCATCATTAGGTTCCTCAGCCGCAACAGGTGCGTCGCTTGGAACTAATAGATGAGCAAATTTTTCTGGCTTAATATTGTACGCCAACTCGAGAACCTTTTTAGAACCTTCTTCAACATTTGGAAGCATTTCAACTTTACCGCGAAGAGGTGGTTGGTATACCTTACGAACGCGCGTAGGGGAACCGTTAAGGCCGATACGGCTTTCATCAATATTAGGCATATCACGCAATGTAATATGGGAAATTTCATAACGTTTCGCGTAAATAGAGCTCCAGAGACCTGGTTGACGTGGCTCGTTAAGCTCAGCTGTAGCCGTTACTAATACTGGCAATGGCACTTCTACGATTTCGTAACCATTTTCGTGCTCCCGTGTTACAGTTGCTTTTTGAGCCGCTGTATCTACAGCAAATTTACAAGCATACGTTGCTTGCGCCATACCGAGTTCTTCTGCAATTTGAGGGCCTACTTGTGCAGTATCGCCATCGATAGCCTGCTTACCGCAGAAAATGATTTCAAATTGACGATTCATTGTCTTTTGAATATGACGGATAGCAGATGCAATAGTATAACTTGTAGCCAATGTATCAGCGCCACCGAAAGCGCGGTCTGTAACAAGTACCGCATCATCAGCGCCGAGAGATAAACATTCGCGAAGAGCATCCTCAGCTTGAGGAGGACCCATCGCCAATACCGTTACACGGCTACCTTCATGTTCGTCTTTTACCGCAAGAGCTGCCTCTAACGCATGCATATCGTCAGGGTTTACAATACTAGGCAAGCCTGTGCGGATGAGATTATTCGTTTCCGGATCCAGTTTAATCTCAGATGTATCTGGAACCTGTTTGACACATACTAATAACTCCATACACTCACCCCTGTCTAAATTCTACGCCCTTAGCGTTACGCGGATATTTCCAAGTTTTTACGATAGTTTCGCCACAGAGAACACGGCAAGTACCGCACTCTAAACAACCAGCGAAGTCAAAGGCCAAATCGCCATTTTCTTGTAATGTATATAGACCAGCAGGGCAGCCATTGACGAGTTTCATTTTCTCTTCGCGGCTGAAGCCAGCGCCATCCACAAGGATATGAGGAGACGTTTCATCTACATAATATTTATTGGCGCCCAAGCGCTCTTCTAATTTCATAGGGAACGCACCCCTTTCAATGCATCACGAATCAAGGTTACAAGGCCAACGTCACCAACGCGACCCATTAATTTTTTCAACATCGGAACAGCACCGTCACCGTTTACAGTGAATACATCGCGCATCACATTATTCACGAGAGCTGGATATTCCTTGAATATACGAGGATTGGATGCAAGGAAGTCAGGCATGTTTTTATACAATTTCAAGTCTTTATGCAACCAAGAATTTTTGATTTCACGTTCATATAGACTAGCAATGCGTTCCATATTTTCGTCGCGCAATGCCACGTTAGCAGCAGCTGCGGCACACATGCCGGATTCGATGGCAAGGTCCATCCCACGAATAGTATAACCAAGGTTCATACACATACGCGCTGCATCGCCAACGATAATATAACCATTGCCGCCCAATTGTGGCATTGCTTTATAACCACCTTCTGGTACTAGATGAGCACTATGTTCTTTCAATTGACCATTTTTCAACAATGGTGCAATTCTTGGATGACTTGTGAAAGCTGAAAGCATTTCGTCTACAGATTTATTAGCTTTGCCGATATCTTCAAGACCTACAACCATACCTACGGAAAGGCTTTCTTTATTAGTATAAATAAAGCCACCGCCTAATAAGCCGTCAGTCATATCTCCCAATGTAAGCCATGCCATACCTTCATCACCAGATAGCATGAGGCGATTTTCAAGATCATCTTTCTTAAGTTTATATACTTCTTTAACGCCTACAGCCATAGTACTTGGATCTGTAGGGCCTGTTAAACCAGCTTTTTCCAATAACAATGTATTGGAACCTTCTGCGATAACAACTAGTTTTGCATACACTTCATCATCATGACAGCGAACGCCTACAACGCGACGGTTCTTGCCTTCACCTTCAGTGATAAGGTCTGTAACTTGTACGTTAGATACGAGGAGAGCACCTTTTTTCTCAGCCTCACCTGCGAGCCATTTATCAAATTTAGCACGCAATACTACGTAGGATTCCTCATTAGGCTTCCCATCTTGATTACTATACTCAATAGTAGTCATTTCATTGCCAGTGCCAATAGAAATACGTTCTTTTGTCACTTTACGTTCCAATGGTGCACGTTCTCTAAAGTCCGGTACAAGACGTTCTAAAGAATGTGTGTAGATACGTCCACCCATCATATTTTTAGCGCCTGGTGCGGTGCCACGTTCGATAAGTAGTACTTTCGCCCGTTGTTCTGCGAGACGCAATGCCGCCGCAGAGCCCGCTGGACCTGCACCAACGACGATGACATCAAATGTTTCATTACGATCAATTGCCATATACTCAGCTCCTTTAAATGAAAGCTTAACTTACATAAGTTCATACAGTATATATATATTCTCTACGAAGAGGTAAAACACCTTTAAAAAAATCGGCAAAAAAATAAATATATTCTATATTTTACGAAATTATGCTATATAACACTCTATAGGATGTATATATAATCATTATAAGCTCATACTATTTCACACTAAGATTTTTAATTAAGTGCAATAAAATTCATCAATTCGTGAAATTTATAAGTTTTTCTAGCTTTCACAGTGAAAGTAGCGTATGATAAAAGTAGGAAAAACCCTATACGGAGCAAGACGCGTATAATACGACCGCATAATGCAAGTCCACGGTCAAGGTTAGGAACTCGTTATTTTTTAAGTAAGAGGAGGCCCTATGGACCCGTTAAGAATCTTGAAAGCATTATCCAATCCGCATCGGTTAGATATTATATTGTGGCTAAAACGCCCAGAGCAAGAATTTGGTGTACAAGTACACTCTAAAACTCTTATCGA
Source organism: Veillonella rogosae JCM 15642 (assembly GCF_002959775.1). GTDB lineage: Bacteria > Bacillota > Negativicutes > Veillonellales > Veillonellaceae > Veillonella > Veillonella rogosae. The sequence goes on along the minus strand of NZ_PPCX01000003.1, from coordinate 12,868 downwards.
TTTTCCTAACAGTGTAAGCGTTAAGAGTATCCAAAAACGCTGCGGTGTATCTCAATCGTCTATTTCTACATTTATGAGCATCTTAGAAAATGCGGAACTTGTAGAATCTCGTAAAATCGACCAATATACCTACTTCCGTCGTAACGAAAAGGTAATTCGCGATTTTGGTGAATGGTACAATAAAGAAGTATCGATTCAGTCTGATCAGGTTGACAGACTGTTAGAAACGGTTATCTTAGAAGACACTTCGTATCCAACAACAGAGGAAAGCTCTATGCCTAGCGAGCAGCTCGCAGCCGAATTGCATACTAAGGGACCACATCATGAAGAAAAAGGAAAATAATTCTCCTTCCCTATGTATCCTACCTAGGGATAAAACAAAAAGAAGCTATAACATCTAGTCTTATAGCTTCTTTTTTATTTTAACCCGCTCCCTTATGCGACGAAATACATCGGCACCAGAGTATCGAATTTTGCTTTCTTTTGCTGCAGAATCAGCTTCATCCAAGGCGTACTCAATAGGATCTGTTAATGCTGAATATTGTTCAATACTCATTAACACCATAGTTCCATATCCATTCTTAGTTAAAAATACAGGAGAATTTGTGGTAATAACGATTTCTTCAACTTCCGGAAATTTATTACGCAAGTCTGATACAGGTCTAATATTAATCAATATATACACCTCCTTATATCATAATTCTATCATTATTTTATTGAATTTACTAATAGTATTATATTAATTAACAATTCAAGTAATAAAGCCCTCCAACTGGAGGGCTCTTTATATTATGATTATATTTCTGATTGTTAGCGTTGTGCTTCGTAAGCTCTAAATAGTTTAGATAACAATTCAGGCGCCAAGCGTAATAAGTCTGGATTTTCACAGAAGGATATGCGCAATTGTGTCTTACCTGGGTTATCATCGCCTTTTTTACCGCTGTAGAAACCATTGAGCGGTGCCATGAGAAGTGTGTATTCTTGGCCATCATCGAGGCTGACTGCTCCGTGTTCGGCACACCAAGAGGCAAACTCTACACCATCAAAGCCAGGTTTAGCCACCTTGCGTACGTCGATGACAAAGTAGATAGACGCTTCAGGACGAGATACGATAAAGTCCGGCTCTACCTCTTTGAAACCTTGGTGAAGTTCAAAGATCATTTGACGGTAGTAATCGCGTTGTTGCTCATACCAGTTGTGTAATTGTGCGTAGGACTCGTGCTTCAACGCGCCAAAGATATATTGGCCCAATGTGTTAGCACTAAGGTTTGCTGTATATTCAGCAACAGATTTTTCGTAGCACAATTTATTATCGGTAATGATGGCACCAATGCGTAGGCCACAGGCATTCCAAACCTTACTTGCCGTTTCAAGACTGATACGGCGACCTTCGATACCAGGCACATCTTTATCGGTTAAAGCCCAGATACTAGATGTTTCTTTCCCTTTTTCATAAGCCAATTCACGGTATGCTTCGTCAGAGATAATCCACAAATTATGTTTAACACATAGTTTAGTATATTCAATCAATGTTTCCTTACTGAATAATTGACCAGTTGGGTTATCGTAAGGAATGATGAGCAATGCGCCCGGTTTTGTATCGATAATGCGTTGCTCTACAGTTTCAACGGATGGTAATTCAAACTCGCCATCTTCATTAAGCTCACGCTCAACAGTAACTGTTTTACGGCCAATGCGAAGGCCTACCGCATCATAGTTTGTATAAGATGGGTTGAACATCAAAAGAGGGCGTTCCTCTTCGCCTGCACCACCACATACGCCAAGCATGATGATTTCCATCGCCATGGATGCACCGTCTGTTACGAGTACATCAAGACCAGTTGTATCAAAACCTTGGCTACGTAAAATGTGAAGGAATGCTTCGCGACATTCATCAGTCCCCGTAGTTGGTACGTATGGCACGATGCCATTATGGAACGGGCTATTCACACCGCCCAAATTGAACAACCTACGCTGCATGGCGGGATGCATAGGACGCATTACATTACCAATAGAACCATTCACCAAGATAGGCGGGTTCTTACGTTCCAAGAATTTAATTTGTCCTAAGCGAATGCCAGACGGCTTGCGAGCCATCATATACGGCGACAATTCTGGTTGTTTCATTTCGATCCAACTCCTCTAAAAATAAACCTCCTCAACAAGGAGGTTTTGATAACTGTGAAAGTAACAAAACACCTACTATACAAGTAAATAACTGATACATCACAAAGCAAAATCAAAAACAATTACATAGATATATATAGATACATAATATTATAGAGCTTTTACTATAGAAAATCTATAGTTTTATAACACATACTTATGTACATATGCCTAATTTATTGACTATTGAAAATAACTCTCATAGTGTTGTACTACTATACCACGATAAATTAATGTAAAAATGAAAGAGCCTAACGAAAGGCTCTTTCAGAATGATGATTATTATACGGTATATAACTATTAATAGTCTATAAAGGTATACATCCATCTACCATATTAATATATTAACGTTCATATACGAATTGCGCCATGTTATATATGCCGCGGCCAATATGGTATGTCTTAGCCATCATGGCTTCATTAGATATAATAACGACCTTTTTGTTCTTAATGGCCTTAACGTTTTTAAGAGCCGGATCATTATAGTAGCTATTAAGTACCGCATCACGGTTAAATCCTGCAGCTTTCACATCTGCGGGTACAATAATCACATCGGGATCGACCTTGATAAGATCATCCTTTTTACCCATGTAGGACCATTTTACGCCTGCCTTAGTCGCGGCATTGTCTACATTTACATATTTCAACATGTCTTGAATCATTGTGTCTGGCGCCCCATATAAGCCATTTTCATTATAAACAGCAACGGTCTTTTTCGGGTCATCACGGCGAGCAAATCGCAAGGACTCTGTATCGCGGATGTAGTTCATCATCGTCGTAATGAGGGATTCAGCTTTATCAGCACGGCCTAACAACTGTCCTACACTGCGCGTTTGATCCTCTACCTCTTTTACCGTCTTAGGCGCTCTAAGAAGTGCTACCTTTACGCCTGCCTCACGCAGTGGCCTAACGAGATCTGTGGTACCATCATCGTCCTCTACAATTACAATATCTGGTTTTAATGCAGCGATAGCTTTCATATCAAGGGCTACCCGCTGCTTTACGCCATTAGACGATTGATACGGCGCCGCAGTACTAGCCACCACCGAGTCACCAGCTAGTTCAGACGCAAGGTCCGCTGCATTGGGACCAACGGCTACGATGCGTTCCGCCTTGTGATCGAGTATGACCGTCTCGCTGGTACCGTCCACCATTTTATAAATGCCCTTTGAGCTCAACATACCAAAAATGCCACCGCTTGTGAAAGCATTCCAAGACTTGTACATGCCCATAATGGCTACGACCAAAACGCCACAGAAGATGGCTAATACTATTAATAAACGCTTTAATTGCATACTCTCTCCTCATAGACTGTCAGATCTATATGCAACACGATTACATATAGACTCTGCTATGCATTAACTCAACAAACTACTTTCACCATAAATCATATAACTATATAGATAGCCTACTATTCATCATGGCTCACTCTTATATTTAACGATGCCCTCATAGGTACTAGGACCATAGAGCCATTTTGCCATTTGTTCCATGGCCATGAAAGCTTTCCAGGAATAGCTCATCACAAATAGTTCCTGAACTGGATAGACATAGCCTTTTTTAACAGCCGTTACATTTTGTAGGTCTGGATCGTTCATAATGGCATCAATATCTTGCTTGTAATCTGGTAGTTTATCGATAAAACGGGTAGGCACAAAAATAACATCTGGATTAATGCGAATCAAATCGGCTTTTGTCCCCATAGATTGGTTCATATCTACCGTCGTTTTATGATCTCGGTACCACCAAACATCAGATAACATATTAATATCCTTGCCACTTTCTGTTATCACAAGGTTTCCTGCTCCATCAATACCGTGCACCTGTTCAATCATATCCCGAATGATACCCGACCGATATACGCCGTGAGAGCTATTATATAAAGCAATAACGGGTTTCTTATCCTTTTCGTGAGGCTCTACAAGTTTCTTAACGTTACGTCTAGATACAATAAACTCACGTTCGGAATCTTCATCCTTGAAAATCTTTCCTATTGTTTTAGTGGCTAAAATAATATCATTAAAGCTATCTTTTTTCGTATACACAAAGACAGGTATGCCTGCAGCGCGCAAGGACGACACAAGGCTAGGAGGTGTAGAATCTGGCGCTACGACCACGTCTGGTTCGTAGGATTTAATGGAGTCTACTGTTAACTCTACACGGCCATTAACATGAGTAGAACCGGAATAAGGAGATCCATCTGTAGCCACGATATAGGGCTCTCCACCAATAGCGCCCATAATATCTACCGTACTTTCACCTATAGTAACGACGCGACGTACATAATCAGGGATAGTCATCACTGTATGTTGACTATCCTCAATCTTCCGTTCATTCAGAGACGTTAATAATTTACCTACAGTGCCATGTCGCGGTATCACATCGCCCAACAAATCTGGAGCCAAAGCGATAAATAGGCCAATGAGTATAAGAATGCCTAAAAATATATAATTGAACATAATCCATTTTAAGGCTCCAAAAATGCTTCTCTTTTGATTCATAAGCGCCCCTCTCTCATCTGCAACTTACGATTAACCGAATATTTATAGCTTTAGTATACAGTATCTATTGTATGCGGTCTATACAAGAAAGAGGACCAAGCTTTAGCTCAGTCCTCTTGTATTTATAATATATGAAGGATAATCTGTCTTATTTAGATTATCCTTCTACACAGCCTACAGTCACGCTGTATGCCTGCTTATTTTTAGCATTAAACATTATTAATTTAGCTTTAAACACTATTATTTTTTAGCTTTATCTGCTTTTTTATTGTCTTTTGCTTTTTTATTTTCTTTTATCTTTTTAGGTTTTTCCTGTTTAACCTTAGCTGGCTTTTTACCATTAACGGCAGCCCCTGCAGGTTTCACAAAAGCATTGTTAAGGTTTGTCGCCACTTGTAATGCTACATCTGCATTTGGCGTAGTGACGATGTTTTGGCCCGCAACGGTTACTGTGCCACCATTATAAGATGCAGAACCTGGTGTCACTTGATTGTTGTGGTACATGCGAGCTAATTTGCCGGCCATGTAGAAAGCGCGTTCTTCCCCTGTATAGCGTCCACTAGCAGCTGGAGTATAGATATTATCACCATTTACATAAACAACGCCTTTAGACACGTTTACGTGGTTTCCAGAGTATGTGTACATGCGATCAATATTATTATTCACCCGATCTGTTAACTTAGGATGGTTATTAGGCGCCACTACTTGTGAAAGCCCTTCACGATAGTGTTCCCCTACTTTATTGCGAAGTACAAGCATAGAACCGGCTGCACCGCCCACATTGTAAGGAGATTCGCTTAAGATTTGGAAGCCCAACTCATCGGCTGCTTTTTCTTGGCTCATTGTAAACACTTGGTTAGACAAGTAGTTACCTGCTACGTTGGATAAAATGGCAGCCCCTTCGCTACCACCCGCAGCGATGCCTACCGCGGTAGATAAGCCAATTTGTTTTTTAGCGCCATTGATAATATCTTTGTGCTCACCATGTGCAATTTCATGGGCCATTACGTACGCCAATTGATCATCATCAAGCGTATCTAAAGCACCTTTGTTGATAGACATAACACGGCCAAGCGTTGCAAAGGCATTGAACTCCTCATCAGGGTTAGCATATACAACGTAAGAACGTTTTACACTCGGCGTAGCCTCTAACGTTTTCATAATGCGATTTACACGTTCTTGAGCTGCACTATCGTTCAAATAACCTGTTTTTTCTTTTGTACGAGCCAAGCTTTCTTTTTGGCCTTGCTCAGAATTATCCATTTTATTTAAAGCAGTAGATACGTAAGCCATAGCAATAGCGCCACCAGCTAATGATTGTACTGCGCTAGATGCAGCTTGTACAGGAGCTGTTTGCATGATTGCCGGTGTCATAGTCACCACCATAGCGACAGATAACGTAGCCGCTGTAAGTTTCTTGTTCATTCTATTAACCTCTCATATTACTCAATTCTCTCAATATATAGATACTACTAACAATAGTATGTTACGTATTGTAACAACATCTTCATACTCTCAATCACAGTATTTGCACACTAACCCTATCTTATATGTTTAGCGTAAATACAAAATGAATAGTGGAACAATTAATCATATATTTATTAGTACAAAGCCCTAATACGAACTTTTTACTAAATATAATAATTGCTCTATTCTTTTACTTTATATAATAATTATTCTATTCCTTTACCATATATAATAATTGTTCTATTGATACTATCTATACTAACAGATTAATAGTTCTATTCTTCTACTGGTTTTGCTGAAAGCACAACGGCTTCTTTACCATCTTTAGAAACAGCAGCACCATGGGTATAGCCCACAACATCAAAGCCCGCCTCAGCGCACTGCTCTGCGATGCTTTCATAATTTTCATTCTTGCCACGAGTACACGTAGAAAGATGAACTGTAGTAACACCTTTTTTCTTGAAAGACTCGATTTTCTTGGCAAGATCGCCACCACTATGGGTGAAACCTACCAACTCAATATCCTCATCTGCATAACGCTCAAAGGAATCTGCTTTATTCATAAATGCTTTTAAGCAACCGCCACAAGAACAGCGCTGCATTGTATCCTCATTCACGAGAACCGCAATTTTCTTAGTCATAAGACCTCCTATGAAAATATAGTATGACCTTAAGTATACCATATCTATAAGAAAAAAACGTATCTTAAAGCACGCTCATTAATGCTAATTATAGATAGGTAAATTGAGGACACAATCATAAAATTTTGGGTTCCTAATCTCTTCTTTTACCTGCACCATCAAATTAAATAAGCAACGATTCAAATGAGTCTAGTGAAAGTCATAACAATAAATGATATAACTTGATTTCTCCTATTTATAGACCCTTAAGGATAGTTAAATACTTTAAGACTTGAATAGTGATTACAAGCCTAAAGAATTATGCTCATTATTTCTTTAAGCTACAAAAGATTACCCTCATATCTATATAGTAAAGATAAGAATTTGGATAAGCAATCACTTTAAAATTGAGGTTTGAACGCATATATGCTATCATAGAAGAAAGAAGGATTGGGATGGAGAAACCTAAGTTTGAGTTCTATACAAGACCTAATGGACATAATGAATTTCTAGAATTTTTAGAATCACTTACTGAATCTGATTCGGATAAAATGTTTTCATTAATACATAAAATCCAGGATTCAGGATTGTTAGTTGCTCAATATATGCAGTGGGTAAAGAAAGTGGATAAAAATCTATATGAAATCCGTCTTAAATGTCCTAATAGTATTCAAAGGGCATTATACTTTCATGTAATTAATAATAGATATATTATTACACATGGATTTACTAAGAAAACGCAGAAAACACCTAAAAGAGAGATAATTCATGCCAAACAAATTAGGCGCGAGTTTGAGGAGGAATATTATGCCAACAATTAAATTTGACGATTTTCTGAAAGAACAATTAAAAGATCCAAAGTTTAAAGCCAGATTTGAAAAAGAATCGGCTAATCTAGAAAGTGCTATAGTTATTGCAAAAGCTCGTGAAGCAGCCGGTTTAACACAACGTGATTTAGCTGAAAAATCTGGTGTCCCTCAATCCACAATTGCAAGAATAGAACAAGGTGCAAATACAAGTATTAGTACTCTCTGTAAGATTGCATTTGCTTTAGATAAACAAGTAAAGATAAGTTTAGTATAAGAAGACCCCCTATAAGCTAGTTAACGTGACTTATAGGGGGTGTATCTTTTCTTGTAGCGTAAGGTTTACGTATTACATAATATCTTCTTCGCGGCCAAATTTACCGTTTATGTATTCCCCATAAGCGAGGAGAAGCTCTGTTTTATTTGTCATAACATATGGCCCTTGTTTTACCACTGGTTCATTAAGTGGTTCTCCAGCGAGAACGAAGATTTCAAGACCTTCATCACCAGACTCTACCTCAAAGCGCTCTCCATCATTGTTGAAAAGTACAAAGTCTCCAGATTCTATGCTTTCACCATTGGCACTGCCTGTACCATTAAGCACAAGGAAGCCTGTATTCCAAGTCATATTCTCAGAAATAGAGATCCATGAATTAGGTTGAAGTTTTAATTTGTAAATATTCATCGGTGTATGGGATTTAGCAGGACCTGTTATATGTCTGAAAGCACCTGTGTAAACGATGGCATCAATTGTTTCATCAAGAGATTGATACCGCCCCATTGTAGTAGCAGGTATATATTGATATGCAGGTGCATCGTTTTTATGACGTTCAGGTAGATTTACCCATAATTATAAAGCATGGAACAAACGTCCCCGCTTTGCATATTCTTTTTCATGAGATTCTTTGTGCAAAACACCACTGGCTGCAGTCATCCATTGCACATCACCAGAGTGAATAACACCACTATTACCAGCTGCATCTTTATGTTCAATGGAGCCGGAAAAAGAAAATGTTACCGTTTCAAAGCCTTTATGGGGATGTGGAGTGACACCTGTATCAAAAGGACTGGCCTCAAAATAATATGGCTCGTTATAGTCGAGTAACAAAAATGGAGACATACGATCAAGCATAGGTGACTTATCGCCATCAGGGAAGTACTGACGTACTCTAAATCCATTGCCTACCCAATGAATATCAGGAGCTTTAATAATTCTTTCAATTGTTCTTACAGGATTCATTCTATCACCTCTTAATCGAACAGGATTCATAATAGTTGTATTATATATGAATGATTGCTCATATATCTTAATACTATTATATTTATTTTTTTCGATATGTCAAGGGTGGGCTATTAGAATAGTAATTTACATAGTCCCAAAAATTACTATCCATAGATAATACTTGTACAACCTTGGCTGGAGACGGCTCTAGTAGGTATGAAAGCTGTGCTCGTTAGAGCACAAAAATAGAGGGCCAACCCTTTAGGGTTGACCCTCTATTTCGTCAATCAGCGAGTTCTTATGTACGGTTCTTCCCTCCAGGATACTGGGTGTTCGTCGCTGTGGATGGCCTTATGTAGCTTCGCTACATGTCCATCTTACGCTCCGAACTAAGCGATGCAGTGAATCTGTCGTCGCTTCGCTTCTCCATCTTCTACTGCCCTGCTCACCAGGTACCCTGGGAGGATAGGAAGCCATACAACAAAAAAAGACACACCCTCAGGTGTGCCTTTAAGCAATCAGCGGCTTCCTATCCTCCCAGGCCGTCTCCAGCCAAGTACTTTCGGCGTTTATGAGCTTAACTACTGTGTTCGAGATGGGAACAGGTGGATCCTCATAGCCATCGCCACTGAATCTGTCAGAGTTTGTACTCTGAAAACCACATAGAAGTATATATATTTGTTTGCACATTTCTGCTTAATGTTTTTGTTTAAGTAAAGCCCTCGATCTATTAGTACCAGTCAGCTCCAAACCTCACGGCTCTTCCACACCTGGCCTATCAACCATGTCGTCTACATGGGATCTTACTAGCTTATGCTATGAGAAACCTCATCTCAAGGCTGGTTTCACGCTTAGATGCTTTCAGCGTTTATCCGTCCCGAACGTAGCTACCCAACTGTACCCTTGGCAGGATAATTGGTACACCAGCGGTTCGTCCACTCCGGTCCTCTCGTACTAGGAGCAGCCCCCTTCAAGTTTCTTGCGCCCGCGATGGATAGGGACCGAACTGTCTCACGACGTTCTGAACCCAGCTCACGTACCACTTTAATCGGCGAACAGCCGAACCCTTGGGACCTACTTCAGCCCCAGGATGTGATGAGCCGACATCGAGGTGCCAAACCTCCCCGTCGATATGGACTCTTGGGAGAGATTAGCCTGTTATCCCCAGGGTAGCTTTTATCCGTTGAGCGATGGCCCTTCCACTCGGCACCACCGGATCACTAAGCCCGACTTTCGTCCCTGCTCGACCTGTCCGTCTCGCAGTCAAGCTCCCTTCTGCCTTTACACTCTTCGAGCGATTTCCGTCCGCTCTGAGGGAACCTTTGGGCGCCTCCGTTACTCTTTAGGAGGCGACCGCCCCAGTCAAACTGCCCGCCTAAGACTGTCCGGCCGGTCGTTACTCGGCCCGTTAGAAATCAATTAATGAAAGGGTGGTATCCCAACAGTGACTCCTCTAAAACTGGCGTCCTAGATTCTACGTCTCCCACCTATCCTGTACATTCATTAACTAAGTTCAATCTTAGGTTGCAGTAAAGCTCCATGGGGTCTTTCTGTCCAGTCGCGGGTAACCTGCATCTTCACAGGTACTTCAATTTCACCGGGTCCCTCGTTGAGACAGTGCGCAAGTCGTTACACCTTTCGTGCGGGTCGGAACTTACCCGACAAGGAATTTCGCTACCTTAGGACCGTTATAGTTACGGCCGCCGTTTACTGGGGCTTCAATTCAGAGCTTCGACCGAAGTCTAACCCCTCCTCTTAACCTTCCAGCACCGGGCAGGTGTCAGCACCTATACGTCAGCTTTCGCTTTAGCAGGCACCTGTGTTTGTGGTAAACAGTCGCTTGCGCCTCTCTTGTGCCACTCATTCATGCTCCATGCGTTGCTGCTCTTCACACTACATGAGTCCTCCTTTTCCCGAAGTTACGGAGGCATTTTGCCGAGTTCCTTAACGAGGGTTTTCCCGCGCACCTTAGGATTCTCTCCCCGCCTACCTGTGTCGGTTTTGGTACGGGCGATGTGTCTCTACCTAGAAGCTTTTCTCGACAGTGTAGGATCAATCACTTCGTTACTATTGCTAGTAACTCGTCATCACATCTCAGCTTTTAGAGCTACGGATTTGCCTATAGCTCAACCTACCTGCTTAAACACGCACTTCCAATCGCGTGCTGACCTACCTTACTGTGTCACTCCATCGATCAAACGATTCACACCGGTACAGGAATTTCAACCTGTTGTCCATCGCCTACGCTTTTCCGCCTCGGCTTAGGTCCCGACTTACCCTGAGACGACGATCGTTGCTCAGGAACCCTTAGGCTTTCGGTGGAATGGATTCTCACCATTCTTTTCGCTACTCATACCGACATTCTCACTTCTCATCAGTCCACAACTCCTTACGGTACTGCTTCAGCCCGATGAGAACGCTCCCCTACCCATATACATTGCTGCATATGACACGACTTCGGTTTTACACTTTAGCCCCGGACATCTTCGGCGCAGAGTCTCTCGACCAGTGAGCTATTACGCACTCTTTAAATGGTGGCTGCTTCTAAGCCAACATCCTGGTTGTTTTGGAAACTCCACATCCTTCGCCACTTAGTGTAACATTTGGGACCTTAGTCGGTGTTCTGGGCTGTTTCCCTCTTGACAATGGACCTTATCATTCACTGTCTGACTCCCGAGTATAAGTATAGCCATTCGTAGTTTGACTAGGTTCGGTAACCGGTATGGCCCCTAGCCCGATCAGTGCTCTACCGCCTATACTCTCAACCTCGAGGCTAGCCCTAAAGCTATTTCGGGGAGAACCAGCTATCTCCGTGTTCGATTGGCATTTCACCCCTATCCACAACTCATCCCAAAGCTTTTCAACGCTCACGAGTTCGGTCCTCCACACAATTTTACCTGTGCTTCAACCTGGCCATGGATAGATCACTACGGTTTCGGGTCTACTATTACTAACTGAACGCCCTGTTCAGACTCGCTTTCGCTGCGGCTCCATGTTTTCCACTTAACCTCGCTAGCAACAGTAACTCGTCGGTTCATTCTTCAATAGGCACGCCGTCGTCCTGATATATATACAGACTTCGACTGTTTGTAGACATACGGTTTCAGGTTCTCTTTCACTCCCCGCCAGGGGTTCTTTTCACCTTTCCCTCACGGTACTATGCGCTATCGGTCGATATCAGTATTTTGGCTTGGAGGGTGGTCCCCCCTGCTTCCCACAAGGTTTCACGTGTCTCGTGGTACTCTGGATACAGTCCCATGTATGCAAGGTTTCGATTACAGGGCTTTCACCTTCTTCGGCTGAGCTTTCCAGCTCGATTCTTCTACCTCATTTACACTTGATGACTGTCCTCAACCCCGGTGCGGTTGCCCGCTCCGGTTTGGCCTCTTTCCCGTTCGCTCGCCGCTACTAAGAAAATCTCGTTTGATTACTTTTCCTCTGGGTAATTAGATGTTTCAGTTCCCCAGGTGCCCTCCTCATAGTCTAAGCTATGGGTGACAGTGCATAACCACTGCCGGGTTCCCCCATTCGGAAATCTACGGGTCAAAGGTTGCTTGCACCTCTCCGTAGCTTATCGCAGCTTACCGCGTCCTTCTTCGGCTGATATCGCCAAGGCATCCACCGTACGCCCTTAAAATCTTTACTTAAGATTTCATTGACATGCATTAGATACATTGTCGTTTATTTTGTAGCCGTACATTTTACATGTACGTCACCATTAAGTCAGAGAATTATTTCCTATGTGCTCGGGTCAACCTACTTAGAAATTCTAAGAGATGACCTTACAAATATATATAATTATCTTCTATGCAGTTTTCAAAGAACAATAACTGACTACATCTTGCGACATATTCATTTATGTTTGAGAGTCTTTACAGATCTCTCAAAACCGAACAATGTTAGGTTGTAAGTACAGCTAGCGCATATGCTACGTCTACTTACTGACCAAAGTGTCGACCTAAGTGACATCCAAGCTCTCGGCCTGGTGTATGTCTCCCTAGAAAGGAGGTGATCCAGCCGCACCTTCCGATACGGCTACCTTGTTACGACTTCACCCCAATCATCGACTTTACCTTAGACGGCTGG
>NZ_PPCX01000002.1 GCF_002959775.1 Veillonella rogosae JCM 15642 | reverse complement strand
TTTTTGTCAGGTTAGACGATATACGACAAGTAGACCTAAAACGTTAGCTGGGAAGGACCTTTATAGTCTTGCCAAAGCTTTATTTAATGTGAAAACAATGGATCAAGCCTTTATATGGATTAATGAGCTTTCAGCGTGGCGAATGACATATTCTGATTTTTTACGAGAAATGACGATTGATGAATTCGGAAACAAACGCTCTACACATGAGCGTTTGCTTAAGGCTGAATCATCATTATGGCGTCTGATTAGGCAACAAACTTTATTTACTTTTTTGGAATGTTTTGATATTACAATACCTACAACAAATAATCGTATTGAAGGTGGAGTAAATGCTCAACTAAGAAGTATGCTACGGGCTCATAGGGGTCTTTCACTTGAAAGAAGACTAAAAGCGGTCTATTGGTGGTGCTATATGCACTCACCAAGACCGCTTTCTATTTCAGATATATTAAATTGTATGCCTACAGATGAATCGATTGCTGCTATCTACAAACGGTTATCTGATTATTGCCAAATAGATCGTTCAATCCCTCAATGGGGTGATGCTCCTGTTTGGAATGAGCTACATATGTCTACAGATTTTCCAACTTATTGGGATTAGTCACACACACTTTTTGTCCTATAACCCAAAAAAGCTAGAGGATAACTGATATGTACTCCCTTTACTGGACAACCAGTAAATGGGGTATATATCATAACCTCTAGCTTTTTTTATTTCTTTAAGCCACTTTTTTTAGCTAATGTTTTAATAACCTTAGCACTTTGTTTTTTCAATTTGCCGCCTGTTTGTTTGAGTTGGATTCTTGTGCGAGATACGCGACCAAGAGTAGTGATTTTAGTTTTACGACGTGGCTTCATGTCTCGTTCGTTGCCAAAGTCACCGCGTTGTACACTCGTTGCTTTTACCTTTTCTGCTCTGAAAGATTTACGCAATGCTTTCATAATCAATGTAAGTGGTAAGGATTGCTCGAAAGAGTACAAATCAACTGCTACATAACCTAATGCAGGATATGTGTGCAATGTAAAGTGAAAGCCTGGTGCAACAGAAAGGAGGGCGATCTCCTCGTCCATAACCTGACAACTGATTTCATCAACATCAAGTTCAGCTAAATCAAATGCAGTAGCTACACTTTCTTGTACAGCTGTAGCGGATGAAATTGCATCTTCGTCACAGGAATATAAATCAATTAACAGTTCTTGTCCTAATGCTTCTGCCATAATAACACCTTCTTTCGGAATATAATATCTCATTTATTATACATAGAATTAAAGATTAAGTCCAATCATAGAACAATGAATTAAAAAAATGAATTAAAAAATAGAATAAAAGTCAAAACTATTTAGTGTGATTTGACTTATTAAATATATATAGAAAAACTCAGGTATAATAAAGCTTTTCCTAATTTTAAAATGTATAAACGTAGATAATAGGTCAAATGTGAGTACTATGAAGTTTGACTTTTATATTGACTAAAGTCAAATAGTCAAATATAATGGAATTGTATCAAAGAACAAATAGTCAAAAACTATAGTAAATATATTTTAAAGGGGTGTTTTTTATGAGTATGATAGCTGATAAAATAGAAAAATTTATATTAGACCGTATGCGTGAAGAACAAGAAAAGCTAATTTTAAAACGTAACGAATTAGCTGATGAACTAAATTGTGCACCATCCCAAATTAGTTACGTATTGAGTACACGCTTTTCTAATGAACGTGGTTTTGATGTTGAATCTAGACGCGGCTTAGGTGGTTATATTCGCATCAAAAAACTAAACCCAGAAAGCTCTGATTCTTTACCTGCCGTAACGACATATCGTATTTATGAAGGTCAAAATACGGTGGAACGATTAATTGATATGCGAGACGTAGATCAATCGTTGTTCCAATTACTTCAATCTGAAAAGATTACTCGTCGTGAAGCTCAATTAATGCATAACTCTTTTGCTACTTTGATTGAAAATGTAGATATTGAAGAGCGCAATGAGGCTGTTCGTCAGCTTTACGCAACAATGGTGGATACACTGCGGAAGGAGTGATGATCGATGTTATGTGATCATTGCCATAAGAATGAAGCGACCATTCATATGACTAATATCGTCAATAATCAAAAGACGGAACAACATCTTTGTGGTACTTGCGCTACCGAGTTACAACAAGAGGGTAAATTATCTCCCTATAGTTCTTTTATGAATGATATGTGGGATAATAGCTTTTTTACCAATGATTTTTTTAAAAACATGGTTTATCCAGATAACTTATTAAAATCTCATCAATCTAAGAGATGTCCTCAGTGTGGTATTACTTATGACGAATTTAATCGAGTAGGTAGGTTTGGCTGCGGTCAATGTTATGAGACTTTTAATAGTGAAATAGATCCCTTATTACAACGTATTCAAGGGAGTTCTGAATATGAAGGAACTGTACCTAGTCGTGGAACTAATGTGTTTAAAGCTAAATATGAAGTGAAGCGATTGCGTCATCAATTAGATACAGCAGTTCAAGCTGAAAAATTTGAAGAGGCTGCTATCTTAAGAGATAAAATTAAAGAATTAGAAGCTATTATCGATGGCGGTAAAGAGTAGGAGGTTCTTATGTTAGATACTATATTGGACTCTCCTTTAAGTCAGTGGTTACGCCACGATACAGAAGCGACAGATCACATTGTAATCTCTAGTCGTATTCGTTTGGCTCGAAACTTTGACGGACTATTATTTACAAATCGTAATGATACATCTGCTTTAGAAAAAGTACATGCAATTTCTAGAGGATTGCTGCAACCTTTGAAAGAGGCAGACGGACATCAATATTCCAATATTAGTCTAGAGCAGTTAAGTCAAAGTGAGCGGGCTGTATTAGTAGAAAAACACCTAATGAGCCCCGCTCTTGAAGAAAAATTACCATATCGTAACTTGGTTGTATCTGATGATGCATCTATTGTAATTATGGTGAATGAAGAGGATCACTTACGGATCCAATCAATGGCTTCTGGACTTCAATTGCAACAGGCTTATGACCATGCAGTGCAAATCGATAAGGCTATCGAGGCAAAGCATCCCTATGCTTTTGATGAACGCTTTGGTTATTTGACGGCATGCCCTACAAATGTAGGAACTGGATTGAGAGCATCTGTAATGTTACACTTGCCGGCCTTAACTATGTCTGGGCGAATTACACGACTCATTCGTAGCATAATTCAATTAGGATACTCTGTACGAGGTTTGTACGGTGAAGGCTCCGAGTCTTTAGGCGCTATTTACCAAATTTCAAATCAACGTACTATGGGAATAAGTGAAGAAGCAACGATTGAACAATTAACCAAGATTGTAGAAGGCATAATTGCAGAAGAGCGTAAATCTCGTCAATCTTTATTACATAATGATAAAGAAGGTTTAGAAGATGTTCTGTGGAGATCCTACGGAGTTCTACAATATGCGCGCCGTGTTAATGGTAAAGAAGCATTAACAAAACTAAGCGATATTCAATTAGGCGTAGATTTAGATATTTTACCACCTTGGGGAAATGATACCTTTAATGAGTTGGTGTCTATAACTCGACCTAATTTCCTTACTAAATATTTAGGTAATGAAGATTTGACAGAGGCCGATCGCGATAGCTATCGAGCTAAAGTAATACGTCAAAAACTTTCAAAATAGTATAAATTTCACAAATACTCTATTGATATTCCAATGGTGTTTCCCATCATTGTTTACATATATTTGAAGAGATACAATTACAATTTACATAGATAGATGAGGTGATATTATGATGCAACGGTTCACAGACGATGCACAG
The DNA here is from genome assembly GCF_002959775.1 of Veillonella rogosae JCM 15642. Lineage (GTDB taxonomy): Bacteria > Bacillota > Negativicutes > Veillonellales > Veillonellaceae > Veillonella > Veillonella rogosae. The sequence goes on along the minus strand of NZ_PPCX01000002.1, from coordinate 345,028 downwards.
AAAGTCCTTACTTTAGCACAAGAGGCTGCTTTAGAGCTAGGGCACGACTATGTGGGAACTGAACACGTACTCATCGGCCTTACAAAGGTTAAAAATAGTGTAGCAGCTAAGGCTTTAGAAGAGCTTGGTATAGTTACGGAAGATATTTTTGAAGCTGTAGAGGACCATGTAGGTCGCGGTAATAAAAAAGCGACCTCTATATACATGACACCTCGCGTTAAATATGTACTTGAACTGGCAGTTCAAATGGCAAACCGCATGAATCATAATTATGTAGGTACTGAGCATATTCTACTCGGTTTACTAAGTGATGGTAGCGGTGTTGCAGCTGCCATATTACAATCTATGGATGTTAGAACTAATGATGTAGTAGATGCTATTCGTAATATTCTTGGTTCTAATTCTAAGGGCCATAATGATGGTCAAGAAGGCTCCAATGGAGATGGCGAATTAGGTGATTTATCTGATTTTGCCACAGATCTTAATGAGTATGCTAAACAAGGTAAAATTGACCCTGTTATCGGTCGAGATACTGAGATTCAACGGGTTATTCAAATTCTAAGTCGTAGAACTAAAAATAATCCTGTTCTCATCGGTGAGCCAGGGGTAGGTAAAACTGCCATTGCCGAAGGTTTAGCGCAACGTATTGTTACCGGTAATGTACCTGAAATTTTACGGAATAAGAGAATTATTTCGCTTAGCATTGGTGCCATGCTTGCCGGTGCTAAATACCGTGGTGAATTTGAAGAACGGTTGAAAAAAGCTATCGATGAAGTACAACAACATGATGACATGATAATCTTTATCGATGAAATTCATACTTTAGTTGGTGCCGGTGCCACTGAAGGTGCTATGGATGCAGCTAATATTTTGAAGCCTGCTTTAGCACGTGGCGAGTTCCAAGTTATTGGTGCTACAACTCTTGATGAATATAAAAAACACATTGAAAAGGATGCTGCTTTAGAGCGTCGTTTCCAACCTGTTCAAGTAGGAGAACCTAACGAAGAGGATGCTCTTGAAATTCTAAAGGGCTTACGAGATCGCTATGAAGCATTCCATAAGGCTAAAATAACGGATGAAGCGTTAAAAGCAGCTGTGTCCTTATCAAGTAGATATATTACAGACAGATTCTTGCCTGATAAAGCTATTGATGTGGTGGATGAAGCTGCATCTAAGGTGCGTATGCAAGTATTTTCTACAGCACCAGATGTTAAGGCTCTAGAAGAACGTCTAAAGGTAGTCAAAAACGAGAAAGAAGCAGCCGTTACATCCCAAGACTTTGAAAAGGCTGCTAAACTACGCGATGAAGAGAAAACTCTAGTAAAAGACATTAGTGATAAAAAATCTGCAGCAAAAGAAGAAAGTGATCAAAAGTTAGTAGTTACAGAAGATGATATAGCAGCAGTAGTGGCTCAATGGACGGGGATTCCAGTGGCTAAAATAGCAGAAGAAGAATCTGAAACCTTGCTCCACTTGGAAAAAGAGCTTCATAAACGCGTAGTAGGTCAAGATGATGCTGTTACAGCTGTAGCTAAAGCTGTGCGCCGTGCAAGGGCTGGATTAAAGGATCCTAAACGTCCTATTGGGTCATTCTTATTCCTAGGTCCAACAGGGGTAGGTAAAACTGAGTTAGCAAGAGCACTTGCATCCTCCTTGTTCGGCGATGAATCTGCTATGATTCGACTTGATATGTCTGAATATATGGAAAAGCATACTGTATCACGCTTAGTTGGTGCCCCTCCAGGCTATGTGGGCTATGAAGAGGGCGGTCAATTAACAGATGCGGTGCGTCGTAAACCATATAGTGTTATTCTTCTCGATGAAGTAGAGAAAGCACATGCAGATTTCTTTAATATCTTATTACAAGTTCTTGATGATGGTCGCCTTACTGATAGCCAAGGTAGAACTGTAGATTTTAGAAATACAGTTATCATCATGACGAGTAATTTAGGTGCTAAAGCTTTACATAAGAACTCTCCAGAGCTTGGATTCTTAGCTCCTAAAAAATCTGAATCTTCTATAAATCAATCTAATAGTATAGATTTTAAAGAAGCTAAGAAATCTGTTATGGATGCTGTAAAACGTCATTTCAGACCTGAGTTTTTAAATCGTATTGATGAAATGATTGTATTCCAACCATTAACTGAAGAGGACTTACAACAAATTGTCTCTATCTTGATGAGTGATGTTACAAAACGCCTTAAAGAGCGTGAGCTTCAATTAGAAATCACAGCTGAGGCGATGCAATTACTCGTTAAGGAAGGTTCTGATTTTACAATGGGGGCTCGACCACTAAAACGAGCTATTCAACGATTAATTGAGGACCCTGTATCAGACCTTATTTTGAAAGGAGATGCTACAGAAGGAAAAACTATAAAAGCAGATGTCAAGGATAACGAGATCGTTGTCAGCGTATAGAAAAAACACAAAATATACAGTTAATGACTACCTTTCATATAAAAAATATAAGTTAAATGGTATACTATAGGATAATGATAGTTAACCATGTAGTAAAATTATGCATAAAAGGTCATGAATGGTTATCATTCATGACCTTTCTTTCTTAGTAAAATATTTTGAGGCATTATGGCAAAAGCAAAATCAGTATTCTTCTGTCAAAATTGTGGGGCTGAGTCTTCTAAGTGGATGGGTCGTTGCCCACAATGTGGTGAATGGAATACATTAGTTGAAGAAATTATTAAAGAAACTAAACATAGCCGTACACCTTCCCGTGGTGTAGGGAATCAAACGACTAAGCCTACAGCTTTACCAGATATTGAAATTTCGTCTATTGCACGTTTATCTACAACCTTTGGTGAAATTGATCGCGTATTAGGCGGTGGCATAGTACCTGGTGCATTAATGCTTTTAGGTGGCGATCCAGGTATTGGTAAATCTACACTATTATTGCAAGTCTCTCAAAAGGTTGCAGATACTGTAGGTACTGTTCTTTATGCATCCGGGGAAGAGTCTCAGTTACAACTTAAGCTTCGGGCAGAACGACTACATATCAATAGTGAACGTTTACAAGTTATTGCAGATACAGATTTAGATCATATACTTGAGCAAGCTGATGCAATGACGCCATCCTTACTTGTCATTGATTCTATTCAAACCATGTATACTGGTGATATCGATGCTGCTCCAGGCAGTGTTAGTCAAGTTCGAGAATGTACATCTCGACTCCTTCGATTTTGTAAAGAACGCAATATTCCTACGGTTATCATTGGTCATGTTACAAAAGAAGGCAATATTGCAGGCCCACGTATGTTAGAGCATATGGTAGACGTAGTGCTTTACTTTGAAGGGGAACGATCTTATCAGTTCCGCATATTGCGATCCATTAAAAATCGTTTTGGCTCAACATCTGAAACTGGTATTTTCGCTATGGTTGAAGAAGGCTTGCAAGAATTATCCAATCCTTCAGCTTCATTATTGGCAGAACGGTCTGATGAGGAAAGTGGCAGTGCAGTCATGATTTACTTAGAAGGGGTTCGCCCAATCTTAGTAGAGGTGCAAAGTTTGGTGGTTACCACGGCCTTTGGCATGCCTAGACGCACAGCGATTGGTTACGATCTCAATCGATTAATCGTATTATTGGCTGTTTTAGAAAAACGCTGTGGCTTTACATTAGGTAATAAAGACGTGTATGTTAACGTTATTGGTGGACTTAAAGTAAACGAGCCAGCTTGTGACTTGTCTATGGCAGTAGCAATAGTATCTAATTTAAAAAATCGTATTGTTCCTACAGATATGGTTATCTTAGGAGAGGTCGGTTTAACTGGAAATGTTCGAAGCATTCCGCGCATCGAGCAGCGTATAAATGAAGCTAAAAAACTAGGCTTTAAAAAGTTTATTATTCCTGAAGGCAATTATAAGCAAATCAAGGATAATGATAGTTCTATCAAGATTAGAGGCGTCAAATCTATTCAAGAGGCGATGCAGCTCGTGTTTTCTTAATTAGGAGGTGATTTGATGATTTATCGGATTTTACGCTATGTAATAGCCATCCTTGTAGGTACAGCTGCCTATGTAGGGATGGATACATTAGATCCTATTATCGATCCGTATTTAGTTTCTCAGTTTGAAACTATGGGAGATATGTCATTAACAGTTGCACGTATTGCAGTATTAATTGTTGGTACATTGTTAGGTGTTATTATTGGCTATTTGATTTCATCATTTATTTTGAAACAAGGGTTAGTAATTGCAAAACGTTTAGAGCGCTTACTCACGCATATTCCAAATCAAGAATTGATTGCAGGCACCATCGGTTTATTATTCGGTCTTATTATTGCAAATTTAATTGGTGTTGCATTCAATCAAGTGCCTATTATAGGACCTTACATTCCTATTATTCTTAGCGCTATCTTTGGATATAGTGGTCTTAAGCTCATGGCCCGTAAAGGTCCTGAAATGTACAATAACTACGTACAACAATGGGGCGGAGATGGCACTAAAAAAACAAGTCGCTTTAAAATGTTCTCCACCCATAAATCAGATAAAGCTTCTAGTACGCCTAAATTACTAGACACGTCTGTTATCATTGATGGTCGTATTAAAGAACTTTGTAATACAGGCTTTATTGAAGGACCTCTAATGGTTCCACTCTTTGTATTAAACGAGTTACAAATTATTTCGGACTCTGCAGATGCTACAAAACGCAACCGCGGTCGTCGAGGTCTAGATATTTTGAAAGATATGCAAGATGCTAATAAGGTTGCCATTGAAGTTGTAGAAGACGATTATGATGATCTTACAGAAGTCGACTCTAAGTTGATGCGCCTAGCCTTAGACAAGCAATGGAAGTTGATGACTAATGATTTTAACTTGAATAAGGTAGCTCGCGTACAAGGTATTGAAGTACTTAACCTCAATGAATTGGCAAATGTATTGAAACCAGCTCTTATTGCAGGTGAGTGGATTCGCGTACAAGTTATGAAAGAAGGTAAGGAAGTACACCAAGGTGTAGCGTATCTTGATGATGGTACGATGATTGTCGTAGAAGATGGTAAACCTTATGTAGGACAAAATGTTGAGGTTATGGTTACATCTATACTACAAACGAGTGCAGGTCGCATGATCTTTGCTCGTGTAGATGGGGGACAAAATGGACAAGGTAATTAGCTGTATCGTTCTTGCCGCAGGGGCGGGACGCCGTATGGCATATAAAGAGAATAAAATATTTATCCCCCTTGGTCGTTATTCTATTATTCAGCGCACTTTGCAGAATGTTGCTAAATTACAAGGCTTAAGCGAGATTATTCTCGTTGTAGCCGATGGTGAACAAGACTATATGGCTGAACATATTAAGGTCTTGAACCTTACAGTACCAGTTCATATCGTTCTTGGTGGTGCTGAACGTCAAGACTCCGTTGCTTGCGGTCTCAAGGCGGTCGATGAATCTAGTAATATTGTCCTTGTTCATGATGGAGCACGCCCATTAGCCTCTACAGAAATGTTTAGTGCTGTCGCTGAAGCTGCTAACACATATGGTGCTGCCACAGTTGGTGTGCCTGCTACTGATACGATTAAACGTGTTAATACAGAACATACCGTAATTGAAACATTGAAACGTAGTGAGCTATACCAAATTCAAACACCACAAGGCTTTCAAAAAGATTTATTTAAGGTGGCCCATCAAAAGGCTCATGATTTAAACTATTTAGGTACTGATGATGTATCTCTTGTGGAATATTTAGGAAAGCCTGTACATATAGTAGAAGGTGATTACTGCAATATTAAGGTGACAACGCCCAATGATATTGCCGTAGCAAAACGGTATTTAGGAATTGAGGATAAGCGTATGCGCGTTGGATTTGGTTATGATATTCATCAATTAAAAGCAGGCCGTCCATGCATCTTAGGGGGCGTTCAAATTGAATCTGAGCTTGGCCCAGATGGTCATTCCGATGCGGATGTTCTCATTCACGCATTAATGGATGCTATGTTAGGTGCTGCTGGTTTAAGAGATATTGGTTATTACTTCCCACCTGAAGATGACCAATATAAAGGGATTTCTAGTATGCTTTTACTAGAAAAGGTAAATTCCTTATTGAAAGAACGTGGCTTACAAGCCTATAATATTGATATTATGGTTATTTCTGAGACTCCTAAATTAAAACCTCACATTGATACGATGAAGGCTAATTTACAGTCCGTATTGGAAATACCATTAGATCGCATTAGTATTAAAGCGACAACGAATGAAATGCTTGGTGCTATTGGGCGCCGCGAAGGCATTGCTGCACAAGCTGTCGTTTCTGTATATGAAGGAGAGGTATAATCATGAGTTCCATGAAAGTTCGTTTTGCTCCAAGCCCTACGGGTCCATTCCATATTGGTGGCGCTCGTTCTGCTTTATTTAACTGGCTATTAGCACGTAAAGAAGAAGGTACATTTGTATTGCGCATTGAAGATACAGATTTATCTCGTTCTACACGTGAAAGTGAAGAAAATATCAAGGCTTCCTTACAATGGCTTGGTATGAACTGGGATGAAGGCGTAGACGTAGGTGGTGAAAATGGCCCTTACCGTCAAACAGAACGTCTTGAATTATATAAAGAAGTAACACAACGTCTATTAGATGAAGGTCATGCTTACGAGTGTTACTGCTCTGCTGAAGAGTTAGATGCTGTACGCCAAGATCAAATGGATCGTGGTGAAACGCCTAAATATAATGGTCATTGTGATCACTTGGACGAAGAAACAAAGGCCAAATATATTGCAGAAGGTCGTAAACCAACAATTCGTTTACGTGTACCTTTGAACAAAACATATACTTTCGACGATATGGTTCGTGGTCGTGTATCCTTTGAATCTAACGGTGTAGGTGACTTTGTTATCGTTAAATCCGATGGTATTCCTGTATATAACTTTGCAGTAGTAATGGACGATCACATGATGGGCATTACTCATGTTATTCGCGCAGAGGAACATTTATCTAATACACCACGCCAAATGGCTATTTACGAAGCGCTTGGTTGGGACATTCCTACATTTGGTCATATTTCTTTGATTCTCGGTAAAGATTACAAGAAAATGTCCAAACGTCATGGTGCAACATCTGTTGAACAATACAAACAATTGGGGTACTTGCCAGAAGCACTTGTAAACTTCTTAGCACTTCTTGGTTGGGCGCCAGAAGGGGAAGAAGAGTTCTTCACACCAGATGAATTGATTCAAGCCTTCTCTATGGATCGTGTAGCTAAGAACCCAGCAGTGTTTGATATTGATAAACTAAACCATATCAACTTCCACTATATGAAAAATTTGAGCGACGAAGATTTATTCCATCTTTGCTTGCCACATTTGAAAGAGGTTGGTTTGGCTTCAGATAGCTTAAATCAAGCTGATATCGATTGGTTGACATTGTTATGTTCTACATTCCGCGACCATATTAGCTATGGTGCTCAAATTAAAGATCACGTAGGCATGTTCATGGGCGAAACCGTATTCCTTGAAGAAGGTCACGAAGAGGAATTGCGTGCTGTGTTGAATGAAGAAACAGCTCCTACAGTTCTCAGTGCTTTCCGCAATGCATTAGCTGAACTTGATGAAATTACACCTGAAGTTGTAAAAGCAACTATTAAGGCAGTCATGAAAGAAACTGCTTTGAAAGGTAAGTTTGTATTTATGCCAATTCGCGTTGCTTTAACAGGTCAAATGCATGGTCCTGATTTGAACAACATCGTTACCTTGCTTGGTAAAGAAAAATGCTTACATAATTTAGATAATGTAGGTGCTTTAACAAAATAATCTTTATAGACAATTGGAGAGAGCTCTCATAACGTAGTTATGGGAGCTCTTTTTGTATATGTTGTGATTATTCTATGGAAATGTTATAATAGGCGGCGTATTTTTATTTTATATATTATGAAAGTGAGTGTTTTTATGAGTGTTATTCGTTCTATTAACCACTTATTCAATAGTTATCTATCTTGGATCGTACTATTGATGGCTGTATTAGCATATATGCTTCCTACAGTATTTTCTTGGATGACGCCTTACATTGCGTACATGTTACAATTCGTTATGTTTGCCATGGGTTTAACTTTGACAGCACAAGTATTCCTTGATGTGTTTAAACAACCAATGAAGGTTATCCTCGTATCTGTTATCCAGTTCTTATGGATGCCTTTGGCAGGCTTCTTGGTAGCTTTAGGATTTAATTTCCCGCCAGAAATTGGTATTGGTTTTATTTTATTAGGTGCTTGTCCAGGTGGTACAGCATCTAATGTTATGACATTCCTTGCCAATGGTAATGTGCCATTATCTGTATCTGCAACAACTGTATCTACGTTGTTAGCTCCAATTTTAACACCTTTATTTGTTGTGTTATATGCAGGTGCTACATCCTCTATTGATATTCAATTCATGCCGATGTTTATGTCTATCGTAAAAATCGTATTAGTACCGATCATTTTAGGTATCGTATTGAATTACTTCATCGGATCTAAAATTGAACCTGTTAAAGATGTATGTCCAACAATTGCTGCTATTGCAGTATTGCTCATTTTGGCTGCTGTTACAGCGGTGAACCAAAAACAAATTGCTGAAACAGGATTTATCATCTTTGTTGCTTGTTTAGTACAAAATGTAAGTGGTTATATTGTAACGTACTTTGTATGTAAAGCATTAAGCATTGATGTTTCTTCTCGTCGCGCAATGCAAATCGAAGTAGCGATGCAAAACTCTGCATTGTCCGTATCTCTTGCACTTAAACATTTTACACCACAAGCTGCGGTAGCAGGTGCAGTGTTCTCTATTATTCATAACTTTACAGGCTCTATTTTCGCAGGTATTTGCCGTAAACATGACGATCAAGAGAAGTTGGAAAACGCTTAGTTTTAATTGATATAGATTATATCAATTACTATTAACATATCAATTACTATTAACGTGTTTTATATAAATGTTATTGTTGATAGTGATAATAGCAGTCAAATATATTGATTATATTAATCCTCATCATTTGAAAATTAATTACTTAAAAACCTATGTATAATAGGGTAATAATTAATTTGGAATGGTGAGGATTTTTCTTATGAATATTGACTTTCTATAGCATTATTTGGTAAAATAACTCTATATCTAAATATAGATAAAATCAAAAGCTAGGACTGAAAGAAGTACTCTACAACTAACTTTTTAGCGAGAACCGATGGTGGGAGGGTTCATGGATAGGTAGACGAAATGCATTCACGAGCTGACACTCCGATTATAGGTAGGTTTGTCCGGTGACGCGCCGTTATGCGATGAGTGGGTGCCACTGCTGGTACCTAACAGAGTGGAACCGCGGACCATCGTCTCTGTATGAGATGAGAGGTCTTTTTTATTTACAAAAATGGAGGCATCGGTAACGATGAGAGAAATTACAGTTTATAATACTATGACACGCCAAAAAGAGGTATTCAATCCTGTTATACCAGGTGAGGCAAAAATGTATGTATGTGGTGTTACACCATATAATCATCCTCATATTGGCAACGCACGTCCTTTCGTAACGTGGGACGTAATTCGTCGATACATGAAACATGTAGGTTATAAAGTAACTTATGTACAAAACTTTACTGATGTAGATGATAAAATCATCAATACATCTAATGGTGAAGGTGTATCTTGGGATACTATTGCAAACCGTTATATCGATAGTTATTTTGAAGTAATGGACGCTCTTGGCGTTCAACGGGCTGATATTTATCCACGTGTTTCTACGCATATCGAAGATATCATCGCGATGATCAATACATTGATTGAAAAAGGCTATGCTTACGAACTCGATGGCGATGTGTACTATAGTGTCGATAAATTTGAACATTATGGCGAATTGTCTGGCCGTACATTAGACGATATGGAAGCAGGCGCTCGTATTGAAGTAGACGGTCGCAAGAAAAATCCTATGGACTTTGCATTGTGGAAAGCGGCAAAACCAGGTGAACCTTACTGGGAAAGCCCATGGGGCAATGGTCGTCCAGGTTGGCATATCGAGTGTTCAGCTATGAGCCAAAAATACTTAGGTACAGAATTCGATTTCCATGGTGGTGGTAGTGACTTGATCTTCCCACATCATGAAAATGAAATCGCTCAATCTGAAGGTTGTTCTGGCCAACATCCAGCAGTTCGTTACTGGTTGCACAATGGCTTTATTACGATCAACTCTGAAAAAATGTCTAAATCCTTGAATAACTTCTTCTTGGTAAAAGATATTTTAGAACAATATAGCCCTGACGCTTTACGTTACTTCTTGTTGAGCACGCATTATCGCAGTCCATTGGATTTCTCTGATGAGCGCTTAGAAGAAGCAAATAAATCTTTAGAACGTTTAAGCACAGCTATTGAAAACCTTCTTTACCTTGAAAAATGTGAACCAGGTCAATGCGAAGATGCACAACGTTTGTTGGAGAAAGCTAAAACCTTTGAAGAAGAATTTGAAGTGGCTATGAGTGATGACTTCAATACGGCATTGGCTACATCAAGCATGTTTGGCCTTGCAAAAGAAATCAATATTTACTACCAAGCAATGACTAGCAAAGAAGGTGTTGTTTGCCAAGAAGCTATTGCGGAAGTTAAACGTATCTTCAAATTCATGACAGATGTAATCGGCGTTCTCGAAAAAGCATGGGAAGGCAATACTGGCGCTAACGCTGCTGAATACGAAGAATTAATGCAAGTTATCTTGTCTGTACGTCAAGCGTGCCGTGAACAAAAACAATGGGCATTAGCTGATTGCATCCGCGATCGCTTGTCTGAAATCGGTATTACTATTGAGGATTCTCCTCAAGGTGCACGGTGGAAAAAACGTGAAGTTTAAACAATTTCAATTCTTAAAGAATGAAGCGATAAAAAAACTGACGGCTCTTGAACAAGAGCCGCTTCGTTTGCGCAATCGAACTGTAGAGGAATGCCTTAGTGCTGATGCAGTCATGCTTGCCTATATTGGTGACGCAGTGTACTCCATGTATGTGCGTGAGCGAGTTGTGCAAATGAATATTACGAAGGTACAAGTATTACACACCATTGTTACTGAATTTATTTGTGCTAAGTCACAAGCGAAAGTGTTGCTTGCGATAGAAGATACTTTTACAGAACAAGAGCAAGCTATTGCTAGACGTGCTAGAAATAGTAATGTCAATGTACCAAAGAGCAGTACTGTTCAAGAATATCGCAGTAGTACGGCATTTGAAGCTGTACTAGGTTTTCTTTATGAAACGCGTCAAGATGAGCGCTTACAACATATTATGGGGCAAGCCTTTTCTATAACTCTTCGAGGTATGTAGTATGGATAATTATATTGTAGGCCGCAATGCGGTTAAAGAAGCCCTTAAAAGTGGTCGTTCAATTCAACGTATTATGGTCAGCGAAGATAAGGTGAAAACTGGTTTAGCTGATATCGTTGGCCTTGCTAAATCCCAAGGTATTGAAGTTAGACCTACACCTATTAAACAAATGAACAAGTATGACTTAGATGTACCACATCAGGGGGTTATTGCCCTAGTATCGGCGGTACAATTTAAGGAATTGGGCGAAGTTTTACAAGAAACTACACATGAAGTACCTTTGCTCATTTTAACAGATGGTGTAGAGGATCCTCATAATATGGGGGCTATCATTCGTACTGCAGAATGTGTAGGGGCTACGGCTGTACTCATTCCTAAGCGTCATAATGCACCTATTAATGCGACAGTTGCTAAAACTTCTGCTGGGGCTATTGAACAAATTCCCCTAGTACAAGTGGGCAACGTAGCTCAAACTATTAAGCAACTACAAAAACAAGGTTTTTGGGTAATGGGTGCCCATATGGAAGGTGATCGTACCTTGTATGAGGCGGATATGACGATTCCTACGGTTATCGTCATTGGTAACGAAGGAAAGGGGCTTAGTCGCGTTGTAAAAGAGGCTTGTGACTTCCTTGTAACAATCCCTATGTATGGAAATTTAAATTCCTTAAATGCATCAGTTGCAGCTGCTGTTCTCATGTATGAGGCGGTACGTCAACGCCAAGCGAAATAACTATGTTAAAAGATATCTTAATTGTAGATGGCTATAATGTGATCTTCGCCTGGACTCATCTAAAGAAATTAGCACATGAATCATTAGAGCATGCTCGAATGGAATTGAGAGATAAGTTATTAAATTACGGAAAATTCAAGGGATATGAAGTAATCCTTGTATTTGACGGTAAATATACGAAATCTGGTGGTTCAGTTGAAGTTATTACTAATGGTTTTATAGAGGTCTATACTGACGATGGAGAAACGGCAGATTCCTTTATAGAACGTGAGGTATTTTTGCGTAAAGGCAAATATACCAATGTATATGTTGTGACTTCTGACGGGGCAGAACAGAATCAAATTCTTGGATCTGGCGGGTTGCGAATCTCTGCACGAGAGCTACAGAATATGATTCGTCTCGCTAAGGAAGAGGAACGACAGCAATATGCTCATGAACATAGACGAGATCAATTTAGCTTGCGACGTAATGAAGTAGGAGGCTTATTATCTCCTGAAGTGGCTGAAAAGCTAGAGAAATTGCGACGAGGCCATTGATAGTTGAAAATCAAATACACTTCCAGTATAATAAATATATTGGTTTTTCTCGCTCAATTGTAAGGAGGAGCTTATGAAATTAATTCATACACGCAAGTCCGATTACAATTTCAAGGAAATGACCGATGAGCAAGTTGTGGTCATAGCTCAAGAAGAGCAAAATGTGTTTGCAATCGATTATATTGTAAATAAATATAAGAACTTTGTTCGAGCTAAGGCCCGTTCCTATTTTTTAGTAGGTGCGGATCGAGAGGACATTATCCAAGAAGGTATGATTGGACTCTACAAGGCGACGCGCGATTTTAAACATGATAAATTAGCGTCTTTCAGAGCCTTTGCAGAATTGTGTATAACTAGACAAATTATTACGGCCATTAAATCGGCTACAAGACAAAAACATGCGCCTTTAAATTCCTATATATCTCTTAATAAACCGGTATATACAGAGGAATCAGAGCGTACATTGATCGAAATGCTATCCTCCGCAAAGGTTACAAACCCGGAGGACCTCATTATCAGTAAAGAGGAATTGGATGATATTGAGCGCAATATCGGTCATATTTTAAGTGATCTCGAGTGGGAGGTCTTGGAAGGATATCTAGATGGACGTTCTTATCAAGAAATGGCTGAGGTCACAGATCGCAGTGTTAAATCTATCGACAATGCACTGCAAAGGGTTAAACGTAAATTAGAGAAGTATTTAGAACATCGTGTATTGGGTTCGCCTAGAGCCTCACAGGAAGGATGACAGTCGTGACAAATTTTTTAATGATCCTAGAAGTAATCGTATCAATTTTATTAATCGTAGTAGTTGTGGCACAAAATAGCAAAAGCTCTGGCATGGGCGGTGCTGTTTCTGGTGCGGCAGACTCCTCTTTTGGTGGTAAGGCCCGTGGTGTAGACGGTTTCTTATCTAGATGTACAATTATTTTAGGGATTATCTTTGCTGTGTTGAGCTTAGTATTAGGGGCAATGATTAATCAATTCTAATGATGAAAGCCTGCTTTGCAGGCTTTTTCTTTTTACATCCTAAGGAGGTGAAAATTTGAAGAAAAAAGTATTGGACTTTTATAAATCTATCCAACCACATGCATATCATATTGAAGATGCAGCAATGGATAATCATATTCGAGGTGGTAAAGACCTAGAAATGTTTATTCGCTCTGCTAAAATGCTTGCTCGGGAAGGTGTATTAACTTGTACGCGCCCCGATGTATATCAATATGAAGAGCAGCAGTATGAAGAATATGAAGGGATTTACAAAGGATATCGTAAATCTTACGGCTTTGTTATCATGCTCGATGATGAAGATATTTATGTGGCTGAACAAAATAAGGGCACTGCCATGCATAACGACAAAGTGCGTGTTCGCGTAGTGCCATCTGACTATACAAAACATAAACGAGAAGGTATTATTGTTGATGTTATTGAGCGTGCTAATGAAACTGTAGTTGGCACCTATGATAGACAACAACACTTTGGCTTTGTTGTGCCTGATGATGAACGTATCGGTACAGATATATTTGTAGATTTGAAAAATACTTTAGATGCTCGTAGTGGCGCTAAAGTATTAGTTAAAATTACAAAATGGCCTGAAGGCGATAAAAAGCCAGAAGGTATTATAACAGAAGTTCTAGGCTATAAAGGCGATGTGGGCCTTGATATTAACTGCATCATGGCGAATCATAAGATTCCTTTTGATTTCCCTGATGAGGTTATTAAGGCTAGTAAGAAAATCGATACTGTTATCCATGAAGACCCAAAACGTTGGGACCTTCGAGATTTACAAATGGTTACTATTGATGGTGAGGATGCAAAAGATCTTGATGATGCTGTGAGTGGTCGTAAATTACCGAATGGTAATTACGAATTAGGCGTACATATTGCGGACGTAAGCCACTATGTAACATCTGGGCAGCCTATCGATAATGAGGCCTATAAGCGGGGGACATCTGTTTATTTAGTAGACCGTGTAGTACCGATGTTACCTGAGGTATTATCAAACGGTATTTGTAGCTTAAATGCTCATGAAGACCGTTATGCTATGACCTGTATAATGGAAATTGATGATTCTGGTACTGTCGTTAATTATCGTATTAGACCATCTATTATCCATGTTGGACGACGTTGTAGTTATAAAGAAGTATATAAGGCACTAGAAGAAAACATTATTCCCGATGATTTACAAGACTTTATGCCTATGTTACGGGACTTAGCAGAAATTTCGAAAATTTTAAATCGCATGCGCCGTCGTAGAGGTGCCTTAGACTTTGATTTCCCTGAATATAAGGTTTTGCTTGACCTAGATGGTACGCCGTTACGTATCGTTAAACGAGATCGCACAATGGCAGAGCGCCTTATCGAAGAATGTATGCTTATCGCCAATGAAACGGTAGCGACTCATTTGAAAAATACACATCGCACTTCGGTATATCGTATTCATGAAAGTCCAAGTGAAGAAAAGTTAGATTTATTCCAAAAGGTACTAAATTACTTAGGTCAAAATCTCGTTCTTAGTGTCGATGGCGTAACACCTCGAGATTTCCAAAAAATCTTAGATGTGGTGAAGGGGCAGGATATTGAGCAAGTAGCTCAGATTATGACCTTACGATCTATGCAACAAGCAAAATACAGCATAGAAAATGCAGGACATTTTGGTTTAGCATCTACATGTTATACCCATTTTACATCTCCAATCCGACGTTATCCAGATTTGATGGTTCATCGTCTTTTAAAAGCAGATATGCATTGGAAAAATGGATATTCCAAGCGAGATGTAGAGGACGCTTTTTTAGCTGGTGCTGTTGAACATTCCTCTATTCAAGAGCAAGTGGCAACAGAGGCTGAACGAGAAACTACAGACCTTAAAAAGACTCAATATATGGTTCCATTCGTTGGCGAAGTCTTTGAAGGCAGTATTGCAAGTATTACATCCTTTGGTATGTTTGTTGAGTTAGAAAACGGCATCGATGGCCTCGTGCATATTAGCATGATGAACGATGATTACTATTTCTTTGACGAAGAACATTTTGTTCTCGTTGGCAAACGTACAGGTAAAACATATCATCTAGGTGATAAGGTTACTGTTACCCTTGTAAAAGCCGATGTAGAAAAGAAACAAATTGACTTTGTTCTAGGTGAAGTAGATAATTTGATGGCTATCCAAGAACAATTGCGCAATGGTTCCGATTATGCTTCTAGTCGAGATAGCTTTGGTAGTCGTAAAGATCGCAAATCCTCAAGTAAGAGAGGTAAAAAATCTTCACGACGCGATGACAATAAAACTGGTCGTTCTCGTTATGATGCTTTCAGTAAAAAATCTGGCAAAGGCAAATCAACCCGTAAGAAGTCGAATAAATCCACAAAATGTAGTCAATCTAAGAAATCTAAAAGTAAACGTAAACGATAGAGGTAAATATGGCAAAGAAATCAAGTCCATCCCTTATTGCTGACAATCGTAAAGCGCGTCATGATTTTCATATTCATGAAACCTATGAAGCAGGTATTGCTTTAACAGGTACTGAAATTAAATCTATCCGTCAAGGTAAGCTTAATCTGAAAGATAGTTTTTGTCGTATAGATAAAGGGGAAATTTTGTTGTATGGCGTTCATATTAGTCCCTATGAACAAGGCAACCGTTTTAATCATGAGCCAGAGCGTACACGTAAATTGTTGATGCATAAAGCTGAAATCAATAAATTACATGCTCAAGTGAAGGAAAAGGGTTTCTCTCTAGTGCCGCTTAACTTCCATTTTAGCCATGGCTATGTGAAGGTTACAGTAGGCCTTGTAACAGGTAAGAAGTTATACGATAAACGTCAAGATATGGCAGAACGCGATGCTAAGCGTGACATAGCTAAACGAATTAAAGAGCAGCAAAAATATTAAATTAAAAAGATCGAGTCATGATGGCTCGATTTTTTTGTGATATTTGTCAACTTATTCTGTATTTTTAGTTGATAAATATGTATATTGAATTTATAATGTAAACAAGAAGAGGTGTTTGTGGTTAACATTATCTAAGTAGAGGAGATACATTATGAATCAGAACATTCGGTACATTACAGAAATTGCTATCTTGACAGCGATGATTACAGTATTAGGGGCCATCAAAATACCTAATATTATTCCTGGTATAGAGTTTCAATTATCTGCCCCGTTAGCGGTAGCTATATGTGCCGTGTTTGGTTTCAAAAAATATATCATCAGTGGTTGTTTATCTAGTTTAATTGGTTTAGCGTTAGGTACTCAATCTATTTTAAATGTTATGATTGCTATGCAATTCCGTCTCATCGTAGGTCTTATTCTTTGGATGTGTCAAAATCATATGATTGGCATTATGATTTCAGGTCCAATTGCATCTGCTTTAGCACGTTTATCTTTGTCCTTGTATATTGGTAAGGCTGCTTTGCCAATGATTGCCTTAGCCGTTCCAGGTATGATTTTCACTGTTATTATGGCACCTGTATTTGTGAAAGTATTCCGTAAAATTCACAGCCAAGTACCGCAAAATGATCTTGTAAAAGGCAAGGTGTCATAATGGCTGAATTATATAGTGTACGCATGCGTGCAGCACAAGGTGGTCCCCATGAAAACGGGGGCCATCATATTTCTGGAGCAGAGCGTATTGTAAAATTAGAGGATGTTGGCGCTATAGCACAAACCTTAGCCAAACGTGCACTGCATCACAGTAAAGGAACAGCTGATTTTATCAATATCACAGTAGATTTGATTTCACCGGAGAAGATTACATATATTGACTGTTTAAAGGTAGAAGAACATAAAACTAGTAGCATTTCTGAATCACATCAATTGGGGACTGAACTTTTACAAGGTCCTACTATTAGTGAGGTAGCTGTTTATAAAGCTATATCTTTGTTACAAGGTTTAGATAAATCTATGCGCGGTGCTATGTTAGTAGATGCAATTACTGGTGAGCGCTTAGATACAGGTGACCGCGGAGTACGTGTTAGTCATATGGACTCCTTTGACTCTTATGCATTAGGTGATAATGAACATATGCGAGAGGCTTTAGTATTAGCTTCAAAGGTTCAATCAGCAGATGGTATTGTGGGCGAATTATGTTGGTCTGACGATCCAGACTATACAGTAGGTTATGTTGCTTGCAATGGTGTCTATCACCGTATTCCTAATATGAAAGAATTAGGCTCTGATATAGGGGGCCGTGTTTTCTTTGTGCGGTCTGATATAGATTGTGAAAGTGTAGTTGAGTACTTGGAAAAAGCTCCTGTACTTGTTCAGCGGTGATAGAATGTACGAATTTTTTAAAGAACAATTAGACTCTAAGGTAAAGAACCATAATCTACGAACCTTAAAAGAATACTGCCCTATTGATGCAGTGCGAGTAAAACGAGATGATAAAGAATATTTGATGATGGCTTCAAATAATTATTTAGGCCTCACCTTTGATCCTCGCGTCATAGAAGGGGCTGTAAAAGGGGCTCAACAATATGGTACTGGCTCAGGTGGGTCTAGACTTGTGTCTGGAACTTTTCCATTATTTACAGAGCTTGAAAATGCATTGACAAAATTTAAGAATACAGAAAAAGCTCTCGTATTTAATACAGGTTATATGGCTAATGTAGGAACAATTTCGGCTATTGCAGATAAGAATACTATTATTTTTAGCGATGCTCTAAATCATGCTAGTATTATTGATGGTTGTAGATTGAGTAGAGGGACCGTAAAGGCTTACAGCCATTGTGATGTAGACGAGTTAAAGTATCTGTTAAAACAGGTAAATAGAAATACTCGAAAGCTTATAGTTACAGATGGTGTATTTAGTATGGATGGAGATATTGCACCACTCGATAAATTATATGAATTAAGTCGTGACTACAATGCTTTGCTGATGGTAGACGACGCTCATGCAACGGGAACTATTGGTAATGGTCATGGTACGGCTGCTTATTTTAATCTAGAAAAAGAGATAGATATTCAGCTTGGTACGTTGAGTAAATCCTTAGGTTCTGTTGGTGGCTATGTGGCGGCAAATAGTACTATCATAGATTATCTTGTTAATACGAGCCGTAGCTTTATATTTTCTACCGCATTATCTCCTGCTGATATAGGGGCCTCCTTAACTGCACTACAGATTCTTGAGACTGATGCAACTGTTTTAGGACGTTTACAAGCGAATGTAAACTATATGGCAGATCAATTACTTTCAATGGGAATTGATGCTACCAATGAAACGCCAATTTTCCCAATACTAATCGGAAGTAATGAAGATACACTTGCAGTATCTGATTATCTATATGAGGCTGGCATAATTGGAACAGCTATTCGTCCACCTACAGTACCTATTGGTGAAAGTAGAATTCGATTAACCGTTACAGCTGCTCATGATAAAGAACAAATAAATTATGTGTGCCAATCACTGCATAAAGCTATGAAACAACTAGACTCATGATAGTGCATAATATATCTAATAAGGATAGAATTGAAAGAAACTGAAATTTGATTGGTTAAGTCGTCGATATTAGGTAAGTAGAGTAATCTAACAATAGTGAATATATCTGAGGTATAAAGGTTTCATATAATTGACACTAATACTAAATAGGCTTATAATTATTAGACCGACGCACGGGGATGTAAAGGTTTCGACAGGGGTGCGTGTGGTATAGATAGCGAGTCGGCGTTCCATGAGGCCGTTAAACGGTGGGAAAACATTTAAACGCAGAAGAAAATTTTGCATTAGCTGCATAAGCTACGTCCCTCATACTTGTGCCTACCAAGTGTGAATGGACGTCAAACCGTAGGCTGGCTTAATTTAGTTGTTCATATGAATTAGGCGAGACAATATGAACTGGGGTTGTGTAGCTTGTCTGTGAGCGGTAGCAACCTGAGATCTAAATCATAGACTGTGCTCGGAGAAGTCTATATGGCAACACTTCTGGACAGGGGTTCGACTCCCCTCATCTCCACCAATATTCAAGCTAAAGCTAGAAGATACGTAACTACGGCATTTGTACAGTAGTTACCTAATTTTCTAGCTTTTTTTAGTGTTCGTATATGATCGTTAAAATACGCATTTATTTGCTTGAAATTTCCCCTTTTTTTCCCCTTTTTTTCCCCTCGGAACACTTTCTTAAAAATCATGGAAAAAGTGCTTAAAAACAGTACTTTACAATAAAAAAGACCGGCAATAATGCCGGCCTAATTATGCCATAATATCGATCGAATCGAGTATCTGTTTTTCTTGCTCTTTCATCGCATCCGTAACGTGTGTATAAATTGATAGGGTAGTCTTAGGTTCATTATGCCCGACGCGAGTCATAAACGTATAAAAAGGTTTTAAATTCGACGATATTCAAGCTCTCGTCGAAGCAGAAATGACTAGTATTATTAAGCCTTTAGAAGACGAAATTAAAACGACGACTTCCTACTGGGTTAAGATTCGTAACCGTATATATATATCTATTTTAAATAATAGTATTAATAGTATCGTTAATAGTGTACAAAAGAAAATTAACGAAATGTAGTTAAATAAAGATAGCCTCGCCACTTACTGGCGGGGCTTTTCTTTTTATATCCGATATGATATCATGAACCTAATATGAAGCTGTGTAGTGTTCTATAAGGGAGTCTTGTATGGTAACATTTAGTCTTTTGATATTATTTTTGATAATACTATTTGGTATTTATAAAATACTCAAAGGTATAATCTCATTTTTCTTTGGCAGTAACAGCAACAGTAACGGTGACAAAATTACTTTCTATGATATTATGGATGATGATGGGCCATCAGATCTGAAATATAATGATGAGGTCTATATATCTTATAGAAATAAAGTTCAGAAAGCTTATGAAAGTTTTAAAAAATCTGGATATAATATAGTATGGGATTCAGATAATGATGGTTTCATTATATGCGAAGACATTTTGCCATCATTTGGTGGCTCAATGTATACTGTTGGAGTTCATTGTGACGATCAAGATATTTCTAAATTAAATAATCCATTTTATATAGTGGTGACATACAGTATTCTTTTTGATAAATTCTATCATGATAAATACGAAGAGAAGGCTGAGTATTTAAATAATTGTATAAAAGAGTTAAAAAAGTCTGCATTATTTTTTAATGTACACATTGATGAAGATACCAACTTTGCAGCATATAATTGTCAATTGGTAGCTTCCGATTATAAAAATTTCGATGAAGAGATAGAAGAATTAGGTGAAGCCGAATTTTTTAAAAAAATGATAAGTGAAGCAAAACAATTCTATCGTTATGGAGAAGACATTTATAATGCTAAATTAGATGAAGATGAAATAAATTCCTCTAATTAGTTTCACCATGCGTTTCCCCATGAAGGGTACGCTTACTGTAAATGGTAGTTAGATAAAAATATAAAGATAATGGTATCATAAATATAACATGAACGATAGGAGGGATATCTTATGGGAAAAACTATTGTATGCTTATTCATATTAGCGGTTATCTTATTCACGACTTATGCTTTCGTTAGAGATTTATTGTATAATCGATATACTAGAAGAGGGAATCCAGAGAAGTATTAAACGTTTCCCCATGCGTTTCCCCATGAAGGGTTTGCCGTCTATCAATATAGATACTTACTGTGTTTATAAAGAGTAGGCCCCTCATCTCCACCAATATTCAAGCTAAAGCTAGAAGATACGTATTTACTGTATAAATGCAGTAGTTACCTAATCTTCTAGTTTTTTTTATGTTCGTATATGTTCGTTAAAATACGCATTTATTCGCTTGAAATTTCCCTTTTTTTCCCCCATAATTTCCCCGTATAACCCTACAAGATCAATTATGACCAAAGTGTTCTCAATAAATTATGAAAAAAGTGTTCACAAAAAAATATAAAAGTTAATGGTTTTATCTTTTTTATTGTATACAATGGATATGAATTTGTTTAGATTTTATCTGCATTTAACAATGGTTGAAAGATATCGGAAAATTGACTTTGTCTATAGAATCCTGTAAAATATATATAGATATTTATGATAGTATGTGACATAAATAAATAGTTTCGTGTAAAGGAGTATAGGTAATGAAGTATCGTTATTCCCGTATGTTGGCGGCTCTCGTAGTGTCTGCTGTCATGGTGGCCGGTTGCGGTAACAACCAACAGCAAGCCGGTGAGGTTAATGTCAATACATATAAAATCACAGCAAGTGATACTCAAGTAGATCAAACATTTGCAGGTACAGTAGTGGCAGAGAATTCTGTAGCTGTACATGCTCGTGTATCTGGTTACATTGTTGAGAAGTTTGTAAAAGGCGGGGAACAGGTAGTGGCAGGTCAACCACTATATCGTATTGACTCTCGTCAATATGAAGCTAGTGTTGCCAATGCAGAAGCACAAGCAGCTCAAGCCAATGCAAATATGAAAAATGCTGAAGTTGATTTGCAACGTTATGAAACATTAGCTCAACAAGATGCTATTGCTCAGCAACGTGTAGATACACAACGCAGTACTTATGAACAAGCTAAAGCAGCCTATGAAGCATATCAAGCATCTCTTAAGATTGCTCAAGATAACTATGGAGATACTATGGTATATGCACCGTACTCTGGTACATTGCGTATGGATGATGTAGATATGGGTACATTTGTACAAGCTGGTTCTACAACATTGGTTACCATTGATTCCATCGATCCAATCTTTGTTGAGTTCAGTATGACTGAGCAAGAATATCTTGATTTCATGAAAAATCCAACTGGTGATGATTCTAATGGTCCAAATATTCAATTGAAACTAGCTGATGGTGAAATCTATAATGAACTTGGTTCTATCGTTCAAGCGGCGAAGAGTCTAGATAAATCTACAGGTAAGCTCGTATTAAAAGCTTCTTTCCCAAATCCAAATCATTTGTTGTTACCTAATATGTATGCTACGGTTGTTTCTCCTGGTGAAAAGCTTAAAAATGCTATTCTAGTACCAAATCGTGCGATTCTACAAATTATGGATAAAAACTTTGTCTATGTTGTGAATGCTGCTGGTGTAGTAGAGCAAAAAACAGTTGAAGTTGGCGGTACAAAAGGCAATGAAACAATCATTAAAGCTGGTCTTGCTCCTGGTGATGTAATCATTGTTGATGGCTTAACTAAGGTTAAGAATGGCGTTAAAGTAAATGGTAAACAACTTACTAAAGAACAGTTGAAAGCTACAAAATAAAAGGGGGCTAGATCGTGTCGAAATTCTTTATTCATCGACCTATCTTTGCCATCGTAATAGCCATTGTTATTACTTTGGTAGGTCTCATTTCTATGATGAACCTCCCGGTAGCTCGATATCCACAAATTTCTCCTCCTACAGTGCGTGTTAATACGGCGTATACAGGTGCAACGGCTCAAGTTGTTAATGATACGGTAGCCAGTGTTATTGAAACACAAATCGTAGGCGTACAAGATATGGACTATATGACATCTAGTAGCTCTAGTAATGGTAGTTACTCTTTGACTGTTCAGTTCAATCAAGGCACAGATGCGGATATGGATACGGTTAATACACAAAACCGTGTACAAGCAGCACTTGCTCAATTGCCTGCAGAGGTACAAGCAGTTGGTGTTACAACTACTAAATCTTCTGGTGATATGGCTATGGTATTCTCCTTGAACTCACCTGATGGTACTTATGATTCTACATTCTTAAAGAACTATAGTACCAACTATATGATGGATGCTATTAAAGCCATTAAGGGTGTCGGTTCTGTACAAGAGTTCGGTTCTGATTATGCTATGCGCATTTGGTTGGATCCAGCGAAGATGCAAAATCTTGGTGTTACCATTTCTGAAGTAACAGCAGCTATTAAGGGACAAAACTTACAGGCTGCGGCAGGTACAGTTGGTCAAAATCCTACTAATGGGGAACAAGCATTTCAATATCCTATCAAAATTGAAGGTCGTCTTGTGACACCTGAACAATTTGGTAACATTGCTATTAAAAGCTCTAATGGTAAGGTATTGCATCTAAAAGATGTTGCTCGTATTCAAATTGGTGCTAAAGGATATGACTTTATTGCTAAGTCCGCGCATAAAGAGGTAGCAGGTTTTGCTATTTCCTTACAAAATGATGCGAATGCATTAGAAACTATTGCGAATGTTAAGAAGGTACTAGATGAACAATCTAAATCTTTCCCACCAGATATGCAATATAACGTGGTTGTAGATAATACTAAATTCGTAAGTGCTTCCATTAATGAGGTAGAGCATACATTTGTAGAAGCATTGTTACTCGTTCTTATCGTAGTATATGTGTTCCTACAATCTTGGAGATCTACGATCATTCCTATGATTGCCGTACCAGTATCCTTGCTTGGTACATTTGGGGCTTTCGTATTACTTGATTTCTCTATCAATACGTTAACATTATTCGCCATGGTATTGGCTATTGGCCTCGTTGTTGACGATGCTATCGTAGTAGTAGAAGCGGTAGAGTATGAATTAAAATATAATGGCTTACCTCCGAAAGAGGCGGCTATTAAAGCGATGGAAAATGTACAAGGCCCTGTAATTGGTATCGCCTTTGTATTGGTAGCTGTATTCGTACCGGTTGCCTTCATGGGTGGTATGACAGGTATTCTTTACAAACAGTTTGCTTTGACGATTGCAGTTTCTGTTGTTATTTCTGCTATTGTAGCCCTCATTTTAACACCGGCCTTATGTGCTACTATGTTAAAACCTCATACTCCTAAGGAGCATGAAGATTGGTTACATCGTCAATTGAACAAGTTTAATGATGCTCTTGATCGATTCAGTAATTGGTACGGTATCCAATTGGCTCGTTTAAGTCATCGACTAAGCTTAACCGTTATTGCGTTACTTATCTTTGCGGGGGGAACAGGCTTAGTATTCCACTTCTTGCCTACATCTTTCGTACCTGCAGAGGATAGTGGTTATTATATGATTGCCGTTAATGAACCGCCAGGTGCTACATCTGAGCGTACTATGGCAACACTTGAAAAAATTGCTTCCTTCTTAGAAGGTAAAAATGATCCAGAAAAACCTAAAGATGAACAATTGTTCCAAGAAGTATTTACGGTAGCGGGCTTTGACCTCTTAGGTGGTGGTCAAAAATCTAGTGCTGGTGTAATCTTTGCGACTATGTCTGATTGGAAGTATCGTACAACACAAGCTACATCTATTAATGCAATGGTTGGTCAAACATTTGGTTTTGCTGCACAAGGTGTTCCTGAAGCAACAGTTATTGCAATGAATCCACCATCTATTCCTGGTTTAGGTTCTACAGGTGGTTTCAGTATGTATATCATCAATAAAGCTGGTGATAGTCCACAAGTTATGGCTGAACGTGCTAATGAGTTTATTGCAGAAGCTCGTAAGAGCCCAGCTATTCAGTCTATTTACACTACATTTGATACATCTACACCATCCTTACAGTTTGATGTGAATCGTGAGAAAGCGGCACAAGATGGTGTTGCTTTAGCTGATATCTTTACTACATTACAAGGTTTCTACGGTAGTATTCAAGTCAATGATTTTACCATGTACGGTAAAAACTATAAGGTAGTAGTTCAAGCGGAAGATGCTTACCGCCAAAATGCAGATCGACTTAATATGTTGGCTGTTAGAAATAGTAAGGGGCTTATGGTTCCTGTATCTAACTACATTACGAAGGAACAAACAGGTACACCGTCTAGCATTACTCGTTTTGATAATGCCATGGCCGTACAAATCGGTGGTTCTCAAGCAAATGGTTACTCCTCTGGTGATGCAATTAACGCATTGAAAGAGGCGGCAGCTAAAACATTGCCTGCAGGTTATTCTTATGACTGGGCAGGTCAATCTCGTGAAGAGTTAAAAGCTGGTTCTCAAACTATGATGATTTTAGGTTTAGGTCTAGTCTTCGTATTCTTGATCTTGGCTGCCTTGTATGAATCTTGGAAGGTTCCATTTGCCGTATTGTTCTCCGTACCATCTGGTATGATTGGTGCCGCTTTAGTACCATTCTTGTTGAACTTTACAGGTAGATATGCCTTAGCTAACGATATTTATATGCAAATTGGTCTTTTGACATTGGTTGGCTTAGCTGCGAAAAATGCTATCTTGATCATCGAATATGCGAAGATTCGTGTTGACGAGCGCGGTATGAACGTAGTTGATGCTGCTATCGAAGCTGCAAAAATTCGTTTGCGTCCAATCTTGATGACATCCTTTGCCTTTATTCTTGGTGTATTCCCATTAGCTATCTCTACTGGTGCTGGCTCTGGCGCTCGTACATCTATGGGTATTACAGTAGTAGCAGGGATGACAACAGCAACATTATTTGGTATCTTTATCATTCCAATGTTGTTTATCATCGTTGAAACATTTGGTCCTGGTTTGTTTACAAATCGTAAAAAAGACCATGAATAATTTCCTACATTAGCTGATAATGAGGAATGTTAAAAACACGTCACTACATAGTAGTGGCGTGTTTTTTTGTATAATTTATGGTATAATAATATAGTTGAAAATCGGATTGACCTAGGTCAATATAAAATGTGAAACTAAAAATAAAAGAGGTATATTATGAGTGACGTAAAAACATATGTGGCAGGTCATAAAAGCCCTGATACAGATTCTATTTGTTCTGCTATTTCCTTTGCAAATTTATTAACACAAATGGGTACACCAGCAACTCCAGTATGTGCCGGTGAAGCAAACAAAGAAACAACATACATTTTGAACCATTTTGGTTTTGAACATCCACAAATCGTTAAGAACTGGGAAGAGTTTGCGCCAGAAGGTGGCAACTTATACCTAACTGACCACAATGAATCTAAGCAAATTATCGATGGTTATAAATCTATGAATATGTGCGGCGTAGTTGATCATCATCGCATTGGTGATTTTGAAACTGATGGTCCTGTATTCATGCGCTTAGAACCAGTAGGTTGCTCCAATACAATCATCACTAAATTGTATATGGAAAATAATCAAGAAATTCCTAAAGCTATTGCAGGCTTGATGTTATCCGCTATCATTTCTGATACTGTATTATTCCGTTCTCCTACATGCACAGAAACAGATAAAGAAATGGCTCACAAATTGGCTGAAATCGCCGGTGTAGATATCGAGTCCTATGGCCTTGATATGTTAAAAGCTGGTGCAGATATTTCTGATTTGACTAATGATGATATCGTTCGTACAGATATGAAAGAATTCTCCGAAGCTGGTAAAACGATTTCTATCGGTCAAATTTCCGTTATGGACACAACAGACGTATTGGCTAAACAAGGTGAATTAGTACAAGCTTTAGAAGCTCTTCGCAGTGCTAACAACTACGATGCATCTTACATCATGATTACAAATATTCTTGATGAAAGTACTACATTATTATTCAGCGGTGATGTAGAAGCTGTAGTTACAAAAGCATTTGAAAAAGAAGTTAAAGACAATGGTGTATTCTTGCCAAACACTATGTCTCGTAAAAAACAAATCGTACCACCAATCCTTGGTGCTATGAAATAGTATACAAAGGAAAAGAACGTTGCTTGCAACGTTCTTCTTCTCTATGTATAGAGTTTACATGACTTTAGTTATATATATAGCCATAACAAATGTTATTTTCAAATATAAAACTATAGCTCATTAATTTCTGTTTGAGTTATTTTTATAACCATTATGTAAGGGCGATTGGGGTGTTCCGATGAATTCATTATTAACAGGTTTAAATAAAGAGCAACAACAAGCCGTACAACATACGGAAGGCCCTTTGTTGATTTTAGCCGGTGCCGGATCTGGTAAAACAAAGGTTTTAACAGTTCGTATTGCACATTTGTTGGCACAAGGTGTGAATCCTTATGAAATTTTAGCCATTACCTTTACCAATAAAGCGGCTAAAGAGATGAAAAACCGTGTAGAAGGTTTAGTAGGGGATGTAGCTAATCGTATTTGGCTCAGTACGTTCCATAGCTTCTGTGCTAAGTTTTTACGTTTTGAGTTAGATAATTTCTTAGGGTATAACAGTAACTTTACCATTTATGATACGTCTGATTCGCAAGCTGTGATTAAGGCGGCTTTGAAGGCTCTAAACTTGGACGATAAATACTATCCCGTTGGTGCTATGATTGCAGCTATTTCAGATGCAAAGAATAAATTACTCTTTGCTTCAGATTTTAGAAAGCAAGCGAGAGACTTTTACCAGCAAAAGGTTGCCGACGTCTACGAGTATTACGAGCGTGAATTGCGTAAGAATAATGCTTTAGATTTTGATGATTTATTATTGGTGGCCGTAAAATTATTACAGTCTAATGAGGCTGTCCTAGATAAATATAGCAAACGTTTCCGTTATGTTATGATCGACGAGTATCAAGATACGAACCATGCGCAATATTTATTGGCTAAATTATTGGCGTCACATTGGAAGAATATCGCCGTAGTAGGTGATGCTGACCAAAGTATTTACGCTTGGCGTGGTGCAGATATTCAAAATATCCTAGACTTTGAAAAGGATTATCCGAACTGTACATCTATTAAATTAGAACAAAACTATCGTTCTACTAAGATTATTCTAGATGCAGCCAATGCTGTTATCGAGAATAATGAAGGTCGGCCAAAGAAAAATCTTTGGACTGATAAGACGGAAGGTGCTAAGATCCAGCACTTTACGGCCCAATCTGAACATGAGGAGGCTGCTTTTATCGGCGATACAATTGCTAAAAAGCATGATATTCACGGTGTTCCTTATGGGGATATGGCCATTTTATATCGTACGAATGCTCAGTCTCGTGTACTTGAAGAGGCACTTATTAAACGTGCTTTGCCATACATAATGGTGGGGGGCACAAAGTTCTACGATCGTAAAGAAATTAAGGACGTATTAGCATACTTGCGCGTGTTATATAATCCTTTTGATGATTTGAGTCTATTGCGTATTATCAATGTCCCTAAACGAAGTATCGGTGCTACTACTGTGGCCAAACTACAGGACTATGCCCGCGCTAATGGAACGTCTTTATTTATGACCTTAACGCAGCTACATTTGGTAGATTCTATTAAGGGTAAGACAAAAGAAAAGTTAGAAGAGTTTGGCATTCTTATTTTTACACTTGTAGCTGAAATGGAAGATAGAACAGTACTAGATATTCTAGAGTCCATTTTAGATAGAACCGGTTATTTAGCTCAGTTGGAAGAAAGTACAGATCCACAAGATCAAGCGCGCGCGGAGAATATCGGTGAGCTTTTATCTGTAGCTAAAGACTTCCAAGATACAAATCCATCTGGTACTGTAGAGGATTTCTTAGAACAAGTGGCCCTTGTTAACGATGTTGATTCCTTCGAGCAAGAAGAGTCCAAGGTAACATTGATGACATTGCATGCTGCTAAAGGTTTGGAATTCCCTATTGTATTCTTAGGAGGCTTAGAGGAAGGTTTATTCCCGCATAGTCGAACCTTAATGAACCCTGAGGAGGTTGAAGAGGAGCGTCGTCTAGCTTACGTAGGTATTACACGGGCAGAGAAGGAATTATATATTTCTAATGCTACGACGCGGACCGTATTTGGTCGTACAAGTGGTTATTTACCATCTCGTTTTATCGACGAAATTCCTGAAGAGTTAGTAGATGGTTTACGTGCTAAGCGTAAAGTACCTGATGACATTAAGCGTCATGTGCCGCAACATATGAGTGTCACAAGCCGACCAGTTACGAAGCCAATCGTTCGCAATGAAGTAATTGCTGATTGGAAGATTGGCGATACTGCTATTCATAGTAAGTGGGGCAATGGCAAGGTTATCAACGTTGCTGGTGAAGGGGCTGGCATGAAGTTAACTATTGAATTCCCCACACAAGGTGTACGTGTGGTTATGGCTAAATTTGCACCTGTTAAAAAGGGATAAAACTTGTGTATCGCAGTTAACCTCTCTACCTTGCTAGTATGGAACGTATAGAGTGTTACTGCACAGTAAAAGGGATGTAATATGAATCCGAAAGATAGAATTAAAGAGTTGCAACAAGAGCTTACTCATGCACAGTATTTATACTATGTAAAAGATGCTCCTACGATGAGTGACTTTGAATATGATAAAAAATATCGTGAGCTTGTAGATTTAGAAACAGCTTATCCAGAATATATTGTGCCATCTTCTCCAACACAACGTGTAGGTATGAAGGTGGAAGGCTCCTTTGAAAAGGTTGTTCATGGACGTCCTATGTTGAGTCTTTCCAATGTATTCAATGCTGATGAAGTTCGAGCATTTGCTAGTCGCGTAGAAAAGGAATTAGGACATAAGCCATCTGCGTATGTAGTAGAGTTAAAAATCGATGGATTGGCTGTCAATTTACACTATGAAAATGGCATGTTTGTACGTGCTGTAACGCGAGGTGATGGTCGCGTTGGGGAAGATGTAACTGCTAATGTACGTACTATTAAATCCATTCCTTTATACCTAGAGAATGCCCCTGAGTTTATCGAGGTTCGCGGTGAAGCGTATATGCCTCATAGCGAATTTAAACGCATAAATGAAGAACGTGATGAAGAGGGGTTACCAACCTTTGTGAATCCTCGTAATGCTGCGGCAGGCTCTTTGCGTCAACAAGATCCTGCTATTACAGCAAGTCGTAACCTAGCTTTCTTTGCCTATGCTATTGGCTCTGAAGAAGGTGCTAGTATTCATAGTCAAGAGGAATTACTTAAAAGCTTAGAAAACTTTAAGTTCTCTGTAAATCCTCACTATCGCGTGTGTCAAACCATTGATGAAGTTATTGAAACTATCAATTACTGGGAAGAAAAACGTCATGACTTGCCATACGATACTGATGGTATGGTTATTAAAGTAAATAGCTTTGATGATCAAGAGGCACTTGGCAGTACTGCAAAAGATCCTAAATGGGCTACTGCTTATAAATATCCGCCTGAAGAGGTAGAAACCATTCTTAAGGATATTACGATTAATGTAGGTCGTACAGGCGTTCTCACGCCTACTGGTGAGCTTGAATCTGTATTCGTGTCTGGTACAAATGTGAGTCGTGTAACATTACACAATCAAGACTTTATCAATGAAAAGGATATCCGCATTGGTGACCATGTCATCATTCACAAGGCAGCAGAAATCATTCCAGAAGTTATTCGCGTAGTTCCTGAAAAACGTACTGGTTCTGAAGTGCCGTTCACAATTCCTAACACATGTCCAGTATGCGAATCGCCTACAGTTCGTCACGAAGGAGAAGCGGCTGTACGATGTACGAATAAACATTGTCCTGCTATTGAGAAAGAGCAAATCATTCACTTTGCCTCTCGAGATGCTATGAATATTGACGGTTTAGGCCCTAGCATTGTAGAAAACTTAATCAATAATAAGTTAATTGCTAATGTGGTGGATTTATATCATTTAACGGTAGATCAACTAGTTACCATGGACCGAATGGGCAAGAAATCTGCAGAGAATTTAGTAAAAGCTATCGGAGATTCTAAATCTCGTGGTTTGGACCGAATATTATATGGTCTTGGTATTCGTCTAATTGGTTCTAAAGCAGCTGCAACAATTGCTAATGTCGTGAAATCTATGGAACGGTTCATGACTATTACTAAGGAAGAACTCGTTGCGGTGGAAGAGATTGGTCCCACAATGGCTGATAGTATCGTAGAATATCGTCAAGATCCTGCTCATGTGGCTATTATTGAAGGGTTAACACAAGCCGGTCTTAAGATGACTGTAGATGTTGTAGAAGCTGCAGGCAATCAAATGGACGGAGAAATTGTTGTTCTCACAGGTAAGCTTGAGATTATGGGCCGCAGTGAAGCCGGTAAAATTCTTGAAGCTCATGGGGCAAAGGTTACAGGCTCTGTGTCAAAGAAAACTACACTTGTTGTAGCTGGTGAAGATAGCGGTAGTAAGCTTACGAAAGCCAATGAATTGGGGATTCGCGTCATGAACGAAGAAGAGTTTGTAGAGCTTTTACGCAATCTCGGAGAAATCCAATAGATATACATTCTTATAATGTTTTGAAAATATATATTATTTGCTTTATAATAAATAATTATGAAAGGATGTGTTCCGATGAAAATCAGCCAAGAGGAAATAAAAAAAATCGCCTTGCTTTCACGCTTGGAAGTTAAGGAAGAACATATGGCACATGTAGAAAAAGAATTATCCGATATCTTGTCTTATGTTGCTGAACTAGATGCATTAGAGCTTGATGGTGTTGAGCCTATGGCCCATGCGGTACCATTGCATAATGTACTTAGAGAGGATGAAATGAAACCATCCCTTGATCATGATTTAGCTTTATCTAATGCTCCAGAAGCAGAGGATGGGTACTTTAAAGTACCTCGCGTTGTACAAGAATAGGAGGTTTCGCTGTGGCAACAATTCATGAATTACACAAGAAACTAGTGAATAAAGAAATCAGCGCCGTTGAATTGACGAATGCTGTCATTGCACATAAAGCGAAAGTGGAGCCGACTGTACATGCGTACTTATCCGATTCTCATGACCGCGCTTTAGCTACAGCTAAAACTGTAGACGAATTAATTGCTAAAGGTGAAGCTATTTCTCCATTAGCAGGTATTCCTGGTGCCATCAAAGATAATATTTGTATTAAAGACGAGCCTGCAACATGCGCGTCTAAAATGTTAGAAAACTTTGTTCCTCCATATAATGCGACTGTTATCGAACGTTTACAAGATAATCATTATATTAGCCTTGGTAAACTTAACATGGACGAATTTGCTATGGGTGGCTCTACAGAGAATTCTGCATTAGCAAAAACAACTAATCCTTGGAACACTGATTGTGTACCAGGTGGTTCCTCTGGCGGTAGTGCTGCTGCTGTAGCAAGTAGTACTGCTATTTGGGCTCTTGGCTCTGATACAGGCGGTTCCATCCGTCAACCAGCGTCCTTCTGTGGCGTTGTAGGTTTGAAACCAACTTACGGTAATGTATCTCGTTATGGCCTTATCGCCTTTGCATCCTCTTTGGACCAAGTTGGCCCTATTACACGGGACGTAACTGATGCTGCTTTAGTATTGAATGCAATCTCTGGTTACGATGCGAAAGATTCTACATCTATTCCAGGGGCTCGTGTAGATTACACTACAGCGCTTGTAAATGATGTAAAAAATCTTAAAATCGGCGTGCCAAAAGAATTTTTCGGTGAAGGTCTCAATAGTGAAGTTCGCAAAGCTATGGAAGAGGCTATCGAAACGTATAAAAAATTAGGTGCTGAAATCGTAGAGGTTTCCTTGCCTAACTCTAAATATGCTTTGTCTGCGTACTACATCATCGCATTGGCAGAGGCAAGCTCTAACTTGGCTCGTTATGACGGTGTAAGCTATGGTATGCGCGTTGCTGCTGACAATTTAGTAGAAATGTCTACTAAAACTCGTACAGAAGGCTTTGGTCCTGAAGTACAACGCCGTATCTTATTAGGTACCTATGTATTGAGCGCTGGTTACTATGATGCTTACTACTTGAAAGCATTGAAAGTACGCCGTCTCATTAAAAATGAATTTGATGAAGCTTTCTCCAAAGTGGATTTAATCTTAACACCAACTGCACCTAATACGTCTTATAAATTTGGTGAAAAAGCAAATGATCCATTAGCGATGTACTTAGAAGATATCTGTACAGTACCAGCTAACCTTGCAGGTATCCCAGGTATCAGCATTCCAGCAGGTATGAGCAGCAGCAATTTGCCAATCGGTATGCAATTGCTTGGTCCTGCCATGGGTGAAGAAACATTGTTACGTGCGGCTTTCACATTTGAACAAGCGCGTCCAGACTGTCAATTAGTAGCACCAACTGGGGAGGTTTCTCTATGAGTAGTAAATACGAAACAGTCGTTGGTTTAGAGGTTCATACAGAGCTTAAGACGAAGTCTAAAATCTTCTGTGGTTGTACCACTGAATTCGGCGGCGATCAAAATACACATGTATGCCCAGTGTGCCTTGGCTTGCCTGGTGCGATGCCTGTGTTAAATAAACAAGTAGTAGAATTTGCTATTAAAGTAGGTTTAGCATTGAACTGCGAAATCCTTAACTTTAACAAATTTGACCGTAAAAACTACTACTATCCTGATTTGCCTAAAAACTATCAAACATCTCAATATGATTTGCCAATTTGCTTGAATGGTCACTTAGACATCGAAGTAAATGGTGAAACTAAACGCATTGGTATTACGCGTATTCATATGGAAGAAGATGCAGGTAAGCTCGTTCATAGTGGCAACACTATTTCCGATTCCAAATCTTCTAATGTTGACTACAACCGTACTGGTGTACCTCTTCTTGAAATCGTATCTGAACCAGATATTCGTTCCGGTGCAGAGGCGAGAGCATACGTTGAAAAGTTACGTTCTATTTTGCAATATTTAGAAGTATCTGACGGTCGTATGGAAGAAGGTTCTTTGCGTTGTGACTGTAACGTATCCGTACGCCTTCGTGGTACTACAGAGTTCGGTACACGTACAGAAACTAAAAACGTTAACTCCTTAACTGGTATCCAAAAAGCTATCGAGTACGAAGCATTGCGTCAAGCAAAATTAATCGAAGCTGGTGGTAAAGTAGACCAAGAAACTCGTACATGGGATGATGCTCAAGGCATTACTCTTGGTATGCGTAAAAAAGACGCAGAAAACGATTACCGCTACTTCCCAGAACCAGATTTGGTACCAATCGTAATTACAGACGAAAAAATTGAAGAAGAACGCCGTGCATTACCAGAATTACAAGATGCTAAAATTGCACGCTTTGTATCTGAATACGGCTTGCCTCGTGAAGATGCAACGATCCTTACAGTAGCTCGTAAGACGGCAGACTTCTTAGATGCAACTGTAAAAGCTGGTGCAGATCCTAAAACGGTTGCTAACTGGATGCTTGGTGACTTGTCCAAGATGATCAATGAAAATGGCTTAACATTTGCTGAATCTAAAGTAAGCCCTGAAAACTTAGCCGGTATGATTGCCCTTATCGATAAAGGTACTATTTCCGGTAAAATTGCGAAAAAAGTTATTGTATCCATGTGGGAATCCGGTAAGGATGCAGATACTATCGTAAAAGAAGAAGGTCTTGTTCAAATTACAGATACAGGCGCTATTGAAGAAATCGTTAAGCAAGTTATCGCTAACAATCCACAACCAGTGGCAGACTTCAAGAGTGGTAATGGCAAGGCTATTGGCTTCTTAGTTGGTCAAGTTATGAAGGAATCTAAAGGCCGTGCTAACCCTGGTATGGTTAATGAATTACTTCAAAAATTCTTGAATGACTAATCTGTGCGTTAGCATACATTAGCTACAAACAATACCAATACAATACGTCCCCTATAGATATATGAATTTATATCTATAGGGGATATTTATTTGCATTTTTCTCGCTAAAATATGATATAATAGGTTGTATAAAATTAATTATTATTTTGGTCATATAGAGGAATTAACTATGTCTGATCAACACAATACAAATAACAATCAAAATACATATAGAAGTAATGAACGTAGCGATAGCTTTGGTAGTAATGCTCGTTCTGCAGAGCCTAACACACGAGTACTATCTGATGATGAACGCCGAGACTTTGATGGGGTAACTATCGAAGAGGTAGGTGATTCTGTACACGTTGATTCAACGCCAACTTACATGGATGAAGAGCGTCAACGGTACGAACAATATAATCAATATGGGCCGCAAGTTAAGGTGTATAGCTTTAATAGTACAAGCTGGCTTAGTCGCATCATTCTGATTATCATTTTAGCCGTTGTATTAGCGGCAGTAGTTTTCTTTGGAGGCATCATCCTATCCGTAGTCGGTGTTGTCATTTTAGTGGGTGCTATTGTTTCCTTTATCTTTGGCCTCTTTTAATGGTATAATACATATATTATGACTAGACGGTGGCTGAGCCATTCGATGATTTAAAGGGGACATATGAACGTAGTTTTATCCACATTAAACTCAAAATTTATACATTCCTCCCTGGCTTTGCGTTATCTCAAAGCTTATGGGCAGGCTCACGGACAGGCATACGATATAGTAGAATATACTATTAATATGCCTGTTTTACATATTCTTAGCGATATTACAGAGCGTAATATAGATGTATTGGGCTTTGCTTGCTATATTTGGAATATTGAAATGACCTTACATGTAGTGGACATGGTAAAAGCAGTTCGACCAGATATTAAAATTATCTTAGGCGGTCCAGAGGTATCTTTCACTGCCGATGAAATTCTAAATCGTTGCCATGCTGTAGACTATGTTGTACAAGGCGAAGGAGAAGAAGCCTTTTATCAACTTATTCACGCCTTAACAAATGGCAAGGATGGCCTTACAGAGGAAATTGCTGGCGTTCGTGGCCGCCATATTTCGGGCCAACTTATGGGCTCTACTGAGACAGTAGAGGTCAAGGATCTAAGTACTATACCATTCCCATACGTGGAAGAGGATATGGTCGATTTAGAACATAAAATTATCTACTATGAATCCTCTCGAGGATGTCCATTCTCCTGTCAGTATTGTTTATCTGGTAACAAGAATACGGTTCGATTCTTTCCACAAGAAAGAACATTAAAAGAGTTACAATGGTTTATCGACCATAAGGTAAAGCAAGTTAAATTTGTAGATCGCACTTTTAATTGTGCACCACATCATCATCGTCCGTTGATGGAATTTATGCGTGATGCTCATACAGAGACTAACTTCCATTTAGAAATGGAACCTGAGCTCATGACGGAATGGGAAACAAATATTCTCTGTGAAACCCCACCAGGGCGTATTCAAATCGAAGTGGGTGTACAAAGTACACATAAGAAAACCTTAGATGCTATTAACCGATATAACGATTGGCCGTACATTCAAAAGGCAATTCGTCCTATTATTGAGGCGGGCCGCACACATGTACATATGGATCTAATTGTAGGCTTACCTTACGAAAATAAAGCGCGATTTGGATTATCCTTCAATGATTTATTTAGTTTACAACCTCATGCGCTGCAAATAGGATTCTTGAAATTACTAAAAGGATCTGGTGTACGCCGCATGGAGGAATACCAATATATTAGTGATCCTTTAGCGCCATATGAGGTTCTAACCACTCATGTATTACCTTATAAAGATATACGCTTCTTAAAGCACTTTGAAGATGTATTTGAACGCTTCTATAATAGTGAGCGTTTTAGAACCGTCTTTGGCTATATTGGTAGCAAGCTCATAAAGGAACATACTGATACATCTATAACTGGTGAGGATACAGCAACAAATCATATACCACCTATGAAAAAGTATGATCCTTCTAAAGTGAAACCTAAAAAAGATGCCTTTTCTTATTTCTGTGAAATGACACAGGCTTGGCTTGATGCTGGTCATCATAAGGTTAATTTAAAAGACATTGATCAAATCGAGTTCTTATATAATTTCTTCTTGTTTAAGGGGGACAATGTGGCCGCTGAATTACTACAATACGATACCCTTGTAAGTTATCGTGGTAAGGTTCGCAGCGAAGCCGTTGGTTTGCCGAAGCAGACAAAAGAACTTTTACAAGAAGGGGAATCATTCTGGCGCAACGAAGAGATTGCATCTCAGTATATTCCAAACTATACCTTCAAAGAATGGCGCAAAATTCGCCAACAGTACGTGGAAATGCCTATGTCTAAGGACACGGCATATGTATTAGGTATAGAAAATGTACCTAATACACCATTTACAGTAGTTATTGACGTTAATAAAGAGGTAAAACCTTTTATACGTCCTGAAATAGAGGCTTGTTAATAATATAAAAATAGTAAATTTTTATATTATTAACAAGCGATAATTGGTTAGTTAAATAGGAGTGTTATGACCGATACAACGAGACCAAAACGATACCGCATGGTATCTAAATATTATAAAGAAACCTATGGGGAAAAGGTTTATAAATTACCTGTGGCGTTGCCGCTAACTTGTCCTAATCGAGATGGTTCAGCCGGTGTAGGGGGCTGTACCTTCTGTGGTGAAATTGGTGCCGGTTATGAAAATCGGCCTGCGTGGATGACAGTGCATATGCAACTCGAGGAAAACATTGCTCACATAGGCCCTAAATACAAAGCAAAAAAATTCATACCTTATTATCAAAACTTTAGTAATACCTACTTGAGTCTTGATGATTTTAAAAGCTATATGGAACAAGGTTGCATCGACGAGGCCGTAGGTATCGCCATTGCAACGAGACCAGATTGTATTGCCGATGAATATCTAGACATATTGGCAGATATAAGAGATCGCTTTCAAAAGGATATCTATATTGAATTAGGTCTACAAACGGTCAATTATGATACATTAGAGAAAATTAATCGAGGCCATGATTTAGCCCAGTTTATTGATGCTGTATTGCGGATTAAGAGATACGGATTTAATGTAACAACCCATATGATAGTAAATCTTCCATGGGATACTATGAAAGATACAATCGAAGGGGCCCGTATCTTATCAGCCCTCGGTGTGGATCAAGTTAAATTACATGCCTTATATATCGTTAAAAATACATTGATGGCCAAGTGGTACCAAGAAGGTCAGTTCACCTTAATCAGTGCAGAAGAATATGCTGACCGCGTAGTCAACTTTGTCCGTCATTTACACCCTGACATTGTATTGCAGCGTCTTGTTGGGCGAGCGCCTGAAGATAATACACTCTTTACAAATTGGTCTATGGGCTGGTGGCGCGTACAAGATTTAATTGATGATAAGTTAGACGAACTAGATGCACATCAAGGGGATCTTTGTGATTACCTCAATGGTAAAGCGGTTCGTAAGTTTATAGACTAGGAGGTTGTATGAGCGAACAAGTATTTACATTTCCTACATATGACCTAGCACAATCCATACTAGGTCAACATAATCGTTATTTACATATGATGCTTGAGGTTATCTCTGCTGATGTAGTAGCTCGTGGAGATACAGTAGTCATCAAGGGGGATGAGGAGAATGTTAATGCCCTCTATCGCACTCTTGAAGAATTAGTATTCCTCTATCGTGAAGGCAGTACTATTACGGAGTCTCAAGTGCGCATTGCCGCTAAACTTGTGGCTAATGGCAAGGCCGATGCTGTACATAATATGTTCGAAGATACGCTATCCGTTAATATGCGGGGTAAAAATATTACGCCTAAAACGGAAGGTCAGAAGTACTATGTAGATAGCATTCGTAAAAATACTATTACCTTTGGTATTGGCCCTGCAGGTACAGGTAAAACCTTTTTAGCAGTAGCTTTGGCAGCGTTCTACTTGAAGAACCGTAATGTAGATAAAATCATTTTAACTCGTCCTGCTGTAGAGGCTGGAGAGCGCTTAGGTTTCTTACCTGGCGAATTACAAGATAAAGTAGATCCATATTTAAGACCTCTTTATGATGCATTACATGAAATGTTTGGCATCGAGCAAGTACAACGCTTTATGGAGCGCGGTACTATCGAGGTAGCACCACTAGCGTACATGCGTGGTCGCACTTTAGAAAATGCCTTTGTTATTCTTGACGAGGCGCAAAATACGACGGCTGAACAGATGAAAATGTTCCTAACTCGTTTAGGAAACAACTCTAAAATGGTTGTAAACGGCGATAAAACGCAAATTGACTTGCCGCCACGTGTCGTATCAGGTCTCGGTGAGGCTGAAAAGGTATTGCGACATGTATCGGGCATTAATA
This sequence comes from Veillonella rogosae JCM 15642, assembly GCF_002959775.1. Taxonomy (GTDB): domain Bacteria; phylum Bacillota; class Negativicutes; order Veillonellales; family Veillonellaceae; genus Veillonella; species Veillonella rogosae. The sequence continues at coordinate 305,878 of NZ_PPCX01000002.1, read as the reverse complement.
TGGTTTACTTTAGCGATCAAGACGTTGTACGTCATGATTTAGTAGGTCGCATTGTAAAAGCTTACGATGCGTACCATGAGCGTAAATTAGCAGGTGATACTACAACGACGTCTGATGCATCTGCAGAGAATGTAGCGAAAGGGTAAGTATGTACATACATATTAGCTATGATGAAGGAATTCAAGAGGATTTTAATATAGAGGCCATTATCCGTAAGGTTTGTGACGAAGTAAGTCGCGTATACGGTCTTGAAGAAGATGAAATGAGTATTTTGCTGTGTGATAATGCAAAGATTCACGAGCTTAATAAAGAATATCGCGGTATCGATAGACCTACAGATGTATTGTCCTTTGCACTTAATGAAGGGGACGATTACGAAGGCAGTGAAGAGGAACATCATTTACTAGGTGATATGATTATTTCCTTAGAGCGCACTCGTGAGCAGGCTATTGAATATGGACATAGTTTTGAACGCGAATTAGCGTACTTAACGACGCATAGTTGTTTGCATATTTTAGGCTATGACCATATGAACGACGAAGATAAAAAAGAGATGCGTACAGAGGAAGAGTTTATCCTTGGCAATCTTGGTTATGTGCGGGAGGATGCACCATATAATGAATAACAACGAACATTTCAAATCTGGCTTTGTAGCCGTTGTAGGTCGACCAAATGTTGGTAAATCTACCTTAATTAATGCTCTTATTGGTGATAAAATCGCTATCGTATCCGATAAGGCTCAAACAACTCGTAACCGTATCATCTGCGTATATACAGACGAAGCAAAACAAATCGTATTTATGGATACACCAGGCGTTCACAAACCAAAACATAAATTAGGTGAATTCATGGTAGATGCAGCTATCGAGTCCTTAAAAGAAACGGAAGCCGTTTTATTTGTAGTATCAGGCAATGAAAAACGCGGTCCTGGGGATAACTTTATTATTGAACAATTACAACGCGTAAAAGTTCCTGTATTCTTGGTAGTTAACAAGATCGATACTCTTAAAAAAGAAGAGCTCTTAGAAGCCATCGTGTCTTATCAAAATGCTTATCCATTTGCTGGTGTTATACCAATTTCTGCAAAAGATAAAGAGAACTTACCAGAGATTCTCAAGGTACTGGAAGAAACATTACCTGAAGGTCCTCAATACTTCCCAGAGGACATGATTACAGACCAACCAGAACGCCTTATCATTTCCGATATCGTACGGGAAAAAATCTTATTAGCTACTCGTGATGAAATTCCTCATGCTATCGCGGTAGACGTAGATGAAATGAAAACTCGCGATGATGGTACGACCTATATTCGCGCTACCATTTATTGCGAACGAGACTCTCAAAAGGGTATTATCATCGGTAAAAAAGGCACTCTATTGAAACAACTTGGTGCCGAGGCGCGTGCAGATATTCAAAAGTTATTAGCTACAAAGGTATACTTAGATCTTTGGGTTAAAGTTAAAAAGGATTGGCGCAATAAATCTGGTATGTTATCCGAACTTGGGTATCGAAAATAATTTGATATAATATAGAGATAACGTATTTCAATAGTTAGATGAAAGGAATAGTAATGGATAGTGTAGATGGCCTGTTACCCATAGGGTTTGGTCTTTTATGTATTGTTTTAATTAACTTTTTTGTGGTCGCAAAGTTCTCCTTTGCCCGCCTTCGTAAAGAACATGTAGAGGATATGGATATCCTCTTAGAAAAGGATAGAGAGTTTTTATTAAAGCTATATCAAAATCCTGAGTATTTCTTAAATACTACACAGTTTTTGATTTTATTCTTTATCTTAGCCCTTGCAGGCACTGGTACATTTGTATTCGATAATATTGTAGATCAGTTAGTAGCTGTTCTTAATGTACATAGTAAGTGGATGCACTTTGTACTAGATATCGTATTATTGCTATTAATTAGCTTAATCGTTTTAATATTTGGTGAAATCGTACCTAAAGCATTGGGCCTTTCGTTCCCAACAAAGTACGTAAATACCTATAGCCGCATCGTAGTAGCGGCAGGTAAATTAGTATATCCATTTATTTGGATCGCTAGTAAAATCTCCAATGTTATTTTAGGCTTTTACAAAACAAAATATCTAACAGAGTTAGACCTTGTATACTCTGAGGAAGAAATTCGAATGATGATTTCTCGAAGTCACGAAGAAGGCCAGTTAGACCAAGTAGAGTCTGAACTCATCGATAATGTATTTAACTTTGTTGATCGGATGGCGAAAGAGGTTATGGTACCTCGCCAAGACGTGGATTGCGTATTTGTGGAAGATGGTTACGATGAAGCGATGAAGGTTATTCGCTCTAAAGTCCATACTCGTTATCCACTCTGCGTAGAGGATAAGGATCACATCATCGGCCTCGTTCACATTAAAGACTTAATGGAACGTCCTAACCAAGCACGTAAAGATTTGCGCAATGTAAAACGGGATATTTTGACTGTTCCTGAAGTCATGAAGTTGTCCACTCTGTTACAGTACATGAGAACACGCCGTATTTATCAAGCTGTAGTAGTAGATGAATATGGTGGTATGGTTGGTCTCGTAGGTCTCGAAGATATTATTGAAGAATTAGTTGGTGATATTCAAGACGAGCATGAGCCGCATTTACCGGCTACGATGTCCTATGCTGATGGGTCCTTTGAGTTTGATGGTAAGGTTCTCGTAGACGAAGTAGCAGAGATTATGGATATTGAAATCGATAATTCTGACTCCGATACAATCGGGGGCTACGTCTTTGGCTTGTTAGAACGTACACCAATCGTTGGTGATACAGTAGATGCTCATGGCTATACCTTTGAAGTGACTCAAATGCAAGGCTATCGTATTTCTCGTATCAAAGTAACTCCTTTACCTGTAGAGGAAGCAACGGAAGAAGAAAATGAAGAAGCTTAATGGTGGCTTCAATACACCGGCCATCGTAATCAGTCGAAAAAAGTATAAGTTATACTCCGTATTTACGTTTATCACACCTAGCTTGGGGATTATTAGATCATCAATACCACATAAGCGAATGATGACCATGCGCAACAGTTCATATCTACGTCCTTTTAGCGCTATGTATATTACAGTCGTACCTGATGGAGAATACGTAAATGTTACGCAAATCGATGGTTCCTATGTGGTAGAATCGTTAGACGTAAATCTAGATAACATCGCTTATGCTGCCGTTGCGAGCGAGCTTATTCAAGAGCTATTTGCTATGTATGATGTAGACCGTAAGGTCTTTGATACCGTTGTTAATTACTCCAAGCAAATTCGCCGCCGCAATGTGCAATTGGGAACGATCATGCTTGGGTGGCAACTATTATCTCTTGCCGGTATTGTGCCAAGTGCTAATGCTTTTACTCATCAAGATGGTATCGATCCATTCTGGTTGCAGGTACGAGAAACGACAAATCTTAGTATTTCTCCTTCTGTAAAAGCTGGACTACCACACATTCTCGCTTATCAGTGGGGCGAAGATACGCTTATAGAACTTCCTAAAACAATATGGAAGGAACTAGAAAAATTACTATTTGCATATTGTGAGCAAGAAATAGGTAAACCATTGCAAAGCGTAAAGTTTTTGAACTCTATCATTTAAATATAAAGGCACCAAGCATAATCTTGGTGCTTTTTCTGTATCTATGGTTACATATGAAAAAATATAATAGTAATAGACAAATGTACATTCGTAGTTGACTATATAAATATATATTATTTATAATGAAATAATATTTATATTATATGTTATATGGGAGGTCATTATGCAGCTTTTGGGTAATCTCAAAATCCACTTTTTAGCGCTCGTATTAACCGTAGCCGCTGAATATGTGGGCATCAAGAAACTAGGTCCTGTTGTACTATTACCATTATTGTACACATTGATTCTAGGTTTATTAATTTCTATTCCTAAGTTCAAGATTCTTACAATTGAACAAATGGAAAAATCCGCTGATTATATCGGTATTGCCGTTATGATCTTGATGGTAAAAGTAGGTCTTGGTATCGGTCCAAATCTAGGTATTCTAACAAGTGCTGGTTGGGCATTATTATTACAAGAACTTGGTCACTTCTTCGGTACTATCATCTTCGGTTTACCAGTAGCTTTGTTAGTTGGCATGCGCCGTGAAGCAGTAGGTGCTTGTTACTCTGTAGACCGTGAGCCAAACGTAGCGATCATCATCGACAAATTCGGCTTTAGCTCTCCAGAGGGTCGTGGTGTTATGGGCATGTACATCTGTGGCGTTCTTATCGGTGCTATGTGGTCCTCCGTATTAGCAGGTATGTTAGCTCAATCTGGTTGGTTCCATCCTTTAGCACTTGCCATGGGCGCTGGCGTAGGTAGTGCTAGTATGATGGCCGCTGCTACCGCGCCTATCGTTGCAGTATACCCTGAGTTTGAACAACAAATTATGGCACTCGCTGGGGCAGCAAACTTGTTGACTACAGTATTAGGCGTATACTTTGGTCTATTTATTTCCTTACCAGTAATGGAAAAATCTTACAACTTCTTTACTGGTCGTACACGTGAACAAGATTTAGCAGAGGAGGCAGCACGTCATGAGTAAAAGCGAAAAAATTACACAATTTGTTATCGTTATCTGTATTGCTGCTATCATTACTGCAGTAGGTAACGTAATGGACGGTAAACACCTATTTGGGGATAGCTTAATCGGCGTTGCCGTATTAGCAGGTCTTGCTACTATTGGTGCAATGATTTCTTACTTGCCATATGCGAATAAATTGCCAATGGTATTCTGGGTATCTCTAGTTGGCGTTCTTGCATCCTTACCTGGTATGCCTGGTCAAGAATGGATTATCGCTAAAACTAGCCAAGTAACATTCCTTGCTACTACAACACCTGTACTTGCTTATGCAGGTCTATCCTTAGGTAAAGACCTCGGCGCTTTCCGCCGCTTGTCTTGGCGTATTATTCCAGTTGCATTAGCAGTAACAGCAGGTACTTTCATCTGTGCAACAGCATTAGCACAATTCGTACTTCACTTAGAAGGTTTAATTTAGGAGCTGATTAGCCGTATGACAAAGGAAGAAGTAAAACAAAGGGTTTGTGAGGCTATCGTTGCAGCACAACCACGTTTACGTGAAATAGCTGAGTCTATTATGGCTGAGCCTGAACTCGGTTACAAAGAGGTAAAGACCTCTAAGAAAGTACGGGATATGTTTGATGAGCTCGGCATTTCCTATACTACTGAACACGCTCTTACTGGCGTAAAAGGTCGTATGAAAGGCCGTGATAGCAAATATACAGTTGCTATGATCGGTGAACTAGATGCCATTCTTTGTCCGCGCCATCCTCGTGCTGATGATTTAACGGGTGCAGCACATTGCTGTGGTCATAATATTCAAATTACCAATATGTTTGCCGTAGCTATGGGCTTGCAATCTGTTATGGATGAACTCGCTGGCGATGTAGTTTTATTTGCTGTTCCAGCCGAAGAAATGATCGAAGTTGATTACCGCAATAAATTGCGTGAACAAGGCAAGATTAAATATATGGGCGGTAAACAACAACTTATTTACGAAGGTGCTTTTGACGATATTGACATGGCTATGCAAATGCATGTAGAAACGGCTAAAACTCCGGCAGGGGAAATGGGCCTAGGTAGTACATCTAATGGTTTTGTTGCTAAATTGATCGAATACCATGGTAAAGTAGCACATGCAGCAGCGGCTCCTCACGAAGGGATTAATGCACTTAATGCTGCCTTAATGGGTGTTATGGGGGTGAACTCCATTCGTGAAACTTTCAAAGAAAGCGACTATTTCAGATTCCATCCGATCATCAACCAAGGCGGTACATTGGTTAACTGTGTGCCTGACTATGTTCAAGTTGAAAGTTACGTTCGTGCCTCTAATATTGAGGCCATCGTAAATGGCAACCATCGTGTAAACCGCGCGTTAAAGGCTGGTGGCGACGCAGTAGGAGCCACTTGCGTTATTAATGATTTGCCAGGTTACTTACCGATGAGAAACGATGCTCGTATGAACGAAATGTTACGGCAAAACTCTAATCCATTATTTGGTGAAGAAAATGTATTTCAAGGAGAGCACATGACGGCAAGTACCGATATGGGCGACGTATCTCACTTGATGCCTGTCATCCATCCTTGGGTTGGCTGTATTAATGGTGTACTGCACAGCGCAGAATACGAAATCTCTGTACCTGATGTAGCATACATCAAAACAGCACAAGCATTGGCTATGACAATCGTAGACTTATTATACGATGATGCTGTAGGTGCTAAAGATGTATTAGACAACTTTACACCAGCATTAAACAAACAAAGTTATATTGAACTCTTAGACCGTATTGCTAAGGGTGAATAAAATGAACCACCTATCAAAGATGATTTGATTATCTTTGGTAGGTGGTTTACAATTTATTTATATAACTATAATGATTTATTTAAGTCTATTCCTTATATACTGAAATATTAGTATATTTTTAGAGGAGCTTATGAAAGAGAATCTTGCTTTATTACTAGCTATCTTATATCTAATCTATAGATTTAAGACATATAAAAAAACAAATAAAATAATAGAAGACAGAATAGAAAATGTTTACAAGCCATACTTTAAACGTGTACAAGATGTTTTAGGATGTTCTGAAGAAGAGGCAGAGAAGGTCGGATTAGCATTAAACAAATATTTTGTACCCTTAGAAAGTAAGTTCTATAAAATTGATGATAGTACTTACTCATTTGTTGATGCAGGTGGCCTTAAAGGAACATTTTCAATAGATCAAAACTATAATTTATTGACATTAGTTTATAACGATGTTGATTTATTAGCTTTAGAGCAAATAAAAAATCAGTAATTAGATAAAATGTTTATAGTATATTAAATTACTACATTCCTATATAAAACTGTATGGAGTAAAGATAATATTTTTAAATTTGTTCTTTTTATTTGTTAGGTAAAATTAAAATGGTTACTATAAAAAAATTATTTTTCTATGCATTTGCATTATTTTCATTGACTTCAATTATATATGGAATGGCGTATGATTATATGATCGGTGCCGAAATCCACTATGATTTTTTTGGTGCTGGATTTGTTAGTTGGTTAATATTCTTTGGCATATTGAAAGCAATTTTAGGCATATAAATAGTGTTAATTTAAATTATGAAAACCTTACAGTAATAAAGTTACTAATATACCTTTCGTATTTACATCTAATGAATTAAGGAGTTATTATGCTCTCTAGAAAGATCTTAAAAATAACCTTTATATCTTTTTTAGGATTAGTGTTGATTATTTTACTTTTTCTTGGCCTTAGAATTAATTCATACAAAATCTTTATAACATCTCTTGTAGATGGAGAAAAACAAATAGGGCTAAACAAAAATATGACTGGTTTTGCTACAGATTTTCCATATATATATTCTAATGGTGATTTCGGAATAGTTGTTGTTAACGTATTACCTTATGGTACAGTACGTATCATTCCAAATCATAAAGGTTTTAGTAAAACATTTGAATCTCCAGAGATGGTAATTTAGAGTCTTTGCAAAGAGCATATGGTGATGAACTTATAATTCTAGAGAGTATTGATCAATTTTCAGAGGATGAAAGAAAGATTATATCTGAGATAACAAAGAAGGATTCCAAACCAAGATATGATCGTGATACTTGGGTTACTAGATCCTACTGATTTATGAAACGTAAATTTTATAAATAAGTGAAATTGGATAATAATATATGAAGATTAGAATAGTTAAGTTATTAAATTTAATAAGATTTAGAATAATTGGTACAATTCTTTTATCAATTACAATAACAGTCAATGCTATTGAAGCAACTGCCCCAAATATAGACTATAGATTTATTATTCCAATATTAGTTATGGGTGGAGTGCTATTAACACCATTAATTCGTGGCCGTCGTATTGTTGGACGGATATATAGAAGAGGGGTAAATCAGTATAATTCGAGATTAATTGTATGTATATTATTTATTTTAGGATTTCACAATAAATTAGTTGGTATACCTATAGCGAAAAAGAGTATTTATGGTTGGTTATTTTTGGGAGTTTGGGTTATAGGTTCTATTATTACTTTTATTTGGATGTATTCAAATAATGTTCCTATATGGATGTTATCCATTTCTATGATCCTAGCTATTTATAAAACATTAAAGTCATTATATAGTTAGGGTTTTGTCCATTTATTTGAATAAAACATTATATATTTTAATATGATTTAACATGACTGTTATTTTATATAAGAGTTATTTAAAGCTAGTCAGGAGATAAGTCTGCTAAATGATAAATAAGTTTGATTATATTTTTGGAGTAGTATTATTTATTTTGGTTTGGGATCTTCGTGCGTATTATAAAAATGTATTACAACAGAATTTAACTCGTAAGCAGCAAGAGTGGGTAAATAATATGCGATACCCACATTTATATAAATTTACAAATTTAGTAAGTATAGTGACTGGAATTGTTTTTTTAATATTCTATATGTTCTTTAATTTTGGATATGCTTATTTTTATCCATTAGGTGCAGTCCTAGTAATTCATTTTTTTAAAGATTTCATTAGAAATATCCAGAAAAAGGAATCTAGTACATATAAAGATGGACGTAATGAAAATTATATATACATAGTTGGAATCATGTTTATCTTATGGATTATATTTCATTAATTTAATAATGCTATTAAATTAAACTTTTATTTTATGGTTGTAATATCTCCTTAGAAAGCAGACGAATGGAAAAACAAATAGCAGCTATATTTTCTCTCCTAAGTTTTAACTATCTTATGTTTAAATATTGGGGTACATGGAAAGTAACTCTTTTAGCATTAATTGGAAACTATTTCTTTATATGTATTCTTATAAAATCATATATTGGTTTACCTAAATTTATTGAGGATTTTAATGTAATTTTTATATTCGGAATATGTATTTTAGGTGCTTATAATTTGTGGCGTAAAAATAAAGCTGGAACACTAACGGAGTATGAAAAAAGAAGATGGATTCTGACTCGTACTTTCTTAACATTATTTGTCTTAGCTGTATTAGTATTCGCTTTAATATTTATATTTATGGAGTATATTTATGGGATATATATTTAGACTTGCATTCATTGTCTTAAACGTTTCATGATATTCCATTTTCGGTTAGTGGAAGAGCAGTTAGAGAAAGATTATAAAATGAGTAAAAAATATTTATTTTATGTACTTACTTTTATAGTATCGATATCAATTTTAGGTATTTTTAGTTATTCTTTTAGATATCAGTGGTTTATAAACTCTATTGTTGATCAAAAATATAAAATAGGATTAAATCGAGATATTAAAGGTTTTGCCGCTGAATACCCTTATATTTATACATATGGAGATTATGGAATTTTAATTATTAATACTCTACCTAACGGTAGTATTAAGATTTTACCGAATTATAAAGGTTTTACCCATATAGATGGTGCTTATAGTATTGATGATAGCAGTATATATAGCCTCCAAAAAGTATATGGTGATAGACTATATATTTATTCCTCTATTGATGATTTTACAGAAGATGAACAATTAATTATAGATGAAATAACAAATAAACAACCTAAGAGATTTGATAAAAATGATTGGCTTTATAAATCATTTTAAATGAAAACTGTAAGTTATATGACATACTATAAAGGTCTTGAATAAGGTGGAATTGCAGTCACTTTTGGCCAAGTTGGCTCTAAGTTGTTGGAAAATAACTCTCTATTTGAGAGTTTGCATGTCAAGTCCTCATCATTTAAGCATGGCTTAAAGAGTTTTGTTTGCTATTCCTGATGGTTTGATAGTTAATCAGACAATTTCACCAATTATTAATATTACTAATTAAGAAATTAAAATTGAATGGAAGAAATAAAAGACATGGAACTTTTATTAATTGGTTTACTACTATCTAACTATATGTTAATTAAAAATCAACGTAATAATCTCAAAAAATTTATCATTGTTTTTTTATTTAGTAATATATGGGGTGGATTAAATCTTTATTCTATGTATGAGCATATTAATGGTATTGAAAAAATCAATATATTATGCACATTACTTCTTATTTTGGTTGGTGAATATATATTTTATTATCGTTAAAAAAAAGGAACATTGAAAGGGATATCTAAAATATATTTTGATATAAATAATTCTTTGTCTATTATTATAGTTGTTTCTTTTAGTATTATTGGAATAGTTTTTCTACTTTGGGAACTATTGAGGTGAAAATTATGAAAAAATTATTTTTTTATGCATTTGCATTATTTATCTTAATTTCAATAATATATAGTATTGCTTATGACTATATGACTGGTGCCGAAATTCACTATGATTTTTATGGAGCATTCTTTGTTTGTTGGTTAATATTCTTTGGTATACTAAAACTTGCTCTAAGAGTATAAATACATTTCTTGATTTAAAGTTAAATTTTATATTATTACTAGCTTATTGAGAGGAAAATATAATGCGACGATTGATAGTATATGGATTTGCAGTATTAGCTATACTTAATATCTTATATGGAATAGTAGATGATATTTTAACAGGTAGTCCAATCCATTATGATTTTTACTTAACTTCTTTTGTTTGTTTTTCAATATTTTTTATTGTGTTGAAACTAGCTTTACGCGTATAAAATAATAGTTTGACATTCTTCCCTCTGTATTGCTACAATATTGTGTATAATATATGCGATGAAGCAGAGTAGTAAACCTCTCTAGCGAGTGAGGATGGTGTAAGCTCACATTTGGTTGAAGGCGCTGTAGAGCATTGGCAGGAACACAGGTATCTGTTAGTAAAGGCCAACATAGAAAAAAGAGGGCGCAAGCCAAATAGGGTGGAACCGCGGGTATACTCGTCCCTGTAACGTTTTTCGTTACAGGGACTTTTTTGTTTGTAACGAAATGGTTGATTTTATGTCGGTTGTGTAAAGTGGAGGCAGCAATGACATTTCAAGAGATTATTTTAAATCTACAAAAATTCTGGAGCGATCAAGGTTGTATCGTTCAAAATCCATATGACATCGAAAAGGGTGCAGGTACAATGAACCCTGCTACATTCTTACATGCTATTGGTCCTGAACCATGGGCTGTATGTTATGTAGAACCTTCTCGTCGTCCAGCAGACGGTCGTTATGGTGATAACCCTAACCGTTTGTTCCAACATCATCAATTCCAAGTTATCGTGAAACCATCTCCAGATAATATCCAAGAATTGTACTTACAATCTTTGGCTGCACTAGGCATTCACGCTGAAGATCACGATATCCGCTTTGTTGAGGATAACTGGGAGTCTCCAACATTGGGCGCTTGGGGCCTTGGTTGGGAAGTATGGCTCGACGGTATGGAAGTAACTCAGTTTACATATTTCCAACAAGTTGGTTCCATCGACTGTAAACCAGTATCCGTTGAAATTACATATGGTTTAGAACGTTTGGCTATGTATATTCAAGGCGTAGAAAACGTATATGATCTTAAATGGAATGAAAACGTTACATACGGTGATGTTTGGCATGCCAACGAAGTTGAGCAATCCGTGTATAACTTTGAATTAGCAGATACAGATATGCTTTTCAAATTGTTTGATATGTACGAAGCAGAAGCAAAACGCGTTTGCGAAGCGGGCTATGTATTACCAGCTTACGACTATGTATTGAAATGTTCCCACACATTCAACTTGCTTGATTCCCGTGGCGCTATTTCTATCAGCGAACGTACAGCTTTCATCGGACGTGTACGTGCATTAGCTCGTATTTGTGCACAGCAATACCTTGCTAAACGCGAAGAATTAGGTTTCCCACTTTTGAAAGGAGATAAATAAGATGGCAAAAGATTTGTTATTTGAAATCGGTGCAGAAGAAATTCCTGCCGGCTTTATGCCAAATATCTTAGGTCAATTGAAACAATTGGCTGAAACAAAATTAAATGATGCCCATCTTCCTTTTGAAAGCATCGAAACATACGGCACACCACGTCGTTTGGCTCTTATCGTGAAAGGTCTTGCTGACGCATCTGCTGAAATCAGCGAACGTCATAAAGGTCCATCTGCGTCCATCGCATATGATGCTGACGGTAATGCTACAAAAGCAGCTATCGGCTTTGCTCGCGGTAAAGGTCTTGATGTAGCTGATCTCGTTGTAGAAGACGGCTATATTTACGCTGAAACTAAAACTGCAGGCGTACCTGCAAAAGATATCGTAAGTGAAATGTTGCCACAATTGATTACAGGCCTTAACTTCCCTAAATCCATGCATTGGGGCGATTTAGATGCTAAGTTTGTACGTCCAGTACGTTGGCTTGTAGCATTACTTGATGAAGAAGTAATTCCTGTAGAGTTTGCTACTGTTCAATCTGGTAATGTATCTCGTGGTCATCGTTTCTTAGGCGCTGATGAAATCACTATTAAGAATGCAGCATCCTATGTAGACACATTAAAAGAAAACTTTGTTATGGTTGATCAAGACGCACGTCGTGAGTTGATCTCCAAACAATTACATGATATGGCAGCTTCTAAAAATGCATCCATCGTTTGGGATGATGATTTGTTAGAAGAAATCAACTATCTTGTTGAATGGCCTACAGCATTGTGCGGTGGCTTTGAAGAGTCCTACTTGGCACTTCCTGATGCAGCTATCATTACACCAATGAAAGACCATCAACGCTACTTCCCATTGGTTGACCAAGAGGGCAAATTGTTGCCAATGTTCTTAACAGTGCGCAATGGTTCTGACCATTCCATCGAAGTAGTTCAAGCTGGTAATGAACGCGTATTGCGCGCTCGCCTAGATGATGCTAAATTCTTCTTCAATGAAGACCGCAAGAAACCTCTTATCGACCGTCAAGATGGGTTGACTAAAATCGTATTCCAAGAAGGTCTTGGTAACTTAGCAGATAAAACTGAACGCTTGCTTAAATTAGGCCGTGTATTTGGTGAAGAATGTGGCTTGCACGAAGATGCAGCTGTTGTATTAGAACGTGCTACAGAGCTTGCTAAAACTGACCTTACTACAGGTATGGTTACAGAGTTCACTGAACTACAAGGTGTGATGGGTAAAGAGTACGCTTTACTTGATGGTGAGTCCAAAGAAGTGGCAGAAGCTATTTTCGAACAATATTTACCACGTTTTGCAGGCGATGTATTGCCTCAAACTGAAGCAGGTAAAGTATTGTCCATCATCGATAAAGTAGATAACATCGTTGCTACTTTCAGCCGTGGCTTAATCCCTACAGGCTCTCAAGATCCATATGCATTGCGTCGCCAAACAATTGGAATCTTGAACATCTTGCTTGGTAGCGAATGGAATATCAGCTTGCGTCCAATCTTCAAAGCATCCATGGAGTTATTGAATGTAGCTGCTGATAAACAAGAAGAATTGCTTAACCAAGTTGAAGAGTTCTTCACACTTCGCTTGAAAAATATCTTCCTTGATCGCGAAGTTCCTCATCATGTAATCGACTTGTTGTTGTCCAACAACGAATTGTCCGTTGCTGATGCAGAAGGTCTTGTAAACGCATTGTTAGCAAATCGCATCGATGAAAATGTTGAGCTTGTTCAAGCCTATACTCGTATGTACAATCTTGTAAAAGATGTAGAATATACAGGTGTTAATAGCGACTTGTTGAAAGAAGATACTGAAAAAGCATTGTTTGAAGCCGCTTCTAAAGCATCTGAAGCTAGCCTTGCAGCATGGGAAGCTGGTGATTACGCAGCAGTAGTAGCAGTTCCAGCAACTCTTGTGCCAACAATTAACCAATTCTTTGAAGATGTAATGGTTATGGACAAAGATGAAGCTATTAAAGCTAACCGTTTGCAACTTGTTCGCTTGGCGTACAGTGTAATGGCTATTATCGGCGATATTAGCGCATTAAAATAATATATTAGTAAAAGAACGATTCGACTTTTACCATGATATATAAGAGAAGAGGTACCTTACGGTGCCTCTTTTTTGCTTTTACGAAGAATATACAAATTTTATGCAGGATTTTTGGATGCTGTGGCGAATACCTTATAATATACAAAGTTGTATGAGGAGAATCCCGATCATGAATCATGATGAATTATATAAAGCCTTATGTAAGGTGCCAAGTGGCAAAGAAAAGTCTCGTGATAGAATTATTATTGAATTATTTATGCGGTCACAAGGAGCATCACAGAAACAGCTGGTAGATGCTCTTAATATGCGTCCTGCAACGGTATCTGAGCAGACGGATATTCTCATTGAATTAGGGTATGTAACAAAACATATCGACTTTATGGATAAACGCATATCGGTGGTAGGTTTAACAGATGAGGGGAAACGGTTAGGCAAATCATTGTTGCATTCATATGACCAATTCTTAAATGTGTTGTTCTCCGACTTATCTGAAGAGGAACAAGAGGAGTTATATCGTTTATTAGGCAAGCTAAAACGGCCTATTTTACGAAAATAATTTTATTCTCAAAATTATATAGAAAATACTTGCTAATAGTACGTGATTTATGGTAATATATTTCTGTTAATTTGAGACAGTCCGCTGCCTATAAGGTGTAGGTATTGAATGTCTGCAAACAGGAGGAAACAATGAACATTATTAACGTACTTGAACAAGAACAACTTCGTACAGACATCCCTACTTTCCGCGCTGGTGACACAGTTCGCGTACACGTAAAAGTAGTGGAAGGTACTCGTGAACGTATCCAAGTATTCGAAGGTTTGGTAATTAAACGTCAAAACGGTGGCGTACGTGAAACTTTCACAGTTCGTCGTATTGCATCCGGTGTAGGTGTAGAACGTACATTCCCACTTCACAGCCCACGCTTAGCTAAAATCGAAGTTATGCGCCGTGGTGTTGTTCGTCGTGCTAAATTGTACTACTTACGTAACCTTACTGGTAAAGCTGCTCGTATTCGCGAAAAACGCTAATGTTCATAAAAGGCTGCCGTTGGCAGCCTTTTATTTTTGCTAAAATTTAGATATGAAAGGAAATACTATGGCAGATTCACCTATCGTACATTGGTTCCCTGGGCATATGGCGAAAGCCACACGTATGATTACGGAGTATATCAAAAAGGTAGACGTAGTTATTGAGTTACTAGATGCGCGTATTCCTCGTTCTAGTGCGAACCCTGTAATCACTGAACTTGTTGGTCAGAAACCTCATATCGTACTGTTAAATAAAGTAGATTTAGCAGATCCTAAAGCTACAAAGGAATGGACTGAATTCTTTACTAAACAAGGTATCACCGTATTGGCTATCGACTCTAAGTCTGGCAAGGGTAATAAGAAGTTAATATCCACTGTAGAGCGTTTAAGCAAGCCTATCATCGACCGTTGGGTCGCAAAAGGTATTCGCAGTCGTTCTGTACGTACTATCATCTTAGGGATTCCTAACGTTGGTAAATCTACGTTGATTAACTCCTTAGCTGGCTCTGCAGCAACGCGTACAGCTAACAAAGCTGGTCATACCCGTGGTCAACAATGGGTTAAAATCGGTAAAAACCTTGAATTGCTCGATACACCAGGCGTATTATGGCCTAAATTAGAGGATCAACGTGCGGCGGCTCGCCTTGCTATGACGGGTGCTGTTTCTGATGATGTATACGACTTAGAGCATGTAATGAAACAGCTATTAAATCATTTATTGACGAATACACCAAATATTTTGGTAGAACGTTATAAATTAAAAGAAGAAGAGATGACAGATGTGGATACTATTCTTGAAAGCATCGGTCGTCGTCGCGGCTGTCTCGTTAGTGGTGGCGTAGTAGATTTCGATAAAGCACGTCGCATTATCTTGCAAGACTACCGCAATACTAAACTTGGTACCATTACATTAGACCAAGTGGATGAAGAACCATACTATCCTGAAGATGGTGAGGACACACAAAATGGATAAGGATACATTTAGTAAATTAAAAGTTGCTGATATAAAAGCTCTTTTTGAAACTGAACAAGCCTTAGAGATTTTGCCGTTAGCCCGAGAGGACGATCGTAGTTCTGTACAAAAATTGGCCGCTTCTTACATTAAACGCCAAGAAAAAGAGCTAAAAGAACAACAACGCCTCATGAGCATGTATGACTATGAAGGTATGTTCTACGATCAAGGTATGTATCACGTAGCTGGTGTCGATGAGGTAGGTCGTGGCCCTATTGCAGGACCTGTAACGGTAGCGGCCGTTATATTGCCGCCTATGACATTGATTCCTGGTTTGAATGACTCTAAAAAGCTAACCGAAGAAAAGCGTGAAGCCCTCTACGATATCATCATGAAAGAAGCAGTAGCCGTGAGCTGTATTTCCTATGGTCCAGAAAAGATCGATGTGCTCAATATCTACGAAGCAACACGTCAGGCTATGTATGAGGCGATTCGCACGCTCAGCGTATCAGCGGAAGCAGTAGTGGCGGATGCTATGAAACTACCTGATTTAACGATTCCTGTGGAGTCTATCGTAAAAGGTGACAGTAAAAGTGCTAATATTGCGGCTGCATCCATCATTGCTAAGGTTACGCGAGATCGTTATATGAAACAGCTCGATGAGGAATACCCTGGTTATGGCTTTGGTATCCACAAGGGATACTATACTGAGCTTCATAAAGAAGCGGTAGAACAACAAGGGGTAACACCACTTCATCGCAAGAGCTTTGAACCGATAAAATCTATCGTTCGTTGGGTTAAGCCAGAGTGATTCTTAATAAATTTATTTTATGATTCGACTAGTAAATTAAGTTCTATATTTGTATTAATTGTATTAGTTGTATTAGTTGTATCATTACAAGTTGCATATAGTTCGTAACCGTAAAGAGGTTCCTATTGGTCACCTATGTGACTATTAGGAACCTCTTTTGTATTTACTTTTACAGCATTCATATTCTACGCTACAAGTAAGTATTACCTGTTGAAGGTTTAGAGATACTTTGAATAGTACAATTCAGAAGGTTATTGTAGTTAATACACCTAAATAGGAGGTATATATGAAGACCATTAGTACAGGTAAAGCATTTAATGAACTAGACTCTAAAGAGCTTGGTAAATGGGGAGAACGCATTGCTACCAAGTATATTGAAAAGTTAGGTCTTACCGTAGTAGATACAAATTATCGAACGAGGTTAGGGGAAATCGATATCATTGCTAAACGTGATTTAGTGTATCACTTTATTGAAATTAAAGCTCGTCGTGGCATGCAACATGGATTGGCACGTGAGGCGGTTACTAAAAAGAAACAAAAGCATATTAAACGAGCGGCCATGTTATTTTTATATGATCTACATCAAAAGAAACGGCACTGGAAAGAAATATCCTTTGATGTTATAGAGGTGTATCTTCATGAGGACTTTCAAAGTTCTATCCATTATTTGCCGCAGTGCTTTTAGTGAGGTTTCTTATGTATGCAAAACTTTATGGAGCCACCTTACATGGTATAGACGGATGCATTATTACGGTAGAGGTCGATATATCACAAGGTTTACCTGTATTTGATATCGTAGGACTGCCTAATCAGTCCGTAAAGGAAGCTCGAGAACGTGTAAGGGCGGCTATTAAAAATAGTGGCTATGACTTCCCTATGAGGCGTATCGTAGTCAATCTAGCACCTGCTACAATTCGTAAAAGTAGCGCAGGACTCGATTTAGCGATTGCTTTAGGGGTTCTCATTGCATCGGGGCAGATAAAGGGGCGTAAAGCTAATATTTCAGCTTTATTGAATAGATGTCTATTTATGGGTGAGCTAGCCTTAGATGGCTCATTGCTACCGACCTTTGGAACCTTGGCGATGTCATTGGCAGGGTTAGAAGCTAATTACTCTACAATATATACAAGCGTAGAAAATGGAAATAATCTAAAAGCTATTCCAAATCTTACTATATATGGCGAGTCTTCTTTACAAGATATTATTACCGTCTTAGAAGACCAGGTTAAATCTAAATCTATTTCAACTTCCAAAAAGGTACAAATAGAGAAACATCAAGATGAGATATTAACAAATATGATGGATAATAAAAACCATAATACTACGTATGATGTAGATTTTGGTGATGTACAAGGTCAAGAGCTTGGTAAGCGAGCCATGCTCATCAGCGCTGCAGGACATCATCATTGTATTATGATAGGTCCGCCCGGTGGTGGTAAAACGATGATGGCCGAACGATTACCGACCATATTGCCACCCATGACTTGGAATGAAATGGTTGAGGTCAGTCGCATCCAAGATGTGATGGGTTTACTCGGTGATAAGGGACTCGTTAAAAGTAGACCTTTTAGGCATCCACATCATACGGCGACTTTGGCGAGTATGGTGGGCGGAGGTATACAAGGCCGCCCTGGGGAAGTGACACTTGCTCACGGTGGTGTTTTATTTATGGATGAGGCACCAGAGTTTCAGCGCCAAGTTATTGATGCGCTAAGGCAGCCATTAGAGTCTCGTACAATTACTATTAATAGGTCTCAAGGCAATTATATGTATCCCGCCAATTTTATTTGTATATTGGCCGCAAATCCCTGTCCCTGTGGTTATTATCATGACCCACATAGGGAATGCATATGTACTGAAACGATGGTTAAAAACTATCAGCAACGGTTGTCAGGGCCTATTATGGACCGCATTGATTTACATATTCCCGTTGAAAGACCTACACTAGAACAATTATTAGATAATTCGACGTCTACTATGACAAGTGAAAGCATGAGACAACAAGTTATTTTAGCAACTACTTTGCAACAGAAACGTTATGAACACTTGGAGTTTAATTCTAATGGAGCCGTACCTCATAAGGCCATAAGTGAGCTATGTCATATTACTGATAAGGCATGGAGTGTATTGGGCAATATATTTGATCACTTTCATTTAAGTGGGCGTGCCTTTGACCGCATATTAAAGGTGGCTCGTACTATAGCGGACCTTGAGGGAAATCCACAAGTGGAGGCCCATCACATTTCTGAGGCTATGTTGTTTAGAACAGGTAAATAGGTGTAAAGATGACTAGATATGATGATACTATTTATATTGCTGGCTTGCAAAGTTTATATAATGTGGGAGCCACATATGTACGGCGTTTCATAGAGGATTTTGGGTCGCCCTATGATGCTTGGCAAGCCGTTAAGAGGGTTGAAAATTTAAAGCCTTATACACATATTTCTAACGCTGATAAACGTGCTATAGCATCATCGGCTAAGGATGAAAAGTTAGATTATATAATTCATAAAATAAACGAATATAAGATGGATGTTACTACCTTTTTAGATAAAGATTTTCCATCTATTTTGAACCATATTTATAATCCACCGGCTATATTGTTTATGCGAGGTAATAGAGCACTTTTAGATAAACGGCTAAATCGGATTGCTCTTGTAGGGGCACGGCGATGCTCGTTGTATGGACGCAATGTGGCGAGAATGCTTGGTAAAGAGCTCGGCAAATACAGCACTATTATCGTCAGTGGCGGGGCTCGTGGTATAGACACTCATGGTCATGAAGGCTTATTGGCGAGTCAGGGATACGGTATTGTGGTCATGGGTTGCGGCCTAGACATAGCATATCCACGAGAGAATACAAAATTATTTGATCGAATCTTACAAAACAATGGTTTGCTTATATCTGAATACCCACCTGGTACGCCACCATCTGCTAAACATTTCCCCGCTCGAAATCGTATCATTAGCGGCCTTAGTAGAGGTGTAATCGTAGTAGAGGCAAAAGCAAGTAGTGGATCATTAATTACAGCTGATATGGCTGTTAGCGAAGGGCGAGATGTATTTGTGGTGCCTTGTAATTTATTAGACCATACGGCAGATGGCAATAAATTCCTCATGCGTAATGGAGCCTTTGTATTAACTGGTTATGAGGACGTCGTTAAGGAATATCATTTAACATTGCGAGATATGTTTAGTACTGAAGAAAAACTTTCACCACCAAATAAAAGAGATACTATGGGTGTAAAAGATAGTAATCAAATGGCGAATAATACTCAGGGTGTTGATACACAAGGGCTCTCTATGTTAAGCTTTAATGTGGATAGGAGTGTAATCTTGAGCGAAATACCTCATGATCGTTGTATCACGGTTAGTGATATTTTGAAAGCGACCTCTATTCCATTACAACAACTGCAGCCCTTATTACTAGAGTTAGAAATGGAAGGGGCTATAGAGAATCATCCGCCGAGAGGCTATATTAATATGACTAGGAGTGATATACTTGTCCATTAAACGATCAATCGTTATTGGCGAGCCGAAAGCAGCTAGTACTAGTAAAGATACTAAAAAGAAAAGTACTAAGAAAGAGAGTACTACGATAAAGCGTAGGGTTGCAAAAGAAGCCCTTACTCCCATGGGTATTGTACGGGATAAATCTGTACTACAAACGTCCGTGCCACCAGAGCAACGGGAACCACGAGTTTATAAACCTGATGGCAAAGTGTTGGTTATCGTAGAGTCTCCTGCTAAATCTAAAACAATTGAAAAATTCTTAGGTCCTAACTATGTTGTAAAGGCGAGTATGGGCCACTTACGAGATTTACCAAAGTCTCAAATGGGCATCGATATCGAACATGATTTTACGCCCCGTTATAGTAATTTGGTAACTCGTAAAAAGGTTATTGATGAACTCGTTTCCTACGCCGATGAAAGTAGTGCCGTATTGCTCGCAACTGACCCTGACCGCGAAGGGGAAGCTATTTCTTGGCATTTAGCGTACATTCTAAATGTAGATCCTACATCTACATGTCGTATTACGTTCAATGAGATTACTAAAAATGCCGTAGCAGAGGCCTTAGAATCTCCACGTACTATCGATATGAACATGGTTGATGCCCAACAAGCACGCCGTGTATTAGACCGTATCGTAGGCTATAAATTGAGTCCTTTGTTATGGAAAAAGGTTTGTAAAGGCCTTAGTGCAGGTCGTGTGCAATCCGTTGCAGTTCGACTTATCTGTGAAAGAGAGCGAGAAATTCAAGCTTTCGTTCCACAAGAATATTGGACTATTGAAGGCAATTTTGAAACACCTAAAAAAGAGGCTTTCACAGCAGAATTAACTCATATTAAAGGTGAAAAAATCGATATTACTACTGAAAGTGAAGCACAAGCCGTAGTAGATGCTATTGGTGGAGCCGATGCAGTAGTGAGAAATATTGAGAAGCGCAAGCGTTCTCGTAAAGCGGCACCTCCGTTTACAACGTCTACGTTGCAACAAGATGGTGTGCGTAAATTGAACTTTGGTGCGAAGCGTACCATGATGATTGCACAACATCTTTACGAAGGTCTTGAAATCGGTTCCTATGGTCACGTAGGTTTGATTACGTACATGCGTACAGACTCTACGCGTATCTCTAAAGAGATGCAAGAAACGGCTAAGGACTTTATCCTTCGCAATTATGGGGAAGACTATTATCCGTCTAAACCAAATGTGTACGGTTCAAAAGGTTCTGCTCAAGATGCACACGAAGCAATTCGTCCCACATCTCTCGAGTTAACACCTAAGATGGTTGAGCCATTCTTGAGTCGTGATGAACTTAAGCTGTATACGTTAATTTGGAATCGTTTTATGGCGAGCCAAATGGCACCACAACAAAATGAATCTACAACCATTGAGTTGACTGTTCAAAATGATTACACATTTAAAGCGACAGGCTCTCGTGTTATCTTCCCTGGCTTTAGCGCCGTTTATGAAGATGTAAAAAAAGAGGATGCTCCTCAATTGCCCGGGCTTAAAAAGAATGATGTAGCCCATACGGTAGAGGTATTGCCTGAACAACATTTCACGCAACCACCTCCTCGTTACTCTGAGGCGAGTCTTATCAAAACACTAGAAGAACTCGGTATTGGTCGTCCTAGTACGTATGCACCAATTTTAGATACTATCGTTAGTCGTAACTATGTAGAGAATACGAATAAACAATTTGTTCCAACAGAGTTAGGCTTTGTGGTGGTAGACTTCTTGATAGCCTACTTTGAAAAGATCATCAATACTGGCTTTACGCGAGACCTTGAAGAAGAGCTTGATGCAATTGCATCTGGTAAGGATACGTATGTAAAAGTACTATCTGACTTCTACGAAGTATTTGCTCAGGAGTTAGAAGATGCGAGCGATGTAGATCGCATTGAAATTGCATCTATGGAAAGTGATGAAACTTGTGAACTTTGCAATAGCCCAATGGTATATAAATTTGGTCGCTATGGTAAGTTCCTAGCATGTTCTAACTTCCCAGAATGTAAAAATACTAAACCTATTACAGTAGGTACAGGTGTAACTTGCCCTAAATGTAAGGAAGGGGAAATCGTAGAGCGTAAGTCTCGTCGAGGTCGTCTATTCTACGGCTGTAATCGATATCCACAATGTGACTTTACATTATGGGATAAACCAACCCATGATTTCTGTGAAACATGTGGTTCTATTATGGTTGAAAAGACATATAAAAATGGTACAACTAAAAAGTTCTGTTCCAATGAAACATGTCCAACTAGACCACCAAAGAAAACAAGAAAGAAAAAAAGCGAAGCTACTGAAGAAACTGTAAAAGAGTCTAAAGATTCTAAAGAATCTAAAAAATCTAAAGAATCTAAAGAATCTAAAGGAGCTAAAAAGTCTAGCAAAGCTAAAAAAGAGGAAACAACAGTTGAATAATAAAAATGTTATTGTTATTGGTGCGGGCCTAGCAGGTTCTGAGGCGGCTTGGCAACTCGCTAATCGTGGCATTCATGTAGACTTATATGAAATGCGCCCCCTGAAGAGTTCTCCTGCGCACCAAACAGATCAATTTGCAGAGCTCGTATGTAGTAACTCCTTGCGAGCTGGCAATATTGAAAATGCAGTAGGTCTTTTAAAAGAAGAAATGCGTCGTTTAGGTTCTCTTATTATGGAATGTGCTGATGCAACTGCTGTACCTGCCGGTGGTGCCTTGGCCGTTGATCGTCATTTGTTTAGTGAAATGGTGACGAAGAAGGTAAAGGGACATCCTAATATTACAGTTCACAATGAAGAGGTAACTGAGATTCCTGCTGAAGGCACTGTAATCTTTGCTTCAGGTCCACTTACGTCTGAAGCATTAGGAGATAAGATTAAAGCCTTAACAGGTGAAACAGGTTTTTACTTCTACGATGCAGCAGCGCCTATTGTTACGGCAGAATCTTTAAATTATGACAAAGTATTTGCCGCATCTCGTTACGACAAGGGCGATGCAGATTACCTTAACTGTCCTATGACAGAAGAGGAATATAAAGCATTCTGGCATGAACTCACTACGGCTGAAGCTGTGCAACCAAAGGATTTTGAAAAGGAAATTTACTTTGAAGGTTGTATGCCCGTAGAAATTATGGCTAGCCGTGGGGAAGATACATTGCGCTATGGTCCACTTAAACCAGTTGGTTTAGTAGATAAACGGACTAATGAGGAATCTTATGCAGTAGTACAATTGCGTAAGGAGAATAAAGAAGGCACCATGTTTAACTTGGTAGGCTTCCAAACTCATTTAAAATGGGGCGAACAAAAGCGCGTATTTGGTATGATTCCAGGTCTTGAAAATGCTGAATTTATCCGTTATGGCGTCATGCACCGCAATACATATATTAACTCTCCTGAGTTATTGAATCATGCATTCCAACTTAAAAAGGAACCACGCCTATTCTTCGCTGGTCAAATGACAGGCGTAGAAGGGTATTTAGAATCTGCTGCGAGTGGTCTCATGGTAGGTCTTCAAGTAGAACGTTATTTAGCGGAACGCTCATTTATTGATTTCCCTAAAACTACGGCGATCGGCTCTCTCAGCCACTATATTTCTAAATACGAAGGCTCTAACTTCCAACCGATGAATGTCAACTTTGGCATCATGGATCCATGGCCTCAAAAAGTGCGTAAGAAAAAAGAGAAAAATGCATTGATTGCTAATCGAGCATTAGAAGAGCTGGATGCATTAAAAGCTAAAGAAAATTTATAAGATAAAGTTTTTGTGTATTAATCTAGCTTGTTCGGTCAATCGTACTTGATAGGTCGATCGTAAATTATAACTTACATAAAAAATCCTTCATTCACATACCTAGGAATGAAGGATTTTATTATTTACTGTCTTATTTACGCTTTTTGGCTTTAACTGTTGGCTCTGTAGCAACAGTTACTGTTTGATTTTTCTTTTCTAGATATCCTAGATAGATAAATACACAGATGCCCACAATGATTGCTACGAGGCTAGTCATTTGAGCAGATTTTAAACCTAATGTTAGATTAACATAATCGCCACGCAAGAACTCTAAGAAGAAACGAGCTGTAGAGTAGAGAATAGCGTATAGGACAAATACTTGACCTTTAGCATGTTTGAAGGAACCAAATAATAAAAGGGCAACAAAGATAAGAATATCGATCTGACCTTCCCATACTTCCGCAGGCCATAGTGGTTGATTGCCGTAGGTGCGGTACGCAAGGGTACTTTCAGGATAGATAATACCATAATTACCACCCGTAGGATGACCGAAAGCATCGCCGTTTAAAAGATTTGCCATACGGCCTACAGATTGTGCCAAAATCAATGCTGGTGCAAATAGATCGGCAAAGGCCCAGAAGTCGATATTGTTCTTACGAAGATACCAGTAGCCCGCAATTGTACCTAGTACAACACCACCTTGGATAGCCATACCACCTTGCCAAACGAAGGGGATTTCTAATAAATGATTACCATAATAATCCCAGTCAAAGAAGAATACGTCCCATAGGCGAGCACCGATGAGGCCTGCTACAGCAACTGTAATGGAGAAATCAATGATGTGCTCATGCCAACCACGACCATCTTTCTTTAACAGTACATACGCCACTGAGGCGCCGCAGATGATAGCCAAGGCCAACATAACGCCGTAGGCTCTAATGGGGAAGTCCCCTATAAAAAATAAATATTGATGCATATGAAACTCCTTATGTGATAATTTTTATTAGTACATAAATTAAATTATAAATTACATACACTCTTCATGCAAGAAAAGAGATGAACTCTATATAATATGGTATAATATAGAGATTGATATTGTATCCCAGTATGGGAACTAGAGTTAGGAGAGTACATGATTCGCAAATCTACTATTTTAAAATCATTAACAGCTTTAGTAATGTCTGCATTATCTACGACTGCCGTACAGGCAGAGGTATTGGTACCGTTAGAACAATTTCTAGCGACAACAACGCGTCATTACGAAGCAAATCAATATAAAACAGCATATACGGTGTATGTGCCTCAAACAGAATTACAAGGTAATATGGTTGTATTAAATCCATCAGCCGTTGGTGAACCCGTTAAATTGCCTATTACTAAACAAAATGGTATTACCTATGTTGATATCGAGTCTGATCCAGCAATGCTTGGTGTTAGTTATACAAAAACTAATGGACAATTAACATTAGGTCCTGCTTCGCAAGCTTCAACGGTAAAAGCCCCTTATACATTGCAAACTCCATTGTCTTGGGCATTTGACCCATGGCCTACAGAGGGGGCACCATACCAAGCTAAACTTAATACGAGTGGGGATAACATCATTTCCCCTAGCTGGTTTAAATTACATAGTTTAGGTCTTGAGGCTAGCCCAAATGTAAACATTGATTATGTTAATGCCTATAAAGGTAAGGGTTACCACGTATGGCCATTGATTACGAATCGTTTTGATCCAGACTTTACAAGTGGCATTTTAGCAGACCAATCAGTATGGAAAAAATATGCTCATAATCTTGTTCAATATGCTTATATTTATGGTTTTGATGGTTATAACTTCGACTTTGAAAATATCGACTATGCTGACCGCGATCGTTTAACAACTTTTGTAGCGTATTTGTCTAACCATCTACACCAATACAATATTAAAACATCTATCGATGTAACGGGGTATTCTGATAGTCCTGAATGGTCTTTGGTGTATAACCGCAGTGCCTTTGCTAATTCCGTAGACTATGTGGTTCTTATGGCTTATGACGAAACATGGGCTAAGAGTACTACAGCTGGTCCTGTAGCAAGTTATCCTTGGGTTCGTAACCATACTGAAAGAATGCTTTCCGAGGTTCCATCTCATAAGTTAGTGCTTGGTGTACCATTCTACATGCGCTTATGGCATGATACAAATGGCTATGCTAAGGGCGAAACATTGGCTATGAAGAATACTGGTACTTACTTTACAAACCACAAAGATAAAATGACCTGGGATGATCGATTAAAATTATATTATTTATCTATCCCAACTGGCTCTGGTTCTGACCGTATCTGGTTTGAAGATAATACTTCTTTAGGCTTAAAATTAGACCTTGTAAAAGAATTACAGCTCGGTGGTTTTGCTGCATGGCGTAAAGGTTTTGAAGACGAATCTACTATCGCTATGATTCAAGGTAAAGACTTAGGTCGTGGCATTCCTAAATCCGATACCGTAGATATTCCTGAACCTGTAGTAGAGGAAACAAAACCATTAACTAAGCTTGAACAATACAAACTGCGCTTAGAGGAAAAAGAAAAGGCTAAAGCTGCTAAAGCAGAAGCGAAACGCAAGGCTAAAGAAGAAAAAGAAGCAGCAAAACGAAAAGCTAAAGAAGAAGCTGAACAAGCAAAAGCTGAGAAAAAACGTCAAGCTGAAGAAGCTAAGGCAGAGAAAAAACGCTTATCAAAATCTGTACAAGTAGTAAAACGCTAGTGTTTGACTGCTTTTACTTGAAGTAGTAAAATAAAAACATTGATTATAAAACGGCAACTAATGAGGTTGTCCATATGAGGAGGCTCCTACATGAACGAAAAATATGTAGCCCAAGATCTTGAGAAAAAGTGGCAACAGTATTGGGAAGATAACAATACATTTAAAACAGAATACGATGAATCTAAAGAAAAATACTATGTATTAGAAATGTTTCCGTACCCATCTGGTAATTTACACATGGGTCACGTGCGTAACTATTCCATTGGTGATGTAGTAGCTCGTTTCAAAAAAATGAAGGGCTTTAACGTGTTGCATCCAATGGGGTGGGACTCCTTTGGTATGCCTGCAGAAAATGCGGCTATCAAGCATGGTATTGCACCTAAAACATGGACTCTTGATAACATCGAGAACATGAAATTGCAACAAAAAGCACTTGGTTTGTCCTACGACTGGGACCGCGAAGTAGCAACTTGCAAAGAAGATTACTACAAATGGACGCAATGGTTCTTCCAACAGTTTTATAAAAAAGGCTTAGCATACAAAAAAGAAGCTAAAGTAAACTGGTGTGAAACGTGCCATACTGTATTGGCAAATGAACAAGTAATCGACGGCGCTTGCTGGCGTTGTGACAATACTGTTGAGAAAAAAGATTTGTCTCAATGG
The DNA here is from genome assembly GCF_002959775.1 of Veillonella rogosae JCM 15642. Lineage (GTDB taxonomy): Bacteria > Bacillota > Negativicutes > Veillonellales > Veillonellaceae > Veillonella > Veillonella rogosae. The sequence goes on along the minus strand of NZ_PPCX01000002.1, from coordinate 278,599 downwards.
TTCTTGCGCATCACTGAATATGCGGATCGCTTGTTAACTGATTTGGATACTCTTGATCACTGGCCACAACGCGTTAAATTGATGCAAAAAAACTGGATTGGCCGCTCTGAAGGTACAGAATTCTCCTTCGAAGTACCATCCATTAATGAACGTGTAGCTGTATATACAACTCGTGTGGATACGATTTATGGCGTAAGCTATGTTGTATTGGCTCCTGAACATCCATATGTAGAACGCATTATTGAAAATGCTCCTAATAAAGCTGAATTAGAAGCTTTCATTACGCGTATGCGCAATATGAGCGACATCGATCGTACATCTACAGATACACCTAAAGAAGGTATGTTTACTGGTTCCTATGCAGTAAATCCTATGTCTGGTGAACAAGTTCCAGTTTGGATTGCAAACTATGTATTAGTAGACTATGGTACTGGTGCTGTAATGGGTTCCCCTGCACATGATGAACGGGACTGGGAATTTGCTCATAAATATGATTTGCCTATTAAACAAGTTGTTGCTCGTGAAGGTGAAGAATATAGCCTTGAAAAATGGCAAGAATGGTACCATGAAGATGGTATCCTAGTTAACTCTGGTGAATTTAATGACCAAACATCTGAAGAGGCTCGTAAAAATATTACAGCTGCACTTAATGAGCGAGGCATTGGTGAAGGTAAAGTAAACTTCCGTCTTCGTGACTGGTTGATTTCTCGTCAACGTTATTGGGGCGTGCCAATTCCTGTAGTATACTGTGAAAAATGTGGTGAACAACTCGTTCCTGAAGAAGAGTTGCCAGTACGCTTGCCAGAGGATGTTACATTTGAATCTGGTGCCGTATCTCCATTGGCTACATCTGAAAGTTTCTTGCACACTACATGCCCTAAATGTGGTGGTCCAGCACATCGTGAAACAGATACAATGGATACTTTCATCGACTCCTCTTGGTACTTCTTACGCTATGCAGATGCGAAAAATGACCAAGCTCCATTCGATAAAAAAATTGCTAACTACTGGATGAATGTAGACCAATATATCGGTGGTATTGAACATGCTATTTTGCACTTGCTGTACTCTCGATTCTTTGTGAAAGTTATTCACGATTTAGGTCTTATCGAAGCTAGTGAACCATTCCGTGGTTTGTTAACACAAGGTATGGTACTTAAAGAAGGCAGCAAAATGTCTAAATCCAAAGGTAATGTAGTTTCTCCTGAAGAAATTATCAATACTTATGGTGCAGATACGGCACGCTTGTTCATTCTATTTGCGGCTCCTGTAGATCGTGACCTTGATTGGTCCGACCAAGGTGTTGAAGGCTCTTATCGTTTCTTAGGTCGTGTATGGCGTATTGTTGATGCGTACAACGAAGAAGGTAAGAAAAATGTAACTGGTGAACTTACAAAAGACGAATTCGCATTGCGTCGTGAGTTACACCGCGTTATCAAAAAAGTTACAGAAGATCTGGATAACAACTTTAACTTCAATACAGCTATTTCTGCTATCATGGAACTTGTAAATGCTATGTATGCTCATAAGGACAAAGCTGAAACAATCAATAGCGCTTTGGCTAATGAATTGACTCGTTCCTTATTACTTCTTTTAGCACCATTCGTCCCTCATATTACAGAAGAGTTGTGGCATGAATTGGGTGAAACTACATCCATCCATACTGAAAACTGGCCTGTATACGAAGAATCTGCTCTTGTAGTAGACGAAGTAGAAGTAGTATTGCAAGTAAATGGTAAAGTTCGTGATAAACTTACTGTTTCCGTAAATATTACGAAAGAAGAATTAGAAACAATGGCTAAAGAATCTAGCCGTGTTCAAGAGTTTACGGAAGGTAAAAATATCGTAAAAGTTATTTATGTTCCTGGTAAACTTGTAAATATCGTTGTTAAATAACGATATTCTATTCGTTTAATAATGTAAGCCCCCAACTACATAGGTAGAAGGGGGCTTATTTTTAAGTGAGGTAATTATGGCAAAACGTAGCGATTATATTTCTTGGGATGAATACTTCATGGGCGTTGCCATTTTGGCAGCACAACGTTCTAAAGATCCTAATACACAAGTAGGTGCATGCATCGTTAGCAATGATAATAAAATCTTATCCATTGGCTATAATGGTATGCCTTTAAATTGTAGTGATGATGATTTCACATGGGAACGCGATACAGCAGATGATAATAAATATTTCTATACTGTACATAGCGAACTCAATGCCATACTTAATTATCGGGGCGGTTCTTTAGAAGGTTCTAAAATATATGTAACACTATTCCCTTGTAATGAATGTGCAAAAGCCATCATTCAAAGTGGCATTAAAGCTGTTATCTACCGAGATGATCTTTACAAGGATACAAAAGAGGTTAAGGCATCTAAACGGATGCTAAAAACAGCAGGTGTAGAAATTATTGAATATAAACCTACAGGACGGACTTTACATATTACCGTATGATAAACTATAAAAGCATATTATTACAAAAAAAGCTCTTATCTATTAATAATGGATAAGAGCTTTTGCTATATTTTTACTATTTCAGATTGTATACCTAAATTATACTTGTAAACGACCGTCAATCATAATATCAACGGCTTGACCATCACGAGTGTAGCCTTTGATATTCATGCGTTCATGACCAATCATAAAGTCCACATGCGTTAAGGAGTGGTTAAGGCCGCGCTCCTTTAATTCCTCTTCAGATAAACCATCGCTGTTTTTAAGGCATGTAGGATAGGATGCGCCAATTGCTAAATGGCAGGATGCATTTTCATCAAATAATGTTTCATAGAAGATTTGGTTAGATTGGCTAATTGGGCTGAAGTGATCCACTAAGGCTACTTCGCCAAGGTAGTGGGAACCTTCATCAGTTTCTACTAATTCTTTTAGAACTTCATAACCTTCTTTTGCAGTGTATTCTACAATTTTACCTTCTTTAAAGGTGAAGGAGAAATCAGAAATTGTATTGCCATGGTAAATTAATGGTTTTGTGCTGTGTACAACGCCATTTACACCATTATATTGAGGAGCAGAGAAAACTTCCTCTGTAGGAATATTAGCATTGAAAATAGTACCATCTTTAGAGGATTCTTCACCACCTAGCCAGATATGACCTTCTGGCAATTCTAATAAAAGGTCGGTGCCGTTTTCACAAGTGTAGCGCAATGATTTTAAGTCTAATTTATTCAATGCTTCACAGCGACGACGCAATTTTGCCATGTGATGACGATATGTATCTTTTGGTTCAATACCTTCAATGCGGCAAAGTTTTAATAATGTAGCCCACAATTGGTCGATTTTTTCTTCGTCAGTACCTTCATAGCCAAGTAAATCTGCCCATAGAACGGTCGGTACAGATGCAACACACCATGTAACAGAAGAGTTCATGATCGCTGTGTGATAGAAGGATAATGCTTTATTTAAATTGCGAGACTGTAAGGAAATACGATCTGTTGGGATACCTTCTAATGCTTTAGGATTAGCACTGATCAAAGATAAAAATGCTGCCTTATCATCGATGTATTGCTTGTAGAATTCAGGAATCCAGTTAGCCGGTTTTTCTAAGACAGATTCTTTAGCATGTAATAAGCGTTGACGAGCGATAGGGGAACATCTCCAGTTAAGAACTACCTCTTTTGCGCCTAGCTCATAGGCTTCTTCAGTAACAATTACTGCAAAATCTTTATTTTCTACATCAACAGAAATAACTAATGTTTGGTCTTGTTGTAAATTTACGCCGTACTTTAGTAATGTATGGGCGTATTTTTTTAATGTTTCTTGATTCATAAATTCTCCTTTTATTCGACATCAATTGTTAAACTCCTGCTAGTGTGACTAATAGAGTCAGTGGTAGGAGTTTTATTTTTCATAGGGAAATCCTTCAGTAGGAGGTGCACTATGAAATATAAATTGAAGCCGTATATGATAATTATATTAATCCTATGTATTTTAGTAGGAATTTATTTCCTATGGCCTATTATAACAGATGAAAGCGATTCTGTCCTTGTTGAAGGGGGAGTAGATGGAAGTTCTTCTATATCAAATGTAGCAGAAATATCTAATAAACCGATTGCTTATATTACAGGTGCCGTAGTTTCACCTGGTCTATATGAGCTTGAAAGCTCAGCAACAGTAGGAGATGTTATCAAGCTAGCAGGAGGACTGTTACCGTATGCAGATGTTGAGTCTATTAATATGGCTAAATCAGTTACTGGAGGAGATCATATTCATGTAGTATTTAACTTTCACGGAAATCCTGAAGCGTTATTACGTGGTAATAAGATAAATATTAATACAGCTACTGCTAAAGAACTAGATGCGTTGCCCGGCATTGGTCCTGCTATGGCTAAAAGAATAGAAGAATATCGCTCACAAAAAGGTCCCTTTACATCTGTTGAAGGCATCAAGGGGGTGAAGGGCATTGGTGACGGCGTATTTAAGAAGATTAAAGACAAAATTACAATCTAAATCAATAAGTAGACATGAAAATTTTCAGTATGTTGATCCGTGTTTAAATTCTTTAGATTTGGTCAATAAGAAACAATCTATAACGCATAGCCAATGGGCACATATTATATTGGGTTCTATAATTATGGGTACAATATTAGGCTATGGTCAGTATTATCCAGTACTTAATCAGATGCGCTACATCTTTGCTATGGGGTTAGCTATTATAGTTGTAGGTATTTTCAAGGCATTTCAATTGTCTGATAGATGGCATTCACTTAGCAAGTTAATGGTCTTAGTATTTGTTTTAGTTGGTTTATCTTATTGTCAAACAGATTTACGGATTATACATTTTAATAGTTATACATCATATTATTTACAGCAAGAAGGGGAATACCTTTGTACGGTTGTTGCTGCACCTGAAACAGTAAATTTGAATGGACAGGAGTATTACAAATACATTATTGAAATTCATGGCCTACATCCCTATAAAAATACTGCAAAAAATGACTATATTAAAGCACAGGGGCGTTTACAAGTATACTCAAAGATATCTACTACGAACTATCCCATACGACTAGGAGAATATGCAATTGTTGAAGGCACACCAAAGCCCTTATTTCTCATTGAAGAGGAAGGTCGTATTAATCTTCGAGGCCGCTATATGAGCTCCAATACTCGAGGACGTATCTATGATGGTATATACCGAGTTGCTAACAATAAAGACTTACAGGCATTTCACTATAAAGAAACCTATTTTGAAAAACTATATAGGAAAGGCTTATTAATTGCTGGTGTATTACGCGAATCTATAGATAAAAATATTGGTCACAATCTAGAGGGACCGCAAAAAGTATTAGCTCAAGCATTAGCTTTAGGTGGTCATTATAGTGAACTGGGAGAAGACCAAATGAAGGCTTTCTCCTATACAGGCCTTATCCATATTTTATCCATATCAGGATCGCATATTGCTTTGTTATTAGCCCTTGTGTATGGACTTGGACGATTTATTAAGTTAAAGAAGCGTACATGTTTAATCCTTGGTATTATAGTTGCTTGTATATATTGTGGTATTGTAGGCGGTGATGCACCTGTTCTACGTGCTACGATGATGAGCATACTCATGTGTATCGCCTATATAAAAGGACGACTATATCAGGCCAAACAAGCGTTATGTATATGTGCTATTTTATGTGTCATATATGATCCGTTCTCCTTATTTGATGTAAGCTTTCAACTATCCTTTGGGGCGACTTATGGTTTACTCATATGGGGAACGGTATTATATGAACGAATACAGTGGCTACCTAGATGGATAAAAACACCGCTAGTATTATGTGTATCTGCACAGTTATTAATTATGCCGTTACAGCTCTATTACTTTCACTATATTAGCATTGCTAGTTTGTTAGCAGCCTGTATAGTAGCGCCCTTATTAGATATATCCATAGTTTTAATATTTGTAAGTACTTTAGTCAGTTATGTACTCCCAATATCGTTAATGTGGTCTTTAGTAGATGTACTATTGCGAATATCCTTATATTTAAATCATGTATTAGGTCGTAGTGGCAGTCTACTATGGCTTGGTATAATGCATCCTTATTGTGCCTATATATATTATGTACTATTAGGATTATTTACGTACTTTTTGACGCATAGAAAAAGATATACTGTACATATAGTAATATCATTATCTTTAATGATTTTAACCTTTGGTGCTTCCTATTATGTTACGCATCATCATCAGTATACATTAGTTCATTATATTCCAATGAAGCAATGCAATGTTTTACTTTGTATAGAACCAAATCATGAAGGGGCACATCTATTAATCGATGCGCCAGATCATATTAAGACTGCACCTAATGAAAGGCTTATCAATCAAGCCATTAGAGCCTATGGCGTACATCCTAAAAGCGTAAAAGTTGCGTACTTTCATAGTAATGGTTCTGCAAAGGTGGTATATAAAAATAGTATGAACCAAATCGTCGTATATAATGGACAAAGTAGAGAAAAAAAACTAAAATTAAATGATAAGACTAATTCATTATATATAACGAGTCGATCCAGTGTAATGACTGAAATTGGACGTATTTCACCTACTAGTACAGTTCTATTTGGAAGTCCCCATGGGGCTTTACGCGATGTGGATCCTTCGTCAGAACACATGTATATAATGGGGTACAGCTATATCGAGGATATATATCTGTGAAAGGAGGAACTATGGCACATATTCAGCTTATTTATGGTGATGAGCCACAATTAATTGAAGAAGAAAAACGCAAATTTTTAAGTGCCTATCCAGACCTTCCAGTGACCGTATTAGACGATGAAGCTGGCCCACAGAAGATTAGTGAAAAGCTATGTGAAGATTCACTATTTGGTGATCAAAAGGTATTCTGTTTAGTTAACTTGCCTATCATTCGTAAAAGCGGCAAAAATAGCGATGCTTGGGTTCCATTGTATGAGCTCATCATGGAATATAATGGGGATAATCCCATTCTTTTGATTTATCATGATATGATTGATAAACGGATTAAACAGAATAAGGAGATTCTGGATAAAATACCAAATCATCAATGCAAGCGCCTTGAAGGGGCAGACCTTGTGATGTGGATACGTCAGTACTGTACGTCTAATGGATTTAAAATGACACCTGATGCACAGGAATATGTAGCTCATCTCATCGATTTGTGGCAAGATGTACCAGTTTCTTTCATGAGAACCGAATTTGACCGTTATTTCTTGCAAATTACAGGGGAAAAAGTCATTACCAAAGAATTCCTAGAAGAAAATGGCAGTGATTATGGTGCTAAAAATATTTTCACCTTTAAAGAGGCTCTGTTAAAACGAGATATTGATACATTGCTTGAACTATTTCCGTTTATGTTTGGCTATAAAGAATTAGACCGAGCTATGAGCTATATTGAGGGGCAATTACGTTTACAGCTACTAGTCAATGAATGTCGACAAGCGGGAATGTCTGTTCAAGCCATACAAAACTTATGTAAGGACCATGATTCGTCATTTAAACCGTATCCGATCAAACTTGCTTATGAAGCGAGCTCTCGTATTTCTACGAAAGCATTACGAGCTTTATTAAAAGGTTTGTATGAGATTATCCTAGATAGTCGTAGTAGTAAGGGCGATATTTGGCGATTTAGAGATTTATGTATTACCTATTGTGGGTATAAGGGATAAAAATGAAAGTACGTTATCGTGTTGTACCAAAACAGAATAAGAAATCTTCCTTCTATGTGAACTGTCATAGCCAACATGTGATGATACAAGCAGCAGACTCTGCATTTTCTACGCTGCTAAGCCTACGTGACAGATTATCTGCTTGGTATAAGGAGAAGAACATATCCTTTGACGATATTCCAACAAATACTGATACAGCATGCTGTTTTGCTTGGAAAGTAGATACTGAAACTGGAGAAGGGTTGGATACCTATTATTATGGCGGTGGCTGTGGTGCTGGTGAATGGATTGAGGCCGCAGAAGCGCAACGTGAGGCTGAAGAGGCTAAAAACCAAGCGCCTAGAGGTAAATCCTTTGCTGGCTATGATCATGAAGATGACTATGCCGAGTTTGATGATTTTGCACCGTTCGTAGAAGCCGTAGAACTTGGTTATTTCAATAATAGTCCAGTCGTCCTTTCTCGACCTCATCAAACAGTTGCAGCATCTAGTGTTAATGATACCGTAGCGTCTGTTAGTAGTGCACCTAAAATAAGTAAAGGTTTTGCTCCAAAAAGCGCTACAAAATCCACATCTAAAGGCAGTGAAGGGGATGGAAAATATCCTCGTCGTGCACCGAAGGATGTTCCTACAGATGAGGGTATGATTATAGGCCCTAAAATTGAAGGGGTCACTTCTAAAATTATGGGGACCTTAGATACACCTAGTGTCATCTTTGAAGGTGTATTAGTAGGCTTAGATAAACGTGATACTAAGACTGGTAAAAGTATCGTTAACGGCAGCATTGTAGATGATACGAATAGTATTAAGTTCATCAAGTTTGCGAATAGTCCTGAAGAAGGGGACGCCTTACTTAAACAGTTAAAAGGTTTACAACGTGTTCGCGTACAAGGTAGCGTAAACTTTGATGATCGCTTTGATAAAGACTATATCCTATCTATTCGTAGTATTGAAGCTTTGGAAACGACTAGTGTAGAACGCACTGAAAATCGTCCAGACTCTCGTGTAGAGCTTCATTTACACACTAAGATGAGCGATAAGGATGCCCTTGTATCTGTTAAAGATTTATTCAAAACAATAAAAAAATGGGGTCATCCAGCAGTAGCTATTACTGATCATGGCGTTGTTCAAGCTTTTCCAGAGGCGCAAGCTCTTGGTAAGGAGTTAGGCGTTAAGGTTATTTATGGTGTAGAAGGCTATCTCATTGAAGATGAAATTGTTGCTCGTGATGAAGAGCCTGTAGTAGATAAGAAGAAGAAAAAAGAAAAAGATAAACGTTACCATATTATCTTATTAGCTAAAAATATGGTAGGTTTGCGCAATCTGTACAAGATGATATCTATTTCTCACCTAGAACATTACAAGGTTCGCCCACGCTTGCCACGTTCCGTTATTGAAGAACATCGTGAAGGCATTATCATCGGCTCTGCTTGTGAAGCTGGGGAGCTCATGCAATCCATTGTTCGCGGTGCAACCAAGGAAGAACTATTAGAGGTTGCGTCCTTCTATGATTATTTAGAAGTTCAGCCACATACGAATAATATGTTCTTAGTTCGTAAAGGCCTTATGCCAGATGAACAAGCCCTTATCGATATGAACAAAACAGTGATCGAGTTAGGTGAGGCTTTAAACAAACCTGTATGTGCTACTTGTGACGTTCACTATTTAACGCCAGAAGAAAAGATTTATCGTGAAATCATGTTAACTGCCTGTGGCTATCCAGATGCAGATGAACAACCGGATTTACATTTGCGTACCACCGATGAAATGTTGGCATCCTTCCCTTATTTAAGTGAAGAAAAAGCTTATGAAATAGTTGTTACAAATACGCGTGCTATCAATGATAGCATTGAAGATATTAAGCCAGTTCCTGATGGTACCTATTCTCCTAAGATTGAAGGGGCCGATGAAGCTTTCACAGAAATGTGTTATAGAAATGCAAAAGCCATTTATGGTGATCCATTGCCTCGCGTAGTACAAGAGCGCCTCGATTATGAACTAGATTGTATTATCTCCAATGGTTATGGTGTATTGTATTACATTGCTCATAAGTTGGTAAAAAAATCACTTGATGATGGTTATCTCGTTGGTTCTCGTGGTTCTGTAGGTTCTTCCTTTGCAGCAACCATGTCTGAAATTACCGAGGTAAATCCATTACCGCCACATTATGTATGTCCTAACTGTAAGCATTCTGAATTCTTTGAAAAGGGCGAATATGCAGGTGGTTTTGACTTGCCACGTAAAGATTGTCCAGAGTGCGGTCATGCGCTACAAACAAATGGCCATGATATTCCGTTTGCCATCTTCCTTGGTTTCGAAGGTGATAAGGTTCCAGATATCGACCTTAACTTCTCTGGTGATTACCAAGCAAAGGCACACAAGTATACGGAAGAACTATTTGGACGTGACAATGTATTTAAAGCGGGTACAATCGGTACTATTGCGGATAAAACAGCGTTTGGTTATGTTAAAAAATACGCCGAAGTTCGAGATATTCAAGCTCGCAGTGGTTTCTTTGAACATCTAGCAAAAGGCTTTACCAATGTTAAGAATACTACTGGCCAACATCCTGGCGGTATCATGGTATGTCCTCGCGATATGGATGTGCATCACTTTACGCCTATACAACATCCAGCGAATAAGAAGGAAAGTGGTGTATTAACGACACACTTTGACTATCACTCCATCGAAGGTCGTATGACTAAGCTCGATATTCTGGGCCATGATGATCCAACTATCATTCGTATGCTAGAGGATTTGACAGGTATAGATGCTAAAACTATACCGTTCGATGATCCTCGTACTTTAAGTCTTTTCTCCTCTACAGAGGGTATTGGCTTAACACCTGAGCAATTACAAGGTGACCAAGTAGCTAGCTTGGCCGTTCCAGAATGTGGTACGAAATTCGTACGAGGCATGCTGGAAGACTCTCGTCCCCAAACGTTCTCTGACTTAGTACGTATCTCTGGTTTCTCTCATGGTACTAATGTATGGCTCGATAATGCGCAAGACCTCATTAAAAATGGTACTTGTAAATTGAACGAAGCCATCTCTACTCGTGACGATGTAATGAACTTCTTGATTCATCGCGGTATGGATCGAAAGCATAGCTTCTTCGTAATGGAAAACGTACGTAAAGGGAAGGGCATTGAAAAACGAAATAAACAAGGGCAAGCGACGACTGAGTTTGAAGCAGAAATGCGGGAAAACAATATTCCTGAATGGTTTATTGAATCTTGTAAAAAGATTTCCTATCTGTTCCCACGTGCCCATGCGGTAGCTTATGTAATGATGGCCTTCCGTATAGCCTGGTTTAAGGTATACCACCCATTGGCTTTCTATGCAGCGTATTTCTCCATTCGAGCAAAGGCTTTTGATTTGCGCATTATGACGGGTGACCTTAAAACGCAAATGACTGAGTTCAATCGTATTAAGGCTCTTGATCGCGCCGCCAGTCCTAAAGATAAGGACCTTATGAGTGCCTTAGAAGTATCTATGGAAATGTACCAACGGGGTTATCGTTTTGTTAATGTAGATATTCAACACTCCGAAGCTAGACGCTTTAGCATTAAAGATGGTGCTCTATTGCCGCCATTCTTGGCTATTGATTCCTTAGGTGAAACAGTAGCTGATGCTATCGTAGCTGAACGAGAAGAACGTCCGTTTACATCTCTAAAAGACTTGCAACGTCGTTGCAAGGTATCTAACACCATCATTGATCTTATGAAAGAACTCAAATGCTGTGGTGAACTACCTGAAGACGAACAAATGTCACTCTTTGGGGCATAATAAAATACAAGGTTAGGCTTAAATACAAAGTAGGCACTATATCCAAAATGGGATATAGTGCTTATTTTTCTATATTTTGCTAAAATACAATTAATAATTAATAATATTACCTACTATAACTATACTACGAGGAGAAAATGATTTTTCTTTTTTTAACATTAATGGCTGTTATTACAATAGTAGTTCTAGCTAAATCAAAAGAAATATATTTTGTATCTGCTTCTTTTAAAAGAAGTAAATCTTTTTTATTTATACAAATCTTCCAAGTTTTAGTAATTTATTTAGGTTTAATTTTTGCTGATTATAGTAATAAAATATTTGCTATAGTTCTATTCTTAGTATCTATATCCGAAATGCTTAAATTGGTTTATTTGAAGAAGATTGTAAATAAAGAGATTAATAAAGAAACCAATATGCCTTATAAATTAACTGATGTTATTAGTAGATTAAACATCTATAGTCGAATTATCTTTATTATTGTATTCAACACTTTTGTTAATTTTCTTGTATTTAAGTAGATTTTTCTGATAAAGGGAGTGTTCGGACATGATAAATAAGCATAAAAATCAATCTGTAGAAATAGAATTTTGGGACATTGAGCCAGAGGATGTACCTGAGTTAGAAGAATCAGATATTCCAGGTGTATACTTTAACGAATTCCGAGAATATGTTGATGAAGAAGGTAATGTGCTGTCACCATCAGATCTTGATGCAATACGGTATAAAGACGATTACGAGGACGATTATTATAGATAGAAATTATTAGAGTGTCATATTTATATTGTTTTTATTTTGTAACGAGTTGATTAATTATGAGAGTTCCAATATATGAAGCTGTAGCTCACTATAAAAAGAATAATGAGTTACCTTATACAGAGTATTTTGGCCTAGGCTTTTTTTCTAAATTATCATTAGCAGAAAAGGCATTAACTGAGTCAAAAAATTTGATAGGTTTTTCTGATTTGGCTGATGATTCATTTTCGATAACAACTTATTATTTAAATGATTGTGCGTATATAGGTGATGATGTTGGTTATGAAATCATAAACAACAAAATTTATGGTGTTTGGTATGATTATGATATAGATGATTATTATACATGTTCAGGATACATAGGTTTATTTAGTACTTTAAAATATGCAGAGAAAGCAATAGAGTGGTATAAAACCTGGGATATATTTAAAGTACATGGCATAGAGTGTTTAGGAATAGCTACTATCACTCTTAATTTAAGGGGATGGACTGAAGGTTTTATAACAATATATGATTAAATTAAGAAAAAGAGGTATCATCATTTGATGACACCTCTTTTTGAAAGTTTTGCAGTTTATTTAGTTTGGCAGGTTTTATAAATTTGGCAGATTTTTAGTATAAGGATTTATACTTCATCCAGTTTGTTTTGGCCATTTCTTTAAGTTCTGTACCACGGCCATCAAGGATTGCATTAATCAAGTATTTACTGAAGCCCTTCGCTTGTTGGTAAGCAATTTTTGGAGGCATAGCAAGTTCTTGTTTATCTACGCGAACATTGACGATTACTGGACCATTATGATCGAGTGCTTCTTTAATTTTTTCATCTACTTCACTGGAGTTTTGGATGCTCACACCTTTAATCCCAGCTGCTTCAGCAAGTTTTCCGAAGTCTGGATTTACAAAGTCTGTAGCATAGTCTAAGTAACCAGAAGCTTTCATTTCCATTGCAATGAAGCTAAGTTCTTCATTATTAAATACGAAGATTTTAATTGGTAGATTTAATTGTTTTAACGTTAGCATTTCACCCATCATCATAGTGAAGCCACCATCACCGGAGAGGGAAATGACTTGACGGTTTGGACATGCATTTTGAGCGCCGATGGCATGCATCATAGCATTGGCCATGGAACCATGGTTATAGGAACCTAAGATGCGGCGTTTACCATTTGTTTTCAAGTGGCGAGCAGTCCAAATAACTGGAGTACCTACGTCAAAGGTAAAGATGGCATCTTCGGCAGCTAATTTATTAAGACGATTTACAAAGTATTGAGGATGAATTGCTACACCATCTGGTTCAGCCGCAGCATAGCTATCCAAATTCTCTCTGAATTTTGTATATTCCTTACGTATTGTATCAATAAATTCAGTATTTTCACGTTGACCTACGAGAGGTAACAACTCTTTTAATGTATCTTTTACGGTACCAATAATCCCTTGTGTAAGAGGTACACGGCGACCTAACGCACTAGGATCTCTATCAACTTGGATTACCTTAGCAGTTTCCGGATAGAATGGACGGTAAGGGAAGTCTGTACCAAGCATAACGAGTGTATCGCATTGTTCTATAGCACGATAACCGGATGTATAGCCTAATAGGCCTGTCATACCAACATCATATGGATTGTCCCATTCAACCCATTCTTTACCTCTAAAAGCATGCACGACAGGTGCTTGCAAACGTTTTGCTAATTCTACTACTTCGTCATGCGCACCTTCACAACCTGCACCACAGAAGAGGGTAATGCGTTCACCTTTTTCTAAATGAGCGGACATTTCTTCTATATCTTCGCGTTGTGGAACGATATGAGGTAAGCGAGGGTGATGCCATACTGGTAATTCATCAATTTCCGTTTCCATTACTGCTACATCGCCAGGAAGGACTATAACGGCAACATCTTGATTACCGACTGCTGCATTCATAGCACGGAAAAGAATTTCTGGCATTTGTTTTGGATTAGAAACAAGTTCACAGAAACAAGAACATTCTTTGAATAAGTTTTCTGGATGTGTTTCTTGGAAGTAATTTAAGCCTACTTCAGATTGCGGAATATGAGACGCAATAGCCAATACTGGAACACGATTGCGATGACAATCGAAGAGACCGTTGATTAAATGTAAATTACCAGGACCAGAACTACCTGCACAAACTGTAAGTTTTCCAGTTAAAGAAGCTTCTGCACCTGCAGCAAAGGCTGCTGTTTCTTCATGTCTAACATGTTCAAAAGCAATCTTACCATTGCGACGTAAACTATCGTTTACAGAATTTAAACTATCGCCAGTGATACCATAAATACGTTCGATACCTGCATTGGCTAAGACTTCTATAAGTACATCAGAAATTCGTTTTTTTGCCATATTATCACCTATATTTAATAAATACTATCAATTGAGTGAAATTCTCAAAACCATATATATTATATTAGACATCTTTGTAGTGTAATTATGTGATAAATGTTACTATTTTATGTATACATAATATATATGTTTATATTGTTATTATAATATATTTTCAATCTAATAAAAATAGAAATATAATAATAGTTATTTTATTCTAGGTTATATATTTAATATCTTTTCTCAATACAAAACTCTTATTGTTGCATAACCTTAATAAAAGTGTTACTATTAATTCAGAAACAAAATAGATGAGTCTTTGGGGATAGGTGAAATTCCTTACCGGCGGTATAGTCCGCGAACCTTTTAGGTATGAATCGGTGTAATTCCGATACCGACAGTACAGTCTGGATGAGAAAAGACGAGGCACATTTGACGTGCGTATTTATGATTACCCAAGGACTATGTATATAGTCCTTTTTTTATTGAGGTGATATGGTGGATGACGTAGCATATATGAAACGCGCCATTGCACTGGCAAAATTAGCCACAGGTCACACCTCGCCAAATCCTTTGGTGGGTGCCGTAGTGGTTAAAGACAATACAATAATCGGTGAAGGTTATCATCACAAAGCTGGTACAGCTCATGCTGAGGTTCATGCCCTAAACCAAGCTGGTGATAATGCTAAGGGTGCTACTTTATATGTAACATTAGAGCCATGCTCTCATTATGGTAAAACTCCACCTTGTGCGCTGCGTATTATCGAGGCTGGCATAGCTAAAGTCGTAGTAGGTAGTACAGATCCTAATCCACTAGTAGCTGGAAAGGGCATGGATTTACTCCGTGAAGCAGGCATAGAGGTTGTTTGCCCCGTATGTAGTGAGGAATGTGCTGAACTAAATGAACATTTCTTTACATATATACAGACAGGTAAACCTTTTGTAACTATTAAAAGTGCCATGTCACTAGATGGTAAGATTGCCACTTTTACAGGTCAATCTCAATGGATTACGAATGAGTCCTCCCGCCGAGATGGACATGTACTGCGTGCCACACATGATGCTATGCTCATTGGCATTGGTACAATTTTGGCAGATAATCCTCAATTAAACTGTCGTTTAACTGATACTGAATTATCAGAGGCTTTATTAGATACAAGCATACTTGATGAACCGATTCATGTTCATCAGCCGGATGTAATTATCTTAGATAGTCTAGGTAGAACACCTACCACAAGTCGTGTGTTTGAAGTAGAAAATCGTAAGGTTCATATCTTTGTATCTACAGGTTGTCCGAAGGATCGAATTCAAGCTTTAGAAAACGCAGGTGCCATTGTTACGGTTGTCGAATCTATATCCACTCGTAAAAGTAAGAGTACAGATATTGTAATAGATATTAAAAAATTATCCATTGATGATATTTTAACTAAACTTGGTGAAATCGGTTATACCTCAGTTCTTGTTGAAGGTGGTTCAGCTATCATTAGCTCCTTTGTAGAAACGATGAATTTTGATAAAGTTGTAACTTATATAGGAAATACAATTATCGGTGGTACTGAGGCAACGCCCGCTGTAGGTGGTCGTGGCTTTGAAAGTTTAGAATCTTCTCCACAGTTAACTTTTACAAAGACTAAAATATTAGATAATAACATTCGCATCGAAGCGTATCGTCAAGGAAGGAGGGGCACTTATGTTCACGGGAATCGTTGAAGAAATCGGCCGTGTTGAGAGCATTAAAAAGGGCCCTAAATCCTTAGCCATAACAATTCGAGGGAATAAAATATTTAGTGATTTAAAAATAGGTGACTCCGTAGCTGTTAATGGTGTATGTTTGACGGCTACAACGATTGGTAATGGCGTATTTACAGCTGATGTTATGCCTGAGTCAATCAAGATGACTACTTTTACAAATTTGAAAGTTCATCAACCAGTCAACTTAGAGCGTGCTATGCTCGCCAACGGTAGATTTGGTGGTCACATTGTGGCAGGTCACGTAGATGGGACGGGTCGCATCATTAATCGCGAACAAACGGATAATGCTATTATCTTTACCGTAGAGGCCCCGAAATCCGTAATGGATTACGTTATTTATAAGGGGTCCATTACGATCGATGGTATTAGCCTCACCATTATGCGACGAACGGACAGCAGTTTTTCCGTATCTATCATTCCTCATACCTTGGGTGAAACTATTTTAGGTTCTGCCCATATTGGTACGGAGGTTAATCTAGAAACGGATATCGCTGGTCGATACATTCGTCATTTTATGAATCTCGGTAGTGAACCTACCGAAAATAAACCTAAGAAATCTATGCAATCCCTCTTAGTAGAGAATGGATTTATATAAAGAGTAAGGAGCGTTCCTATGAGCGAACAATTACATTCTATTAAAGAGGTCTTAGAAGACCTTAAAGCTGGTAAACCTGTTATTATTGTTGATGATGAAAGCCGTGAAAACGAAGGCGATCTTATCATCGCTGCAGAGTTTGCTACACAAGAAAATATTAATTTTATGGTTAAATACGCACGTGGTATCGTATGTACACCTATGCGCCGTGAAGCTTTAGAAAAGCTTGGCATTCCTGCTATGGTTGCCAAAAATACAGATAACCATGAAACTGCTTTCACCGTTACTGTTGACCATGTAGATACTACAACAGGCGTTTCTCCAGCAGAACGTGCTTATACAATTCAAAAACTATTAGATCCTAATGCTAAGCCTGAAGACTTCCGTCGTCCTGGTCATGTGTTCCCTTTAGTATATAAAGAGGGTGGCGTTCTAGTACGCCAAGGTCATACAGAAGCATCTATCGATCTTTGCCGCTTAGCAGGTCTACAAGAGGCAGCTGTTATTTGTGAGATTACAAAAGATGATGGTGATATGGCACGTCTACCAGATCTCATGGAGTTTGCGAAAGAGCATGATTTGAAAATTGCTTCCGTAGCAGAGCTTATTGAATACCGTAAACAGCATGAAGACATGGTTGATCTTGGTGCTTGTTGTAAATTACCTACTAAATTTGGTGATTTCAGTATTTTTGTATTCAAAAATGAATTAGATAAAAAAGAGCATTTAGCTATCGTCAAAGGTAATGTGCAAAACTGTAGCGATGTTCTTGTACGTATTCACTCTGAATGTTTAACTGGCGATGTGTTCGGCTCTAAACGTTGTGACTGCGGTGAACAATTAGATAATGCGTTACGTGCTATCGAAAAAGAAGGTCAAGGCGTTGTAGTATACATGCGTCAAGAAGGTCGTGGCATTGGTTTAACAAATAAAATTAAAGCCTATGCATTACAAGAGCAAGGCCTTGATACTGTAGAAGCTAACGAACAATTGGGCTTCCCTGCAGATATGCGTGAATACTCCTTAGCAGCGCAAATCATTCGTTTCTTAGGTATTAAGAGCATTCGCTTGTTAACGAATAATCCTGAAAAACGCCATGGCTTAGAACATTGGGGTATCAATGTAACTAGTCGTGTACCGCTCATCATTGCGGCAAACAAATTCAACGCAGGTTACTTGAAAACAAAAGAAGAAAAAATGGGTCATATGTTAGATGACTAATCGTCACCTGTCAGCATATCGCTCAATCGTTACATATACAATTCCTAAATGGAATATAGGAGGTCATTATCATGATGGTTCAAGAAGGTAACTTATTAGGTACTGGTAAAAAATTTGCTATTATTGGTTCTCGTTTTAACGAGTTCATTACATCTAAATTAATCGGTGGCGCTGAAGACTGCTTACTTCGTCACGATGTTAAACAAGAAGATATCACTGTAATCTGGGTTCCTGGTGCTTATGAAATTCCTTTGATTGCCAAAAAAGCTGCTTTATCTGGTAAATACGATGCAGTTATTTGTGTTGGTGCCGTAATTCGTGGTGCTACCACTCATTATGACTATGTATGTAATGAAGTAGCTAAAGGTATTGCTCATGTTTCTTTAGAAACAGGTGTTCCTGTTATGTTCGGTGTAGTAACTACAGAAAACATTGAACAAGCTATCGAACGTGCAGGTACTAAAGCGGGTAACAAAGGTTATGATTGTGCTATGGGCGCTATTGAAATGGTTAACCTTATCGATCAAATCTAAGAATTATATACAAAACACCCAGTGTCTTATGATACTGGGTGTTTTTATAATATCGAAAATATGTTCTTTTACATTAAAAACAGTCTAGACGAACATATATTCTCTATAATTTGAATGTACATATTTGACGTGATATACTATATAAGCAACATAAAAATATATCTAAATAGATTAAGTAAACATAAGGATTGATAGAATGGATTATATTAAACGTTTTACTACCCGAGAAGGGGTTCGTATGTCTTTAGCTGTAACAACAGATACAGTTGAAACTGCTCGTGTACGTCACGATTTATGGCCTGTAGCAACTGCGGCTCTTGGTCGAGCTATGACAGGTGCTATTTTATTAGCAGGTGATTTTAAAAACCATGAAAATGTAAGCCTACGCATCAAAGGTGATGGTCCACTAGGTGTAGTTCACGTAGATGCTTTTTCTGATAATACGGTTCGAGGCTACGTAGATGAACCTCATGTTGACGTACCTTTGAAGCATGCTGGTAAGCTTGATGTAGGCGCTGCAGTAGGTCATAATGGGGAAGTACAGGTTACGAGATTTACACAATTGGCCCAAGACTATACCTCTACAAGCCCAATTCAAAGTGGTGAAGTAGCAGAGGACTTAGCTTACTATTTATATGCCTCTGAGCAAGTACCGTCTACCATCAGCCTTGGCGTATTGGTAGATCCAGATTACCATACCGTTGTAGCCGGTGGTTTTATCGTACAAGCTTTGCCTGATGCTACTGATGAAGCATTGGCGCAAGTAGAGAAAAATATTAATGAACTAGGTCCTATTACAGAATATTTGAAAGCACATCCAGATGGTAAAGGTCTGATGGAGCGCGTATTAGACGGCCTAACTGTTAATGAGGTATATAATGAGCCTGTTAACTTCCAATGTCGCTGTGGTCGCGACCGCTTTGCCGGTGTTCTTATGACATTGCGTGAAGACGATAAAAAGGCTATTCTAGAAGACGAAACTACAGAGCTTGTATGTCATTACTGTAATGAAAAATATCATTTCAGTCGTGAAGAATTACAAGATATGTTCGAACCAAAAGGTCCCGTACAATAATTACTATTAAGAATAAAATAACCTTTATAAAAATTACAGGCTATATGGTTTTTCCTATAGCCTGTTTTTGTATTCTATGAGAAAATAAAAGATAAGAGTTATTAATATTAGGAGGTCACAATGAGTGCAATTGGCATAATTGGTGGTACTGGCGTTTATGATCCGTCCATCTTTGAAAATATTCATGAAGAATCCTTAATGACACCATATGGTGAAATAGATTATGTACAAGGTACATACCACGGAAAAACAGTCATCTTTGTTGCTCGTCACGGCAAAGATCACACAATTCCTCCACATAAAATCAATTATCGTGCTAATATTTGGGGGCTCAAAAAATTAGGCGTTACATTTATTATCTCTACAACTGCGGTAGGTTCCTTGAATGAAAACTTCAAGCCTGGTCATTTTGTTTTGACTGACCAATTCTTAGATTTCACTAAGAACCGCATCACTACATTCTATGAAGGTGGTGACCGTCCAGTAGCACATCTTGATGTAACAAATCCTTACTGCCCTGAATTGCGTAATATTCTTCAAAAGGTTGGCACAGAACAAGGTCTTACAATTCATAACGGTGGTACTTATGTATGTACAGAAGGTCCTCGTTTTGAAACACCAGCGGAAATTAAAATGTTCCACATGCTCGGTGGCGATACAGTTGGTATGACGAATGTACCAGAAGTAAATCTTGCTAACGAAGCTGAAATGGCTTATTCCACAATTTCTATGATTACAAACTATGCAGCAGGTATTTCCGACGCTGCCTTGACTCATGGTGAAGTAGTAGAAATGATGGGTGATATGGCGGCTCAACTTAAATCTCTTATCTTAGGTACTATTGATGCAATCGATGTAGATGCTCGCTATGATGCTCATAATCGCATGCACGAATATGGTGGTTTTAAATTATAATCCATTTATACTAGAAAACAATAGTTCATCGAAGGAGACGCTATGATTAATATTGAATGGCGTAAAGATACGCTAGTATTATTAGATCAAACTAAATTACCAACAGAGATTTCCTATGTGCACTGTACTGATTGGCGCCAAGTAGCTGAGGCTATTAAGATGCTTCGCGTTCGTGGGGCTCCAGCTATCGGTGTAGCAGCTAGCTATGGTTTAATCTTAGCGGCTATGGAAGCAGGTCGCCAAGAGATTCCATTTGGTGAGCAATTAACGAGTCTATATGACTTTAGTGAAACATTAAAGGAAACACGTCCTACCGCAATCAACTTGGCATGGGCTGTAGATCGTGTTATGTCTCTTGTAAAAGCTAATGTGGCAAGTATGTCTTCTATGAGTGAAGTAGTAGACCTTATTACTAAAGAGGCTATTATCATTCACGAAGAAGACGTATCTTTGAACCGTCGTATGGCCGAAGCAGGGGCTACATTATTTGAAGGTAAGAACAATATTCGCATCTTAACCCATTGCAATGCTGGTGCACTAGCTACTGGTGGTTTAGGTACTGCGCTTGGTGTTGTCCGTAAGCTCCATGAAAATGGTCAACTAGAACGGGTATATGCCGATGAAACACGTCCATTATTACAAGGTGCTCGTCTAACTGCTTTTGAGCTTCACGAAGATGGTATCCCTGTAACATTAGAAACAGATAATATGGCTGCTTATGCTATGCAGCAAGGCCTTATTGATGCTGTAATCGTCGGTGCGGACCGCATCACTACAAAAGGTGATGTAGCTAATAAAATTGGTACTTATGGTGTAGCCGTTCTCGCTAAATTCCATAATATTCCGTTTTATGTGGCGGCACCTTATAGTACATTTGACTTTACTTTGGAAAATGGTAGCGATATTCCTATCGAGATGCGCGACGATTATGAAGTAACATCTCTACATGGTGTTCAAACAGCTCCTAATGGCATTGGTGTACTCAATCCTGCATTTGATGTAACACCTCATGACCTCGTGACTGCTATCATCACTGAAGAAGGTGTATTGACTCCAAATTACGAAGAGTCAATCGGTAAGCTACGCCAAATTGTAGAATCTAAATAACAAACAAATCCAAGTGGGTTTACTATTAAATCTTTATTTTAACTATATCAAATCTTTATTTTAACTATATCAACTCATATTAGTAAAAGGAGTTATTATGCAATCCTTAATTCGAGATATTAACTTAGCAGCAGAAGGCCGTAAAAAAATTGATTGGGTTTCCAACTTTATGCCTACCTTAAATACATTAGGCGATCGTTTTGAAGCGGAACAAACTTTCAAAGGCCAAACTATTGTTGTTAGCGTTCACTTGGAAGCAAAAACAGCATATCTTGCAACTGTTTTAAAACGCGGTGGTGCTGATGTTATCGTAACTGGTTCTAATCCATTGTCCACACAAGACGATGTTGCTGCTGGCCTTGTAGATATGGGCATCACTGTATATGCTTGGTATGATTGCACAGATGAAGAATATTTTGATTTCCTTCATAAAGCATTAGATCATAAACCACATATCATCATCGATGACGGTGGTGACCTTGTAAACTTGTTACATACTACACGTCAAGACGCTAAAGAACGCCTTATCGGTGGTAGCGAAGAAACTACAACAGGGGTACATCGTTTATACGCATTAGAGAATGCTAAACAATTAACATTCCCTATGATTGCTGTAAATGACTCTTATTGTAAATATCTTTTCGATAATCGTTATGGTACTGGCCAATCCGTTTGGGACGGTATCATGCGTACTACTAACTTAACTGTAACAGGTAAAAATGTTGTAGTTGCTGGTTACGGTTGGTGCGGTAAAGGCGTTGCTATGCGTGCAAAAGGCCTTGGTGCACACGTATATGTAACTGAAGTAGATCCTATTAAAGCCGTTGAGGCTGTATTTGATGGCTTCAAAGTGTTACCTATGATTGAAGCAGCTAAAGTGGGCGATATCTTCTGTACTGTAACAGGCTGTAAAGATGTTATTGTAAAAGAACATTACGAAGTGATGAAAGATAAAGCAATCATGTGTAATGCAGGTCACTTCGACTGTGAAGTAAATGTAGCTGAATTAGCTGATCTTGCTGTAAGCCATGAGCGTGTTCGTCAAAATATCGAAGGCTATACGATGGCTGATGGCCGTAAACTATATGTATTGGCTGAGGGTCGCTTAGTTAACCTTGCAGCTGGTGATGGTCACCCAGCAGAAATCATGGACTTGTCCTTTGCTATGCAAGCTCTTGCTGCAGAGCATATCTTGAAAAACGGCAAAGAAATGGAGCCAAAAGTATATGTATTGCCTCATGAATTAGATGTGGAAATCGCTAAACTTAAATTGAACTCTATGGGCTATGATTTAGATTCTTTGACACAAGAACAAATCGACTACTTAACAAAAGTAAACTAATATTGAATGGAAATGTAATAGTAAATGATAGGCTTAGGTGTATTATTACTACTATATACTTTCAGAATTAATAACTATAACCGAGCTTTTATGGCTCGGTTATACCTATGAGGGAAGACTATGTCCGATTTATTGATTACTCATGTAGACGTCCTCACCGATGAGGGCGTTCTTAAAAATCATGCTATTGAAATTGAAAATGGCTATATTACAGCTATTTTAAAGGATAGTGATGCTATTAAAGCAAAAGATGCTGCTAAGGACGTACTAGATGGTAAAGGCCAATTGGCAGTGCCAGGTCTTGTAAATACGCACACTCATATTGCGATGGGGCTATTTAGAAACTATGCAGATGATCTTGAGCTTATGGAATGGCTTGAAACTGCGATTTGGCCGACAGAAGCTAAACTAAACGATGATTACGTACGTTATGGCACACAACTTGGCATTGCGGAAATGCTACGCACTGGTACTACAACCTTTAGCGACATGTATTTCTTTATGAATACTACCGCTGAGGTAGTAAAAGAAACGGGTATTCGCTCTGTATTATCTCGTGGCTTAGCAGGTGTTTCTCCAACAGCAGATCAAGCATTAGTTGAGAATGCTGATTTATTCCGTACATGGAATGGCTTTGATAATGACCGCATCAAGGTATTACTTGGACCACATGCGCCATATACTTGTCCAGATGCTTATATGGAGAAGGTTATCTCCTTATCTCATGAATTAAACTGTGGCATTCACATGCACTTGTCTGAAACTAAAGGGGAAGTGGAGAATGTAATGAAAGCTACAGGTAAAACTCCAATCGCTCATATGCATGACCTAGGTTTATTCTGGAATACTACATTAGCTGCACACTGTGTTCATGTTACAGATGAAGATATGGCAATTATGGCTGAAAACAATGTAGCAGTAGCACATAATCCGCAATCTAACCTTAAATTAGCAAGTGGTATTGCACCCGTTCCTGAAATGATCGGTAAAGGTATTACTGTTGGGCTTGGCACGGATGGTTCCGCATCTAATAATAATGCGGACATGCTTGAAGAAGTACGCCTTGCGGCTACCTTACATAAAGCACGTCTCTACGATCCTAAAGCGATTCCTGCACAAGCAGCTTGGCATATGGGCACTGTAGAAGGAGCGAAAGCACTTGGTTATACAGACCTTGGTGTTTTAGCGAAAGGCTATCGTGCAGATATCGTACTATATGACGTATCTGGTATGCACTGGATGCCACGTTACAACGATTTAGCGGCACTTGTATACTCTGCAAACAGTTCTGATGTAAATACTACAATTGTAGGTGGCAAAGTTCTTATGAAAGACAAAGAATTGCTTACTATTGATGAAGAAAAACTTCGCGCAGAAATCACTAAGGCTCAAGAGTATTTCAGTAACTAATATTTTAGTAAAAACTATATCTGTAATTGATTAACTTCTTGTTGTCTATTGTAGTACTACTTAGGTTTGTATTTATATAATATAAGTTTGCATGCGAGGTACTGCTATGTTACTTTGATGATTCTATCATCAAAGACAATAAGAAATAATAAATACAAGAAAACCCACTCATAGTATGATATGTTCCTTTACTATATAACTAATAAAGGGATACATATTATATGGAGTGGGTTTATTTTATAATGTTTTACTATAAATGCTATTTTATTACTTTCACCAAGAACATTGGTACAGGAATATAAAATTCATCTTCTTCACTGTAAATACGAGATCCTACGGTGGTATCAACGCTAACAGAGCTAGCACCTAACTTTGTGAGTAGTTCTTTATCCCATTGAGGGCGTGTAAAGGAAGAAATTTCAAGCATATGATAAATCGTATGGCACCGCTCTTTTAAGTCATTGCTTACATGTTCATGGGCATGATGAACAGATTGTGGTAAGTCATGGTGATTGCGAGCATGTTCCGCATCATAATTGAGGATTAAACCGCCTGGACGAATGATGCGTAACCATTCAGCATAGGCTTTATCTGGATGTGGTAAGTTCCATGTTACATTGCGGGCTACAACGATATCAAAGGTATTGGAGTCAAAGCTAAGATTTTCGGCATCCATGACGGAGAAGGTAGCATCACTATCAAGGGATTCTGCCAGTTGATTTGCTTCGTCTATCATATTAGGCGTAATATCGATGCCGTGTACTGTATGTCCTAGTTGAGAGAGGATAATACTAAAGAAGCCTGCACCACAACCAATGTCTAAAATACGTAAAGAGCGATCAGAATCAAAGATATGACTCGTTAGTTCATCTCTCCATAATTTAAGTTTAGGGCTCTCTAATTCTTTAGCTCGTAAAGCTCCAAAATCGTGAGCTCGATCTGTCCAATAGGATGTAATAAATTTTTTATCATCCTTCATAGGATGGTTCTGTTCAAAAATATCGTTCATACGTTAGTTCTCCTCATATTTTATAATCTTTATAGTACCATAAACAATGAATAAACTATACAGCAAAAATCACATTTATACTATAAATACATAGGGATAGATATGTTATAATATTTTTATATTTTGTTTAATGAAAGGGCAGCGCTATGATATTACAAACTGGACAACGTACAGATATACCTGCCTTTTATGGTCAATGGCTGATTAATCGTATACATGAAGGTTTCGTAGACGTTCGAAATCCTTATAATCCACTACAAATAACGCGTTATACTATTAATCGCGAAGTAGTAGATGGTATTGCTTTTTGTACGAAAAATCCCTTGCCATTTATACCATTAATAAATGAAATTGAAGAGTATCGGCAATATTGGCATATGACGATAACACCTTATGGACGTGATATTGAGCCCTATGTACCGCCATATGAGTCTATAATAGATGGTTTTAAACATATTTCCAATGAGCTTAATCCTCAGTCTATGGTGTGGCGCTATGATCCAATTATTTTAACCAATGAATATACCATAGATTTTCATTTTGAAAGCTTTTATAAAATGGCAAAGTCTTTAAAGGGCTATACTGATACAGTTATCGTTAGTTTTTTAGATATCTTTGATAAGGTAGCTCATAATTTTCCTGAAGGCTATAGACCGAGTTTAGATATTCAGACGAAGATTATTAAAGAATTAGTATCTATAGCTCATTCTCATCAAATGATACTTAAAACCTGTGGAGAAGGGGACGTTTTCAAAGAATTAGGTGCTAATGTAGAGGGCTGTCTTACACTAGACTGTTATGAACGTGCTTGGAACGTAAAATTAAAAGCACCGAAACGAACACCAGCTAGACCAGAGTGTAATTGTTATTTACATGGTGATATAGGTGCCTATGACACTTGTAGTCATTTCTGTCGTTATTGTTATGCCAATACGAATCAAGCTGTAGTTCGCCAAAATCAAATGAAACATGATCCAAATTCTAGCTTACTCATTGGATCACTTTCAAAAACAGCAATTATCAAAGAAAGCACGGATAAGAGCTGGATTGTAGACGAAACTTTTACACAAGATAGCTTATTTTAACTAGAATTATGGGGAATTACGAAACTCAAAACATTGACGTATCGTGTAAAATATAAACAAAAGGTGTTGGGTCACCTCAAGAATATAAGAGAGTTAAACGACTTTTAATTGTTTATGTATTATTACAAGGAGGTGGATTATGATCACCTATAAGACTGACAGTAAAGAATCCTTAGAATCTTCTGAAGCGTCTATGCCAGTACTAGCCATGTGCTACGATTTTGATAAAACCTTAACCCCTGATGATATGCAGGCACAAGGTTTTATTCAATCTGTTGGCTATAACGAAGAGCAAATTAAACAATTCTGGCAAGAATCGAATGAATTGGCTAAAAAGAATGACATGGATAATAACTTAGCCTATATGTACAAGATGATTCAAGAGGCTGTAGGCCATTTCTATGTAACGAAAGAAAAGCTTATGGAATATGGCAATCAAGTAGAACTATACGAAGGCGTTCGTACTTGGTTTGAACGTATTCGGGACTATGGTTTAGAACATGGTGTACGCATTGAGCATTACATCATTTCTTCTGGCTTAAAAGACATGATTGAAGGCACTGAAATGGCAAAAGAGGGGGCTTTCACCAAAATCTATGCTAGTGCATTTATGTTCGATGATAAAGGCGTAGCCGTATGGCCAGCTCAAGCTATTAACTATACAAATAAAACACAATTTTTATTCCGCATACAAAAAGGAATTCTCGATATTAATGATACAGGTGTTAATGATTATATTAAGCCTGAAAATCAACGAGTGCCGTTCCGGAATATGATCTATATTGGGGATAGCGATACAGATATTCCTTGCATGAGCCTTGTAAATGCCAATGGTGGTCATTCCATAGGTGTATATGATCCTATTAAAAAGGATAAAGATAAGGTATATAAAATGATGCGTCATCATCGTATTCGGTATTATGCACCAGCAGACTATTCAAATGGTTCAAAGCTAGATACCTTAGTAAAGCAAATTATACGTAAAACAGCAGCCTACGAAGTATTAGAGGGCGAATATATTCATTGTAAATACGAAGCAGAGGAGTAACATGGATAAATCTACATTAACTAGCGAATGGATTCAAACATTCAACCGATTGGGCTCTGAAGGTAAGTTAAAACCTACTGTACCATATCACGATTTATTCGCTCGTAAAGAGCTAAAAGGGTTTCCTTTACATACATTGCCTATGTGGACTGTAAACTTCCCAACAGGTCATATTACATGTTGTGACCCATTGGTAACGTTACCGAGCAAACCTGATACCTATATTAGAACGGTAGAACCAGGCACGTATCTATTGGAAACTAAAATCATTGAAATGGAACCAAATCAATATCGTTATGTGGCGAGCCGTGTTATATTTAATGGAAATGAGCCGGTAAACTACGAATTAGCTTTGAAAGGTACAGAAGATATTGAAATTCTAGATGATGGTGAAAGCTTCATCGGTTTCCCGGTAGACTCTGGTCTTGCTACAGTTGTGGATGCTGAAACAATTGAGACCTACAGAAAGTTCTACGATCAATGGCATACTAACTATCCTGATAAGAACATTTATGATGATTACTATAGCGATTTATTCCAATTAAATGCTATGGCATATCCTCAATACCAACGATCTAAAGGGGACTGGATTAACTTTACCATCCCTGAAACAGAATTAACTGTACCAATGATTCAATCTGGTTTTGGTGATGGTTTATACCCTGTATACTGGGCATTTGATAAAGATGGACAAATCTGCCAACTTATTATGGAATATATTGATTGTAGCGAAGCGTATCAGTAATCTCTAATTTATAATGTATTTCATAAATTTTAGGAGAAAATACTAATGAGGAATCAGCTTTCTAAAGAATGGCTAACTATATATGATCAATTAAATAGTGAAGGAAAATTAGAGGCACCTATCAATTATGATGATATATTTAATGCTGAAGAACTATTTGATAAAAAGTTATATAGATTACCAATGGGTGATTTTACATTTACAACAGGACATATCTTTGCATGTGATCCCGTTGTAAATCTAGGTACTTTAGAAAATCTTCCTTATTTTAGGAGTGTTGAACCTGGGACATATCCCGTTGAAACATTAGTTGCTGAATTAGGTCCAAATGATTATGGTTATGTTTTAACTAGAGTGTTATTTAAAAGTACAAAACCAGTACGATATGAGTTAGCGCTTATTGGCGATGAAGACCTTTCTGAATTAACCGGTGAGGAAAGTTTTGTTGGCTTTTCTGTAGATAGTGCTTTGGCAACCATTGTTGATGTAGCTACAGCAGAGGCTTATAAAAAATTTGAAGATCAATGGTATCAAAACTATCCAAATGGTAATATTTACTTAGATTTATTAGAGGAAAAGTTTAAACAAAATGCATTAGATAATCCTAAATATCAACAACCTTTCGGAGATTGGATTATTTTTGAAATTCCAGATACCAATTTATCATTTCCTATGATACGCTCAGGATACGGATGTGGTCTTTATCCTGTATATTGGGGTATTGATAGGGATGGAGATATTTGCCAAATAGTTGTAGAATATATTAGCTGTGATACAACTAATCATCAAATATAATTGAATATAAATAAGGCGCTTAGATAACTAAGCGCCTTTTATAGTATCTTATTTAGTTTAGAGCTTTAAATACCAAAGATCCAGTTTACAAGTACACGAATAATACTTAGGGTAAGAACAATTTCCGCAAGGAATCTTAAGGAACTTTCCATACCATTACCTAAATGTTTTAAACCGCCAATTTTGGCTTTACTTACAATATCACACCAGCACATATAATACCTCCATAAGAGTTGATATGAGTAAATTAGATAGCTTATATGATTATTTTACAACCTAATTCTAAAAAATTCAATATACAATTTTATTTAAATAGTAAGTTCTTATTAGATTGTTATAATTTGTAAGCGTATGTAAAGGAATCATTTAATTAAAAAAGTTAATTATGGTATTATGAGATTAATTATTATTGTTTTGTTTACTGGAGATCTATATATGAGAAAATTTATATTAGGATTAGCTATAGCATTGGCTGCATGTAATATAACATCTGCAAAAGAATATATTACCTTAGAATCCCCAGCTGGTAATACTATCGTCGATGAAAAAGGGAGTTGGATACTTGGTCCATATGATAACTTACACATAGATTATATGAAAGCCTCTAATGAATTTGTGTATGGATCCTTTTATGAAAATGGTCAAAAACGATATGTTAATTTAAGTAACATAGCTTATTTACCTGCAGGCTATGAATATGAATTTGATTACTATTATGCTAGAGCCTTAACCGATGGAGGTTTTAAACTAGTTAATTCTAATGGTACCTATGCTATTAATGATGTAGTACATAACTATAGCGCTATCAATGATAAATTAATATTAGGACAAAAAGGGGACTATTGGTATTTATATGATAAAAGTAATGGTATTCAAATCATGAATAATCCCATAAAGGGTGGATGGGAGAATATTAAATTTTATTGGTCAGCAGTAGATAAAAAGAATTTGTTTGAAATACATACTGCTGATGGATATATAAAATACGTAACAGATGAGGGAATATTACTAAGTGAAAGTGAAGCTCTGAACCTAATACATACAAATAACTATGAGAAATCAACTACAGGTGATGGTTCTGGATATGGTGACTTTTCTACCGAGAAGTTTTTCAGTAGATCACCATCAAATGAATATGTTTTATTTACAGAAATAGATAAAAAAGGCAATACATTGTACGGAATGAGAACAAATGAGAATACATTAGTAATTCCTGCAGTATATACATCAATCAAACATTTAGGTAAAAAGTTTGATTATTTTATAGCTACTGATAAAAATCGTAAGTATGGTATTATTGATTCGCTAAATAAAACAGTTGTACCTTTTGAATTTGATTCCTATGAACGATTAAGTGATCGTAGTTTTGTATTGAAACATTCAAAAGGTGTTCAAATATTTAATGCGCATTTAGGTATTTTATATAATGATGGATATGATAGTATAGATACATCAAAGCCTAATTATGTATTGAATAAGGTGACGACCGCAACTAAAGGCCAAAGAAAATATGTCATAGATACTAACACAGGATATGAATTATTCCAATTACCGAATTATGATGACGATATAACATCATTCTATAAAGACTTATATGTTTATAAGTCTAATAGTAAATATGGTCTCATGGATTATGAAGGCCACATAGGCATTGAACCTAAATTTGATAAAGTCACCATAGATGAGCCATTATTAGCTGCATATATTAAAGAAATGGAATCCTTTGATTAATAATGAGTGCATTCTTGTTATTTTTAAAAGTAACTTACATAAACTAGCTTATAGAAATATAGGCTAGTTTTTTTGTTTTTAAATTACTTCCGATAACGATATATTATCGGAAGTAATTATAATAAGAAAATTGGGGTTATAGGACAAAACGTGTTGGTACTTTAATCCCAATCATTGAAAGATAATTTGTCATAGTTATGCAAATCACCCCAAGAAATGGCATCCCCCCAAGTTGGAATTATGCCTTGAAGTTGGGCTCTTTCATTCATAGAACTATATATTTTAGAAATACTTGCATCAGTTGGCATTACCTTAAGTATTTCTTTTGCAGAAAGCGGTCTTGGTGAGTGTAAATAACACCACCAAAAGACCGCTTTTATGCGTTTTTCTACAGACATCCCTCGATGGTAACGCAATAAACGTCTGAGTTGTGCGTTTACTCCGCCTTCAATAGGGTTATTAGTCCTCGGACATTCTTTATCCAACACCAATGTTTCATCTAAATATCGAAACATTGTCTCTGTATTAATTAATACCACTAGAGAGTTATAGGCTTTTAATAATCGTTCATGCGTAGCTCTTAAATTATCATTACTATCACGTGTCATTTCACTTAGAAACTCTTTAAAAGTCACCCTCCAATTAAATAATCGTTGAATCCATATTTTTGCATCTTCCTGTGTTTTTACGTTATATAAATCGCTTGCTAAATCTTTTAACATAATGCCTGCTAATGTCTTAGGCCGCCTAGTAGTGTAACGATGTACTTGCCATACGGCATGAACAATACAACGTTGAAGCTTGGCGGTACGCCAAACTTTTTTTAATGCTTTTCTAAGACCAGGTCCACCATCAGAAACGACCACAATGGGTGTCGCTATTCGCTGCATAAGAGCTTGCCATGAGCGAGACTGTTCTGACCTACATAAATACCACCCTAATACATATTCACCATCATAACAGATCAAAATACAAGCTTTTTTAGCTAAGTAAATACCATCAACGAATACCACATCTCTCGAGGTTTCAATTTTGGGCGGCATAGGCCATATTTGCCAGAAATCAGCTATCTGTCTACGAAATGTACGGCCCTGCCCAGGCATGTCCTGTTGTGTTTCTTTACTAAATAACCAATTTAGAAATCGATGAAAACATTTAGTAGTATTATCAATAGTTTGTGTAAAGGTGATGTTACACTGCTTACAATGCCATCGTTGTGATCCAGCTTTAGTTTTCCCATATTTTTGACAAGAAAATCCACAATTTATACATCTTACCAGCATGATTATTCCCTCCACTTAGAACACGATTTTCTAAGAAGATATAACCTTATTGAAGCCAGTAAAATCAAGGGGTTTGGGACTTTTTACCAACACATTTTGTCCACCCTCTAAGTTTATCAAAAGAACTTAAAATGGCGATGGAAGCAGTAATTTACTGGCCCCATCGCCTATAAAACCAACACGTTTTGTCCTATAACCCGAAAATTGGGCCTAAATGGCCCAATCCCTTATGTTATATAGTTTTTTAGCTTATTGAGCTTATTTACGTTTAAATGTATACGGTTCGTATTCTACATCATTATTACGGTTAGTCCACCAGTTCCAACCAACTCTTGCTAACTTCCAAGCGATGAACCCTACGATGATCCCTAATACTAAGCCTGTTAATACATCTGTTGGATAATGTACAAATAAGTAAACTCTAGAGAATGCTACTACTACTGACAATACCAAGGCTAAAATCCCTAAATATCGCTTCTGAGGCGCTATTTGGCTCAAGCCTAGGTAAATGGTCATAGCAGATGCAAATGAACCAAAACTATGGCCTGACGGGAATGAAAAACTTGTCGCTTTTGGTAAAGCTGACTCTAATGGTACCGTAACATTCGGAAAATCTACAAATGGTCTTAAACGAGCCACATTAGGTTTTAATCCTTGATCACCGATGATAAATACAAATCCCAAGGCAATAATTATGGCTACGCCTAATACGCGGTATTTTTTTTGAATCATCAATAATAATGCGATTAGAATCCATAATGCGCCATTACTAGTGATTTTAGAAATAATTGCCATTATTGGCGTTAAAAAACTATATACAAGGTGTTCATGTACATAGAAAATCACAGAGTGATCAAATTGTAAAATTGAGTCCATAACTTCCTCTTCTATTTTAGTAAATGATAATTATTGAGAATGAATTGATAAATTTTCTTTGTCATTAAGATATCTATTTTTACATATTGGACTATGTTCAAATAATTTCTCATGTATAGTTCAAATAATAGCCTAAACTATTTGTATCATATGGTCAATAGTTTAGGCTATATTTAATAAAATCTTTAATTATGATTTCTTTTTGTCCGGTTTTTTCGGTGGATTTGGTGGTGCTGCAGGTGTTGCAGGCATTGTAATAATCGTATCTACTGGATCATATACGGACTCAAAGGAATCTGTTTGCGTTACCCAGTTACCATAGGTAATGGTTCTATACGTATTCATTGTTAAACCTACATGCCCCTCCTGCACTTCTTTTTCTTTTAATGAAGGATCTACCTTAGTGATAGTCTTGTTAGGAATTTCGCCATAGTCTCCTACAGAAATAGAAACATTTTTAGGCTTATCTTGAGCCGTACCTATAATGTAGATCGTTAACGTTCCATTGTTCATAACACTAAGGATATAAATAGATTGTTGGTAAGGATTTCTAAACTTAAAGTCTAAATAGCCCCAAGCTACGGTAGCATCACGACCAGCTTGAATATATCCTACTGGCTCAAAGTGTGGTGTACGCTCGATAATATTCATACCGGATAGTAAAGCTGTATTAAATATGGTAGAACTTACTTGGCAAATGCCACCGCCAATACCTGGAACTAATTTACCATCAATCATAACAGGTGCATCATCATAGCCAGCCTCTGCAGTACGTTCACCTACAACATCGTTAAAGGAGAACTGTGCACCCGGTTTAATTAGGGTACCGTTTATTTTATCAGATGCTAATTGAATATTATGGGTTCTACTTTCATTACTAGGATCATACTCTGTAGTGTAAGAAGCTAATACCGTATTCAAAGGTTTTAGATCGGCATCACTTACTTTTACGGTATTCTGTGTAGTAAATACCATAGATAAGGAGTTAATACTATCACCGGCCTGCAAATCATCTTTTAATTTCTTAAGGGTAGCATCAATATCGATACGCTTACCCTCTTTTGCAGGGTGTAATACAACTTGTCCATTTTCAATGGTAAGGTATGCATCATGTCCTGGCGTATCAATTGTTTTAGCCAATTCGCTTAGATAGGTTTTACCTTTTACCTCATCAAGCTTATATTGTGGTTTAAAATGATAACCGTAGAATAAGGCATTAAATCGATTTGAAAGTAGTGTCCACATATTATCTTCATAGCCATATGTAGAAATAGCTTTTATCATAGCATCTGTATCGATTTGGATCCCTAAATCATGATAGGTAGCTTGTTGTTTTTTATTATTGCCCATATCAATAGATATAGTTTGAGGCATTTTACTATTTAACTCTTGTAAGCGAGCCTGTAATTCATTCTTAGGTGTATTAGATAGATCTGTATCATTGTAATATACACCATAAGAAATATTTTCTGTTGGAATGTATGAACAGCCGCTTGTCCCTAAGAGAACAAGCATAGTTCCTACTAAAATATATTTCTTCGTCATTGTTTATAAACTCTCCCGAATTAGTTATCATATTCTCTAATTATAGCATATTACTGTCTAATCTATGGTACAATTATATTGATAATTTTAGAGTAAGGGTGAACTATGTCAAAGTCTAAAGAGCAACAGAAACATTTCTATTTGCGCAATAATGATGCGCTTATGAATAGTACCAAGTTGTCTATGAAAGCAAAACAAAGCATATTATTATCTAAGGCTGAAAATACTGTTGATGCCTACGAATCGGATTGGGACGATTTCGTAGATTGGTGTACTTATCAAAAGGTATCTTATTTTCCAGCTACATCAGAAACAATTGTGAACTACATAAATGATCTAGCTGATTATGCTAAGGCTAATACAATATCTCGTCGCATAAGCGCCATATCGGAGAATTATAATGCCTCTGGTCATAGAGATAACCCTTGTATGGCACCTATAGTAAAGCAAGCTTTACGAGGGATTAGACGCTTAAAAGGTACATTTCAACAAGGTAAAACACCAGTTCTTCTAGAAGATATTGAAGATATTCTAGAGTGTATGGACAAACTAGATGTGCCTGAGTTGCAATTATTACGTGATAAAGCGATTCTCTTAATTGGATTTATGGGCGCTTTTCGTCGTAGTGAAATTGCGGCCATTACAGTAGAACATCTACAGTTTTCTCCACAAGGTGTTGAAATCTTTGTACCATCGTCAAAAGCAGACCAAGAAGGTCAAGGTGCTGTTGTAGCGATTCCTCATCTATCTGGTTCTCCGTTAGACGCAGTACGTGCCTTACAGCAATGGTTACGTGCCTCTGGTATTACTGAAGGGCCTGTATTTAGAGGTTTTACTAAAAATATGTCACTTCGTAAAACAGGCATATCCGATAAAATGATTGCAGAAATTGTAAAAAAATATGTTTCTCTCATTGGTCTTGATCCATCTATGTATGGAGCCCATAGTTTACGTCATGGCTTTGCAACAACTGCGGCAGCTTATGGTGTGGAAGAACGTAATATTATGAGACAAACACGTCATCATAGTGTTAATATGGTTCGTCGTTATATTAATGAAGCCAATAAGTTTGTGGATAATCCTATTTCTACTATTTTTGAAAAACGATTTAGATGATAATTATAAATCAGTTGATTAAGATAGTATCCATAAATCGTATAATTACATACATTAGATAACAAAAAGCAGCTATCTCTATTAAGTAGCTGCTTTTTCGTTTGGGTTATACCCATATATATTTAGTTTTGAGCCACATAGTCCAAAGCTCTAACAGGACTATCATTTTTCTTAACCGGTATTTTTAAAACTGTACCAGGAACTAATGCACCAGAGTCATCAATTTTGTTGAGTTCCTTCATAGCATATACCATTTCACGAACATCCATATCTTTATGAGCTGTGCGAGCTGCAATATCCCACATCGTATCACCTGCTTGTACTTTTACTTCACGGATAGCATGTGTGTTTGCTTCTGTTACAGGATTTGTCATATTATAGCCGAACAAGATTGTTAAGCACATTCCTACCATCATTAATATATTTTTCATCTCATACCTCACATTTACATCGAACATAATATCTGAGAACATTTGTTTGTTTACATGCTTATATTAGCACACGAACGAATGTTCGGTCAAGTGTTTTAGAACAAATGTTTGCAAAAACTTTTAAAATTGCCTATAATAGGTATATAAGATAAGTAATTATCTTATGTTTTTATTATATAGTACGAAATGAGTAAATTTTTCCGCATATACATATTGATATTATTTTGACATTACATTGACTATGGAGGTTCATCGTGAGACGCCCTGCTACAGATATTAATACAAAACAGCGCCGTATATTAGATTTTATTAAGGACTCTTTACATAATGAATATCGTTGTCCAACTGTTCGAGAAATCTGTACCCATGTAGGCCTTAGTTCTACTTCTACTGTGCAATCTCATTTGAATGCTCTTGAAAAGTTTGGTTATATTAAACGAGATCCTAATAAAAATCGCGCTATTACAGTACTAGAGGATACAAAACCTTCTATTTCTGTAGAGGGTAATGAAACATCAAGTTCTGATAATTTTGAGTTCTTAGGCGCTGGTTTAAAACAAGTTCCTCTTATTGGTACTGTACAAGCAGGTATGCCTATTACAGCGGTAGAAAATTTAGAATCTACTCTTACATTACCTGTTCAATTAACTGGTGATTCTGACTGCTTTTTACTACGCGTTCAAGGCGAATCCATGATGAATATTGGTATGTATGAAGGTGATATGCTCATCGTACGCCATCAAAATACGGCTAATAATGGTGATGTTGTTGTGGCACGTATCGATGATGAAGCTACAGTAAAACGTTTCTATAAAGAAAATGGTCACATTCGTTTGCAACCAGAAAATGATGATTTCGATCCAATCATTGTTGATGATTGTCATATTGAAGGTCTTGTCATTGGCCTTGTACGAGATAGAATATAGAAAAAACCGGCAACTTATGGTTGCCGGTTTTTTCTTGTATCTATTAAGTTTATATATTACGTAAACTATTCTCTCTACGTAACATAGCAAAAATAGCACCTGATATATTGTGCCATACACTAAAGATAGCTCCTACTAGAGTTGCTAAAGGATTTAATGCAAAATTTGTTGCCGCCAATGTGACTGCTAAACCACTATTTTGCATCCCTACCTCAATCGCTAACGCTGTAGTTTTATCATATCTTAATTTAAGTATATATCCTACACCTAATCCTAAAAGCATGCCGAGTATATTATGTATGCCTACAACTAGTAATGTTTCTAAACCAGAAATTAAAAGTTTATCTCTATTAATGGCTATAATGGCTGCTATTAATAATATTATAGCAATCATAGAAACAATAGGACTTACACTAGTTAATGTATTAATCCGTGATTTACAAACATATTGGATGATTGCACCTAATAATATGGGAACTATAATTACTTTTACCATAGTTATTATCATTGGTAGTAATGCAACATTTACCCATGTACCTCCCAAATATAGAATTAGTAAAGGCGTTACAATTGGTGCTATTAATGTTGAAGTAATCGTCATTCCTACAGATAAAGGAACATCACCTTTAGCAATATAGGTGATGACATTGCTGGCGGTTCCACCTGGACAGCAGCCAACTAATATGACACCAATTGCTAAATCTGGAGGTAATGTAAAAATTTGACAGATTCCCCAAGCTAATAAAGGCATTATTGTATATTGAGCCAGTACACCTATACAAATATCCTTTGGATGTCTGAGAATACTACACAAATCTTCAAATTTAATAGTTAGTCCCATGCCAAACATAGCGATTCCAAGTAAAAATGGTGTATAAGCTATGGCCCAAGAAAAATATGAAGGCACTATATAAGCAATACAAGAAAAACCTATGATTAGTATCATTAAGTATTTGGATATCAGTTGATTTAGTGTTGTTAGTTGCTTCATAACTTCTCTCTCCTAATTTGGATCATATGAGAAGTTATCAATAAGACGTGTAGAGCCAATATATACTGCCATGGCAACTAGAACAGGAGCATTAATCTCTTCAACTGGTTGCATAGTATTAGCATCTACAACTGAAATATAATCTATCTTGGCCAAGGTCTCAGTATTTATAAGTTCTGTCATAGTATTAATGATACTATCAGCAGAAGCTC
The DNA here is from genome assembly GCF_002959775.1 of Veillonella rogosae JCM 15642. Lineage (GTDB taxonomy): Bacteria > Bacillota > Negativicutes > Veillonellales > Veillonellaceae > Veillonella > Veillonella rogosae. The sequence goes on along the minus strand of NZ_PPCX01000002.1, from coordinate 240,339 downwards.
CACATTTAATGGCTTGTTTTCCTGTTTGAATAGATTTATATAGTATAGTTGCAGCTTTACGTTCGTCACTAGATAAATATGTATTACGAGAGGATTTTGCTAAACCATCTTGTTCACGCACAATAGGAACACCAATAATATTTACAGGAAAGTTTAAATCAAAAACCATTTTACGGATAATGGCTAATTGCTGTGCATCCTTTTCACCAAAATATGCATTTGTAGGCTGAATAATATTAAAGAATTTTGCTACAACAGTACATACACCTTTGAAGTGAATTGGTCTGCGAATGCCACATAATGTATTAGATAAATCAAGAATATCTACAAAGGCTTTTTTATCTTGATACATTTCCTCTGGACTAGGTGTAAATATGAGGTCCACACCATGTGATTCACATAGCTTTTTATCGCTATTGATATCACGTGGATACGTGCTTAAATCCTCATTTTCTCCAAACTGAATGGGATTAACGAAAATAGAGACAATTACCTTATCATTATTTTTTCTTGCTTGATCTATTAATGATGCGTGCCCATCGTGTAAAAACCCCATAGTTGGGACGTAACCAATGGAATATCCATCTTTTTTCCATTTACTAATCGTATTGCGTACATTTTCAATTGTAATTACATGTTCCATAATGATTCCTCCGTTTATTGTAAATACGAAGATAGGCCTATACAGTCTACTGTAATTCGATCAAAGACAATTAATTCTGATCAACTAATAAACCATGTTTCTCATAGTTCTTTATTTGATTTATCTTATTATTTGTATCTACAAATACAACGAGAGGCTTATGGCTCTCAACTTCAATTTCATTTAGCTGTGCATAACACATGATAATAATTTTATCATGTACTTGGACATGCCGTGCAGCAGCGCCATTTAAACAAATAACACCACTACCGGCTTCGCCAGCAATTGTATATGTACTAAATCGTGCTCCATTATTAATGTTTACAATTTGAACTTGCTCATATTCTCGTATTCCAGATGCATTCAATAGATCTGTATCTATAGTAATGCTCCCCACATAATCAAGTTCTGCTTGTGTCACAGTGGCTCTGTGAATTTTACCTTTTAACATTGTTAGTTCCATGTTAAACTCCTTGTGTTTTAATGTAATCGCCTTATGGTCGATTCGAAATATCACAAATTTCTGTTTATCATGAATTAACAGTAGACTAGAGTATAGTTGAAAATACTATCTCCAGTGAAATTATATCACAATATAAAATTTACACATTATATTTTTGGTTATTAGGCTATAACTGTTACTAACAAATATAAGACATATAAAACAAAACCAGTAGCTACATAGTAGTTACTGGTTTTATGATTATTTATATATTATTGTAAATATTCTGCTAATGCTTTATCAATATATGCGGCTTCATCAGCAGTTGGCTCACACATTGGTAAATTAAATACACCAACTGGCAAACCAATTTTACGTGCTGCGTATTTTACAGGAATTGGATTTGTAGTGATAAACATAGCTTTAATAATCTCAGATAGGCCTTGATGGAGACGAATAGATTCATGATTATGACCAGCTTCAAAAGCTTGAATCATAGCATTCATATCTTTACCAGCTACATGAGATACTACGGAGATTACCCCACATCCCCCTACAGATAACATTGGTAATGTAAGACCATCATCACCGCTATAAACCATAAAGTCGTCTCCAGGCATTAAGCGTTTGATTTCTGATGCAATCATCAAGTTACCGCTTGCTTCTTTGACGGCACATACATGTGGATATTCATTATGTAATTGAACTAATGTAGTTGGGAAAATACCTGTTCCAACTCGACTTGGTACATTATATACCATAATTGGTAATGTAGTAGCTTCCGCAATAGCTTTAAAATGTAAATATTGTCCCTGTTGGTTAGGTTTATTATAGTATGGTACTACTACAAGTAAACCATCGATACCATCGATGTTAGATACTTCTTTTATAAAATCTACAGAAGATTTTGTATCATTAGTACCAACATTGGCAATAATTGTACCTTTATGACCACATTCTTTAGCGATAGCCGAAAATAAAGCTAATTTATCCTCTTTAGACATAGTTGGATTTTCACCTGTTGTACCACATACAACAAGACCATCAGAACCATTATCTAATAAATGATTAGCAATAGTTACACAATTTTCAATATTAACGGATCCATCACTATTAAAGGATGTCACCATAGCTGTTAATACTCGACCAAAGGTTTTCATATCTGTCCTCCCCTGGAAAGATTAAAATGCTTGTTTTTCCACCAAGTACTCAGCAATTTGCAATGCATTAAGAGCTGCACCTTTACGAATTTGGTCCCCTACAATCCAGAAATTCATACCTTTGTCATTGTACAAGTCTTTACGAATTCGACCGATTTCACAATCATTTTGATTGGATGTATATAAAGGCATAGGATATAGTTGTTCTGCAGGATTATCTTTTACTTGTAAACCTGGGAATTTTTCACAAGCCGCTTTGAAAGCTTCTACTGATACTGGTTCTGCTGTTTCTACTAATACAGACTCAGAGTGAGAGCGGTATACAGGAACGCGAACTGTAGTAGGAACTACTTGAATAGTTTCGTCATGAAGAATTTTTTGTGTCTCGTAAACCATCTTCATTTCTTCTTTTGTATAATCGTTCTCTAAGAACACGTCGATTTGTGGCAATAAGTTAAATGCTACAGGATAATGTTTAGGTGCAGAACCTGTAGGCAATAAGTTTGCTGTCATTTCTTCGCCAGCAGTGAATTGTCTTACTTGGTTCTCAAGCTCTTCAATACCTTCTTTACCTGCACCTGATACAGCTTGGTATGTGCTTACAATAACGCGTTTAATAGGAGAAATATCATGAAGCGGTTTTAAGCCTAAGCTCATGATAATTGTAGAGCAGTTAGGATTTGCAATGATACCTTTATGCTTCAAAATATCTTCTGGATTAACTTCTGGTACTACGAGTGGAACCTCAGGATCCATACGGAATGCACTAGAGTTATCGATAACAATAGCACCGCGTTTCGCAGCTTCTGGTGCCAAAGTTTTAGATATGGAACCACCAGCGAAAAGTGCAATATCAACATCATCAAAAGATTCCGGCTTTGCTTCTTCTACAACATAAGTTTTGCCATTTACAGTTAGTTCAGTACCAGCAGAACGAGCAGAAGCTAATAATTTTAGGTTTTCGTAAGGGAAGTTACGTTCTTCAATAAGTGTAATGAATTCAGCACCTACTGCACCAGTAGCACCTAGAATTGCAACATTAGGTTTTTTCATTGATAAATCTCCTTGCTCAAATATTATAGATAATGTTCTAAACCGTATGTTAAACCTGTTTTAGAACTAATTTTTTTACACGCTAATACAACACCAGGCATAAAAGATAAACGGCTTAAACTATCATGTCGGATAGTTAATGTTTCGTCATATCCCCCAAAAAGTACTTCTTGATGAGCTACATAGCCAGGTAGACGTACACTATGGATAGTAACATCGTCAACCTTAGCACCACGAGCACCTGGTAAACTTTCACGAGTTAAATCTTCATCGGCAGTTACCTTAGCGGCCTCTTTAGCATCGCTAATTAATTTAGCAGTTAAAATAGCTGTACCAGAAGGCGCATCATACTTATGATTATGATGTAACTCTATAATCTCCACATTAGGGAAATATGGAGCTAATTCCGCTGATACTTTCATCATCATAACTGCACCTAGTGAGAAGTTTGGAGCTACTAAACAATTTGCATTATTAGCACGGCCAATTGCATCTAGCTCATCTCGTTGCTCATTTGTTAATCCAGTAGTACCAATAACAACATGAATTCCAGCAGATAACATTTTTTTCGCGTTTTCATAGATAACAGCTGGATTTGTAAAATCTACGATAACATCAGGTTTATTTGTATCAATTACCTCATCAATGGAGGCATTCATCTTGATACCCACTTGTTCGATTCCTGCTACGGAGCCTACATCTTCACCTGCCTTAGTTGGGTCAATGCCACCTACTAATGTTAATTCAGGATCGTTATGTACTGCTTTGACAACTTCACGACCCATTTTGCCGCCAGCGCCATTTACCATTACTCGAATCATATATACCTCCAAAAAAGCCAGTGGATGCATCCACTGGCTTTATAGATTATATAGCTATATATATTCTTACTAAAAGCTCAATGATAGCACTCCACCAATACAAGATTGATGACAGTTATCTATCTATTAAATAGACAACCAGAACGATGAGTTGCAATCATCGAACTTCGGCAAGCATCCCTTTTATCATGGATCAATGCATGCCTACTCCTCATGATTACTCTTAATACTCGCACCTCTATCAACATATTCATTTAATACTATTAGTATATGTAATTATGCGATTTTAGTCAATTAAAATGGTCAATAAGTTCTTTAGCTGCAGCTAAAGCCGTAGTGGACATTCCTCGACCAGACATCATAGAAGCTATCTGAGTAACTCGTTCCTCCTCATTTAATACTGCTAAGGTAGAGATTGTGCGGTCATCTTGCTCTATTTTAGAGAGATGATAATGTTGTTTTGCAATACTAGCTGTTTGAGGTAAATGAGTTATACAAAATACTTGATTAGTTTTAGATAAATTCAGGATTTTTTCTGCAACCTTAAGTGCAATATCACCACTGATGCCAACATCGATTTCGTCAAATACCATAGTTTTGAAAGCATCACTACGGAATACTGATTTAAAGGCTAAGGCGATACGAGCCAATTCACCACCGGACGCTACTTTATGTAACGGAAGCAATTGTTCCCCTTTATTAGAAGAAAATAGCATTTCAATGGATTTAGCACCTAATGAAGAGAGTTCATCCCCTTCTTCAATATGAAATTGAATATCACCCTTAGGCATTCCTAAATCAACTAATTCTTGATGTAAAGCTGTAGAAATCACTTTCGCATTTTTGAGTCGAACCTTGTGCAAAACTGTTAATGCTTCTTCTGCTACTTTTTTGGCTTCTTCAAGACGAGCTTCTAATTCATCTTGAGCAAATACAAGTCCTTCTAGTTCTTCTAAACGTGCTTGAGCCTTTTCTTCATATGCTAAAATTTCTTCTACGGAATCACCATATTTTTTCTTTAATCCATAGATGGTAGTATCTCGATCTTGGCAATATTTATAACGTTCCTCATCGTAGCTGATGGTGTCTCTGTAACGGTCTAAAGACTGAGCCGCTTCTTCTAGTTGGAAATACGCAGAGTCAACCATTTCAGATACTTCTTTTAATTCTGCATCGTATTTTACAAGGTCATTCACCTCAACCTTTATAGAATTAATCGTGTCTAATAAAGGTTGACGACCATTGTAAAAGGCATCATAGCAAGATCCAAGTACTTTATCAATGTGTTCGAAACTATCTAGACGCTTAAGTTCCTCAGCAATAGAAATATCTTCACCAATGCTTAAACCAGCATCTTCAATCTCATCGATTTGATATCGTAACATATCGAGCTCTCGAGCGCGCTCAGACATATTCTCTTGTAAATTATCTACTTCTTGCTTAGCTTGCTTGTAGACTTTATAAGCCTCTCTATAAGCCTTATAAGCAGTTTTACCTTCTTGATTAAAAGTATCTAAATATTCATGATGTGTATCAGCATCAAGCAATCGTTGGTTACTGTATTGACCATGAATATCTGCTAAATATTGACCAATTTCTTTTAATGCTTTCAATGGTATCGGCTGATCATTAGCTAAGATCGATGATTTACCATTACGGTTAAAAGAGCGTGATAGAATTAATTGGCCTTCTTCAACCATTATATTTTTAGACTCTAATAATTCTTGAATACTTTGGTGATGAGCAATATCAAATATTCCGTCTATAACAAAACTATCTTTACCGTGACGAATAAACTCGCTGCTCGCGCGTTCTCCTAATAGGATACTAAAGGCATCCATAAGAATGGATTTCCCTGCCCCAGTTTCGCCGGTAAAGATAGTTATGCCATCATTAAATGAAATATTCATTTGCTCAATCAACGCAAAGTTGCGAATGCTCATTTGCGTTAACATATGATTAGTCCTTCATTAAATCTTGGATTTTCGCTAAAATCGCTGGAACTTCAGCTTCAGATTTTGCAATTAACAAAATAGTATCATCCCCTGCTAAGGTACCGATAATTTCAGTCCATTTTGCATGGTCGATAGAAAATGCTACAGATTGAGCAGAGCCAGGAATTGTATGTAATACAACTTGGTTTAGACTGTGATCAACCTTAATTAAAGAATCTTGGAATAATCTGTTAATGCGACTACGAGATAAAACTACGTTTTCCTCAGGTGATAACGCATAACGATAATGTCCATCGCCTGTAGGAATTTTAATTAACATTAATTCCTTAATGTCACGGGAAACTGTAGCCTGTGTTACTTCAATACCTTCTTCTAATAAGGCCGCTGCTAGTTCCTCTTGTGTTTCAATCGCCTTGGACTGCACGATTTCTTTAATTTTGTTATAGCGATAGCGTTTCATTGTGAACTCCCTTTTTTAAAACTTGCACATAAAAGAGAATAATATCTTTCTGATAATATTATACCATATATTCATAATTAATATATGGTATAAATCGCATATATCATACTCGTTATGCATATTATACTAATATTTAAAATATTGTTAATTTTCTATATACTGATAACGTGCAAACGCTTAACCTATAAGGTTCATCTATTTATAGGGAATTAATAATTTAAAAGTAGAAAAATATACATGTATAAATAAAAGCCCCTATAAAGGGGCTTTTACATGTTGATTATGAGTTTTATTCATAATGAATAAAGATATATAGCTTTTTATCGTTTTTGTAATATAAACAACTCTGGTGGGTTATTAATTTGGTTCATTGGATGCCAATGACATACATTATACAATTTCTGTTCTAAATCTGATAAATATGATGTAAGAGACTGCATTTCTTCCTTCCCTTCAGAAGTTCCAGGGTAAGCAACAATTGTGATAACTCCTGATTTAGATAACTTATGTAACCCCTTATCTATGGCATCTATAGTTTGATGCGGTTTAGTTATAACTTTATGATTACTACCAGGCAAATAACCTAAGTTGAAAATCATTAAATCGATAACTTCATCTTTTAATTGATGAGCTAAGGCTAGATCATGGGAATCATGAATAAAGGTTAGACTTACATCAGGTGCAATATCATTAGTCTTTAGTAGTTCTTTACTACTATTGATGGCTTTCATTTGGATATCGATGCCAAATAAATGACATCCTTTTTGTGCACGCTTTGCTAAGTACAATAAATCATGTCCATTACCACATGTAGCATCAACTACTACTTTGGCTTTTTTCATTGACCGATCCCAGATTAAATGTTGAAATTGAACAGCATTGTTAATGTTAATCACGAAACCACCCCACTTGAGATTTGGTTATAACAATTCGTCTCTACGAGACGCTAATTTTTTAAATAATGTACCAAAGAAACATTGATCTTTGAATCGTACAAATAAGCAGTAAACAGGATTGGAACTTATATGTAAGGTTTCTTTATTTGTAAAAGTATAGTCAAAAGTACCATCAATACAAATGTGTAATTGTGGTTCTCGCTCAGGCATTGTAATTTGAATCGTATCATGCTCCTCTAATACTAGAGATACACCTTGGATTAGATGCGGTGCTACTGGTGTAACTATGATAGATCTATTATCTGGTTTCATAATAGGTCCCCCAGCAGATAAATTATATCCCGTAGAACCTGTAGCAGAAGAAATGATTAAACCATCAGATGGATACATTTGAGTATGTTGATTATTAACAGACATATGAATTCGTGCCATTTTTGCTGGTTCTGCACGAGTGATAACAATTTCATTAATAATTGGTACTAACTCCTCTTCATTCCCATCATTACGGTCAATATAAGCATATAAGTGACCGCGCTTTTCTATTTTGTACTCACCTTGAACTATACGTTTTATATGACTTTGCATTTGGTGAATTTCTATTTGATTTAAGAATCCTAGTTCACCTAAGTTAATACCGCACACTGGTACATTATACGGATAGATTTGTCGGGCTAAATGAATGATTGTACCATCTCCACCAAAACTAAATGCAATATCTATTTGTTTAAAGATTTCTGGACGGCTTATAATATGAGTTTTTGGAATCTTAAGTACTCGTGCAGGTGCATCTGATTCGAGATCATCTGGCAAAAATACTTCGATACCTTCTTCTTTACAAATATGAGCAGCCATTTTTAGAACTGCCATAATGTTGCTTTTCCCCATATTCGGGAAGAATCCGATACGCATAGTAATCTCCTATAACGAATGAGCTTCAGTAACGACTGCATCAATTAATTCATCGTTAATAGTTAAAGCTCCTTCTTCGTACTTTTTAAAATAACCTAAGAACTCAATATTTCCTTCCATTCCTTTGATGGGTGAGAAGGTTAAGCCATGGATATACAATCCACAGTCATAAGCAACTTGTAGTATTCGGTGTAAAACTTCTTTGTGAATGTTACTATCTCGTACTATACCGCCCTTACCAACATTTTCTTTGCCCGCTTCAAATTGAGGTTTAATTAAGGCAACAAGTGATCCCGTATCTTTTAATAATGTGGTAGCAACTGGTAGAACTTTGTCTAATGAAATAAAGGCTACATCAATAGAAATAAAATCTACAAGTTCACCTAATTGCTCTGGTGTAACAGTACGGATATTTTGTTTTTCCATGTTGATAACACGCGGATCTTGACGTAATTTCCAAGCTAATTGGTTGTATCCTACATCAATGGCAAACACTTTAGATGCGCCATTTTGTAATGCACAGTCAGTAAAACCGCCTGTACTAGCACCTATATCAACCATGACAGCGTCTTGTAAATCGATAGGATATATTTGGATAGCTTTTTCTAATTTAAGTCCACCACGACTTACATACGGCAAGGTATTGCCTTTTACAAGGATATTAGCATCGACAGGAACTTTTGTGCCTGCTTTATCAATGCGCGTAGTATCCATAAAGATAAGTCCCGCCATGATAGCGGCTTTTGCTTTTTCTCTGCTTTCAAAAAGTCCTCGATTGACAAGGAGTATATCTAACCGTTCTTTACTGCTCATAGTACACCATTATAAATATAATAAAACTGAATATAGGCTACGAGAATACCTAGAATTAAACCACCAAATACCTCCACAGGGGTATGTCCTAATAACTCTTTAAGCGCTTCTTTACGCGTTATTTGAACAGGAATATTTTTCTTCGTAAAATATTCCACAATTTGATTAAGTATTTGAGCTTGTTTTCCTGCCTCTAATCGAACACCGGATGCATCATACATAACGACTATAGAGAATACTAAGGACAAAATAAAGAGATCTGATACACCATTTTTAAGGTAAATAGCCGTAGTAGTAGCAATGACAAAGGATGTATGGGAACTAGGAAATCCACCAGAGCCTACAAGGCGTTCTGGACGAAATTTACCATGTCTTACCAGTTGCCATACAAATTTGATAGCTTGAGCAGTAAACCAGCCCCAAAATGCGGCTTGCGCTATGTAGTTATGTGCTATTTGTGGTAATATATCAATCATTCTTTGTACCTTTTAGAGGTAATACATATTAATTCGTACGTTTTAAAAGATAATCAATTAATGCTGCTAAGATAGATGTATCATAAGAAACGGAGTTTAATGCTTTGTGAGCTTGTTCACCTACTGAAGAGGCTTGCTCTTTTGCGCCCTCTAAACCAAGTAAAGATACATAAGTAGATTTATGTTGGCGAATATCACTGCCAGGAGTTTTTCCTAATTCTTCAATAGTACCTGTTACATCTAGAATATCATCAGTAATTTGGAATAACAATCCTAAACAATTAGCATATTCCATTAACGCTGTTCGCGTAACAGTATCTGCATTGCCTAAAATGAGACCTAACTCTACAGAAGCATTAAATAAAGCGCCCGTTTTACCGCGATGTAGAACTTTTAACTCTTCTAATGGAATGTGTTTATCTTCACTAAGCATATCAAAGGCTTGACCGCCGACCATACCTTCTGGGCCTGCAGCAATTGCCACACATTGTATAGCATTGAGTTTATCTTGAGCAGAGGCTTTATTATTAGCGGTCATTAATTGAAAGGCATACGTTAATAAACCATCGCCCGCTAAAATAGCTAAACCTTCACCATAAACTTTATGATTTGTTAAATTACCTCTACGATAATCATCATTATCCATGGCCGGTAAATCATCATGTACTAAGGAATACGTATGGATACACTCCATTGCACATAGAAACTCTTTATAATCAGCAGGATCTTTATGAAGCATTTCTAATACAGCTTTAGATAAGATTGGTCGGATTCGTTTACCACCTTGCATTAAGCTGTAATTCATGGATTCATACAGAGGTTTAAATTCTTGATTTGGACTAGTTAATACCTCACCTAACCATTGTTCAATATTTTGTTTGCTAGCCGCTAAATATTCTTTGAACATAGAATCTCCTTATTCGCTGATGCGGACTTCTTCGATAATTTGTTGTACCTCAGCTTCAACGGAATCAAGCATTTCCGCACATTCCTTAACTAAGGTTAGCCCTTTTTTATATTGATTTAAGAGTTCAGAGATAGTCATATCACCATCGTCTAATTGCTTAACAATATCTTCTAAGGCTTTATATTTTTTCTCATAACTTTTTAGTGATGCGGCCATCTTTGTGCGCCTCCTTTACCGTGGCAGTAACATAACCATCTGCTAATGTAACTCGTATATCATCATTCGGTTGCAATTGGGACACCGAAGTTATAGGTTCATTATTATGCTCTACCTTGGCGAATCCCTTAACCATCATTTGTAATGGATTTAAAGACTCTAACTGTTGGGCTAATAATGCTAAACTATGCTTTTCAGTATTACATCTCTCTTTAGTAATATTTGTTAATGTTTGTGTAAGTTCTTGTAAATATGATTTTTGCTTATGTAAAAATTGAAGTGCTGGTATACCGAGTCTGCGATTAAAGAGTAATGTCAAATCTGTTCGTTTTTGTTGTAGTGTATAACGTATATATTCGTGTAAATACTCTTCTTTTTCTGTTAACTGATCTTGTAATGTAGTAAGTGGCAAGACCGCCATTTCTGCAGCATGACTCGGCGTAGCACCACGTGCATCTGCCACATAATCACATAAGGTGTAATCAGTTTCATGGCCTACAGCGGAAATAACTGGCGTATTAGCCGTATAAATAGCTTCTACTACTGCTCTATCATTGAAGCACCACAAGTCCTCCATAGACCCGCCACCACGACCAACAATAATAAGATCTACATCAGGATCTGCATCAGCAGTAGCAATACCTTTGGCAATAATAGGTCCCGCAGTATTACCTTGTACAGGAACAGAGAATAATTTAAATTGAACTAATGGGTTACGTCGCTCGCTGACATGTAAAATATCATGTAATACGGCGCCAGATTGCGACGTGACTATTCCAATGCAGCTCGCCATATGCGGTAAACTTTGTTTGTGTCCATCATCAAAGTATCCTAAAGCAGTTAATTCTCGTTTTAAAGCGTCAAATTCAAGCTGCAACGGGCTTTTAGAACCTATTTGCATATCAGATGCAATGAGATTTAACCGGCCCATTTTATTGTAAAAATTAACAGATGCTTTTACAGTTACTAATAAACCATTTTGAATGGCATTAGCCAACCCTTTTTGCATAACAGTGCTAGACCACATAGTTACATCAATGGCAGACTCCTCATCTTTCAAAGAAAAATACATGTGTCCACTACTATGACGTTTAGCATTGATGATAGTACCGCTAACATAAACATTTTTTAGTAGATATTCCCTATCTAGGGTGCGCTTTATGAGATTGTTCAATTGTGTAATGGTTAATACATTCACGATGATCCTCTAGATTCTTGTAAATAAGCAGCGCCAAAAGCATTGCCTGTAGCATTATCAACAGAATATTGTGGCTGCGCCACATGCAATGTCATGCGATTCCGTTTACAATAGGTTTCCAGTCGCTTACGAAGTAAACTATTGCTCATCACACCACCTACAGCGATAAGTGTATGAACTGGTTTTTCTTTAATATGATAGGTAATCATTTTTTCTAAAGCATTTCCCATAGAAGTAAATACAGCTCTAGCTAAATTTGATTTATCCATATCACTCATGGTTTCATTTATACGTCGCATAGCTGCACTGCAAGGACCGGCAAAACTAATCCATCCATCTTTCATAGATGATGGTAGTGGCTCATACTCTGTAGTTTGTAATGCTAATGACTCTAGATGTTTGCCTGCAGGGAATGGTAAACCCATAGCGACACCGATGCGATCAACATATTGACCGCCTTGCAAATCTTTAGAACCGCCAATGATATGAGATTCAAAAATTCCTTCACCTTGATAATGGCAATAGACTAACTCTGTAGTACCACCTGATAAATGTAAGGCCAAAAATGGCTCAGTCGGAATATGTTTTAAATCTCTCAGTGCTGCTAAAATATGATTTTCTTGATGCGCAAAGATATGTAAAGGCACATTTAAAATATGACTCAAGGTTTTCCCTTGGCCTAAACCAACCATAAAGGCGGGCATATAAGAATTTTCCTCACGTCGTGGAAAGCCACTAACACCGATACCGCTAATTGGTACTTGAGGTAGCTCTAACATTAGCTTAGGCAATGCCTTTGTATGCTGAAAGACCATATTTGATTGTTGTAGTCCTCGCTCACCAGGTTTAACCTCTAATAGTTTACGTGCCTCTCCTACGATGTGAAAGTCACTATCTATAATGGCACAACTAGTGGTATAGCAACTGGTATCAATGCCTAAGTAATATCGTTTCATTATCTACTCTTGTTATATGCATCTAAGATTGCATTAATTAATTTATAAGAAGCATCAGAGCCAAATTCTTTTGCTAGTTGAATGGCTTCATTAATGGCAATAGATGGTTCTAATGGTTCTACTTCGTTAGTCATTTCCCATACAGCAATACGTAAAATAGCGCGATCAACTTTATCAAGATTTGCTACTTTACGAGATTTACAGAATGGTTGTAAATCTGCATCTATTTTCTCAGCTGTTGCTATTACACCTTGAATAATACTATTGGCATATGCTTTATCCATAGCTTTTTGAATATGACCTTCAGGAAATTGAACATCATTTTTATTACTATGAAATTCATTAGCATATAACATTTGGAATGCGTATTGACGTGCTTCTCGTCGATTTCGCTTAGTTACCATGTAAAACTGGCTCCTTTTCTTTTACAATACCTTCAATATGCACATCAACCTTTACATGATCTAGGTCAAGCATATTTTTTAAGGTTTGTTTGATTTCTGATTGTAATTGTTTAGATAATTCAATGAGATTATATCCGTACAATGCTTTAATATAAATATTTATTTCAATAAAACCTTTACGATGTTTTACGTTAATACCCGGTAAGCTGCGTTGTCCAAAAGCATGAGTAATACCTTCTACTAACTCATCGTAAAAGCGTGGGCTTAAAGAATGAATACCAGGAATAGTACTCAAAGTTTTAGTTGCCACATCAATGATGACAGAATCAGCAATATCAATAGTATCCGTATCTAAGCCATAATTTAATTGATTGTCTGAACTCATATAGACACCTCCTATGGTAGTTGTGGCGTAACTAAATCATCAAAAATGATATCTTGTACAACTACATCAATAGTTTGAACCTCAATTTCTGTGTAAGATACTAAGGCTGTATTAATTCGTTCTTGTAGTCGTAAAACCACGTCAGGAATACGGTATCCATATTGAATGCAGACATAGAGTGTAACTGAAATAGCCCCTTCATCGTTAAAGGAAATCTTTACACCTTCATGATCAGACTTAAGTCTAAAAAAGGTATTAACTCCATCGTTAAAGGTGGAGCTCATGTGATGTATACCCTTTGTTTCAAGTGCTGCAATTGTAGCAATTGTTGCATATACATCTTCATTAATCTTAATTTTACCCGACTCTAGTTCAGTATTTTTTTTCGTCATACTGGCCTCTTTCAAAAAAAGCACTTGTCCCTATATATAATTACATAGACGACAAGTGCTTACAGTGCAAATGTTACGATATATGGGAATAAGATTCCATGAAAAGATCTAGTCCCAATACATATCAATGAGTATTAGGCACGTTCGATGTATTGACCTGTACGAGTATCAATACGAAGTACATCGTCAACTTCAATGAAGAGAGGTACTTTTACAGTGTAGCCTGTTTCTAATACAGCTGGTTTGTTGCCACCAGTTGCAGTATCGCCACGGATACCAGGATCTGTTTCAACTACGCGAAGCTCTACAGCTACAGGCAAGTCAAGACCGATTACGATACCTTGGAAGAACATAATGGATACTTCCATATTTTCAAGAAGGAAGTTTTTAGCTTCGCCTAATTGTTCAAGGGTAAGTTCAACTTGATCATAAGTTTCGTTGTCCATGAATGTATAAGCGCCATCAGACTCATATAAGTATTGCATACGACGACGATCAACATGTGCTTTAGGCACTTTTTCACCTGCATTGAATGTACGCTCTACTACAGAACCAGTTTGCAAGTTTTTCATTTTAGTACGTACGAATGCAGCACCTTTACCTGGTTTAACGTGTTGGAAATCTACTACTTGCCATACATTACCGTCGATTTCAACGGTTACACCTGGGCGAAAATCATTACTGGAAATCATCTAACTCTTCTCCTTCTAAATACTTATTTCAATTAACTCTTTTGGACTATGTGTCAACACCTCATAGCCGTCAGATTTGACGATGACACTATCCTCTATTCTCAATCCGATAGTACCGGTAATATAAATACCTGGTTCCACCGTGATGATCATATTTTCTGTAAATACCGTATCGGATTTAGTATTGGCTACTGGTTCTTCGTGAATTTCAAGGCCTAACCCATGACCAGTACCGTGATTAAATTCCTTGGTATATCCATGCTCTTTAATATAATCACGACAAATTGCGTCTAATTCTTTACCAGTAATACCAGCTCGAACAGCAGCAACGCCGCGCTTTTGTGCTTCTAAAACTATACTATACAATTTCTTTTGTAAGTCAGAGGCAGGGCCCATTACAATGGTTCTTGTCATATCAGAATGATAACCTTTGTAAACAGAACCAAAATCGATGGTTACAAAATCGCCTGCTTCGATAACCTTATCACTAGCCACACCATGAGGCATACTAGAACGACTACCTGAAGCAATAATTGTGGCAAAGGAAGGCTCCTCAGAACCACGTTTTAACATTTCTGTTTCTAAAATAATACGGATTTCATTTTCCGTCATTCCCACTTTAAGTTGTGGTAACAATGCAGCAAAAGATTCATCACCAATATTAGCCGCGATGCGTAATAACTCTAATTCATCCTCTCGCTTTACTGCTCGAAGTTTGGCGAAATTAACAGATGTAAAGTCAAAGTTTTCATCTAATGTATCACATAAAGATTCATACGTATCTACAGGCATTTGTTTGCCCTCTATAGCGAATAAACCTTCGTGAATATGATGTTCATTGAATATATCTACAAGAGTATCCATAACAGTTGTTTCATATTGAATAACCGTATACCCTTCACATTGTTTTGTAGCTTGTTCAGTATATCTGAAGTCGGTAATCATAAAAGCTTTATCTTCTGTAATAATAGCAAAGCCTGTAGTACCAGTAAAACCAGCAAAATAATGTAAATTTATAGGGCTTAACAAAATAACGCCTGTTAATTCTTGCTCTTTAATATACTGTTGTAGCAGATTTAATCCATTCATAATCGTGCTCCTAGTCTATAAATTACAATTAATCTTACCATAAAATGCCTATATTGAATAGAATTTTATGCTATTTTTTAAAGCCCTCTACGTCATCAATAGTCAAGTCCATTACAGAGCCAACTTCTTCGATACCATTTAAATCTACATGGCCTATAGTAAGACGCTTTAAATACGATACGGTACCACCAGCAGCACCTATCATGCGTTTTACCTGATGATATTTGCCTTCTTCAATAGTAATGGTGGCCGATTGATCTGATAATAATTCAATTAAAGCCGGTTTACATTGAGTTCCATCACCTAATACAATACCCTCTTTGATGCGCTGGATGCCCTCCTCAGAGAGTTCTCCTTCAAATTCTACGTAGTAAACTTTAGGTACATGCTTATGACCGTTGATGATTGAGTGTCCCCATACTCCATCATTCGTAAGTAGTAAAAGGCCTTCTGTATCTTTATCTAATCGTCCAACGGGAACTACGCCCATTTTTAAATACTCAGGCGGCAATAAATCCATAACGACGGGATGAGTAGAATCTTCTACAGCCGTAACATAGCCCTTAGGTTTGTGAAATTTAACGTAATATAGTTGTGTGGTATTAACAGTTTGACCGTCTACGGCTACTGTATCAATGTCGATATCGATATGAATATCTTTTTTTGTAGTAATCTCACCGTTAATAGTAACTCTTCTATCCTTTATAATTTGATGAACTTCTTTCCGACTACCAAATGCTTTATTAGCTAATAATTTATCGAGTCGCATTATTCATGTCCTTGTAATACATCTACATGAGCAGTATCGTTAAGCAAATTC
Source organism: Veillonella rogosae JCM 15642 (assembly GCF_002959775.1). Classification (GTDB taxonomy): domain Bacteria; phylum Bacillota; class Negativicutes; order Veillonellales; family Veillonellaceae; genus Veillonella; species Veillonella rogosae. The sequence goes on along the minus strand of NZ_PPCX01000002.1, from coordinate 223,652 downwards.
AAAACATTATGATCAAATTCGCCCATTCCATTGTAGAAAATACGATTGATAGCCGTGTTGCCTTGACTAAAGTTCCAACAGTGACTAATAGAGATATCTAATAATTTACATAGTAATGTTCGTATTGTACCACCATGACAAGCAATGAGAAGTGTTTCTTCCTCATCATTAGCATTAATAAATTCCTCTAGGCCTGCCCACGCACGATCTTGTAAATCTTTAAAGCTTTCACCATTAGGTACCTTAACTAGATGAGGCCTCAAATACATTTCATCGATTAAACCAGGCCAACGAGCTTCAATATCAGAGAATAGCATAGCCTCCCAATCACCAAAATTTAGCTCTCGTAAACGTTCATCTACAGTAATCGGTGTTGTACGATCACCACGAATAGCTTCGGCAGTAACTAAAGCACGACTTAAATCACTAGATAATATACGATCAAATTTTACATCTTTAAGTGCTTGACCACATGCTTTTGCTTGGTTTAAACCATTTTCATTGAGTGGAACATCGGTAATACCTTGGTATTTCCCCATTTTATTCCAATCTGTTTCACCGTGGCGCACAATATATAATGTCTTCATGATCTACCTATACTTTCAAAATTTCTGTTAGTGTATCAACTAATCTAACATTATTATCATGGTCTTTAATAGCAATGCGAACCCATTGATTACTTAAGCCCATATAGGAATCACAATTGCGAACAATTATGTTATGTTTCTTTAGAGCTTCATTAATTGTATCTGCCGTCACTCCCTCTTGTTCGATATGGAACAAAATAAAGTTAGCTGAAGGCGGATAAACAGTAATACCTGCTATAGCATCTAATGCGTTATACATGTAGTGTTGTTCTTCGCACAATACTTGTTTTGTACGCTTTACATACTCTATATCGTTTAAAGCAGATTCTGTATATGCTTGGGCTAATGTATTAACAGACCATGTCGGAATAAATTTATTTAATTGGTCAATGATTTGAGGATTGCTGAAGGCAGCTCCAATTCGTAGACCTGGAACAGCATAAAATTTTGTAAAGGAATGAACGACGATGATATTATCGAATTCATTTATTAAGGAACGCATAGAGTATTCATTATCTTGTAATGTATCATTTCCCACAAAGTCGATAAAGGACTCATCAATAACAAGTAAGCTATTAGCATCTTTAAGCATACTTGCAACAGTGCGGATGTGATTTTTATCAAGTAATGTACCATCTGGGTTATTTGGATTCCCTAAAAATACGATGATACGACCATCTTGCCCTTTTAGTTCAGCGGCAAAGGTTTCGAGCGCTAAATAAGGAACCTCAAAATATGGTTTTCCATTGTCATCCTCTCGTGGTCGATAATAAATATCGCGCACAGCAATTCGACTAGCCTCTAATGCCTCTTTATATTCGGAGAAGCCTGGCGCTGGTACAAAAGCACCTGTATACCCAGGTAAACGGCATATAGCATATAATAGCTCTGCCGCCCCATTACCAACTGTAATTTGATGTTTATTCATACCATAGGTATCTGCAATGGCATTTAACACATCATCATTGGTAGCATCTGGATAATGTGAAATATAACGTAATTGAGCCTCTAATGAAGACAAACCTCGTTGACTAGGACCTAGTGGATTGATATTAGCACTAAAATCAATAACCTCGTACGGTTCAATTCGTTGTTCATGGGCAAATTGAAAAATATTGCCCCCATGTATTTTAGACATTCTATTCTCTTTCTATAAAATACGTTACCGTTTAATATAAGTTAATCCTTCATTTGTAGTTTCTACTGTGTCTACGTAGGATAATTGTGGCAACTTACGTATAATTTCATTTTTACAATCATCAATTCGTCCATAATCAACAGGAAATAATAATCCCATTATGGTACCGCTATGAGCAATGATTGTACCAACACTGTTATAGTAATTACCTATATCGTGAAAGTCATATAAATTCGGTTTATACAAGATCCTTTGATTACCAAAGGCACTTAATGTAGCCGCTTGGCCTATGAGCTTAATATCATGAGTAATAAGCCCATGTTTAAATAACTCTAGAGACTCTCGTATAATCGATTCTTTTTCTAATATTTTATTTTGTAAATCCACTTGTTTATTAAAGCTTACAGTATCAATACTGCCACCTTCATCAAATACGAGTATTTTTAATGGAGGACACATACCTAGCGGTTGAGATATGGTTCCCTTAATATAATCAAACTGCGTAACACCTTGATAAAAAGAAGCATCTGTAGGCTCTACAGACAAACAGATTTGTTCTAGCTCTTTAAATGATAATTCGTAATCCATTGCTAAAGCGGTAGCCATAGCCGTTACAGAAATATCAGCTGAACTAGATGCCATGCCCTTCCCCTGTATAATATCAGACCGAACATATACAGGAGGACATATACTAGTATTTTTTTTAGAATTTACTAATTGTTTGACTAGCTTTCTAGCTTGAGCTGACTTAGGTTGTAGCGCACAATAAGTTTGTGAAAAGGGATGCACTACATTACTTAATGCGTAGGAGTATCGATTGATAGGACATGTGACTAAAAATGATTGTCCATCAATAGAACCTTGTAGAAATTCCCCACATGTTCCTGGGGCTCTTACATAATAGGTCACATTAAACTCCTTTCACATTAAACTAAATGAAGTATTAAATAACTCTTATTGGTAAATAACTAGATAAAATTATAAGCCAATTAGAACATAGTTGGATTTGCCACAACTGTAGCAGATAATATGGATAGAATAATAAGGTATACTAAAATCAATAATACTTCAGTTACCTCTACAACAAATCCATATGTATCACCAGTAGTGCCACCTAATTCTTTTACAATATAACGGTTTAAGAAACGGTTTATAATATAAGTAATTATCATACTAATAATATTGATTTGGAAAACTCCTATTGTGGCATATACTAATACGCCTAAACCTACAACATACCCTACATCAGGAACGGCAAAAATTGCAAAAGCACCGTATAACAAGGTGTATAATAAAATGCCAATTAATAGTAATACAATAGGCATAAAGAATGTAGAAATGGTATTGTAGGATATAACATGTTTAGGTGCTAAATTAGCAAATGCTGCCCCCATTCCTTGTTCTCTAGCGTAAGGATAGGAACGAATGCTAAATACCATAGACCAACGACTCATTAAAGGCATCATAATAAGTGCCATAGGAATAAATTCAGCAGTAGGAATAGCAGCTAATAATTGCCATTTTAAAAGAGTGACAAATACGAAGGCTACAACCCCAAAAGAACCTACGCGGCTATCTTTCATGATTTCTAGTTTTCGTTCTCTTTCACGACCAGAAAACAAACCATCACTAGTATCCATCAGCCCATCCGCATGAAGACCACCGGTCAGTAAAAACTCGGATACAACGATGATCAACATCAACGGCATGATAGGAATAAATGGAGATAATACGCCATAGAGTAATGCTAAAATGAGGCCAATAATAAGGCCTACATAAGGAAAGGCTATAACAGATTTACCAAAGTCTTCTATGGTCCACTCTGTTTGGTTTACAAGTTTTAAACGTGTTAAAAATTGTAATGCTATAAAAAAAGGTGTCATTATACATTCATCCCATAGGTAATAACGGTACTAATGATAACCATTAGTATAGTCGTAACATACATCATATAAATTGTTCGCGTAATATGATTACGATTTAGTTTTTCAATAGGATCTCCCATATATTCACGGAAGGTCATTTTTTTGAAATACTGATTGTAACCACCTAAACGGATATGCAAAGCTCCTGCAACAGGTGCTTCAGCATAGCCCCCATTTGGACTAGGATGTTTTTTTGCATCACGCAAGCCAATTTGTACTGTTTTTTTAGCATCAAAGCGTAAAAAGAACGCAGAAATAACAAATAATATAAAGGTAATGCGTGCAGGAATCCAGTTTAATGCATCATCAAAGCGAGCTGCGACACGGCCAAAATATAAGTACTTTTGATTTTTATAGCCTAACATAGAGTCCATAGTATTGGCAGTTCTATATAGAATAGCCCCCATAGGACCACCTAAGATAAAGAAGAATAAAGGTGCAATAATACCATCCACAGTATTTTCAGCAATTGTTTCTACTGTAGCGCGAGTAATTTCACTTTCATCTAAATCTTCTGTATCACGGCCTACAATCCAAGATAGTTTTTGACGAGCTTCTACAATATTATCTTGTTTGATGAGTTGGCTAATAGTAAAACCTGCTCCAGCTAATGATCTTGGAGAAATTGCAATGTACAATATGATGACCTCTAGAGCATACGCCACCCACTCATTAACAACGGCACCAAGCCATAATATTAGAGATACTATAATATATACTGATACAAGTATTAAACCAACAGCAATACCACCGTACCATAATTTTTTTGTATCATTGTCAGTATCCTTATAAAGAACAGCTTCGAAAAAGGATATAATGCGACCAATTATGGCAACTGGATGGTACTTACTATTGGGATCACCAATTATTAAATCTAGTAAGAATGCTAAAACAGGTATACAGACAAAGCTATACTTTGAAAACCAGTGCAAAATATCTAAATGTTCCATATATCTCCCCTACTAACCCAAGGTAGACATAATATAATCCATATCTAAATGTTCCTCCACAATGTCAGCTAAACGATCATATGCTGCATTTTTATGGTCAAAATAATGGAATACTACATCTAATGGTTCTAACCCCTTACGTTCACGCAATTGATTGATAATAAATCGTCTAAACACATCATTATCAAATACACCATGAATATATGTGCCCATTACTTGATGATTGCCATCGATAAAACCATCGATAACATTAACAGCCTCTTCGCTACGGCTTGTAATGGTAAAACAACGCGTTACTGAATCTACTAATGGTGTAGTATCGCCCATATGGATTTCATAGCCTACTAAATTTTCACCAGTGAAAGTACCATTTAAGAATTTTAAATTAGACACATTAAATTGTACTTGATGCGTCGTTTTTTGATCCTTCATAGTCGTTGAAGATTCTACAAGGCCTAGTCCTTCTATCTCCTCAATATCCCCTTCCATATGATGCGGATCATAAATGGTTTTACCCAACATTTGGTTGCCTCCACAAACACCAATGACTGGAGTTCCTTGAGCAGCCAATTTTTTTATTTCCTCAGCAAAACCTGTCTCGCGTAAATACGTTAAATCTGCCAATGTATTTTTAGAACCTGGTAGAATAATTAAATCAGGTTTACCAATAACATCTCCAGGGCCTACAAATCGAACAGATACATCTGGTTCGTAATTAAGAGCATCGAAGTCTGTAAAATTGGAAATTTTAGGTGTTTGCATGACTACAACTTGAATTTCTTTAGAGCCACTATTGCGTTTATTTTCTAATGCCACAGAATCTTCTTCATCAATATCAAGATTTTCAATAGCAGGAATAACACCTACCACTTTTTTACCTGTTTTTTCTTCAATGAAAGTAAGCGCTGGTTCTAATAATTTAATATCCCCACGGAATTTATTGATTACAATACCTTTAATGAGGTCGCGTTCTTCTGGCTCAAGTAGTTCTAAGGTACCTACGATAGAAGCAATGGCGCCACCACGATCGATGTCAGCAATTAAATATACAGGAGCTTGCGTCATTTTAGCAATGCGCATGTTAACAATATCATTAGCTTTAAGGTTAACTTCTGCAGGGCTACCTGCACCTTCGATAACCATAACATCGAAATTAGAATCTAAGAAATCGATAGATTCTTTTACTTTATCAAGAGCAGTTAAAGAGTATTTTGTATGGTATTCTTTAGCACTATAGACGCCTACTGGTTTACCCATTAAAACAACTTGAGATGATTGATTCCCTGTTGGTTTTAATAAAACAGGATTCATTTGAACAATTGGATCGATGCCTGCTGCTTCCGCTTGTGCTACTTGAGCACGACCAATTTCATCGCCCCATTTTGTAACGTATGAATTGAGGGCCATATTTTGCGCTTTGAAAGGAACCGTTTTAAAACCTTTTCTGTAAAAGATACGGCATAATGCAGTACAAAGAATACTTTTACCTACATTAGAACTTGTCCCTTGGAACATGATTTTCTTAGCCATTTATATGAACCTCCTGTGATTTTAATTCAATGGTAACACCGCTAATTGTTAAAAATAGTTTATCTGCAGCCATTGCTACAGTACGATTTACTCGACCAGCAATGTCTCTAAAATATCTAGCAAGTTTATTGTCAGGCACAATGCCTAAACCAATTTCGTTAGTTACGAATATAACTGTTTTACCTTCACACGATTTTATAGAAGCCAGCAATGTTTCTAATTCAGTAAGAACAGTAGCCTCTAATTGATTGGCATCTTGTTGTCCTTGTATAGAACCATGGGCCATCATGTGATTAGTAGTAAACATAGTCAAACAATCTATAAGAATTACATCAGCAGTTTGGCTAATATTTTGCCATTCTTTAGCTAAATGTAATGGTACTTCAAAATTATTCCATATCTCACCACGTCGCTCTTGATGTTTTTTTATACGATCAATCATTTCTTCATCAAAAGCTTGTCCTGTTGCTACATACGCCTTTCGACCTTCTGTAGCAAGAGCTAAACGCTCAGCAAATTCACTTTTTCCACTACGTGCTCCACCAGAACACAATATAATTTGGGATTTCATAATGCACCTATACAAGAATTTATAATTTCAGTATCATTATAAGTATAACAAAGGAGCGATACTATGGAAATTATGAATATGAAACTAAAAATGATGGCTACCTTATGGGATAATACATATCGTGTTGCCATCGATGATGGACAAGGAAAATATATTGGTACTGCACGGGTCGTAGTAAATGTGCCACTACCGCCAGAAGCATTACCTGAAAATGCACCACAAGTAGAACCTCAACTATTAGTACTAGTAGAAGATTTTGATTTTGGTGCTGATAAAATTATAAACTTCGAAACAACACTAGCCGATTTATTAAGAGAGAAATTTCGCTACGAAATTCCTCACATCTTCTTCTACTATCCAAGCCCTCAAGATGTGTTAAATCAAACGATTTCACAATAAGGTCTATAACGAGCAAAAAGCTATGTAAAATACATAGCTTTTTTTTATTTATTCAGCTCCAAGTTCCTCTTCTACACGACACATGATAAAGCATAGGTCTGATAGACGATTTAAGTATTTCAAATTAGATTCGTGAACACTTTCACCGGCATCTAATACACGCCACAAATCGCGTTCAGCACGTCTAGTAATCGTTCTAGCTACGTGCAAATAAGAAGAAGATTGTTTTTCACCTGGAATAACAAAACTAGATAATGGTTCTAGCTTTTCATCGAAGCGATCGATGACTTTTTCCAAATGTTTTACATGTTGATCAGTAATTACTGGAGCCACATTTAGACTAGCAATATCGGCCATTAATGTCCATAAATTACGCTCAATATCATATAACTCCGCTGCAACACGTGGATTTTCAGCATAGGAGCGAGCCAAGCCTAAGAAAGCTTGTAATTCATCGATTGTACCATAAGCTTCTACGCGTAAAGATGACTTCTGTACACGTTCACCTGTGTATAAACCAGTTGTACCAGCATCACCTGTTTTTGTATAAACACTACTTGCCATATTATTACCTCCTATAGATATACATGGATGTAGAAATAAAAGCTAAATGATCTCAACCTAGAGATTATTTGTATTCTGGGAACCAAAGGCTAACTTCACGAGCAGCAGCTTCTGGAGAATCAGAAGCATGTACTACGTTAGCGTCCATTGTTAAGGCATAGTCACCACGAATACTACCAGGGGCAGCATCTACAGGATTTGTTGCCCCGTTTAAAGCACGTACGGATACAATTGCATTCTCACCAGCTAAAACAAAAGCGAGAACTGGACCAGATGTAATAAAGTCAACTAATTCACCAAAGAACGGTTTTTCTTTGTGCTCAGCATAGTGCTCTTCAGCGAGTTCACGAGGTACCTGTAATAATTTTAGCGCTTTAATAACAAGACCTTTACGTTCATAGCGACTAAGAATTTCACCACTTAATTGACGCTTAACAGCATCTGGTTTAATTAAAACTAAAGTTTCTTGCATGATATCCTCCTGTAGATATTAATTAGAATTTTGCCTTTTCTTTATATTTAGGATTCATGGCTTGTTTTTTTAGCTTTTCAATACGTTCTTCTGTACGAGGATGTGTACTAAAAAGATTACTCAAGCTTTCACCAATACCCATCATAGGGTTAATAATAAACATATGGGCAGTTGCATTACTAGCATTAGGCAATGCACCATGTTTAGAATAGTAATCGATTTTAGCAAGAGCAGAAGCCAAGGCTAGTGGGTTACGACACATATCTCCACCACCTTCATCCGCTAAGAATTCTCTGGCACGAGAAATGCTCATCTGAATAAGACCTGCTGCGATAGGAGCAATAATTATGGCACCTATTAATGCTAAAGGATTAGAACCTTCTCGATCATCGGAGCGACCAAAGATTGCAGAAAATTGAAGAACTTGAGCTATCATAGAAATAGCCCCCGCCATCATCGCTGCAATGGTACTAATTAAAGTATCGCGATTCTTAACATGGGTTAATTCATGTCCTAAAACACCTTCTAGCTCGTCGTCTGTTAATAGTCGTTGGATACCTTCTGTAACAGCAACTGCTGCATGACTCGGATTTCTGCCTGTAGCAAATGCATTAGGTACTTCACTAGGAATGATATATACCTTTGGCATAGGTAAATTACCATTTTTAGCCAATCGTTCTACCATACCATATAATTTAGGGTTAGATTGCGCAGTAACTTGTTGTGCGTTATATTGTGCTAAAACGATTTTATCGCTAAACCAATAGGACATAAAATTCATGCCCATAGATACAACGAACATAGCCATCATGCCTGTTCTACCACCAATCATATCACCTAAGACCACTAAAATGGCCGTTAAAGTCGCTAATAAAAGCGTTGTTTTCATACTGTTCATAGTTTCCTCCAATTATAGTTATGGACTATGCCTAACACTATAATTATATCATAAACTATATAATGGACGCTCCTGTTGTATCCGCTTCTAAACAATAGGTTCTATTATCAATGCCATTAGCAGTAAATACGGCCCCCATCGCATCGGCCACATCTTGTACATGTGCTTTATTTACATAAGCAATTAGTGTAGAACCAGAACCACTAATAGTGGCACCATAAGCACCAGCAGTTTTTGCAGCCTCAAATACTTTATCACAATGCGGAATCAAGGTTTTACGGTAAGGTACATGTAAATTATCATCTAATGCGACAGATAAATTACTTAATTGATGCGTAATAAGGCTTGTAACAAATAGAGACGCATGACTTACGTTTTGTGCGGCCTCTTTAAATGGCACATGATTAGGTAAAACAGAACGAGCATATTCAGTAGATACCATGACCTCAGGTACTACAACAGCAAAATGTAACTCAGATGGTACGGTAATAACTGTGTTAAGTACTTTTGTTTTTAACCCAGTTGCACAGCATAAATTACCATAAATAGCAGGTGCTACATTATCTGGATGACCTTCCATGCGATTTGCAATAACAAGTAACTCTTCCTTTGAAAGAGGCTGTTTTACTAATGCATTTGCTAGTAAAAGTCCCCCTACAATAGCCGTACTACTACTACCTAAACCACGAGATGGTGGAATTAAGGTTTCAGACGTAATCTGACCGTATTGAATTGGTTCTTGAGCTGTAGCAAAAACTTGATCCATTGCAAAACCAATAAGGTTCTTTTTTGGATCTTCGGCGCGTAAAATATCTGCACCGAAGCCCTCAAAAGTATATGTATATTCTGTAGCATTAACATCGGGTGTAAAGCTAAAAATATTATAAAGGTTTAAGGCTAAACCTAAGCAATCAAAACCAGGGCCACAGTTTGCACTAGTGGCAGGTACTTGTACGCGAACAGTGTTCATAGTTTAAACTTCCATAATACGAATTACACTATTAACAGACTTAACAGAACGTAAGCTATTAAAGGAATCGATAAGATTTGAAATATAAGAACTAGGACATTTAGATGTTACAATAGCCAGTACTGCAGTTTCTGGATCCATATTACGTTGAACGATAGATAGAACAGAAATCTTTTGTTCTGCTAATTTTGCAGAAATTTTTGCTAATACACCTGTTTTATTATCCACAGCTAAACGTAAATAGTAGCTAGATTGAATTTTACCTGGAGAGTAAATATCTTTTTGATCGTAATAGAATGGTTTCAAACGACCTGTTTCATTATAAGAAACATTTTTAGCTACTTCCATAATGTCAGATACTACTGAGCTACCTGTTGGTAAGCTACCTGCACCACGACCATAAAGCATTACATCGTCAATACCATTACCTTTAACATAAATAGCGTTATAGGAGCCACGAACAGATGCCAATGGATGTGTGGTAGGAATAAATGCAGGATACACATTTAGGGATAAACCTTGAGAAGTTTCTTTAGCAATACCTAATAATTTGATATTGTAACCAAACTCTTTACCGAATTTAATATCCTCTGTATCAATACTTGTAATACCTTCTACCGTTACATCTTCAAAGAAAATACGACGGTTAAAGCTAATAGATGCAAGAATAGCTAACTTACGAGCTGCATCAAGACCTTCTACGTCGGCAGTAGGATCAGCTTCAGCATAACCTAAATCTTGTGCTTCTTTTAAAACATCTTGATAACTTAAACCTTCTTCAGACATTTTAGTCAAAATAAAGTTTGTCGTACCATTCATAATACCGATAAGTTCAGTAATGCGGTTACCTGCTAAAGACTCATACAATGTACGAATAATAGGAATACCGCCCAATACAGAAGCTTCAAAACGTAAATCTACTCCATTCTTACTAGCTAACTCTAATAAATATGGACCAGATTCAGCCAATAAATCTTTATTAGCTGTCACAACATTTTTCTTTGCTTTTAGAGCACCCTCAACACATTCTTTAGCAAAGGTTGTACCGCCCATTAGCTCAACAACCATTTGAATATTTTCATCTTGTAATACATCATCAATATTTGTTACATAGTGAGCTGTTTTAGGCAAAGTAATATGGCTATATTTTTCTGGATTACGCACATAGATTTTAGAAATTTCAACATTTACTCCTGTACGATTTTTAATAAGTTCAGCATTATCTTGCAATAAATTGAACGTGCCTTGTGCAACAGTACCGAAACCTAATAAAGCAATTTTTATAGTGGTCATAATAGTCCTACTCTCTTAACTAGCCTATGCTTGGCCTAAAATCTCTACTTTAATAATGCCCTTCATGGAGCGGATATCCAATAATAAGTCTTCTAATGAGCCTTGTAAGTCCTTTGTTTCAAAAGAAATACTACTATTTGCAATACCTTGTAAGGGAATATCTTGATTGATTGTTAAAATACTGCCATTACGCTCAGCAATAGCTTTCAAAACACTGGACAACATGCCCGATTCATTAGACATGGAAACATAAATACTAACTATTTTCCCTTGAGCAATTTCAAAGAATGGAAATACATAGTCTTTGTATTTGTAATACGCAGAACGGCTTAAATCCATTTTTTCAACAGCTTCATTGATTGTTTTAACTTCACCTAATTTAAGAATTTCTTTTACTTTGATCGTCTTTTTAATCGCTTCTGGTAAAATATCTTCTTGCACCAGATAAAACTTATCTTTTTTTGGTTTAGACATAGAGTACACTCCCTTATTGTTCTCTTGAAGTTTCTTGGGCTACAAATTGGCGCCCATATAATGTTAATACTGCATACATACCGATAAAAAATGGCAAATATTCAGCCACAACACGCCATGCTACAGCAACAATACCAACTGTTCCATTTGGTACAAAGGCACTAAACAATACTACAAATAGTCCTTCTGCAATCCCTGTTCCCCCTGGAGTTGGTGCAAAATATAAAATAAGATTTAATAGAATCATGCGATCTAAAATATCGATGATAGGAATATCTGGTGTAAAAGCGTACATTAATGCTGGTGCAATACAATACAAGCATAATAAACTTAAACCAGATTCAAAAAATACTATGACAGATTGAATTGGCTCTTTATAGAGTAAACCAAGACCTTGATTTAACGTTTCTAACTTAGAAAGCCAATCCTTCGTTTTATGAGCTTTAAAGCGCTGTGCTAAATTATAGACAAACTGTCTCATATATTTAGTCTGTAAGATATATGTTCCTAGTAGAGTTGCTATAACGGCAAGCACCGCAAATAACAACAACATATCTCGTGAAATATAGGGAATCTCAATAGCATCACGTAAAAATACTAAAGGCAACATAATGACTAAAAACATAATGGAAAATACGGTTCGTATTAATACGATTGGCGTACCTTTAGATATGGGTACACCATAACTTTTTAGTACTAGTACTTGTGCTACGGCACCCCCACTAGCACCAGGTGTTAACATGGCCATAAAATAGTTACTAAAGATAACACGCAGTACCGCTTGGATAGATAGTTTGTAGCCACCAATTTTTACAAGACGTTGCAAGCGGAGTCCATCAAAATACATACCAGCCGCTAGTGCTACGATTGCCAACAATAAAGATACACTATTAAAAGACGATATAGTTTTTAATGATTCTAAATCGATGGTATAGTAAATAATTCCTATAGATACGGCTAATAACAAGAGAAACATAAAAATGCCTCTCTTCATCATTTTGCTCATATCAAGTCTCCATAATTAATTAGCTCTATACCATGTTGTCTTATATACAATCGGGTATGACTAGAACATAGTGCATGCAACTCATCTTCCCAGTGATATCCCCAATTATAACGCTTACCTAGAATTGTATTATTAATACCAGGATGAACCATCAATTCATGGGTACCAGAATTATTATTTACCTTTTTCAAAATACCCATTAATGATTTTTGATCTATATTTCCGCCATTCACCATTCCCCAGAAGTATTGGGTGGTCAACATATTGTTATTGCGTACTATTGGCCTTGCATTAGCAGCAACAGTTGATAAACCAACTTTACCTAAAAAACGAGTTGGAGAATATATGTAGTTCATAAAGCTTGTAGGTTCATCAGGTACTCTAATAGCATTTATACCAAAGGATTTTGCCTGTTCAATCACAATAGGTAAAACCGTAGGTAACACGTGCATATGTTGATGACCGTCAATATGAGTAACCTTTAATCCAGTGTCTGAAATTTGTGTAATCTGTGCATTAATCTCTTTACGTAATTCACTATAATTGATTTTGCCAGAGTAAATGCGTTTTATAAAATCAACATAACTTTCTGGAAAAACACCTTCTGCTGTTACGAGTGAAGGAACTTCAGCTGGATCACATACTGGTTTTAGTCCACCAACTAAAGCAATATGAATACCAATGCCCAACTTAGGGTTTTCTTTTGCCATGCTTACGGCTTCTGTAAAAGCATCTCCTCCTGCTAATAAAGAGGTACTAGTAATAATACCTGTACGATGACCATCAAGAATACCAGCATTAACCGCACTATGAAGGCCAAAATCGTCTGCATTTACTATTAATTTGGACATAGTTATCTTCCTTTTCATTAAAAAAAGGGAGAACTTTGTTCTCCCACAAAGGATATATGTTATTGTACCAAATACACAACTAATAAATCAATACAAAAGCCCTCTACTTGTATACTAGTAGAGGACTTTTTATAATGTTATAAATTTTTATAATAAATATAAAATTAAATACATTTTACGAAGCATAAATTATAGGTGTTATGTCCTATATAAATTAATACTATATAAAAAATACAGTAGTATTTATTAGTACGAATTTAACTCATCAATTGCTCTTGAACCTTATACATACATAATGCAGCTGCTACACTTACATTTAATGATTCCATATCTCCATACATAGGAATCATGATGCGATTAGTGCAAAGATTCATCACCTCTGGTGTCACACCATTACCTTCGTTACCTAATACTAACATAGTTCGTTTAGCATAATTCACAGAATGATAAGGCTCTGAATCTTCTAAAGCTGTAACATAAGTAGTCATATTTGATTCAGCCACAATATCATGTAACATAGACAAAGTAACATCCTCGTATAAAGGTATTTTATGTAAAGCACTCATTGTACTACGTACCGTTTTATCATTAAAAGGATCTACAGTACCTTTCATCAAAAATATACCTTTTACACCTGCCGCAACAGCAGTTCTAATAATGGTACCTAAATTACCAGGATCTTGAACACCATCTAATGTAATATATAGTCCATCCTCGATAGAAACACTTTCAATATTGTGTTTAGGTTTTGATACTATGGCCACAACACCTTGCCCATTTACAGTATTATCTATTTTATCAAACACAGGATCTTGAACTATATACGTATGTGCAGATTGAACAGAATCTAAGGTTAATAAATCTAATACATTTTTATCTTGTGCTTTAGACTCACGAATAACAACTGTTTTGACTGCACCCATAGCTGCAATATCACGTATAGAGCGGATGCCTTCAACAATATACTCCCCACTTTTTTGACGATTCTTACGCTGACCTAAAGCGATAATGTGCTTTATAGTTTTATTATCTTTCGATTGGATAAATTCCATACTAACTCCCGCTTTGTTGATTACTCCAGAGATTATAAAAGGCACCTTTTGAATTGATAAGTTCTTCAAAAGATCCTTTTTCTATTATTTTACCATATTCCATATACACTATTTTATTAGCATCCTGTACCGTAGAAAGTCGATGAGCAATGCTTACAATGGTTTTGCTACCACGAATATTTTCAATACTAGCTTGAATTTGCTTCTCCGTATGACTATCAATATTGGCTGTAGCCTCATCTAGCAATAAAATAGGTGTTTTTCTAATTAGAGTGCGCCCAAATGCCAATAATTGCTTTTGTCCATCAGATAACAAGGAACCTAAATAACCTACAGGTGTATGATAACCCTCTGGCAATTGTTCAATCATACTATCCAAATTTACTTGTTTTGCTGCATCTACCATATCATCATATGAAATAGACGTATCAAAAAGTGTTAAGTTATCCTTTATAGAACCTTTAAATAGATACGCTTGCTGGAAAACATACCCCATCAAATGACGCAGTACGGAACTATCATACTTCGCAATATCAATGCCATTAATATAGATTGCTCCCTTAGTAGGCTTATAAAGACCCATTAACAAGGATAATAGCGTTGATTTACCACTACCTGAAGGGCCTACGATGCCTACAAATTCACCTGCCTTAATGCTTAACGTAAAGTCCTCTAATGCGTATACATCGTTATTGTCATAAGAAAACCATACATGTTCAAAGTCAATAGATTCTATATGTTTAAATTCACGAGGAACTTCATTGGCGATTTGACGATCCTTTTCCTCTAATAAAGGAACTAATCTTTCAGCCCCAGCTAATGCACTTTGTAGAGAATTATATTTATCAGCAATTTCTTTTAATGGTTGGAAAAATCGATCCATATATTGAATGAAAGCAAAAACAGTACCCGCATCGGCCACCGAATCTATTACGTTTGTAGTAGTAAAAATAACGATTAGTGCCACAAAGAATAAACCATCTACGAGAGGTCTAAAAATAGAAAACGTAGTAACTTCAAAAAGGCCTGCTTCTAAGAAACCTTTATTAACCGTATTGTAACGTTCTTCGATGTCTTTTTCACCGCCATAAGATTTGACAATGACTATGTAGTTTAATAGCTCTTTAATGCTCGCATTAGAGGCCGCTACAGATCGGCGAACTTGACGGAATGCTTTACGAGAAAACTTTTGGAATACCCAAATAATTACGCCCATTATTGGTAATAAAATCGTCATGATAATTGCTAAAGGTACATTAATAGCATACATGAATCCTAAAATACCGATGATCATTAAACCGCTACTCGCTAAATTCAGTAATACATCTGTATATAAAGTGCGCAATGACTCTACATCATTTGTGATACGAGTCACCCAATTTCCAATGGGTAATTTATAAAACTCATCATGGGACTTATGAAGTATCTTTTGAAATATAATGGCACGTATATTATAAATAATTTTTTGTCCAAAGCTTTTCAAAAAATAATTTTCCACAAATATACATAATACACTACCAATAATAGTAAGACCGTATATTACAGCATAATATTCGATAACATTAATATCATTAGTAGCAAAGCCGAGATCAATAACTTGCTTAGTTAAATAAGGTCTTAAAAGCAAAAGTACTAAATTGCCAGCTAGCGCAATGGTTGCTAACAATAATATACCCAAATAAGGCTTAATATACGCACTTATATAGGAGAATAAAGCCCAATCATTTTTTAAATTACGCTTTTTCATGATGAGCCCCTCCTTTTTGCGCTTCATATAAGGTGAAATATAAACCTTTATTAGCTAATAATTCTTCATGAGTACCTTCTTCTACAATACGACCCTCATCAAATACAAGGATTTTATCTGCTTTCTCTATAACCTCTAAACGCTGTGAAATACACAGAATAGTTTGATCTTTTACATTATTTAAAGTATCTAATATGGTTGTAACTGTTACAGCATCTAAAGCAGAAAAACAGTCATCTAGCAATAAATATGGTGCATTTTTGTAGAAACCACGTGCCATATTAATACGTTGCTTTTGTCCACCTGATAAATCTTGACCTTCTTCAGCTAACTTATGTAAATCATTGTTTAGCAAATCGCCCAAATCTCTGTATAAATCGGCCTTTTTCGCTGCCACTTCCACAGTTTCGTGCATGGGTAACTCTTTACCGAATTTTATATTATCAGATATGGTAGTACTTAATAAGTAAGATTGAGTTGGTACATAAGCAATGGAGTTCCGAAGTTTCGTTAAGGGTATATTCGTCAAATCTTGATTGCCAAAATAGATGGATTTTTCAGGACATTCTTGTAATCC
Organism: Veillonella rogosae JCM 15642; assembly: GCF_002959775.1. GTDB lineage: Bacteria > Bacillota > Negativicutes > Veillonellales > Veillonellaceae > Veillonella > Veillonella rogosae. Next base: position 206,648 of record NZ_PPCX01000002.1, on the reverse strand, counting down.
AATCAGCAATTTAAACAACGTACTTTTACCAGAACCAGGTTTACCCACAAGGCCGATAAAAGAACCTTTAGGTATGGTGGTAGTCACTTGAGATAATGCATGACCTTTAGAGTTTTCATAATTAAAATCTAAATAACGAACGTGAATATCTTCAAGGGCTAATACGTCTACACTATCCTCTATTGTTTCAGTGGGCAACTGCAAGAAATCCGTAATGCGATCTAGAGAGGCTAAACCTTTTTGAACAATTGAAATAAGACCACCAAAACCAATCAAAGGGCCTACAATCAACATGATAAACGAGTTGATGGTTACAAACTCACCTATAGTCATTTTGCCTTCTACAGCTAAGTGCCCACAAATAAAGATGCTTATACTAATACAAATGAACGGAGCAATTCTTGTTAATGGTGTTAATATAGCATCTAACAAGGCAACGTCCATATTTTTCTTATAGTTAAGTTTATTGATTTTTTCAAAGGACTTTGAAATGATGCTTTCACGATTAAATGCGCGAATTACATCCATTCCCTGAAATAGTTCTTGCCCAAACTCTGTCATATCACTATATGTAGCTTGAGCACTGCGTTGTTTAGCTCTTAATTTTCTACCTAATACAAATATTGCGACGATAATAAAAAATATAGGTGTCATGATTTTAAACGCTAACACCCCATTTATCTTTTGAATTAAAATTATGGATCCTACAATGGAATAGAAAATAATATCTACTATTATCATTACACCTAAACCAAGTGCAACGCGTAATGATGTAACGTCATTGGTCATAAGCGCCATAACCTTACCTGGCCCATTAGATTCATAATAAGTTGTTTTTACTTGTAAAGCTTGGCTACATAGAATTTCACGAAAAAGATATTCCATACGTCGAATAGAACCTAATAAGGTTCTACGAGAGGTTACCTTTAAAATTGTAATAATGATAAATAACAAAATAAAATAAAAAATATAATTCACTAAACCTTCTTTATTATTGCTCAATGTATCTATGGCATTGCCGATAAATTGAGGTACAAATAAAAAAGCTACATCTATAGCTATCAGCATTGTTAAACCGATGGCATATATCCAACCTTCACGGTGGAAAAATTGCATAAATAAATCAATAGGTTTCATAGACCCTCTCAAATACACTATGTTTTTATAAATATTAGATACATTAAAACTAGTGGAATATAATGAAAAACCGATTTCTAAATCAGTTTATATAAATTAAAGTAATTTTGATGTAAATGTACTCTTTATAGTATACACATTTTTCGTCTATTCATTAATACACCTATACGTATAATTGCACTATATCGAATTTTTTAGTTTACTTATAGTAATGTAAGTGTTATACTATGCATAGATACAAAACGTATCTTTAATAAATTGGAATTAAAACTCTTAGGAGGAATACAACATGGAAAAACGTACTGGCGTAGTAACATTTGCAGGTGGCCCTATCACATTAGTTGGTCCAGAAGTTAAAGTAGGTCAACAAGCTCCAGACTTCACAGTAATTGGCAATGACTTACAAGCTAAAACATTAAAAGATTTCGAAGGTAAAGTAAAAGTTATCTCCGTTGTTCCTTCCCTTGATACAGGCGTTTGTGACGCTCAAACTCGTTGGTTCAACCAAGATGCAACTGCTCTTTCCGAAGACGTTGTAGTATTGACAGTATCTATGGACTTGCCATTCGCTCAAAAACGTTGGTGTGGTGCTGCTGGTGTAGATAAAGTTATTACTTTATCCGACCACAGAGATGCTTCCTTCGGTGAAAACTATGGTTTCTTGATCGAAGAACTTCGTCTTTTAACTCGTGGTGTTGTAGTAATCAACAAAGACAACAAAGTAACTTATGTAGAATACGTACCTGAAGTAACTCAAGCAGTTAACTTCGACGCTGCATTAGAAGCTATTAAAGCTGATATCTAATCGTTAGATTATTATTCGTTTATATTATATAGACGTTAAAAAGACCGTACGGTGTACGGTCTTTTTTATGTGTTGTGTTGTTATTATATTTTAATTGGAGTATTTATGTGGATTCGTATTTCTCGTCTTTTATTAACCATTAAAAATATTGCCCTTATAGGTGTGGGCATTGGTCTATGCATTGCAATGATTAATAGTTTAGTAAACTTTGGTTTCATTGCGTGGGCTAATATTCAAGGCTATAGCACATATGATTTATTGATTGAAGAATTAATTACCTTCTTCCTCTACTTTGAGTTTATTGCACTCATCGTAAAGTATTTTAAGAACAACTTCCATTTCCCTCTTGATTTCTTCCTATATATTGGCATTACTGCATTAGTTCGCTTACTCATAATAGATCATGAATCGGCTTTAGATATGTTATTATGGTCTATTTCTATTTTAGTATTAGTATGTTGTTTAGTATTAGTAGAAAGATTCCTTAATAATAAAGAATAATATTATATATTTGTTAGTCTATATATAAAGACCATATTATATTACTAATGAAAAAGAGACTTTACCTATTGGTAGAGTCTCTTTTTCATTTTCATGTTATGTGATTTAAATATGGCCTACTATCTTAGAATATATTTTTAGCGTAATTAGCGTATTTAGCCTCTAGTTCTTCCATTTTATCATTCATTTCAATTTGTAATTTAGACGCTAAGTCATAATCACCATCATGTAACGCATCTGTTAGGCGTGTGAATAAAGATTTACGATCATCACTATCTTTAGCTAAGTAGAATCGTAAGTCATTAACCTCAGCAAAACGTTTATCGTCCACGCTATTACGGCTATCTGTATGGATAGCTACCATGTTACGAACTGTATCAAGATTATTAGGGATTAAACGATTAGCTAATACTAATCTCCAACGTTTCAAAATAGATGCAATGAAGGATTCCATCAAATCTTTAGCAAAAGCATCACCTTGAGATAATGTTTCTACTAATTCAGGATTGTTATAGTAACCTTTTACATTTTCCCATACCGTAGCAGGTGCTACGCCGAACATTTGATTACGTTCTTCTTGTGTAAAATCATCAAATACATCTTTTTCTGTACGGTAAGCGCGATTAGTATCAAGATAATCTGCTGATTCGCCAACCTCTTTAGAAATCTCAGCTAATAATTGAGCTTGAGTTTTACCACAAGTAATAGCATATTTCATACCATCAAAAGCAGAAACAAAAATCAATGCTAATGCAGTATATGTATTAGTGTATGGATTTGGAGAACGCAATTCAAAACGTGTGGCCATTGGATTATCGATATCGCGAATTAAACCGCAAAGAATTGTACGGTTACGATTTGGTTCGGATGGATCGGTACCGAAGGATGTTACAATACATACTGGTGCTTCGAAGCCTGGTTTTAAGCGGTTTAAAGCATCTGTTGTGGAGCTAATGAATGGATTAATAGCCTCATAATGTTTTAAGAGACCCATAATTGCACCAATACCCAAAGAGCTACAAGCTTCTTTACGCATATCTTCTGGGCTAAATAAGTTAACTAATTTACCAGATTTAAGTTTGGCCATTACACCAAAGTGAGTATGTTCACCAGAACCAGCAACGCCGATAATTGGTTTAGCATTAAAAGTTACATCAAGACCGTTTTCACGGAATACTTCACGTACGATAATACGGGCTTGCAATTCATTGTCTGCAGTTTGTAATGGATTATTACAGAATTTCCAGTCAATTTCTAATTGTTCAAGTACAACAGCTTCATGGCCGAACTCGTCAAGTTTAGCTTTAACGCCACCTACCTCTTTATGGCCCATTTCAGCAACCATGCCATATTTATCAAGACGTTCAACAGCTTGTTCTAAAGCAGTACGAACGGTGCCATGTGTACGTTGCCAATATTGTTCTTGTAATTTTTGAGATACAGATAATTCTTTCTTAGTAACTGTTCTAGCAGGCGTTTTAACCCAGAACTCTAACTCTGTAGCGGATGTAAAAATAATATCTACTACATCATCAGATTTAACATGTGGCATACCTGGCAAGCCATGTTCTTTAATTAAATTTAATAATTCAGTTTTTACATAGTCACAGCTGCGTTTCAAAATAGAACGAGAATCTACGTAACGGTAATTGTGCATCAAGAAAGCAGGAATACGTAGTGTACCAGTTGGTAAGCCTGTTGCAGGATCAATATTTTCATAGTTGTAATCTACGAACCAGTTTACACTTGGGTCACCCCACATATCAACACGAGCATTATTCAATGTAGCAATATTTGTTAATACTACAGAAGAACCATCTGTTTGAACTGCACGACCTTCAAAGAAGGATTCATAGTCATCAAAGAAGGCAGACATAGGAATTTTTTCATCTGTATCATTACCTGCTAAATCAATACCTACTAGAGATACGAATTTAATTTCTGGATGCTGTTCTAATAATGCGAGTACACCTTCTTTACCGTATTGGCCGGCAGGAATATAATACAATAATTCATGATTAGTAGTAGCCATATCTGATCCTCCTAAAATAAAAAGACTCCAACAAATAGATATACGATTACATATATCTAAAGTGGAGTCATCGTTGACTAATTATTTTGTTGAGTTCATATTATCATATGTTGAAAATATATGTCAATAAACTTCTATAGAATTTTTATCTTTTAAAAGCTATATTAGAATCAATGTATTTTCAATACAATTAGTTAGTCATATAAAGTTTAACAATATCATTAACCAAGCAATTCTTTAACAATATTATTAACTACTTTACCATCTGCACGGCCTTTAGTTTTAGGCATAACATGTTTCATAACATTACCCATATTTACGCTATCACCACACGCAGCTATTGCTTCTTTTACAACTGTGCGAATTTCATCTTCAGAAAGCTGTTCTGGTAAGTATTTTTGTAATACTGCCATTTCTTCTTTAACATGACTAATTAAATCTTCACGGCCAGCTTTTTCAAACTCAGCTAAAGAGTCTTGGCGAGTCTTCATTTCTTTAGCTAAAATACCAAGAATACCATTATCATCAAGTTCTACTTTGTCGTTAATTTCTGTATTTTTAATAGCACTGTTAACCATACGAATTACAGATAAAGCAGTTTTTCCTTCTTCACGAGCTTTCATAGCCGCTTTCATATCTTCTTTTAATTGATCTTTTAAGCTCATAGTAAGCCTCCTTGTTTATAAAATAAAGAAACCCCAATTCTGGATTTCATGAAGCCATGAAAAGGCAGAATTAGGGTAATCATCTTATGCTCTGAATTTGCGTTTTCTTGCTGCTTCAGATTTTTTCTTTCTTTTTACGCTTGGTTTTTCGTAGTGTTCACGTTTTCTTACTTCAGACAAAACACCCGCTTTTTGGCAGGAGCGTTTGAATCGACGAAGAGCACTTTCAAGCGTTTCGTTTTTACCGACTTTGATTTCAGACATCTATATCCCTCCCTCCAAAAATAATCTCGGGAAGTGCTGATAATTTACATACGCACATATAATATTATATGTATAGGTATATATGTTGTCAATATTTTCCGGTATATTTTATAGGAATTTTAATAAGTATTATAAAAATAATACATTATACACTATGTTAAGCTTCTGGCCAGCCCATTTCCTCGCCACCTAATAGATGTGCATGCATATGGAATACAGTTTGACCAGCTTTACCACCAGTGTTAAAAATCAAGCGATACCCATCTTTAGAAATACCTAATTCTTTTGCTACATCACGAACAAATGGTAGCAAACCTTCTACATAGTCAGCATTTTTTTCTGTAAGATGTGCGATATTAGATACATGGTTTTTAGGCACAATTAGAACATGCACCTTTTTCACCGGTTGAATATCATGGAATGCATAGAATTTATCGTTTTCTAGTACTTTATTGGAAGGAATTTCACCATTAATAATTTTACAGAAAATGCAATCGCTCATAATTAGACTCCTTATTCAATAATTAAATAATTATCTTCTAAACCAACAACAGTTCCGCCTATAAGATCACCAATTTTATGTAATCCATCAGACTTTACTTTACCATTTACGTATTCGCTAGTTAAACCAGTATAGTAACCATTTTCTTCCTTTTCAATAAGGATTTCACCAGGTTTACCAATACGAGATTTAGCGTATGCTTCATAACCTGCTTGACTAAGACCATTTAACAGTGCAACACGAGTCTTTTTAACGGCTTCAGGTACTTGATCAGGCATAGTTGCAGCCGGTGTACCTTCACGAATAGAATATGGGAAAGCGTGAATATGGGTAAAACCAATTTCACGTACAGTATTCAATGTTTCTTCAAAATCTTCATCCGTTTCTTGTGGGAAACCTGCAATGATATCAGTCGTAATAGATAAATCTTTAATGCGAGAACGCAACTTGGCAATGAGATCTTTGTACTCTTGTAACGTATAATGACGTCTCATCAATTGTAATACATGGTCAGAACCCGCTTGTAATGGCAAGTGAAGATTTGGACATACGCGTTTATCTGTAGCCATTAATTCTACAAGCTCATCAGAAACCTCAACAGATTCAATGGATCCAAAACGAATACGATATAACTCAGGTATTTCTAATAAGGCTTTTACTACATCAGCCAAGGTAGGTCTACCTGGTAATTCCACACCGTAATTACCTAAATGAATACCTGTTAGTACGATTTCGTGGAAGCCATGGTCTACTAAACGCTTAGCTTCTTCTACGATATCTTCAATCTTACGAGATTTCAATTTACCACGAGTATATGGAATGATGCAGAAAGAGCAATAGTTATTACAGCCTTCTTGAATTTTCATAAAAGCTCGAGCCTTATCTGATTCATTACCAAATAATGGCATCTCCTCAAAATTGGACTCTTTCATAATATCTCTAACAGCATTGATTTGACGTTCTGTAGATTCTAATTGCTCTACTAGCTCAACGATTTTAGATCGATTATTTGTACCAATAACAAGGTTAACACCGTCAATAGCCGCAATCGCATCTGGATCAAGCTGAGCATAACAACCAGTAACGATTACATAAGCATCTTCATTTTGACGTTTTGCTTTCCGAATTAATTGACGGGATTTCTTTTCCCCCATATTGGTTACAGAACATGTATTAATTACATATATATCAGCTTTTTCATCGAAGTCTACGGCTTCGTAATTATTTTGTAAAAATAAACCTTTCATAGCGTCTGTATCATACTGATTGACACGACAGCCTAAGGTTGTAAAAGCAACGGTTTTCATTGCACCTCTCTATTCTTGTTTGATTTAAAGTTCTAATTCATATTGAATCATCGCTAATGATCCAATGGCAGCAGTTTCAGCTCGTAAAATAGTGTTACCAAGAGAAACTGATTTTCCACCACTCTCTATAATAGCATTGATTTCCTTCTCTTGATAGCCCCCTTCAGGACCAATACAGATGAGAATGTCAGTTATATTTTGATTACTATGTATTGATTCAAGTGCAGTCTTAATAGTATGTCCATCTTCATTTTCATAGGCTACTAGTTTTAATGCGTCAGACTCGATTTCAAGTACTTGTGAAAGCTTTTCGCCTACTACAAGTGTAGGCAGTTGATTACGCCCACATTGTTGGGCTGCTTCTAGCATAATTTTTTCCCAACGACTAACTTTTGATTGTAGTTTCTTATCATCATATTTAGCTACACAGTTTGCGGTAGATACAAGATAAATGGTATCTACATTTAACTCCGTCGCCTTCTGTAATACCCATTCTAACTTTTCGCCTTTCAATAAGGATTGAACAAGAATAGTTCGATATGATGATACATCAGACGCGACATATTCAATAAGTTTAGCTTGTGCTATACCATCAACTTCTTCGGTAATCTGATAAATACCACAACGATTATCAGTACCTGTTACAGTAATGGGTTTCTCCATATTATGACGAAATACATGTAACACATGATGTGTCACATCTTTTGGTAATTGTATTATTTCATCTAATGGTGTAGGGATAAATATTTTCTTCATAGCTTTTCTAACGCAAAGGTATGCCAAGGGCCGGCCACGCGTTCCTCTATAATATGCCAATGTTCAGTGATATACGGCAAAATTTCATCATACCGATCATCAATAATACCACTAATGATTAAAATGCCATTATCTTCAAGTTTCTTACCTATTTGTGGTAACAATATCTTCAAAGGGTCCACCGTTAAATTAGCTAAAATTAATTGAGCAGTACCTTCAAAATCCGTATCTAAATTACCACAAATAATTTCGGCATGTACTTCATTGTTTTCACAGTTAATTTTTGCTTGATTGGCTGCATATTCCTCAATATCAATGCCTACTAAATGTTTTATACCTAATTGGGCGGCTACTAATAACAGTATCCCTGTACCTGTACCGATATCTAAACATGTAACCTTATCAAGATCCATAGATTCACTATAAACTTTTAACAGCTCTGCACACGTTCTAGTCGTTTCATGGGAACCAGTACCAAAGGAAATGTCTGAATCGATTTCTATAATTGTTTTATTGTCGACATTATCATATTCTTGCCATGCAGGTTTAATTACAGTATTTGGCAATATTTCTGTAGGCTCAATGTATTGTTGCCATGAATTTAACCACGTAGATTCGTCTAGTATATGTGCATCTATTGATTTCACCGTAATATTTGCCTCTATAAGACGTTTTTCTAAGTCTTCTTTAATCACATCGGCATCAAGTATTGGATCAGCGTAAAGCGTTAATTTTATTAAATTAGGTTGTTCTTCAATATCTTCTTCTATAATTCCATTGTCTGCGTAATCGTCAAAAAGAGTAGTCACCTCATCGGTGGCTACTCTTTCACAGACAATGGATACTTCTATCCACTGCATATATGCTCCTTTATAGGGAATGTGATGGAACAAACCATTCCTTCACATGAGCTGTTCATTTAGTTAAACAGTCCTTAATTTTTTCAAAGAGACTTTTGCTCACTTGTAAGTTATTTACATCTTCGTTACTTTCGTTTGCAAAGCGTAATAACAACTCACGTTGAGTATCGGTCAACTTCTTAGGCGTTTGGACAGTTACCACAATATGTTGGTCCCCTCTTTGGTTAGGGTTACGCAAATATGGAATACCTTTGCCCTTTATGCGGAATGCCGTTCCCGTTTGAGTACCTTCCGGAATCTTTAACTCTACTTTACCATCTAAGGTGTTAACTTGTATAGTCGCACCAAGAGCAGCTTGAGCAAAGCTAATATTCACACGGCTAATAACGTCATTACCATTTCGCTCAAATTCCTTGTGGGGACGAACAAAGATATATACGTAAAGATCACCCTTAGGACCGCCCAAAATACCTGGTTCCCCTTCATTAGCTACACGTAAGCGAGAACCGCTGTCTACGCCAGCTGGAATCTTGATAGAAATCTTGCGCTTAGCAAGCATTTCACCAGTACCACGGCATTTAGAACAAGGTTTTTCAATGCTTTTACCAGTACCATGACAGCGAGAACAAGTGCGAACGGATTGCATACGCCCAAATGGAGTATTTTGAATAACCGCTTCTTGACCAGAACCATGACAGTTTGGACAAGTATCGACACGAGATCCTGGTTCACCACCAGTACCATGACAGTGATCACATTCTTCATGACGATGCACTTCTATTTCCATAGATTTACCAAAGGCCGCATCTTCAAAGGAAATATCGATATCTTCACGCAAGTCATTACCTTTTTGAGGGCCTTGTTGTTGGCGACCACCGCCAAACATGCCACCAAAAATGTCGCCAAAGATATCACCAAAGCCACCAGCTTGACCTCCAAAACCACCAAAGCCTCCTTGGAAACCACCGGCCCCAGCGCCGCCTCCTTGTTTGAAGGCGTCGTGGCCAAATTGGTCATATTGAGCTTTTTTAGTTTCGTCAGACAATACTTCGTAAGCTTCGTTCGCTTCTTTAAACTTCGCTTCTGCTTCCTTTGGATTGTCTTTATTTACGTCAGGATGGTATTGGCGTGCCTTTTTACGGAAGGCCTTTTTAATTTCATCTTGAGAGGCGTTTTTACTGACCCCTAGGATGTCATAATAATCTCGTGCCATTAGTTACCAACCCTTCTTATTTCTTTTCGTCATCCACTACAGTGTAATCAGCATCAACTACGTTGTCATCAGCTTTTGCTTGTTGGCCTTGTTCAGCGCCACCAGCAGCTTGTTGTGCTTGTTGAGCAGCTGCATACATTTGTTCAGCTAATTTGTGCAATGGTTGTTCCAAAGCTTCACTATCTTTTTTGATGTCTTCGATGTTGCCAGCTTCAATAGATTTTTTCAATTTATCTTTAGCTTCTTCAACTTCTTTCAATAAAGCAGCATCGCCTTGACCATCAAGTTCTTTTAATGCTTTTTCAGCTTGGTATACCAAGGAATCTGCATTGTTTTTAATATCTAATTCTTCTTTTCTAGCTTTATCTTCTGCTGCATGAGCTTCCGCTTCTTTAACCATGCGATCGATTTCGTCTTCTTTTAATCCGCTAGAAGAAGTGATTGTAATTTTTTGTTCTTTTTGAGTACCCAAGTCTTTTGCTTTTACATGTACGATACCGTTAGCATCAATGTCGAAAGTTACTTCGATTTGAGGAACCCCACGAGGAGCTGCTGGAATACCATCCAAGTTAAAGCGACCCAATGTTTTATTATCTGCTGCGAACTCACGTTCACCTTGTAATACATGGATATCTACAGATGGTTGATTATCTGCAGCCGTGGAGAATACTTGGGATTTAGATGTAGGAATTGTAGTGTTCCGATCGATAATACGTGTGAATACACCACCCATTGTTTCAATACCAAGGGATAATGGAGTTACGTCAAGCAACAATACGTCCTTAACTTCACCTACTAATACACCACCTTGAATTGCTGCACCGATAGCAACACATTCATCAGGGTTAACGTTTTTAGTTGGCTCTTTACCTAATACTTTTTTAATAGCATCTTGTACAGCTGGAATACGGCTAGAACCACCAACTAACAATACTTTATCAATATCAGAAGCGGAAAGACCAGCATCTTGCATAGCTTTACGAGTAGGCTCGATTGTAGCTTGTACCAAGTCAGCAGTCAATTCTTCAAATTTAGCACGAGTTAATGTTACGTCTAAGTGTTTAGGACCTGTAGCATCAGCTGTGATGAATGGCAAGTTGATGTTTGTGCTAGCTACGCCAGACAATTCAATTTTTGCTTTTTCAGCAGCTTCTTTTAAACGTTGATCTGCCAATTTATCATTGGACAAGTCGATACCAGATTCTTTTTTGAATTCTTCGATTAAGTAATTCATGATACGTTGATCGAAGTCATCACCACCAAGGTGGTTATTACCAGATGTTGCTAATACTTCGAATACGCCATCGCCAAGTTCAAGGATGGAAACGTCAAATGTACCACCACCAAGGTCGAATACAAGAACTTTACCGTCTTCTTCTTTGTCCACACCATAAGCAAGAGCAGCTGCTGTAGGTTCGTTGATGATACGAAGAACTTCAAGACCAGCAATTGCACCAGCATCTTTAGTAGCTTGACGTTGGGAGTCTGTAAAGTAAGCTGGAACTGTAATAACAGCTTGTTTTACAGGTTCGCCCAAGTAAGCTTCTGCATCAGCTTTGATTTTTTGAAGAATCATTGCAGAAATTTCTTGAGGAGTATAGTCTTTACCTTCTACAGTTACTTTATGATTAGTACCCATGTGACGTTTAATAGAAATAATTGTGTTTTCTGGATTGGATACTGCTTGACGTTTAGCCAATTGACCAACTAAGCGTTCGCCATTTTTAGCGAAACCAACAACGGAAGGAGTTGTACGAGCGCCTTCTTGGTTAGTAATAACCGTAGGCTCGCCGCCTTCCATAACCGCAACACAAGAGTTTGTAGTACCTAAGTCAATACCAATTACCTTTGCCATAATATATGCCTCCTAAAACTTTATAATCTATTCAACAACTTTTACCATTGCTGGACGAATACAACGACCATCAACAGTGTAGCCAGTTTGTAATACTTCACATACCGTATCAGATTCAAATTCATCTGAAGGTACTCGCATGATTGCTTGATGGAAATTTGGATCAAATGGTTGACCTACTGCTTCAATAACAGCTAATCCATGTTTAGATAACATTGCCATCAAGTTTTGATGAATCATAATAAATCCATCGAGGAATAATTTTGCTTCCCCTTCTGCTGGACTTTGAACAGCCCGTTCAAAGTTATCCAATACAGGAAGAAGGTCTGTTAATACATCCCCTTTAACATATCCAGCAAGTTGCTCTTTTTCTTGGTTAGTACGCCGCTTGAAGTTTTCAAAGTCCGCTTGTAAACGCTTATAGCGATTATCAAAGTCGGCTTTAAGTTCTTCTAATACTTGAGCAGCATCAGCCACAACTTCTTCAGTTGCTTCCACAGTTGTTTCCTCTACATTTGTAGCATCTACTGTTTCATCAACTGGTTCTTGTTTAATGTCTTGTTCTTCAGCCATTATATGCCCTTTCTATTTTGTTCTTTTACCATGGTTTCCATTATATGTTTCATATGAGATAGCATACCGATAATTCGGCCGTATTCCATTCGTGTTGGTCCTAGAATAGCAAGAGTTCCTATAGGCTGATCTTGATTAGTAAAATCAGCTTGTACCACACTCATCGATTGCAGTGCTTCTGTTTCATTCTCTATACCAATCTTAACCTTAACTGGTGTTGGTGAATCATCTTTTAATAACTGTCCCAATTGATTTTGTTCTTCCACTAATGAAAGCAAGGGTTGTACCTTCTCAACAGACTTAAACTCTGGTTGATTTAACAACTCTGTGGTACCTACCGAATAGAACAACTTACGTTTATTAATAGCTCGTAATAATGTTTCCGAAAGGATTAACAAAATTCCCTGCGGACCTTCCATATTAATCAATAAGTTTCCAAGTGCTTCAGCCGTTACATGACCAATACTTACATTCTGTAATGCATTGCTAAATTGCATAGCTAGACTTTGTAAAAGCTCTGGTGAAATACTCTCACCAAAGTACATCAGTTCATTATCGAGTGCACCTGTTTCTGTGATAACTACCATAATGGCTTGATGACTATCTAGCGGTAATACATGAATGTATTTAATTAATGCTCTATCATGGGCTGGAGCTAGGAATAAACTCATACTATGGCTCACTTGTGAAAGTAGTTTAGCCATATTTAAGAAGAGCTCACTCGTCGATCCACTGGAATGTTTCCATAACATTTCAATTTTTTCAGCATCCTGTAATGGAACAGGTTGTTGACTCAACATGGAATCAACATATAAGCGATAGCCCTTAGCTGAAGGAATACGTCCAGCCGATGTATGAGGTTGCTCTAAATAGCCTAATTCCTCTAAATCGGACATTTCGTTCCGTACTGTAGCAGGACTAATACCAAGATTATAGTTCTTAGCAATCGTTCGAGACCCTACAGGTTCTGCGGATTTAACGTAGTCTTCAATTATGGCTCGCAAGATGCGCTGTTTTCTTTCATCCATAATAACACCTCTTGTTAGCACTCATAAACTTTGAGTGCTAATCGCATGTATAATATTATCACATTGGTAAAAATTGTCAAGCGAAAAAAATACCGAAAAAGTCAAATAATATCTATTTAGTCAAAAAGACAATTAAATGTTTTCGGTTAATTAGTCAAAAAATCAAAGTATAACAATAAGAAAACACTTATACTATCTCACTTTATGTCATCTTCTAAATTTATTAATTAAATTGATTTATTTTAATTAATAAATTTAGTAAACCTATAAAATAGTATAAGTGTTTCAATTTATTGGATTAAATTGTTATCTTTACGGAAAACTTCGGGACTATTCGATTATAATGTTTTATCACTAATACAACTAAATAATTATAGCTCTATACCTTCCAGTGGATTGCCTAATCTAGCTAATAATTTACCCATACGCTCACGAGGTTCACCGTATTCAGCGTACCAATCAACTAAAATATCGACAGCTTTTTTAGCTTGTTCTACCGTTAGATTTCTAGCTAAAATAGTCCCTGCTTCAGGTTTAATACCTGTATTACCACCAACTGCAAGCATATAACCTTGAGAGGTGCCAATAAAGGCAATATCTTTTACCATTGCATCTGGGCAATTACGACCACATCCGCTGATGCCAATTTTGCATTTGTGTGATGTTTTTCGTCCGTAATGTTTTCGCTCTACATAATCAGCCAATTCTTTAGTTTCCATTTGGCCATTTTTACAATAGCCTTTACCTACGCAGGCAATTAAAGAATTTACACCTCTATGAACAACTGTAGTTACGCCTTCTGGTAACTCAGAGATAAGTTTTTCCTTATCGTCTTTTTCAATACCTGTAATTTGTAAACCAGTTACTACATGACGGAAAGATCCACCATATTTTTCAGCTAATTCTATGCATGCCTTCATTTGATCCAAAGTAAATTCATTATGTAAACCGTGTATTATGACAGATGTCTTCATCGTTCCTCCTCAAATCTAGCATGCTTATTCATCATCATCCTATTTATACTAACATATTAGATTTTGAGAAACTGTGAGAAATTACTCTCGAATAAATTGACTAAATACATAGTTACCATGCTTAGCCCCTTCAGAACTTAAATGATAACTACCATTTTGATACTCTAATAACCCTTTAGTAACTAAATCTTCTAATATATTACCAAATAAATTATGAACAGATACGCCAAATCTATCCTCAAATTTTTGCTCATCAAGGCCCCACTTGGTGCGAAGCGCTAAGAAGCAAAAGTCCTCTTGCGCTCGCTCTACAGTAATAGTCTCTGTATCGATAGTAGGTATAGTATATCGATCAACAGCTTGTATATAAGGCATCACATTTCGGTTGTTGCTACGGCGAATACCCTCATAGAAGGAATGAGCACCAGCACCAAAGCCTAGATAGTCTATATAGTGCCAATATTTTAAATTATGACGACTATAAGAACTATCTTTAGCAAAATTAGAAATTTCATATCGTTCAAAACCTAACTCTTTTAATCCTTCCATCATTGTGTCATACATCAATTCATCAATGCTTTCACTAGTAATAGAAATAAGATTCTTTTGAACTAAATGATATAAATATGTTCCTACCTCTACTTGTAAGCCATACGTAGAAATATGATTAATTGGTAAATCTTTCACGATATGTAAATTATGTTGAATATCTTCTAAGGATTGTCGTGGCAATCCATAAATCAAATCAATATTGATATCGGTAAAGCCTGCCTCTTTAGCATCATAAACAGCTTGTTTAGCCTTTTCCCCATTATGACTGCGATGCAGCATGGTAAGCGCCTTATCATCAAAGGTTTGAACACCAAAACTAATGCGATTAAAACCTAGTTTAACTAACTTAGTTAGATACTGTAGATCTACTTCACCAGGATTAGACTCTATAGTCATATGACAATCGTCAGTAATAGTAAAAGTACTTTTGATTTTATCTACAATCATCTGTAACTGTTGAATTGATAATTCAGTAGGTGTACCACCACCAAAATAAATAGTATCAATAGGTTTAGATTTAGACTCTGGGTGTTCAGACACCCACAAATCCATTTCTTGTACTAAGGCATAGACATAGGTTTCATAATAATCTTGTAAATTTTGATAGGCAGGAAAATCACAGTACATACATTTCTGTTTACAAAAAGGGATATGGACATACAAGCCCATATCCCCAAGTGTAGACAGACTCAAAGTATTAGAATCTGTTTTCATTATATTAGTCCTCAACCTTGAGAATAGCCATGAATGCTTCTTGTGGAATCTCTACAGAGCCCACAGACTTCATACGTTTCTTACCAGCTTTTTGTTTTTCTAAGAGTTTACGTTTACGAGAAATATCGCCACCATAACATTTTGCTAAAACGTCTTTACGCCAAGCCTTTACGGTTTCACGAGCCACAATTTTCGTGCCCACCGCTGCTTGAATTGGAATTTCAAACATTTGACGAGGAATCAACTCTTTTAACTTTTCAGCTAACGCACGACCACGTGTAGCAGCACGGTCCTTATGTACGATAATAGACAATGCATCTACTGGATCACCATTTAACAGAATATCCATCTTAACCATTGGAGATTGTTTATAGCCAATCAATTCATAGTCAAGAGAAGCATAACCTTTTGTAGCGGATTTCAATTTATCGAAGTAATCATAAATAATTTCACTCAATGGCAAGTGGTACACAACGGATACTCGAGTTTCATCTAAGTATTCCATGGATTGGTATTCACCGCGTTTATCTTGAGATAATTCCATGATAGTACCTACGAAATCTTTTGGTACGATTGTAGTTGCTTTTACATAAGGCTCTTCAATGTAGTCGATTTCTGTAGGAGGTGGCAATTTAGCAGGATTATCTACTTCAAGCATTTCTCCATTTGTTTTATATACCTTGTAGTTTACAGATGGGGCCGTCGTAATGAGCGTTAAATTATATTCTCGCTCTAACCGTTCTTGAATAACGTCCATATGTAAAAGTCCAAGGAAGCCACAACGGAAACCAAAACCTAACGCCAAGGATGTTTCAGCTTCATATTCTAAGGCAGCATCATTAAGCTGTAATTTTTCTAATGCATCACGAAGATTTTCGTAATCTTTAGACTCTGTCGGATAGAGACCACAATATACCATAGATACAGCCTTACGATAACCTGGCAATGGTTCTGGTGCAGGATTATTTGCCAATGTTACCGTATCACCTACGTGACAATCTGCTACGTTCTTGATACTTGCCGCAATACAACCTACAGAACCACATGGTAATTCTTGTACCGGTACAAGATTTGGTGTAAAGATACCGAGCTCAGTAACATCAAAATCCTTATTATCATGCATCATGCGAATGGTATCTTTTGCCTTAATAGTACCTTCTTTTACCCGTACATACGCAATAGCACCTTTATAGGAATCAAAGCGGCTATCAAAAATCAAAGCTCTCGTAGGTTGATCGGATTTATCTGGTGGCGCAGGAACCTTATTTACAATGGCTTCTAAAATATCAGGGATACCGATACCAGATTTAGCAGAACATAATACAGCATCAGATGCATCTAAACCGATAATATCTTCGATTTCTTGTTTAACACGATCAGGATCTGCAGAAGGCAAATCAATTTTGTTAATAACAGGAATGATTTCAAGATCATGTTCTAAAGCGAGATACACATTTGCCAACGTTTGTGCTTCTACACCTTGTGCTGCATCGACTACGAGCAATGCACCTTCACAAGCTGCAAGAGAACGAGATACTTCATAGCTGAAATCCACATGGCCCGGAGTATCGATGAGATTCAAAATATACTCTTCACCATCTTGTGCTTTATACAAAATGCGAACAGATTGCGCCTTAATAGTAATACCGCGTTCTCGTTCCAAATCCATGGAGTCCAAAACTTGAGCCTCCATTTCGCGCTTTTGTAATGTGCCAGTATATTCAATTAATCTATCGGCAATGGTAGATTTACCATGGTCGATATGAGCTATAATACAGAAGTTTCGAATCTTTTTCGTTGACATACTATGTAAACAAGTTCAAAGAACTTGTATTCTCCTTTCTAACATACGCGATCGATAACAGCACCTCCTAATAATTGAGTGCCATTATAAAAGGCTACGGACTGACCTGGGGTTATAGCCCGTTGTGGTTCTTCAAAGATAACCTCCATCGTATCATCATCCAAGATACGAGCAGTACAAGGAGAAGGATTTGCAGCATAGCGAATCTTACCTTCCGCCTTTAATTCTTTATGAATTGTATCATCTAAGAAGTTATAAAACTTACAAATCATACGATTTGTAAAGAGTCGTTCATTAGGACCTACGATAACCTCGTTGCGTTCACCATTAAAGCCAATTACATATAATGGATGCTTATATGCAATCCCTAGGCCCTTACGTTGGCCTATAGTATAGTTAAATAAACCATTATGCTTACCTAATATCTCACCATCTTCAGTAACGATATTACCAGACTTTGGTTTATCTTTCATTTCTTCTACTACAAGCTTTTGATAGTTCCCATGAGGCAAGAAACAAATATCAACACTATCTGGTTTCTTAGCTACTGGTAAATCATATTCAGCAGCTAGTTTACGTGTTTCAGTCTTACATTGCCCACCAAGTGGGAAGATAAGATGACTTAAAATACGTTGATTCATATTGTACATAACATAACTTTGGTCTTTAGTAGGATCAACGCCTTTATGCAATTCATATAAACCAGTTTCTTCATTGAAATTAACTTGTGCATAATGACCTGTAACCATATGAGTGGCCCCAAGTTCCAGAGCACGGTTGAGCATCAAATCAAATTTGATATTTTTATTACAGAATACACAAGGATTTGGTGTACGACCATAGGCATATTCTTTTACAAAGTAATCTACTACATTATCGTAGAATACATCACGAGCATCAATAACATGATGCTCAATACCAAGAAAATCACACATTTTCTTAGCATCTGTTACAGCGAGAGGCACTGAATCATAAGGTGTACCACTCACCCACAGCCATAGGGTAATACCAAATACTTTATAGCCTTGTTTTAGTAGCATTGCAGCAGTTAAAGAACTATCTACGCCGCCACTCATAGCTACAGCGATAACTTTTTCCATACTTTCTCCTTTTAATGATCTCTTGATCATAAAACTAATCAGGGTGAAAGCCTGACGTGTAAAACACTAGTTCGGTGTAAAAGTCCGAGTAGTATTGCTATGAAATTATAGCAACTTATATTATAGCCTAGAATTAGGTACATTGAAAAGATTTGAAATAAAAAGAATCCCCTTCATCAAAAGAAAGAGATTCTAATTATTATCTATGTTTTAAAAGCTCTTCAGCGGCTCCTAGAATACCGAGCATAGAATGCTCAAATACTAAGCCACCTTGCATGAAAATTGTATACGGAGGACGAACAGGACCATCTGCACTTAATTCAATAGATGAACCTTGTACAAAAGTACCACCAGCCATGATGATTTTATCTTCGTAGCCAGGCATATCGCCAGGAATTGGATGTACGTGGGCATCTACTGGAGAATATGCTTGCATACCTACACAGAAGTGCTCCATTTCTTCTCCATTTTTTAAATTGATAGCTTGGATTAAATCATAGCGTTCAGCGTTTACCTTAGGAAATACATCATACCCTAACAATTCACCTACTGCAGCCGTATATACAGCCCCTTTAAGAGCTTGTAATACTACATGAGGAGCCATAAACAAGCCTTGGAAGAATAAACGGTAACCAGGCGCATAAGAGCCCATATGATCACCAAGTCCTGGAGCAGTGAGTTGGTACGCTGCATCTTCAACTAAGTCTTCACGACCTACGATATAGCCACCTGTTGGCGCTAAACCGCCCCCAGCATTTTTAATGAGCGAACCAGCCATAATATCTACACCAGCTTCTAAAGGTTCTTGAAGTTCTGTAAACTCACCGTAACAATTATCTACAAAACAAATAGTATTCGAGTTTTTAGCTTTTACAGCATCTACAATAATCTTAATATCTGCAATAGATAACGGTTCACGCGTACTATAACCACGAGAGCGTTGAATCACTACTACTCGCGTATTATCATTAACAGCATTAGCGATGGCTTCTACATCATAGGTATTGTCCTTTAACGGTACCTCAGTATAGGTAAACCCCTTTTCTACGAGAGATCCACGCACTTCACGAGATGCACCGATAACAGATTGCATCGTATCGTAAGGAGCCCCTACTGCATAGATAAATTCAGTCCCTTTTGAACCATTCCCCATTAAAGAAATCAAAGTTGTTGCTAGTGCATGAGTGCCAGAAACAAAATGAGGACGAACGATGGCTTTTTCACCTTTAAATACATAGGCGAATACTTCATCTAACTTCTCACGGCCCACATCGTTATAACCATAGCCCGTAGTACCTGTAAAATGATAGTCAGATACTTGGCACTCTTTAAAGGCTTCTAATACCTTTTTTGTATTGGCTAATGCAATAGGTTCAAACTTTTTAAATTCAGGTTCAGCCATCTCAAGGGCTTTACTACGTATTTCTTCTAATGTCATGCTAATCCTTCTCTACGAATTAATTCCATAGCTTTATTAAATATAAAATCTTTAGATGTATTATTATCAATATGAATCCATTCAATATATGGCATACGCTTATACCAAGTGATTTGTCGCTTGGCAAAATGACGAGTATTTTTCTTGATTAAATCTCTACATTCATCAAGGTTAATAGTACCATTTATATAGTCTACGACCTCTTTATAACCAATCCCCTTAAAGGCTTGGCAATCAGGATTTACACCGGACTTAACAAGTTGCTCAACCTCTTCAATTAAGCCTGCATCAAACATCATATCAACGCGTAAATTAATGCGCTCATATAACTGATCACGATCTCTCATAAGACCAATAACAGGCCCTATATAAGATATACCATCTTTAGTCTGATTACGTAACGAATCTACATCACCATGATGCAATATTTCAATAGCTCGATACAAACGATGCTTATCACTATATTGAATTTCTATATTATGTTCTTTTCCTAAGGTGAAAGCATATTCTCGTAAACCATCAATACCTTTAGCATTAAATAGCGCATCTAGCTCTAATCGTAAACTTTCATCAGGCTTAACGTCATTAAAGTTATAGCTCTCTAATAACGATTGAACATATAACCCTGTACCACCAGACAGAATAGGTAGAATATTCCTATCATTTAATCTACCAATTATCTCTTTTGCTTGATTCTGAAAAATAGATACTGAATATGAATCATTTGGTTCTAATATATCGATTAGATGATGTTTTACCCGGTTAAGTTCATCCACTGATGGTTTAGCGGTACCAATATTGAGTTGTTTATATACTTGGTAAGCATCACCAGAAATAACCTCAGCATGTAGCTGTTCTGCTAAGTCCAAGGTAAGATCTGTTTTGCCTACCGCCGTTGGTCCAACGATGGTAATTAAGGGATTCACATTAACTCCTTCATATATACACCATAGCCTATACGACTATATTTTCCGCCCACCCATTGATGGGGTGGATAGTTTTGAAAGACCGAACTAAATGGTCGTTCTTTAATAATAACACCATACGTGGCAACACGCATAGCCTGTGCCATGATTTTATCATCTATATGACTTTCCACAGTATGTCCCCGAAGAGGTTTGAATTGAGGACTTTCCTCTACAGGAACTTCAAACATAGGATCAAAATAAATAATATCAATACTATTGTCAGATAGATTTGGTAAATAGTGTTCAAAGGTATCATGATTTATTTTAATACGTCGCAATGCATTCGTTACACTATCCTCACTATGAATATAATGAGCTAAGCCATGACTAGTAGCAAGCCATATAGGTAAAGACCCTTCTAGGCCAGTTATTTGAGCCTGTGGGCAACCATAACTCACTACAATACTGTCACTACCAAGGCCAATTGTACAGTCTAAAAACGTAAATTTATCTCTATTAGATAATCCTTTTTTATCTAATATGACTTGTACCGCATTAACTAGATGATCACCTTCACCGCGTTGTAAACGCAATATACGTAATTGAGCCATAGACAAATGAAAGGTATGTTGTTGATTTTCTGGGAAATGAATAGTCAATCCAGAACCAGCAAGAACCGCAATATATTCGCATTGATACTTACCGAATAAGGCTGGTATCGATGTTTTGCCTCGTTTTATATAGGTCATATGCATAGAGGAAGCCAATACTTTGGCTTCCTCTTGAATGGCCTCATTAGATTTTTGAGATGTCGTTAGTATATTCATATTAAGACCGTAAGAATAACTTACCTAATTCATCAGGTGTAAATTTTATAATCGTTGGACGACCATGTGGACAAACGTACGGTTTTTCAGTACTAAAGAGATCCTCAATTAGGGTAGTCATTTGATACATATTTAAATTATGACCTGCCTTGATGGCCCCTCTACAAGATGCATACGCTAGCATTTCATGACGTAATTGAGCCTTAGTAGGCTGTTGATATTCATGTAAGTAAGAGAATACATATTTGAGAATTTCAAAAGCCTTTGACTCTACTAAATCTACAGGCGCCCCTACTAATTTGATTTTCGTAGGACCACCTAACTCTACATCAAATCCAAGATCTAGTAAGGTTTCACGCTCTTCCTCTACCAAATTCATTTCATCATCTGTAGCCTCACTATATTGAGGCACAAGGATAGATTGCATTGGAATGGATTCAGAAGACTTACATAGCTTATCATAACGAACACGTTCATGTGCAGCATGTTGATCTATAATATAAAGATCATCACCCTTTTTAGCCAAAATATAACAAGAAGCGACTTGGCCCATTGGTAAGAATCCAGAATTTTGAATGGTACGCTCCTCTGGATTTTCTTCACGAATATCTTGCGCTAAAGACTTAAATTTCTCAACGTCTTCCTTCGTATAACTAGTATATTCAGTAGGAACAGCATCGAAGCTTTCGTCTGTAAAGGACGACTGTTCATAAGTAGCCTTTGGCGGAGGTGGTGTAAAACCCTTAGTTTTAAGACTCTCTACAAACTGTGTAGTCTCACCGCGCATGACTTCGTATCCTTTAGTACGGCGACTACCAAATACTTTATCATAATCTACCGTTGTAGCTATATGCTCAGCAGACTGCATCTCATCTTGTACAACAGAAGGTGTTCTATAAAAATCATATGTACTATTGCCATGGTGAGATAAACTACCATAAGAACTAGAATTAGTAACTGTAGAATTACTGTTAGTATTTACGTCATTACTATTGGTTTCATTATTAATTGTGCCATTTATATAAGAAGATGATTCTCGTTCATATCGCTCATGTAGAGGATTATTTAAGGCGTTTAAAATACCATGATAAACAGCTTTAAATATAATCTTATCATCAGAGAATTTTACTTCACTCTTACGAGGATGTACGTTAATATCAACCATTCCAGCAGGCACTGTAATATTTAGTACCACTAGAGGATGACCATTTTTCGGTAATAGTGCGTGGTATGCATTATCAATAGCCTTCATGATGGTTTTATCAGAAATAACGCGGTTATTAACGATAATAGTTTGCCAAATTCTAGTACTTTTAAGAAGGGTAGGTTTACTCACTACACCATCAATATAAATAGAATCACTTTCATAAGCAACAGTGAAAATATCATCCTTTGTTTTATAACCGTATAAAGCGGCAACAGTATCGCCAATATTACCATTTCCAGGTGTAATTATAGCTACCCGATCATCTACGATGAGTTTAAAAGAAATATGTGGGTTACTAAGAGCCAGTTTGCCTACAATATCTTGAATTTTAGAAGATTCGGTACGCTCTGTTTTCAAGAATTTGCGACGCGCTGGCGTATTATAAAACAAGTCTCTTATTTCAATAGTCGTACCAGGTGCCGCACCATAAGGAATACAATCGGTGAAAGTACCACCATCTACGGTAATACGAGTGCCCAAATCAGAGTCAGCTTTACGTGTAGTCAAAGAAAAATGAGACACCGAGGCAATACTAGCCAAAGCCTCGCCACGGAAACCGAGGGATGCTATATCAAATAAATCCTCTACCTGTTGTATTTTAGAGGTGGCATGACGCAAAATTGCCAGGCGTGCATCTTCCTCCGTCATACCGATACCATTATCGGTAATCCGCATATAAGCTACACCGCCATCGCCGATTTCAACCTCAATATTAGTGGCGGACGCATCAATGGAGTTTTCAATGAGCTCTTTAATAACTGATGCGGGACGTTCCACAACTTCGCCAGCAGCTATTTTATTGATTGTGGTTTCATCCAATACATGAATAGTTGCCATTATTTCCCGCCTCCTTTACGAGCCTCCTCTTGTAGTTCATATAATTTATTTAATGCTTCAATCGGTGTCATACTCATTACATCTACTTCTAGCAGACTATCAACTACTGAATGAGTAAATAAGTTACCTAGTGAAGAATCACTCACTTGTTTAGTAAGTGGCTTCACTACATTATTAGGTTGAGCTCCCATAACACGATTATTTAAATCACTAGCATCATGACTTTGATCTTCCAAAGATTCCAAAATTACTTCTGCCCGTTTTAATACAGAGTTCGGTAAGCCTGCCAATCTAGCAACATGAATACCATAGCTTCGATCTGCGCCACCTTTGATAATACGGCGCAAGAAGGCAACATCCTTACCTTTTTCTTTAACAGCAACAGTGTAGTTTTTTAGTTTACTATAGCTATCTTCTAAACAAATCAATTCATGGTAATGAGTAGCGAATAATGTCTTGCCATGAATATGCTTACAAATATGCTCAACTACAGCTTGGGCGATACTTAAACCATCAAAGGTACTCGTACCGCGACCAATTTCATCTAAGATGATTAAACTGTTATGTGTAGCATTCTCTAAAATATAGGCTACCTCTTTCATTTCTACCATGAACGTACTTTGACCAGTAGAAATGTCATCGCTAGCACCTACACGTGTAAAGATACGATCTACTGGAGAAATAGATGCTTCACGGGCAGGAATAAAGGAACCAATTTGAGCCATAATCATCAAAATAGCAGCTTGACGCATATATGTTGATTTGCCGGCCATATTAGGACCTGTAATGAGCAAGAATTCCTCATCATCATGATTTAGAACTATATCATTTGGTACAAAAACTTCACGCTTCAAGAATTTTTCAATAACAGGATGACGACCATCTCGAATATTGATTTGGCCATTCATTACGATGGTAGGGCAAATATAATTTTCTTCGTAACCTACTAGTGCCAAAGAACACAATACATCAAGCTCAGCAAGAGCACGAGCTGTTTCTTGTACATCTTTAATAACAATTTTTATATCATTTCGTAATTGTTGATATAATTCATGCTCTAAAGCGATTATCTTGTCTTTAGCGCTAAGAATTTTGATTTCAAATTCCTTTAACTCAGGCGTAATATAACGCTCTGCATTAGCTAAAGTTTGTTTTCGAATAAAGTAATCAGGTACTTGTTCAGATTTACTATGGGATACTTCAAAGTAATATCCAAATACCTTATTATAACCAGTTTTAATTTTAGATAAACCAGTAGCCTCTTTAATATCAGCTTCCATCTTAGCTAGCCATTGCTCACTATTAGTAGCTAAAGAACGTAGTTCATCTAAATCTGGATTGAAACCATCTTTAATAACTCGGCCTTCTTTTAATGTCAATGCTGGTTGGTCAGCAATAGCACGACATAATAAATCATAAATGTCTTTATGATCTTGAATGCGTTCATTAATAGAGGTTAAGGTCAAGCTTGAGCATGTACCTAATACATCTTTAATATCTGGCAATACTGCTAGAGATTCACGAAGAGCCGTTAAATCTCTAGGTGACACAGAGCCAGTTTCTACACGACCTACGATGCGCTCAAAGTCATAAATACAATCTAATAAGCTACGGATATGAGACCGCTCTGCTCCACGTGTAATCAGTTCTGCTACGGCAGCTTGTCTACGTTGAATTTGATTTACATCAGTCAACGGACTTTCAAGCCATTGTTTTAATAGGCGCGCCCCCATTGGTGTCAATGTTCGATCAAGTACATCGAGTAATGTACCTTTTTGACCGCCATCACGTAGATTATGGGTAATTTCAAGATGACGTAAGGAAGATGTATCTAAGATTAGGCGATTACCTACACTCAATTGATGTACATAGTTAATATGGGAAATTTCAGACTTAATAATATCCTCTAAATATAAAAGCATATAGCCTAATGCTTCCCATACATCCTCTTCCATAAGACCTAAATCGCCAAAGTGAGTAACTGCTTTTTCCGCTACCTCTCGTTGTGTATGATATGTACTAAATGGGGATAATACAATATTACTGAATTGATTATCCATAAAGTCTTTTATATCTTGCGGTAATACAGTTCCTTCAGGCAATATAATTTCACTTGGACGATACATACTGAGTGCATCAAACATATCACTTCGTTTTTCACAATCAGTAATACGATGCCAAATAACTTCCCCAGTAGATACATCTGAAAATACGAGTATCCATGCATCTTTTACCATATAAAATAATGATAAAAAATTATTTGACCGTGCATCATTACCATTTTCAGTCATTACCGTCCCCGGTGTAATAACTTTAATAACGTCACGCTTAACGATACCCTTAACTGCTTTAGGATCTTCTAATTGTTCACAAATAGCAACCTTATAACCTTTTTTTACCAATGTTTCTATATAGCTTTCAGCAGCATGAAAAGGAACGCCACACATTGGTGTGCGTTCCTCATCTCCTGTTGGGCGACCAGTTAAGGTTATATTAAGTTCACGAGATGCAATTAATGCATCATCATTAAATAATTCATAAAAGTCACCTAACCGAAAGAACAGTAATTCTTCAGAATATCTAGATTTAATATCTAAATACTGCTCCATCATAGGTGTTTGCTTTTTTGCCATACTTACCCCTTTTGTATTGTACCGTAGCAAACCCAAGTTTGTGCTTTATCAATATAGGCTGGTACTGTTTCACCAATTGATAAGGAATCGTCTTTTGGGAATAACACCATTTTATTTCCCGAAGTACGACCAAACCACATATCTTCATCGCGAGGACTTGGCCCCTCAACAATAATATCAAACACTTGTCCTTCCATAGGTTTGTTCAATTCATAAGAGATTTCGTTTTGTACATCCATCAATGTTTGCAATCGCACACGCTTAACCTCTTCTGGAATTTGATCATCCATAGTCGCTGCTGGCGTACCAGAGCGTTTGGAATATATGAAAGTATACGCCATATCATAACGTACGTCTTTCAATAATTGTAATGTAGCTTGGAAATCTTCCTCTATTTCCCCTGGGAAGCCTACAATAATATCTGTAGTAACCACTACATCTTTGATTTTCTCACGACAGTACGACAGTAATTCTTTGTAATGCTCTACTGTATAGTGTCGATTCATCTTTTTAAGAATACGATCTGATCCTGATTGAATTGGTAAATGTAAATGTGTAACAATGTTGGAAGAACGACCAAGAGCATCAATCATAGATTTAGTCATATCTTGAGGATGACTTGTCATATAACGGATACGCTCTATGCCAGGAATGCCATCCAAAGCATCTATGAGGGTCCCAAAATCAGTGCCATCTTTAAAATCTAAGCCATAAGAGTTAACATTTTGGCCTAATAAGGTAATTTCTTTAAACCCTTTTGCACCTAGTTCAGTCACCTCTTTTACGATAGCCTCTACAGGGCGGCTGATTTCTCTACCACGAACGTGCGGAACGATACAATACGTACAAAACTTGTTACAACCATTCATAATAGGCACCCAAGCATAGAATGTACCATTTGGTTTGGCTTCTAATTCAGGAAGTACCGTGTTATCCATATCTACACTAATTTGATGTGTATGTCCCCGTTGTACTTCTTCAATCATTTCATTAATATGTTGAATATTATGAGTACCTAAGACAATATCGATATGGGGAGCGCGCTTAAACATTTCAGCTTGATTCTTTTGTGCCATACATCCCGTAACAGCAAGAATCAAGTTTTTATTTTTACGCTTAAGTCTCATTAGCTCACCTATGCGACCATAGACTTTAGTTTCTGCATTCTCACGCACTGCACAAGTATTTAATAAAATTAAATCTGCAGTTTCCACGTCCTCTGTTGGCGTATACCCAACAGATTCTAGCTGATGCGATAAGCGCTCAGAATCGGCAGTATTCATTTGACAACCATAGGTGTAAATATAATAAGACTTCATTCTAACTCCTACACTTTAACAATCTTACGTTTAGTTTCAATAATATTTTTAACTTTAATAGACATGCGCTCAATCGACATACCTGTAATGTATTCAATTTCATTACGTACAGATTTTTGTACTTGCTGCATCAATGTTTTTACAGGATAACCATGTTCAATAACAACAGCCATATCTACAATGAGACCATTTTGACCTTTATCACCTTTTTTAAAGGAAATAACACTAGAATCATCAACACCAGCTACTTTTTTAAGGCCATTACGGATTAATTTGATGATTACATCATCATCAAAGGTAAGACGTCCATAATAACTGAAAGCAGGACGTACTACAGAACGTTCAAAGCCTTCAGAACCAATTTGTCCCAATGTATCTTGATCTTGTTTTTTCAAGGTACGACGACGCCACATTGTTTTAATAGGATCAATTAGATAACCTCTAAAATGAGGCTTTAACTCCATAGTTGGGACCGGAATAATATGCTTGCCCTCTTTAAGACGAGCATGCTGCGCCTTTTCAATCTCCTTAGGCGTAGCAACATCCTCAATACGAATATATCGATCTGGATTTTGTAAGCCTAATGCTTTTGTTATTTTCTTAACCATGTTATCGGATGTACCAATAATCATGAGTTTATTAGGATTAATTTTATCAAGTTGTTCACGAACTGATTTTACTTGTACTTCATCTTGGAAAATAGCACGGCGAACAGCTTTTAAGCGACTAGACTCTTTTTTAGCAGAAAAACCAGCAACAATTTTATTATCATGGATTAAAATGCCATCATCGATGATGCATTCAATTTTATTTTCGTGAGCCAGTACGAGCGCACGATGACTTTTACCAGTGCCACTACTACCAACAAATGCAATGACTTCCATAGTCTACCTCATTATTTATAACAAACTAATAAATTCTGATACATCATTACCAGCTACTAAGTAATCACCAAAATTATCTGGTTCCTTTCCTGGAATTCCATGATAATCAGAACCACCAGTAATAAACAATTTATGTTTTTTAGCTAATGCTTTATATCTCTCCACATCTATATCATTATGTTTGGAATGATATACCTCTATACCATCAAAATCAAAATCTAACATTTCTAACACATATTCATCACTAGATACTAATTTTGGATGTGCCATAACAGCAAAACCACCAGCTTTATGAATAATGTCAATAATATGTTGAACCTCAACTTTTACCTTAGGCACATAGCAAGGGCTGTCCTTGCGAAGAATTCCTCTAAAGACTTCATTAACATCCTTAGCATATCCACCATCAATTAAAAGCTTACCAATATGTGGACGTCCATAAGCTTTAGTATCAGGAAATTGTTTGATTAAATCTTCTTTTGTAATATGATAACCTTCAATATTACAGCGTCTAATCATTTCATCGACGCGTTCTTCACGTTTTCTTTTAAAGAACGTAATAAATTCATTTAACTCTTTATTATTTTCATCAAAACAATATCCTAAAATGTGGATAGATTTATCTTTATAATCAGCACTAAATTCACAGCCGTTTATAATTTTAATCGTTTCATGAGGATCTAATTCTTGCTGAGCGGTACGCAATGCTTTAATTCCATCAGTTTCATCATGATCAGTTAAAGCCATCATAGATACATTGCAATCTAAGGCATGACGCAATAATTCCTTTGGTGTTTCAATGCCATCGGAATAAACGGAATGCATATGAAAATCTACAAGCATATAGTACCTCCCATTACAAATATCCTATCCTTTAATTATGACTGATTTAGTCTATTAATTCAAGTTTAGAAAGAAAAATTGCGACCCTAATGAGCATTCACTAGAATCGCAATTTTATTATAAGTTTTGAAGTAATTCTGTTACTTTTGTAGCTACAGAATCAATAGCACAGGAAAGTGCCTCTCCAGTCTTACGGATTTGAATTTCTACTTCATTATTTTCAAGCGTATTTTTACTTACTGTAATGCGAAGTGGATAGCCAATTAAATCAGCATCCTTAAACTTAACGCCTGCACGATCTTTACGATCATCGAGCAATACATCTACACCAGCCTCTTGTAATGCACTGTAGATAGTTTCACTTGTAGACATCAAAGCTTCATCTTTTGCATTAATCGGTACGATAACGGCTTCAAATGGAGCAATAGAACGTGGCCAGATGATACCATTTTCATCATGATATTGCTCAATAGCAGCAGCTAATGTACGAGATACACCGATACCATAGCACCCCATAATCATTGGATTAGGACGACCATTTTGATCTAAGAATGTAGCTTGTAATGCTTCAGAATATTTAGTACCCAATTTAAATACTTGACCTACTTCAATACCTTTAGCATGTTCTAAAGAACCACCACATGTAGGACACACATCATCCTTCGTAATCAAGCGTATGGGAGCAACAATAATATCTTCTACATTAAAGTCACGTTTAGGATTAATGTTTACGTAGTGAGCATCTTTTTTGTTAGCCCCACCACAAACATTGTATGTTTCCATAACAGATTCATCTACAACAATAGTAAATTCTTCTGTTTGTTGTAAGCCTACAGGGCTGATAAATCCAGCTGTTAAACCTACTTTTTCCAATTCTTCAGGTGTAGCCATTTCTGGCTCTACAGAACCAAGTACGGCATGTTGTACAGCAACCTCATTAACTTCATGATCGCCACGAACGATAGCTAATACTACTTTACCATCGATAGAGAACACTACAGCTTTAATAGTTTTATGTAGTGGTAAGTTTAACATTTCCGCAACAGCTTCAATAGAGGTAGCATTAGGAGTATCTACAACGGATAACTCTTGAAGAGCTTCTTCTTCTTGTTTCATGATGCCAGGTTTACCGATTTCGATATTGGCAGCGTAGTCACATTTAGTGCAATATACGATATCAGCTTCACCGGCTTCAGCGATAGCCATAAACTCATGAGTACCGCTACCACCGATAGCACCACTATCAGCCTCTACGGGACGGAATGTAAGGCCACAACGATTAAAGATACGTGTATAAGCATCATACATAGATTTGTAAGATTCTTCTAAGCCTGCTTCATCAACATCAAAGGAGTAAGCATCTTTCATGATAAATTCGCGGCTACGCATCAAACCATAACGAGGGCGACGTTCATCGCGGAATTTACTTTGAATTTGATATAAATTTACCGGCAATTGACGGTAAGAATTAATTTCGTTTTTTACGAGGGTCGTAATCATTTCTTCATGAGTTGGTCCTAAGCAGAACTCATTGTCATGACGATCATTAATACGCATCATTTCTGCGCCATATGCATTCCAACGGCCAGACTCTTTCCAAATCTCTGCAGGTTGTAAAATAGGCATCATAATTTCTTGAGCACTAGCACGATCCATTTCTTCTCGTACAATAGCTTCAATTTTTTTAATACTTCTCCAACCTAATGGTAAAAAGCTATATAAACCATTTGCAGTTTTACGCATAAAACCAGCGCGAAGCATGAGCTGTTGGCTTACTACATCAGCGTCAGATGGAACCTCACGCAATGTAGGTGCATATAATTTAGTGGCTAACATAAAGACTCCTCATCTAAACTTTCTAAATATTGATCAATTTCTCTAAATAATGTATCTACTAATTCGGCTTCTGGCACAGTCTTAATAACTTCTCCTTTACGGAATACGATACCTTGACCATCGCCACCAGCGATACCAAAGTCAGCTTCGCGAGCCTCCCCTGGTCCATTTACAACACAGCCCATTACAGCAACCTTTATTGGAGCTTTAATGGATGCTAATCGCTCTTCTACAATGCCAGCCATATCAAATAAATTTACTTGGCAACGACCACAGGTAGGACAAGATATCATAGTGGCACCAAAGTTTCGTAAGCCTAAGCTACTTAGAATACTACGACCTACTTCGATTTCATGAATTGGATCTCCTGTTAAAGATACCCGTAACGTATCGCCAATGCCATCAAGAAGTAAAGCACCAATACCCATAGCAGATTTAATAGTACCTTGTTTAATAGTACCTGCTTCGGTAACACCTAAATGCAATGGATAAGGAATTTTATCGGATAATTTACGATAAGCTTCAACCATTAAAGGTACTTCAGTAGCCTTAATAGATAATTTCATTTGACGGTAGTCTAATTTTTCTAGAATTTTTACGTGTTCTAAAGCAGTTTCAACCATTCCATCAGCTGTAGGATGCCCTCCATGAGCATCGAGAATATGCTTTGGTAAAGAACCTGCATTAACACCGATACGAATTGGGATTTGTTTAGGTTTAGCCTTTTCAATAACAGCTAATACCTTATCTTCGCCCCCAATATTACCAGGATTAATGCGCAAGCCATCTACATTATTTTCAATAGCCTCTAACGCTAATCTATAATCAAAATGTATGTCGGCAATCAATGGAATAGAAATACCAGCTCTAACGGCTTTTAAAGCCTTTGCAGACTCCATTGTTGGAACAGCGACACGAACTAGTTCACACCCAGCCTCTGCTAAATGGTTAATTTCAGCAATCGCCTTTTCCGTATGTACCGGATCTGTTGTAATCATTGATTGAATACTTACTGGTGCATAATCACCAATTTTAACTGTACCTACATAGATACCATTTGTTGGTTTACGTACAATCATTATAATCTCCCATCTGTCTTATAGTAATCGGAAAATATCCTGAGTCGTTACATATAAGAACAATGCTACCATTAAGGCAACGCCAACCATTTGAATATACATGAGAGCTTTAGCAGGTAGTCTACGGCCTGTTATAGCTTCAGCTAAAATAATAATCAAATGACCACCATCTAATACAGGTAATGGTAATAGATTAATAACCCCTAAATTAATACTAAGGAATGCAGCAAAGCTTAATAATGGTGCAAAGCCAGATTGAGCAATGGTGCCAGCCATTTGAGAAATCCCAACTGGTCCAGACAGTTCAGCAGCTTGAGTGCCACGAATCATATCATATAGGCCACTGACCATAGCAACAATAGTTTGACCTGTACGGCTAACAGCAAGGCTTAATGATTCACCAATACTATAAGTTTCACGAGTAAAACTAGGATAAATACCAATTTTAACACTATCTTGTTCAAGCTTAGGTATTACTGTAGTTTCAACAGATTGTCCATCCCGTTCTACAACGACAGTTACACCATGATTAGCCGTACCTTGTAAGCTAGGACGAATTTCATCCCAAGTAGTAATTTTTTTGCCATCAATAGTAATAATTCTATCGTTAGCTTTTAAATGAGCCTGTTCCGCAGCACTACCAGAAATGATATTGCCAATAACAGGTTCATTTGTGTAGGTAAGGTTACCTACAGTCACATTAAGGCCAAAGAAAATAACAATGGCCAATAAAAAGTTAAATACAGCACCTGCAGAAATAACAATAAATTTCTTCCACGCAGGTTTATTATAGAAGGAGCGCTCATTGAGAGGCTCATCAGGACTCATACCTGCAATACGGTTGAAGCCACCAAGAGGAATAATACGAATAGAGTATAATGTCTCCCCTTTTTGTACCTTAAATATGGCAGGACCAAAACCTATAGCAAATTCGTCAACTTGCATACCTGACATCTTAGCTGTAATAAAATGGCCTAATTCATGAATAAACACGATTAAACCAAATACAAATATTGTGGCTAATGCCGTTGTCATATATTCTCCTATAACATCAATGATGTAGCCTTTTCACGGGCCCATCTATCGATGGATAATAAATTATCTAACGTAAAGTCATCTTCCGGTCCCATAGATTCAAGAACAGAAGTTACAACTTTATAAATATCGCCAAAAGCGATTTTATCTTCTAAAAATGCATAAACTGCAGTTTCATTAGCTGCGTTAAATACAGCAGGCTTAAAACCACTGGCACGACCGACTTCATAGGCTAAACGAAGTGCAGGAAAATCATCGTACCGTGGTGGTAAAAATTCCAATTGTAAAGCTTTCGTAAAATCAAGATGATTCATACTTAAAACTTCACGTTTTGGATATGTCAAAGCATATTGAATAGGCTCGCGCATATCTGGATTACCCATTTGCGCTAAAATAGCACCATCCTTCATACGGATCATAGAATGAACAATACTTTGTGGATGAACTACTACATCAATATGATCAAAATCAAAACCAAATAGCCAATGAGCTTCAATTACCTCTAAGCCTTTATTAAATAAAGAGGCAGAGTCAATAGTAATCTTATTACCCATATTCCAAGTTGGATGTCGTAAGCAGTCTGCAGCTGTAGCAGTTTTAATTTTATCAGAATCCCAGGTGCGCAAAGGACCACCAGAAGCTGTAACGATCAAGGAATCAACATTCTTGCGATCTTGACCTTCTAAGCATTGGAATATAGCACTATGTTCACTATCGATAGGTAAAATTTGTACACCATACTCTTTAGCTAAAGATGTAATCAACGGACCACCAGCAACAAGGGTTTCCTTATTAGCAAGACCAATTGTTTTACCCTTTTTGATAGCCTCCACCGTTGGCTCAATACCTGCGGCACCAACAATTGCAGTAACAACCATAGTAGCTTCTTGAATGGTTGCAGCTGCTATGAGGGCTTCCTTGCCGCCTACAAGTTTTGTAGGACCTGTATAACGTCCTTGTAGCTCTTTAAAAGCACTTTCATCAACTAGACCAGCTACTAATGGCTTATATTCTTTAATTTGTTTTTCTAAGAGGTCAATATTATGA
This sequence comes from Veillonella rogosae JCM 15642, assembly GCF_002959775.1. Lineage (GTDB taxonomy): Bacteria > Bacillota > Negativicutes > Veillonellales > Veillonellaceae > Veillonella > Veillonella rogosae. The sequence continues at coordinate 172,113 of NZ_PPCX01000002.1, read as the reverse complement.
TGTGCCACTAAGGCAACCACCTTGAATTGATCTGGATGTTGAGACACTACATCAAGTGTCTGTGTACCGATTGAGCCAGTACTGCCAATAATACTTAGGTATTTCATAAGTTTACCTCTATTCGATTATTACGCGAATAGCAATATATAGACTAATGTGATAGGTGCAGCAAATAGTAAGCTATCAAAGCGATCTAATACACCACCATGACCTGGTAATAAAGTACCAGAATCTTTTACATTACATAATCGCTTAATCTTTGATTCAAATAAATCACCTAATGGTGCTAATATACCACTGATCATCCCTACATGGATACCAATCCACCAAGGAATACCAACAATATACGAAAATACTGCGCCTGTAATGATACAGCCTACAAAACCACCAATAAAACCTTCTAATGTTTTATTAGGACTAATTGATGGTACAATCTTACGTTTACCAAATGCACGACCTGCAAAGTAAGCAAAGGTATCACTAGCCCACGTAGTAAACAATAATAACCAAAGTGTAATTGTTCCCCAGTTATGTAGTTCAAAAGGCATTGTTAAAGACATATATATAGAGTCATGACGAATCATGAGCAAAGAAATCATGCCAATACCAACGTATAGCAAACCAAATACGCTAAAGGAGACGCTAGCCATAGAGTATTTATTTTCGCCAAACGTACATAACATATAATTAGCAAATAAACTTAATACTAAAATAGCTATAGCTAGAATATATTGATGACATGCGAAAGCAATCATCAATAATAACATACTGATGTAACCCCATATAATGGACATACGTACATGTTTAGCCTTACCGAGCAAAACAAATTCACGCCACCCTAATAGGGCCAACAGCGTAATAAGAACATCATACACTGGTCCGCCTAATGTAATGGCCCCTAAGGCAATAATAAAACCTATAACAGCGGTAATAACACGTGTTTTTAACATTCTTTATTCCTCATCACGTAAGCCACCAAATCGGCGTTCTCGTTTCTGATATGCCGCAACAGCTTCTAACAAAGTTTCCTTTGTAAAATCTGGCCAATGTAAATCAGTAAACCAGAATTCAGCATAAGCTAGTTGCCATAACAAAAAGTTACTAATTCTAAAATCACTACTTGGACGAATCAATAAGTCTACATCGCTAAACTCTTTAGTAAATAATTGAGAGCTTACATAGTCTTCAGTAATATCGTCCGTTGTAATAGTACCCGCTTTTACAGAACTTGTAATATCGCGGATAGTTCTTACTATCTCATCACGTCCACCATAGTTAATAGCTAACTGTAAAGTAAGACCTGTATTATTCTGAGTTAACAGTTCTGCATCCCGAATGATTTGTTGTAACTCCTCTGAAAGAGCGCCAATATATCCAATAAATCGAATGCGAACATTATGTTCATGCATATACTTAACATTATTGTTTAAGTATTCTTTGATGAGAGCCATAAGTAAAGAAACTTCCTGTTCAGGTCGTTTCCAGTTCTCTGTGGAGAAACCATATACCGTAAGAGCTCTAATTCCAATATCGTCAGCAGCGATAACGATCTGCTTTAATACGTCTGCCCCTGCACGGTGACCCATGGAACGTGGCATTCCTCTACGTTTAGCCCAACGTCCATTACCATCCATAATAATAGCAACATGTTTAGGAATAGCATTGCTATCAATAGCAGGCGTATCCGATTGTTTACGGTTAAATAATTTCTTTAGCATAGTCTACCTCGATAGAATGTCCGAAGTCGCTGGCAATCATTGGTCTATATACTAGTATATGTAAACACTCATCTACCTTAGTAATACGTGCTACATAAAATCCTTCGTCTGCAATCTCAAAAAAGCGATTAAAGGATGCCCCAATCATTACCTTAAAAGGAATATGGGCAGCCTGCAAACGAGACTTTGCAAGCTGCCATGGCATTCCAATAAGGCTATTAGAATCTAACATTATACTTCTAATACGTCCTTTTCTTTTACTGCTTTTAACTCATCAATATGCTTAACTTTAGCATCTGTAAGTTTTTGGATTTCATCTAAACCGTCTTTAGCATCATCTTCAGTAATTGTTTTAGCCTTTTCTTCTTTTTTCAATGCATCATTTACGTCACGACGAATGTTACGCACTGCAACTTTAGCATCTTCAGCTTTTTTATGAACTACTTTAACGATTTCTTTACGTCGTTCCTCAGTTAATTGAGGAATAGTTAAGCGAATTTGAGCACCATCATTACCAGGATTTAAACCAAGGTCGGATTGTAAAATCGCTTTTTCAATTGCACCAATCATAGTTTTATCCCAAGGAGCAATTACGATCATACGAGGCTCAGGCACGGAGATATTCGCAACTTGATTAATTGGAGATGGACTGCCATAGTAATCAACCATTACTTTATCAAGCAATGCTACACTAGCACGGCCAGTACGAATAGATGCAAATTCATGTTTTAAAGCCTCAATAGACTTATTCATGCGTTCTTCTGCTTGTTGTAACAATTCTTTAATTTCCATTTGAATTATTCTCCTCGAACAATGGTACCAATCTCTTCGCCCTTAGCGGCTTTTGTAATGTTACCAGGAATGTCCATGCTAAATACAATAATAGGAATATTGTTATCTTTACATAAAGTTGTAGATGTAGCATCCATAACTTTTAATTCTTTTGTGATGATATCGTTATATGTTAACTCATCAAACTTAATGGCATTAGGATTCGTCTTAGGATCGGAATCATATACACCATCAGCAAATTTCTTCGCCATCAAAATCGCATCAGCTTCGATTTCAGCAGCCCGTAATGCAGCTGTTGTATCTGTAGAGAAGTAAGGTTTACCTAGACCAGCACCGAAGATTACGATACGTTTTTTCTCTAAGTGACGAATAGCGCGACGACGAATATAAGGTTCTGCAATTTCTTGCATTTCGATAGCTGTTTGTACGCGAGTATCTACGCCAGCTTGCTCTAATGCATCTTGCAATGCTAAGGAGTTCATTACTGTTGCTAGCATACCCATATAGTCAGCAGTAGCACGATCCATACCTTGGTTACTACCAGCCAACCCTCTCCATAGGTTACCGCCACCAACAACAATTGCGATTTCTAAATCAGTGGATTTTGCTAAAGCCGCAATCTCTTGCGCGAATTCTTCAACAACATCAGGGTTAATACCAAATCCTTGGTCACCTGCTAATGCTTCACCACTCAACTTCAAAACAATACGTTGAAAGTTTCTCTTTGCCATGTTTTTACTCCTCTATTGCAAAATAAGAGAACACTGTACGGTGTTCTCTTATTGTTTCTTAATTATTTACCAACAGATGCCATTACTTCAGCTACGAAGTCATCTTGGCGTTTTTCAATGCCTTCACCTAAACCGTAGCGAACAAAACGACGTACGTTGATGTTTTCACCGATTTTTGCAATACTTTCATTAATTACATCAGTAACAGTTTTGTCACCATCTTTAATGAATACTTGTTCTAATAGGCAGTTTTCTTTATAGAATTTTTCAATACGACCAGCAACCATTTTTTCCAAAACAGCTTCAGGTTTTGGTTTACGGCCAGCTTTTACGTCTTCTTCAGCTTCTACTTTAGCTTGTTCCAACAATACTTGTTTTTCGTGTTCGATTACTTCAGCAGGAACTTCTTCACGGTTCAAGTATGTAGGGTTAACAGCAGCGATTTGCATAGCGATATCGCGTGCTAAGTTTTGGAAGTCGTCAGTTTTAGCAACGAAGTCAGTTTCGCAGTTAACTTCAACTAAAACGCCGATACGGCCACCAGCGTGGATGTAGGATTGTACTACACCTTCAGCTGCAATACGACCAGCTTTTTTAGCTGCTGCAGCTAAACCTTTTTCACGAAGAAGGTCAACCGCTTTATCGATATTACCGTCAGTTTCAACCAATGCTTTTTTAGCGTCCATCATACCTGCGCCAGTCATGTCGCGCAATTCTTTTACCAAAGCAGCAGTAATTGCCATTATTTTGTTCCTCCTAGTACTAATTAAGGTAAGGATATAGTCCTTACCCTAATTATATATGTTATAGATTTATCTTTCAAATGCTAATCAGAAATGATTAAGTAGCTTTGCAGAATTATTCTGCAGCTTCAGCATTGCCTTCTTCGAAGGATTCGCCTTGACGACCTTCAAGAACAGCGTCAGCCATTTTACCAGCCAACAATTTAACAGCGCGGATAGCGTCATCATTTGCTGGGATTGGGAAATCAACTTCATCTGGGTCGCAGTTAGTGTCAACTGTTGCAACTACAGGAATACCCAATTTTTTAGCTTCTGCAATAGCGATTTTTTCTTTTTTAGGATCAACTACGAAAAGAGCACCTGGCATTTTAGGCATATCTTTGATACCGCCAAGGTATTTTTCCAATTTTTCCATTTCATGACGAAGACCGATAACTTCTTTTTTAGGCAATACTTCGAAAGTACCATCTTCTGCCATAGCTTCCAATTGTTTTAAACGTTTAATACGAGTTTCAATTGTTTTGAAGTTTGTCAACATGCCGCCCAACCAACGTTCGTTAACGAAGTACATGTTAGCACGGATAGCTTCTTCTTTAATAGCCTCTTGAGCTTGTTTTTTAGTACCTACGAACAAGATTACTTCGCCTTGGGAAGCAACTTCACGCAAGAAAGAGTAAGCTTCTTCTACTTTTTTTACTGTTTTAGACAAGTCAATGATATAAATACCATTGCGCTCAGTGAAGATGAATTTCGCCATTTTAGGGTTCCATCTTCTAGTCTGATGACCAAAGTGTACACCAGCCTCTAATAATTGTTTCATTGATACTACTGCCATTGTGGCACCTCCTGTTAATTAACCTCCGCCGCTTCATCCTTCGGGTCACCCAAAATTAGGCACAGTACCGAAGTCCACCGACGTGCATATTTTTCATACCCAATAATTTTAACAAATAATTATTGTAAAAGCAAGCAAGGAGTGAGGATTTCTTAAAGAATTCCTCACTCCTTATCTTAATTCGTAGTTTAGATCATCACTATATTCTTTTTAAGCCTATAATAGGTAACTCCATTACTAATATAGATTTAGTTATTACGAATGGCTTCAATCATATGAGCACGATCTTCAGCACCAAACACAGCAGAGCCAGCTACTAATACTGTAGCACCTGCTCTTTTGATTGGTACACATGTAATATCGTTGATACCACCATCGACTTCAATTACAGCCGTAGTATTATCTACTTCCTCTAACAATATCTTAGCTTGTTTAACCTTTTTAATAGCATTTTTAATAAAAGATTGTCCACCAAAGCCCGGATTTACAGACATAATTAAAATCATATCTAAATCAGCAGCCACATCTTCTAACACGGATACAGGTGTGCTTGGATTTAAAGCAACACCAGCTTTCATACCACATTGCTTAATATGTTGGATTAAACGATGCATATGCGGTACTGTTTCTTGATGGAACGTAAAATATTCTACACCGATTTTTGCATATTCTTCTACATAGTCACCAGGGTTTGTAACCATTAAATGCACATCAAAAGGCAATTTTGTATATGGACGAATCGCTTTCACAATAGGAGCACCAAAGGTTAAGTTTGGCACAAAATGTCCATCCATAATGTCGATATGTAATAAGTCAGCCCCCGCTGATTCAATAGATTGTAACTCTTCGCTTAAAGTCGCAAAATTTGCGGAAAGCATTGATGGTGCAATTTTAATCATATTAAAACCTCTTTCGTTGACTTTCTATATCATTACGTATAGACATATAAGCGTCATATCGTCCTTGATGAATATGCCCTGCTTCGAGAGCATCTTTAATGCCACAAATTGGCTCATGTTCATGATAACATGGGTTAAATTTACAAACATCCACATATTGACTAAATTCTGGGAATAATGTAGGCAATCGCTCAAGAGATACATCATTGAACTCAATAGCACTAAATCCAGGTGTATCCATAATGAAGGAATCTGCATCTAAACTATATAGGGAAGCATGGCGGGTAGTATGTTTACCACGTTTTATTTTGTCACTTACCTCACCAGTTTGAAAGGCAAACTTAGGATCGACCGCATTTAATAGACTACTTTTACCAACCCCAGATGGGCCTGCAAAGGCAGTTACCTTATGTTGCAGTACATGACGTAAATCTTCAATGCCTGTCATATCATAGGTAGATGTCATCAATACGTCGTAGCCAATTGATTTATAAAGCTCAACCATCGCTTCCGTATCGGAATCCATCAAATCACATTTATTGATACATAGCACGATAGGAATATCTGCATGTTCAATCATAACGAGCATTTTATTTAGTAAAAGCTCATTAATATCTGGCTCATGAGCTGCTACAACTAATACAACTTGATCAATATTAGCTACCGCAGGACGAACCATAGCATTATGACGTTCGTGGATGGATTCAACGAACCCATCCTCCGAAATCGTAACGCGGTCACCAACAAGGAGACTGTAGCGACCTTGCTTGAGTCTACCTCGAACTTTGCATTCATGAATAGTACTCGTATCATCTTGAACATAAAAGTAACCATTCATATTTTTGACAACAATACCTGTAATCATAGTACCTCTTATAATGCAGTCTCTTGTACTAATGCACCATTGAGATATACTTCAATACGCACATTACCTACGCCAGATACTTTACGAACGATACGATCACCAGGTTTATTGGTATCATCATAAATTACAGCCGAACCTTCATCGTCTTTCACAACGATTTTAAGTTCTTGATTTTTAGAACCTGATGGTACAGTAACATCTACAGTACCAGTTGTTTTATTGCTACTGCTTTCTTCTTTTTTCTCAGATTTCTTTTTATCCTCTTTGAATTCAGTAGTAAGGTTTAATGTGGATCCTTCATCAATCTCATCACCAGCTTTAATACTTTGCTCAATGACTACAGCTTTTTCCTCCACAGAGCCCGCTACTTGATTTACACCTAAATGAGCATTGCTCAAAGTATCGCGAGCATCTTTTAATGTCATACCTACAAGATTAGGTACTTTTACTTTTTTAGCTTTTGCCTTATTTACAACAAGATCAATTGTAGTACCTTTAGAAACTTTAGAATCCCCAGAAGGACTTTGAGCAATAACTACACCATCTTTTTTACCATCTACAGATTGTTGTGTTATCTTACCTACAACTAAGCCAACATCTTTAAGTCTTTGGCGAGCTTGATCTACAGTTAAGTCAGATAAATCTGGTACTGTAATATCACCTACACCTTTAGAAACAACAAGGTGAATCGTACGTTGCTCCTTAACCTTTTCCCCAGCTCCAGGAGTTTGTGAAATGACTTGACCTGCTGGAACATCTGGGTTTGTAACCTCACTTGTAGATACACGTAAATGTTTATCCTCTAAAATATTTTTAGCCACAGATACTTGTTTACCTACAACATTAGGTACATCTACCGTTGTATTACTCCAGAAGTTACCATAGCTTAAGAAAGCTCCTAAAAATGCTACCAAGAAAATGACAGCAGCACCTAGAACGATGTATTTTTGTGGAATCGATGCAATTTTACTTAACATACTCTTCTTTTGACCCTCGTCTTTACGTTCTTCTTGAATAGTGCTGAAATCCTCAAGTGCTTCAGGATCAACAGCTGGTATCATTTGAGTTGCAAAATCATATGGTTCATGACGTTGAGTTTTACCCATTGTAAAGCCTTGAGATAATCTTAAATCACTTATCATGTCAGAAATAGAATCAAAACGATCCGCAGGGTTTTTAGATAATGCCTTCATTACGACAGCTTCTAAAAGCGGTGGAATTGAAGGATTATATCGAGTTGGAGGAGCTACTTTTTCACGTACATGTTTTAATGCTACTGCAATTGGAGTCTCCCCTTCAAAAGGAACTCTACCTGTAAGCATTTCATATAAAACTACGCCTAAAGAGTAGATATCAGTATTACCATCTACAGGTTTTCCACTGGCTTGCTCAGGTGATAAATAGTGAGCAGAGCCTAAAATTGAATTCGTATACATAACTGTATTAGTAGCATTCATAGCACGAGCGATACCAAAGTCAGTTACTTTCACACGACCAGTCTGAGTAATAATTACATTATGCGGTTTTATATCACAGTGAACAATGCCCATTGTATGAGCGTGTTCTAGACCTTCAGCTATGGCAATAGTAAACTTAACAGCCTCATCTATGGATAGTCTGCCATGACGAGTAATATATTCTTTTAACGTTTCACCGTTTACATATTCCATGATGATGTAGTGTAAATCTTGATCAAATCCTACATCATACATATTTACAATATTTGGATGATTTAATTTACCTGCAGCTTGCGCTTCTCGCTTAAAGCGAGTTACGAATTCATCATCATTAGCAAAGTTTGCATGCAATACTTTAATTGCTACTTGTCTACCTAATAAGGTATCTTCTCCTAGGTATACGTCAGCCATTCCACCAACGCCAATTTTATCAACAATTCGGTAGCGGTTATCTAGAAGTATACCTTTTATATTCATAGTACTCATTATTTCTCCATTTCTAGATTAGATTGTTCCCACTACAATGGTCACATTATCTCCTGCTCCGACTTCATAAACAGTATCCATCAATGATTCAACAACCATCATGTTATCATCAGACGATTGCAATGCAGAGGCAATTACATCATCTGTTACATAGCCACTTAATCCATCAGTACAGAGTAAAATACGATCACCGGGAAGAATCGACTCAATGCCGCTATCAACCTCTAATACTTCATCGACACCGACTGCGCGTGTCAATAAATTACGTTGAGGGTGACTTAGCATTTCATCCTTTGTAATCTCTCCAGCAGTTAATAATTCTTGTACCATAGAATGATCCGTAGTAATTTGTCTTAAAAGACCATCCCTATATACATACAAACGACTATCACCAACACTTGCCCAATATAACTGATTATCTTTTATTGCTGTAACTACAGCGGTAGTCCCCATACCAGCAAGGCGTTCTTCACTAGCCACGCGATTAACAATGCGTTGATTAGCGTGAATGATAGCGTCGCATAAATCTTGTTGACCCACCGTTTCAAGGGAGGCCAAATATTCTCTTATTTCATCTACAGCATACGTACTAGCGATTTCACCACCGCTATAACCACCCATGCCATCAGTGACAGCGCAAACGTTACCATCAATAAAGAAACGGTCTTCATTGCGCTGCCGCACAAGTCCAATTTTACTTAAACCAACAAAATTATTCATGATTCTCCTTTTTCCGACCATGAGCAGCTTTTAATTGCCCACATGCGGCTTGGATTGCATCGCCCATTTCCTTTCGTACCGTTACAGATACTCCATAGGAACCAACAATGTCTTTAAATGTATTCATATTCGTAATAGATGGTTTATATAATTCAATATGTTCATTGCCATTAACAGGAATTAAGTTAACATGACAATTTGGAAAATCCTTACAGATTTGTCCCAATGCATGAGCCTCCTCCATAGATGCATTTACAGAATCTATGAGGATATACTCAAAGGTGATACGACGTTGTGTTGTATCATAATAATATTTTACCGCATCTAAGACTTCCGTCAATTCATAACGGGCACCAACGGGCATGATACTACGACGTACTTCATTATTTGTAGCATGTAATGAAAGGGCCAACGTTATAGGCAAACCTTCATCAGCTAATTTATAAATATTAGGAACCCAACCACAAGTGGAAATAGTCATCTTGCGATAACTAATATTACAAATCACTGGATCATGTAACAATTGCAAAGCTTGTAACACATTATCATAATTTTGTAATGGCTCCCCTGCCCCCATAACTACAACAGAATGTATTTGTTCTTTAGTAAGAGCCCCAAAAATAACGACTTGACCAATGATTTCAGCCACTGTTAAATCGCGGTATAAGCCACCTTGCGTAGAGGCGCAGAATACACAGCCCATAGCGCAGCCTACTTGAGATGAAACACATACGGAATAACCATAGTGTTGCTCCATCAAAACAGCTTCTACTCGGCTTTGATCTGTCATCTCCAATAGGATTTTTCTAGTCTTTCCATCTGGAGATATAGACTCTGTAATTAATGTAGGTAAAGAGATAACACAATTATCACTTAACCATTGACGCAATTCTTTTGGGAATTGTGTCATTTCTTGAAAATCGAACACATATCTATGATAGATATAGTCGATTAACTGTTTCGCTCGAAACTTTTGTATATTATGGGTCTTAAAGATAGATTGTAATTCTTCTAAAGACTTACCCAATAATTCTATCATGGTACTCCATTTCTTATATTATGATAGGCGTTTCATACGAGCCATAAAGAATCCATCCATATAATCTCGCGGAGGATATGTTGAAATCATACCATCTGTAGCCGGTGGTAACCCTTCATAGGATACAGGATCGATAACAAAGTTCTTATGAGTTGCTAGGAATTTTTCCAATACATCCTCATTTTCACCGCTATTGATAGTACATGTGGAATATACTAAATAGCCATTAACCTTAACCATTTCAGACGCTTTTTCTAAAATTTCAAGCTGTAATGGAGGTAATTCATTTAGCAAGTCCTCTGTTTTACGCCAACGCATATCTAATTTCTTTTGTAATATGCCAAGGCCAGAACATGGGGCATCAACTAAGACACGATCAAATTGTTCCTTCCAATTATCGGGTAAATATCGACCATCTTGTAATTTAGTAGAAACAATAGATACACCTAATCGTTCTGCATTCTGATTCATAAGATCTAACTTATGGTCATAAATGTCACAACTCATAATAGCACCCGTATTATTCATAAGGCTTGCCATATGCATAGACTTACCACCTGGTGCGGCACAGCAATCTAAGATACGGTCCCCTGGTTGAGGGTCTACTACATGGGCAACGAGCATAGATGCTTTATCCATAAAGGTAATATGACCTTCTATAACTGGTTTTGCTTTTTCTAAGTGTCCTTGGTGACTATCAATATACACTACTTCAGGAATATCTTTATCTTGTTCAACAGTCCATCCTAGATTTTGTAGTTCTTTTATACAATCCTCGATTGATACTTTCACCGTATTAATACGTGCTGTTAAACGAGGTTGTTCATTAAACCAAGCACATAGGTCTACGGTCTTATCTTTGCCCATTTCATTCATCCACAAAGTAACAAGCCATAACGGTTGATTGTAGATGAAAGAAATCTCTTCGGCTTCAGACTTAGCAAGTTCACCAATAGAAATACTATCGCATTCACGCAAAACGGATCGCAATACAGCGTTTACAAAACCAGATAATCCTCGTGTTAACTTCTTAGCAAGTTTGACAGATTCATTGACCGCCGCACTTTCAGGAACCTTATCCATGTAGATAATTTGATAAATCCCAAGTCTAAGGATTTCCACAACCATAGAAGAAAGTTTCTTCAAAGGTCGTTTTGCAAAGTGAACAATTATGGCATCCAAATAATTTTTTCTACGAATAACACCATATACAAGTTCTGTAAAAAATCGTCGATCCAAATCGGACAAATGATATTTTTGTAAATACTCTTGCAACTTAATATTTGCATAAGCACCATTACGATTAATATCGCTCAATGCTTTCACAGCAAGCAACCGAATATTCTGTTGTTGGTTATTCTTTACTTCTGACATCACTATTCCTACCAATCAATTGTTCTACTACTGCACGAACACGTTCAGGATCTACGGTTGTATTACAACATGGCCCATTAGGACGTTCATTTAATACGCCAATAACTGGGATGGGAAATACATCAGCCATACCACTTGCTAAATCTCGTTCGCAAGCTATTGCTACAATAGCTTTTGGCCGCGCTTCCTTTACCTTCATTCGCGCTAAAGTACCTCCAGTGACAACTATAAATTGACATCCATAGTCTTTAGCCACTTGTAATAAGCTACCAACTTGACACCGCCCACACTGCTTACAATTGTATACATCATGTGTTACCTTATGAACACATGAACTTTCTTGTAAACAATGTGGCGTCAATAATAATATACGTTCTGGATCAACCGTATACATATCAAGCATCACAAGATGATTAATTAAATCAATCATAGACTGACGAAGTTGATCCTTAGTAACCCCTCTCACCTTACCGATAGCCAAGGTTAATGGAAATAATCCATATATAAACTGATTGGCCAATCTTAAAACAATAGGATGTAACCGTATAATACCTGTACTTGCAACAATAAGGGATAAACACAATAACCATATAATACCTATCAGAATAGAAAGAACTATACTACTCATAATAGATGCAAGAGAATGTAATTGTGATAGCCCAGGTTCTAATACATACATTAGAAAACCAAGTACTGCAGTGAGCAAAGCACATGTAATAGTTGATAATATCAGGTATAACGGATACGTTTCGTACTGTTTAATTTGAGTCCCCAAAAACGATACCTTCCTTTATCTGATGTCCATTAATAAAATCTGTAGCAGAAATACGCTTCTTATTTTCTGGTTGGACTTCTGTTAATAGAATTATATTTCCATCACCACAAAATACACCTAAACCGTCTATTTTAGATACGATTGTACCAGGCACAGTTGTGGCTGATATAGCAATTGGTACATGTTTACCACGGATATCTATCAAACAGTGAGTCGTATCACTTGGAACCACTTCTCCAGACCATATTTTTAAACGTTTTCCATCGAGGTAAGTATAACATCCAGGTGCTGGATTAAGTCCTCTAATGAGATTTGAAATTTCATTAGCAGGCTTAGACCAGTCTATATGCCCCATTTCTTTTGTAATCTTAGCAGTATGTGTAGCCATTGTATCATCTTGTGGCGTTGCCACAATTTCCCCATTAACCCAACGAGTTAATACGGGAACAATTGTTTCACCACCAAGCACCGCTATACGTTCAAATAACTGTCCTGTCGTTTCCCCAGGTAAAATATCAGTCTCCACGATATCGATAATATCACCGGTATCAAGTCCGTCATCCATGTGCATAATGGTAACACCTGTTTTAGTATCCCCATTTAGAATGGCATAGTGAATCGGCGCAGCCCCTCTATAGTTAGGCAAAATAGAAGCATGTACATTGATACACCCATATTGAGGTAATCGAATTAGCCATGGCGGTAAGATTTTACCATATGCAATAACTACTACTACATCAGGTTTTAATGCTTCTAATTCTGCTTGCACTTGCTCATCCCGTAAAGTAACAGGTTGATAAACAGGTAAGTTATGTTCTAAAGCAGCTACCTTTACCGGTGGCATTTGAACTTGTTTGCCACGACCCTTTTGTTTATCTGGCTGACAGTACACACCAACAATAGTATGTCCTGCTTGAATTAGCGCTTCTAAAGTGGGAACAGAAAAGTCTGGCGTTCCCATAAAGACAACACGTAAAGGATTATGATTAGACAATTTCTTTCTCCTCTGGATGATCTGCAATCAATCGTAAGTTTGTCGCTTTTTCTATAAATAAATGACCCTCTAAATGATCGATTTCATGCTGGAAAATACGAGCTAAGAAGCCTTCCGCTTTAATAGTAACCTTTTTGTTATGTGGGTCAATACCTTTAACGGTGATCTTATTAAAACGTTCTACATCTCCAAAATAGCCTGGTACACTTAAACATCCTTCAGGTCCTACTTGAGAGCCTTCAGCATGTGTAATTTCAGGATTAATTAATGCAATAAGGCCACTACCAACTTGATCGTCTACTACGATAATTCGTTTAGAAACAGCTACTTGAGGTGCGGCAAGACCTACACCTTCAGTTTTATACATAGTTTCAGCCATATCATCGATAAGGGCTCTAAGTTTTTTATTAACATGTTCTACAGGTTCCGCTACTTGTTTCAAAACGGGATGACCTGCTTTTACAACATCTAATACTGCCATTGACACTCCTATACTACACAGGATCCACGTCAATCAGAAGCCCTTCTTGCGTGAAAATCCATGAGTTATATATATATTCTTTCAAATTCGTTAAATCAGTACCACGGATCATAATCGCTAAGCGATACATGTCCCGTACCTTTTTTATAGTTGCTTCGTAAGGACCATTAATAAGAATATCTTCATCCCCTTTATGAGCCTCCAAATCATCTACTATTCGATTTGCAATAGACTCTAAGGTTTCCATATCTTGATGACGCACTACCATGTGAATCATTTCTCTAAATGGAGGATATCCTAAAGCTTTTCTATTTTGAATTTCTTCATGGTAAAAGCCTACATAATCATGAGCCTTACTCTTTATTATAGCATAATTTAACGGATTATATGTTTGTATTACAACACTACCGGTTTTATCCCCTCGACCAGCACGCCCAGAAGTTTGGGTAAGCAAATCAAAAGTTCTTTCAGAAGCAGTATACACAGGAATATTTAAAACCGAATCAGCTGTTAAAATACCAACCGCTGTTACATCTTTAAAGTCATGCCCTTTAGATACCATTTGGGTTCCCAATAAAATATCGTATTTATGAGCTCCAAAGTCATGTAAGATGTCTTCTGCCATTTGTTTGTTTTTAGTTACGTCTTGATCAAGGCGGGCAATGCGAGCCGATTTAAAATGACGTCGCAACTCTTCCTCTACCTTTTGCGTACCTGAGCCAAAGAATTTAATGCGTTTACTATTACACTTTGGACAAACCGTAGGAATCGGTTCGTGATGTTCACAATAGTGACAGCGCAATTCCTCACCTGATTGATGATAGACCATCGCTACATCACAATGAGGGCACATAATAGTTTCCCCGCAATCGCGACACATTACAAAGGTACTATAACCACGTCTATTCAACAGAATAATCATTTGATTATGTTCATGTAATGTTTTCTGAATCAACCGACTCATAGCGTCAGAAAAAACAGAATAATTGCCATGGAGGATTTCTTCCTTCATATCAACAATAGTTACCTTTGGCATAGGTTGTTCAAAAATACGATGAGGTAACTCGAGTAAATGATACTCGCCTTGCTTAGCTTTATAGTAAGAAGTAATAGCTGGTGTAGCAGAACCTAAAATCACAGGACAATTATGTGCTTCACCACGCCATAAGGCAACATTACGGGCATGGTATCGAACCATATCTTCTTGTTTATAAGATGTATCATGTTCTTCATCCACAACAATAAGACCGATATCCTCAGCAGGAGCAAACACAGCCGAACGGGCACCAATAATAATATGACTATCCTTACGACGCAACCGTTCCCAATTATTATTGCGTTGTTGTACCGTCAATTTACTATGAAATACGACAACTTCATCGCCAAAGGTTTCCACAAATCGTCGCACAATTTGATCGGTCAATATAATTTCAGGCACCAAGATAATAGCAGTCTTATCTTGACTAATACATTTTGCTGTAGCTCGTAAATATAATTGAGTTTTACCGCTACCGGTTACACCATGAAGTAAGAAGGTTTTATGCTCATGACTATTCATAGCCTCTTGTATAGGCTCATATACGGATTGTTGAGCTTGAGTAAGAGGAATATTCACCTCTTCCGTTAAAAGCTCCGTAAAGGTCGTTTTTGTGGCTTTAAAACGTGATTCAATAGTAATCCCTTTAGCTTCACTTACTTGCTTTATGACCATGCGAGAAAAGCCTTTAGCTAATAATAGTGCCTTGGACGCACCACCGACTTCAAGTACGTATTGCGCTAATTCACGTTGTTTCTTTTTTCGTTCACTAAATTGATCTATTGAAAAATCAGGCATAACTACAAGCCATTCTTCTTTTGGTGCCTCATAGGATTTCAATGTTTTATTTACTGTAAATAATCGTAGTGCATCACCATAAGAAAAAAGATAATACTCATTTAAACGTCGTGCCGTATCCATCATTTCTGGTGTAAACCAAGGCTCACTATCTAATACTTGCACTATATTTCGCAACGTGAACTCAGGTGGCTCAACTAATTCTTCATAACCAATGAGGATTCCTTCTTCACGACTATGACCTAAAGGAATGAGTACGCGAGTACCAGGTAGTACGTTACCAAACTTTTCAGGCATCAAATAGCTCAATGGTTTATGAAGTTGTTTGGCAGGTCTGTTAATAATAACTTGTGCTACACGCATAGACTCATATCCTTTCATTTACTATAAAAGGTCTCAGTAGAAATTCTACTAAGACCTTTTGTATTATAAGCCAGCTTCTTGTTTTAAAATTGCTGCTTTATCTGTACGTTCCCAAGGTAAATCTACATCAGTTCTACCAAAGTGACCATATGCTGCAGTTTTGCGATAATGAGGTTTTAACAAATCAAGCATTTCAATAATACCTGCTGGACGAAGGTCGAAATGTTTCTTAACGAGTTCTTGAATTTTAGTTTCCTCAATGCGAGCTGTACCAAACGTATCTACCAATACAGATACAGGATGCGCAACGCCAATAGCGTAAGCAACTTGTACTTCACATTTATCAGCAAGACCTGCTGCTACAACGTTTTTAGCTACATAACGAGCTGCATATGCTGCAGAACGGTCTACTTTAGATGGATCTTTACCAGAGAAAGCACCACCACCATGACGAGCCATACCACCGTAAGTATCTACAATGATTTTACGGCCAGTTAAACCAGCATCACCATGAGGGCCACCGATTACGAAACGACCAGTTGGATTGATGAAGTATTTAGTATTTTCATCAACAAATTCTGCAGGTAAAGCCGCATCGATAACATAGCGTTTCAAATCAGTTTTAATTTGTTCTTGAGTTACTTCAGGGCTATGTTGTGTGGAGATAACAATTGTATCAATACGTTTAGGTTTACCATCAACATATTCAACAGTAACTTGAGTTTTACCATCTGGACGAAGATATGTTAAAGTGCCATCTTTACGAACTTCCGCAAGACGACGGGACAAGCGGTGTGCCAAAGAAATTGGTAAAGGCATAAGTTCAGGTGTTTCATTAGATGCATAACCAAACATCATACCTTGGTCACCAGCACCGATTTTATCAAGTGCTTCACCATTACCTTCTTTAGATTCAAGTGCTTCATCAACGCCCATAGCGATATCAGCAGACTGTTCATCAATGGATACAAGGACACCACAAGTATCACAGTCAAAACCGAATTTTGCACGTGTATAACCAATTTCACGAACTGTATCACGTACGATGCGAGGAATATCTACATAAGTGTGAGTAGAAATTTCACCTACTACATGAACTAGACCAGTAGTAACTAAAGTTTCACAAGCTACACGAGCAGTTGGATCCTTTTCAATAATCGCATCCAAAACAGCATCAGAAATTTGGTCAGCTATTTTATCTGGATGGCCTTCAGTAACAGATTCAGAAGTAAAAAACATATGTTTTTCAGCCATTTTATCCTCCTAATACGAAAAAAAGCCTCTCATGTACTCATGAGAGACCCTCCCATCTAACGACATTTGTCATAGGAATTAGCACCTTTTCCCCTTGGAATGGTTGCTGTAGCTTCACAGGGCCTATCCCTCCGCTACTCTTGATGAGTTACAGAAATATTATAGTGTATTTACAGTGAGAAAGCAAGTCATTATTATACTTCTTTACCATCTTTCAAGGCTAAATCATGTTCAGCTTTATGAAGGGCACTGTCAAACAGTCGATACATATGATGACGTCCTAGAACATCTAAGAAGTCAGATTTATACATTTCTCTACGAATATCGTAACTCACATCGCTAAGTAAAACTTCAATGTCTCTCTTTTGAAGTTCTTCTATGATGCCTCGCAGAATACGCAATCCCGTCAAATCTACAAAAGGCACCTTTACAAAACGAATAATTAAATATTTTGGATCTTTATGTATAGAACTTAAGGCTCTATCAAAAGCGCTAATGGCACCAAAGAATAAAGGTCCTTCCACGGTGTATACCATAATGTCAGGATGAAGTGTTATTTCGTGCTTAATTTGTTCAGATAATTCATCACAACTCGCTTCATGGACATCGATAGTATTAACCATTTTACGCATAAACTGCAAGACTGCAAGGACCACACCAACGTTTACAGCAACTACCAAATCGGTAAAGATTGTTAAGAAAAAGGTGAGCAGTAAGATTATCTGATCTGGTCTTGGTGCTAAGATGAGCATTCGTATAAAACGCGGTGCATCACTCATATTATAAGATACTATAAACAATATTGCTGCCATAGATGCTAATGGAATGTAGACAGCATAAGGAGCTAAAAATAATAAAATAGCCCCTAATGTAATAGCGTGAACAATACCTGCTATTGGAGAATTACCGCCTTGCCGAATATTGGTAGCCGTTCGAGCAATTGCACCTGTGGATGCAATACCGCCGAACAAAGGTACAAAAATATTGGCTAACCCTTGTCCAAATAGCTCAGTATTAGACTCATGCTTAGTACCACTCATACCATCTGCCACTACTGCAGACAATAAGGACTCAATAGCACCTAGCATGGCAATTGTAAAAGCTGGACCAATTAATGTTAAGATTTTATCAAAATCAAAGTGTGGCACGGAAAATGCAGGTAAACCTTGTGGAATACCACCAAAAGCACTACCTATAGTCAAAACCGTAGGAAACTGATAAACAGCTTGTATGACTGTAGCGACCATCATGGCTACAATGGGAGCTGGAACTTTATTAATATAAGGAATTTTCGGCAAAACTAATAAAATGATTAAACTCAGTAAAGCAATCCCTAAGGTTGGTATATCAGAATACGGCAATGATTGAATCATTGCCCATAATTTTTCATGGAAATGAGGTATATACGGTAACTGAGGGAATCCAAAGAAGTATGGCCATTGACCTACCCAAATAGTAACACCGATACCCGCAGTAAAGCCCATAATAACCGGCGTTGGTATAAATCTAATAACAGTACCTAATTTGGCTATACTCATTAAAATAAGCATAACGCCAGCCATCATGGTTGCAATTTGCAAGCCATCAAAACCATAATTAACGACGATACTGCTCAATAAGACAATAAAGGCTCCTGTAGGCCCTGCTATTTGTACGGGTGAGCCGCCAAACAAAGATACAAAGATACCGGCAATGATAGCCGTATAAATACCAGCTTGAGGTGTAACACCACTAGCGATAGCAAAGGCCATTGCTAAAGGTAAGGCTACTACTCCTACCACTAAGCCAGCAATAATATTATTACTCCATTTATCTTTACTTAAGGAGCCATTTAAATATGCTTTTTGAATAGCAAACATATAAATAACACACCTTTCTCAAACTACACGCAAAAAATTTGATATTAGAGGTGTTTATTTGCTACTAACTCAACTACTTCCTTCATAATATATTGAGCTAATTCAGATTTCTTCATATTAGCCATTTCTTTAGGCTCTTTATCAGGATATAAGAAATAACCTTCGTTTGTATCTACGTTAAATCCAGCATTAGATTTACTTACATCGTTTGCTACAAGCATATCTAAGTTTTTTCTAGCTACTTTATCTTGACCATACTTAATTACATGCTCTGTTTCTGCCGCAAAACCAACAAGGATTTGATGTTCTTTATGAGAGCCTAAACCTTGTAAGATATCTGGATTTTTTACAAGCTCCAGCGTCATAGATTCCATTTTCTTAATCTTTTGCTCCGCTTTATGAAGCACTCTAAAATCGGAAACTGCTGCCGCCATAACCACAACATCTACATTTTTATATCTAGATTCAACAGCTTCTTGCATGGAAAGTGCAGAATCTACTGGGACAAATTCAACACCACTTGGTACTGATAAAGATGTAGGGGCACTCACTAAAATGACATTCGCACCCATTCGTACAGCTTGTTCAGCAATAGCATATCCCATTTTACCGCTAGAACGATTTCCAATATAACGAACTGGATCTATGTTCTCCTGAGTACCACCAGCAGTGACAAGCACGGTAATACCTTCAAGTTCAGAAGTTTTACACAGTTGGGCTTCAAGCCATTCTACAATAGCTACAGGCTCTGGTAAGCGACCAACACCTGTAACGCCACAAGCAAGCCAACCTTCAGCTGGTTCCATAATATGATAGCCCAAGGAACGTAGCCCTTCTAGGTTACGTTGCGTAATTGGATTGTTATACATTTCTGTATTCATAGCAGGGCAAATATATTTAGGTGCTGTAGTTGCCATAATAGTAGTAGTCAACATATCATCTGCAATACCAGCATAGATTTTACCGATTACATTAGCCGTAGCTGGAACTACGACATACGCATCAGCCCATGTAGCCAATGCAATATGCTCCACGTCCCATTGATGCACTTGTTCAAACATGTCTAATGCTACAGGGTGACCACTAATCTCACCAAAGGTCAATGGTGATGCAATATTCGTAGCATTACGAGTCATCACAACCTTGACCTCTGCCCCTTTTTTACGAAGACGACTAACCACTTCAATTGCCTTATATGCTGCAATACCAGCAGAGACTGCGACAATGATATGTTTTCCGCGCATGTTCTTCTCCTTTTAAAAATTCCTTGTATCAAGGATACAAGGAATTGATTTATCTTATTTAATGCCTTCTTTAGTACGTTTATACGTCACTTCACCTTCAGCGATTTCATAGAATGCCAAGGAAACAGGCTTGTCAGTTGCATGTGTAGATTCAGCTAAGCATGGTTCACCATCTGTTAGTTCACGAGCTCGTTTAGCTGCCAATGTTACCAAAGTGTATTTGCTATCTACTTGACTTTCTAGTTTTTTCAATGGAGGTTTTACCATCATACTATCACTTCTCCTTAGACTCTTGATATTGTTTATAAATAAATTGAATTTGCTCTTTATTGCGACTAATCTTACAGGATTCAGCCCGTAAAATAGATGCAACCTTCTCTGATGCATCTGCAAGATCATCATTTACAACTATATAGTCATATCGATGAGCTAATGCCAATTCAGAACAAGCTAATGACAATCGTTTATCAATAACCTCTTTTGCATCAGTACCACGATTATGTAATCGTTCAGATAATTCAGTTAAGGATGGCGGTACAATATAAATAAATACGGCATCACTAAAACGTTCCTTAACTTGCATAGCACCTTGAATATCAATTTCTAATAGTACACTTTTACCATCATCTAATAAATCCATTACATGTTGTTTAGGCGTACCATAGTAATTATCATATACCTTTGCATACTCCAAGAATGCATCTTCACTGAGTAAAGTCTCAAATTCCTCCTTGGAGCGGAAGAAATAGTTAACCCCTTCCTCTTCACCAACACGCGCTGCACGTGTGGTCATAGAAACGGAATAAACTAAATTAGGCATTTCTTTACGAATATTCGCACAAATCGTACCTTTACCTGCGCCAGATGGCCCGGATATAACGATTAATAATCCTCTGTCTGACATATGTACTCCTATGATTCCACTGTATCTACATCTACATCATGTTGCACAAGTCGATGTGCTACGGTTTCCGGTTGAATTGCAGATAATACAATTTGACCACTATCCATAACTAATACAGCACGAGTCTTACGACCATATGTAGCATCAATGAGCAGGCCCTTATCTCTAGCATCTTGAACCATTCGCTTAATCGGTGCAGATTCAGGACTAATGATAGCCATAACACGGTTAGCAGATACCATATTACCAAAGCCTATATTCAGCAATTGAATACTCATTCATGGACCTCCTATTACTCTACATTCTGTACTTGTTCTCTAATTTTCTCTAACTCACATTTAAGTTGAACCACAAACTCTGTAATACTGGAATCCATCGCCTTGGATCCAATTGTATTTACTTCACGATTCATTTCTTGCAAAATAAAATCGACCTTTCGACCGATTGGATTTTCATCTGTAAGTGTGTTTTTTAATTGTACCACATGTGAGCTGAATCGGACAATCTCTTCAGTAATATCAGTCTTATCAGCTAATATAGCAATTTCTTGTAGAAAACGCTCTTCGCTAATACTTGCTTCTAAAGAAAGTAAATACTCTTGAATTTTACTTCTAATATGTTCACGATATGCTTCTACAGCACCAGATTTGTTAGTATCAATATGAGAAATAATATTTTCTAGTGTGGCGATGCGGTCCACTAAATCTCGTTGAATATGTTCACCTTCCACAGCTCGCATAGCTATCAAAGCATCTAATGCAGAACTTGTAGATTCTTTCACTATATCTGAAAGTACCTCTTCTGCAATGGGAGTATCTTGTTGTTGAATCCAATCATTAGAAATTGAATTTACAGCTTGTAATGGTACCTTTTTAGGATCATCATAAAATTCTTCTTGAACGAGCAATTCTTGAATTTGTTTTCTTAATACACTATTTATAGTAAACGTCTTAGGTCTCTCGCCAGCATCTTGAATAGAAACCGATACCTCTACCTTGCCTCGATTTATACGATCTTGTACCATTCCACGAATGATACTTTCAAAAGGATTCATTTGTTTTGGACAACGTATAAATAAATCCAAGAAACGTGCATTGACGGACTTAATTTCTACCGTACAGGTAATGCCATCTTTGGTTGCTGTACCAGAACCAAAACCGGTCATACTTTTCATAAGATATCCTCCTTAGTAGTTTTTATTATTGTACCACGAATTACACAATCCGTGTTTAAATACTAAGAATTATATGTACACTATGGTATACTAAACTATACTTCTAAATAAATTTGAAAGGAGTACTATGAATTTAGATGGTCTTACCATGTCTGTACTCGCTAAAGAGTTAAATGAGCGATTACAAACTGGTCAAATACAAAAACTATATCAAATAGATAAAACTACACTATTATTTAAAATTCGAGCCCTTAATGAAGATCAAAACTTGATCATCACCGTAGGTGCTACCCCAGCCATGTATCTTAGCAAGCCACTGCAAGATTTACCAAAAGAGCCTAGCTCACTTTGTATGTTCTTACGTAAACACATTGAAGGTAGCCGTATAGTAAAAGTTGAGCAAATCAATGGGGACCGTATTATGTGTATCCAAACGGATAAACTAGAAATGGATGGTTCCATTACAAGTACACTCATTTATGTTGAATTAATGGGCAAATATTCTAACTGTATCTTTGTACAAGATGGAGTTGTCTTAGAATCTTTAATTCATGTTTCTCCACTGATGAACCGTGAGCGTTCTATTAGTCCAAAACTTCAATACGAGTTACCACCAAATGCTAATCGCGTTAGTCTAATGGACTTTGATTATAATGAGATTAGAAATCTACTAGTCTCCTTTGGTAATGGCAGCGTTCAACAATCTATTCGCGCTATTTTTAACGGCTTTGGTAAACCTTTACTTGATGAGGTTTTATATAACGCTAATTTAAATGGTGATGAAATTATAACTGATTTAGAGGCATCACAAGTCGACAAGTTAGCAAATGCCTTGTACGATTTAAAAATGATGCTTCAAAACGGCAATGGATTACTCTCCTTAGTAAATGATAACCATAAAAAAGCATATTCTACCTTTATCTTACATAACTATAATGTTGTGAAAACATACGAAACTATTTCTGAAGCTTTAGAAGAAACAATTCACAGTACAAAAGCAATCCACACAGCGGATAAAGAGCTAGAAAAGATTTTGACGGCGGCCATCAAAAAAGAAGAAGGTCGTCACCAAAAGATTAAAGATGAATTAGAAGACACGAATAAAATGGATACCTATAAATTATATGGTGATCTATTAATGATTAATGCACACCTTCAAGTGCAATACGAACCTTCTATTGAATTACAAAATCTTCTTTCTGATGAAGGAGAAATGCTAACAATACCATTAAAGCCAAATCTAACGATTGTAGAAAATGCACAATGGTATTACAAACTTTACACTAAACTGAAGAATCGTATGGTCAGCGGTGAGTACCAACTTAACGCAAGTACTACAAAACTTGAATACTTAAAGTCAATTTTGTATAGTATATCGCTTGCTACCACTCGTGAAAGTTTAGAGGAAATTCGCAAAGAATGTATGGATGCGGGCATTATAAAAAAATCTAAAAAGCCACTATCCTACAAGCTAGGTAAATCTAACTACATTCACTTAACAATTGACGAAGGTGAAATGTTTATCGGTCGTAACAATCAGCAAAATGAATATTTAACGCATCGTTTTGCTAAACCAACGGACATTTGGTTCCACACGCAAGACATTCAAGGCTCTCACCTTATTCTTAGACTTAATGTTGAACCAGATGATATGATTTTATCTAAAGTAGCACAATATGCAGCCTACTTTAGTAAGGCACGAGAAACTAGTAAAGTTCCTGTAGACTATACATACATTAAAAATATCAAAAAACCGCCTGGATCTCCTTTAGGTTTTGTTATTTTTAATACACATCAAACTATGAT
Organism: Veillonella rogosae JCM 15642; assembly: GCF_002959775.1. Taxonomy (GTDB): domain Bacteria; phylum Bacillota; class Negativicutes; order Veillonellales; family Veillonellaceae; genus Veillonella; species Veillonella rogosae. The sequence goes on along the minus strand of NZ_PPCX01000002.1, from coordinate 147,766 downwards.
TGTAGAACCTAAAAAACCGGACAATTATAATGAATAAAAAAGAAGCGAAGGAAATCCTTCGCTTCTTTTATTTATATTATTGGTTTTCTTCTGTACGTTGTTCAGTCTGTTTTAAACTTTCACGATTTTGACGTAAGCTTTCCAATGTTTTCTCTAAGTTATTTTCCACGTATTTAAGAACATCACCAGCATATTGAATGGAGCTGGATTTCAATTCTTCAGAGGATTGGTTAGCAGCATTGATAATTTGATTAGCTTGTTCTTGCGCTTGTTTAACAAGTTCACTTTCCGCTGTTAATTTAGCAATGTAGTCTTTAGCTTGATCAATTAAAGTTTCCGCTTGACGTTGAGCATCAGCTAATACTTTATCCTTATCAGCTACAATACGACGAGACTCTTCAAGTTCCAATGGCAAGGACTCTTGAATAGAATCGATAATACGCATAATTTCGTCTTCCTCGACCATACGTTTTGTAGTCATAGGAATACGGCTGCTAGATTCAATAAGAACCTCTAAATCTTCTAATAATTTTTCTGTTTTCATACAATTCACCCCTATTTATTATGGACCGTATTAAATCGTTCTTCAAGTTTTTCCTTAACATCATCCGGAACAAGGCCATCTAGTTTGCCACCAAATTTAGCTAGTTCTCGAATACCTGTGGAGCTGACAAAAGAGTATTTGTTATTTGTCATAATAAATACTGTTTCGATGTCATCATCCAAGTATTTTGCAAACAAAGCACGCTGAAATTCATATTCAAAGTCACTCAATGCACGCAAACCACGAATGATAATAGTAGCATTCTTTGATTTAACATATTCGTTAAGCAAACCACCTGTACAATCAATTTCAACATTAGGAATATGTTTGACAGAATTTCGAATCATCGCAACCCGTTCTTCCATGGTAAATAAGGAATTTTTATTCGGATTTGAGCTAACAGCAATGATTAATTTATCAACTAATCGACTGCCCCGTTCAAAAATATCAACATGTCCATTAGTAACTGGGTCAAAACTACCCGGACATACACCTATACGCACAGGATTAGCTCCTTTCAGCTGTGTTTACAAAATAGGAAACCATCGTATAACCAAATTTCTGTTCTTTTATACACTCCCATGATTCAGGTAAACTAAAAAGCTCATCCTTATGATGTTCTAGTAATAAAACACCTTCAGGTTTTAATAAATCATAGGTCACAACCAAATCTATGGTATCTTGTATAAATCCATTCTCATATGGCGGATCAGAAAAAATATAATCGAACTGTCGCCCCACTATATAATTTTTTAATTGTGAAAGTTTCCTCGGAATAATTTCTAACCGATCATCCACACGACAATGTTTAGCATTCTCTAAAATTAATTTTCCCGTTTTAAAGTCTACCGCTACTGCATGTGCTGCACCGCGACTTAAGGCTTCAATTGCTACTGCACCAGTGCCAGAAAATATATCTAATACGTCTGTACCAAATATGCCTCTATTAGCTAATACATTAAATACACTTTCTCGAACACGATCAAGTGTAGGTCTAGTATCAACCCCTTTAGGTGCTTTTATAGCATGTCCCTTCGCAGTTCCGCCAATAATTCGCATACAACCCTCACAAGATTATACTCATTAATTATAGTATATAAATAACCAAATTAAAAGTATCTTTTATTTATGATACTTCAATTTTAATATCGCGCCCCATTAACTCAGCCAAGGCTAAAGCAGGCGATTTCTCCTCATATAAAACCTCATACAACGCTTTAGTTATAGGCATTTCAATTTGATGTTCACAAGCCATTTTATATACAATATCGGTGGCAAAAAAACCTTCCACCACCATATTTGTATGATTAATAATATAGTCCATCGTCTTACCATCTGCAAGCTTTTGACCAGCCGCACGGTTACGACCATGAGGACTCATACAAGTAGCAATTAAATCGCCCATACCGGCTAGACCAGCGTAAGTTTCTTTCTGGGCACCTAAGGCAACCCCAAAGCGAGTCATCTCATGAAGACCTCTCGTTAATAATAAGGCTTTACAATTGTCGCCAAGTTTAAGGCCATCAACGATACCAGCAGCTAAAGCAATAATATTCTTTGTAGCACCAGCAAGTTCAACACCTATGATATCAGTATTGGCATAAATTCTAAAATTTTGGCTACATAATGCTTTTTGAAGTGTAGTAGCCACCTCTAAATCCTCTGTACTTAATACAGAAGCAGCCGGTAAATTACGCCCAATCTCTTCTGCGTGATTTGGACCAGAAAGAACAGCCAAGTGACAACCAACTGGACCTAGAACCTCTTTCATAACATTGGTTAATAATTTACCTGTAGTTCGTTCAACCCCTTTTGAACAAAGAATATAAGATTGATTTTTATGCGCATAAGGCTTTATAGACTCTAAGCTAGTACGGACATGTACAGAAGGTGTAACCATTAAAACAACTTCTGCATTTCTAATAGAAGTTTCTAAATCAGAGCTATATAGTAACTCTTTAGGTAGCTCTACACCTGGCAAATAATCTTTATTTTCTAAATCTTTAGCCAATTGGTCAGCAAATTCTGGGCGACGACAATATAAAGTTGTAGTATTTCCAGCCAAAACGGATTTAATAGCAAGGGCTGTACCCCAACTACCAGAACCTATAACAACAACATTCATACATTAATCCTTTTTAATACGTTCTACTTTCAACTCATTACCTGCAAGTAGACGTTTAATATTATCCCAGTGACGAACTATAACAAATAACGCAGCTAATCCACCAAAGCCAACAAACCAATAAGATTCACCTGTAACGTACATCAATACAGGTACTAATGCAGCAGCTACAATAGAACCTAATGATACGAGCTTGGTGAAATATACGATGATGCCCCACACAAGGAAGCAAAGCAATGCTACTAAAGGAGAAAGAGCAATGAGAACACCTAATCCGGTAGCAACGCCACGACCACCTTTGAACCCTAAGAATATAGACCAGTTATGGCCCATCATAGCAAGGATACCACCTAAAATCATATACATAGGTCCATAAGAGGATAATAATACTACCCCAGCAGCACCTTTTAGAGCATCACATAAAAATACTGGTAATGCAGCTTTAAGACCGATAACACGATATGTATTGGTAGCCCCTATATTCTTTGATCCATATTGGCGTACGTCTGTATTAAAGAAGGTTTTGCCAATGATTAAGCCACTAGGAATTGAACCAATAAAATACGCTAATACAGCATAAACGATAATCATAATATCCATTAGTCTTCATCATCCCGTTTCTTACCACGTAATACTAAGCGAATTGGAGTACCTTCAAAACCGAAGGATTCACGCAATCGATTCTCTAAGAAACGCATATAAGAGAAGTGAATTAACTCAGGTTCATTTACAAACAAAATAAAGGTCGGTGGCTTGACACTTGCTTGTGTCATGTAGTAAATCTTAGGAATTCTACCATTGCGAGATGGTACTGGATTAACTGTTTGCGCATCTTGTAACAATTGATTCAACGTACCAGTAGATACACGACGATATTGTTGTTCAGAGACGAATTTTAACATATCTGCTAATCGATGTATACGTTGCTTAGTTAAAGCAGATGCAAAAAGAATCGGTGCAAATTGCAAGAAACCTAATTCTTCATAAATATCTTCAGTAAAGCGCAATGTAGTTTTATCGTCTTTTTCAACAAGATCCCATTTATTAACAACAATGACTACACCCTTACCGGCTTCATAAGCATAACCTGCAATCTTCTTATCTTGTTCGGTAACACCATCTTGTGCATCTAGCACAAGAACAACAATATCAGAACGGTCTACAGATCGCAAAGAACGTACAATACTATATCGTTCTACAGCTTCATCAATTTTAGATTTGCGACGCATACCAGCTGTATCAATCAATACAAATTTTTGATCCCCATGAGTCCAATATGTATCGATGGAATCACGAGTAGTACCTGCTACATCAGATACGATAACACGAACTTGACCCAATAATGCATTCGTCAAAGAAGATTTACCAACATTTGGACGACCAATAATAGCAACATGAATTGTATCTTCGTCATCTATATTAGTACCTACAGGAGGGAAATGTTTCACGGTGTCATCAAGCAAATCACCTAAGTTCATTAGATTTTTTGCAGAAATACCAATAGGATCACCTAAGCCAAGATTGTAAAATTCATAAATATTAGGCTCTTGATTTACGCTATCAATCTTGTTAACTACAAGAACTACAGGTTTACCACTAGCGCGCAAAATATTTGCAACCTCTTCATCAGCTGGTACAATACCTTGTTTACCATCGACGACAAATAAGATTACATCCGCTTCTTCGATAGCCAATTCAGCTTGTAATCGCATCATTTTTGGAATAACATGGCTATTTTCAGTGATGAATTCGATACCACCTGTATCGATCATTGTAAATTCACGATTTAACCACTCTGCATCGAAGTAAATACGGTCCCGTGTAACACCGGGAATATCTTCGACTATAGAGATACGTTTATTAACAATGGCATTAAAAAGTGTAGATTTACCTACATTTGGACGGCCTACAACGGCCACTAATGGTTTTGCCATAGTTTCACCTCATTATCTAATCTAATACATTACTATATTTTATCATATTCTACGTATAGTACGCAAAAAGGCTAACCAAGTAAACCTTGGTTAGCCTTATATTAGACAATGAATTATTCAGCGTCTTCTGCAGTTTCTTTGGATTCCATCATTTCAGTTAAAGCCAAACCCAATTTCTTTTCATCTTTGTTAAGAGAAATAATTTTAACTTCAACTTCTTGACCGCGGTTCAAGTAATCTTCAACTTTCGCATTACGTTGTTTTGTAATTTGGGAAATGTGAAGTAAGCCTTGAATGTCGTCGTTAACAGCTACGAATGCGCCGTAAGCTACCAAACGAACAACTTTACCGTTGATAACATCGCCAACATGCAATGTTTCTTCAGCTACGTCCCATGGGCTCTTAGACAAAGCTTTCAAGGACAAGGATAATTTGTTGCTTTCAGCGTCGAAGGATTGTAATTTAACTTCGATTTCTTGACCAACGGAAAGAACATCTTCCACTTTTTTGATTTTTTGCCAAGAAATGTCGGAAATGTGAAGTAAACCTTCAATACCGCCGATATCTACGAAAGCACCATAAGGCATGATTTTACGAACGATACCTTTATAGTTTTCGCCAACGTTGATGTTTTTCAATGCTTCAGCTAATTTAGCTTGACGTTCAACTTCTAATACTGCACGACGGGAAAGAACCAAACGGTTTTTCTTTTCATCGATTTCAAGTACTTTAGCTTCGAATTCTGTACCAACCAAGTTGTCCAAGGATTTCACGAAGTGAACATCACCTTGGGACAATGGAATGAAACCACGAAGGGATTTAACTGTTACTACCAAACCTGCTGGGATAGCATCAATACCTTTACATACGATAGCTTCATCTTTTTCTTGTGCTTCGATAACATATTGCCAATCTTCATCTTTAGCCAAGCGAGTCATGGAAAGATAAATAGGATTATCTTCTTTGATGTGATTCATGATAACTGCTTTAATTTCATCACCATTTTTTAACACATCTTTGGCAGATTCTGGTGCTGGATAAGAAATTTCAGTTCTGTTCAAAATGGCTTCAGTTTTGTAGCCAAAAGATACATAAGCGCGTTCATCTTCAACTTGAACTACTGTACCTTCTACAACGTTCCCTTTCTTAAATTCTTCTTGACCTTCGGCTGCTAATAATTCTGCAAAATCTTTCATTGTCTCAATGACCTCCTTAATAATCCAGTCGGGAGTCGATGCTCCTGCTGTCACTCCTACCGTCTGTACTCGGTTAAACCATTCCAGTTGTAATTCAGTAGAAGTTTCAATGTGATATGTTGTACATCCAACGTCACGACAAACCTCTGCCAATCGGTTTGTATTGCCGCTGTTCTTACCGCCTACCACAATCATAAGATCTACATTACGTGCTAATTCAACGGCAGAGTTCTGTCGTTCTTGCGTTGCATTGCATATCGTTTTGAAAACCTTAAGATTCTTAGATTTTTTCTCTAATATGTCTATTATACTGTTAAATTTGAATTGTGAAAAGGTTGTTTGTACAACAACACCCATTTTTTCCACAATTTGTAGTTTTTCAGCGGATTCTTCATCTTCGATGATTATACCTTCGTTATTAGCCCATAAATTAATGCTTTTGACCTCAGGATGGTTTTTTTCGCCCAAAATCACCAAAGTCATCCCATCTTCAATGACAGACTTCGCATCTTGTTGTGCCTTTTTAACATGGGGACATGTAGCATCTACAATGTTTAACCCCTTTTCTTCAGCCTCTTCATAAATAGCAGGACCAACACCATGAGATCGTATAATCATTGTCCCCTCTTCGATGTCAGATACTTCTTGAACAGGACTAACCCCTTTATCTTCAAGACGACCTACAACTTGAGGGTTATGAATAATAGGACCCAATGTATAACTTTTGCCATCACTGTTCGCAGCTTCATTCGCCATTTCAACGGCTCTTTTTACACCATAGCAAAAACCATGGTTTTCAGCCAAAATTATTTCCATAAAGTCTCCTCTACACGATTTTCATGATAAGAATCAATCATTCGTTGGATTTCACCTTTAACTTGATCATTTACTTTTTTGATTGCTTCTGGGGTAGCCTTTTCCTTTTCTACAGGTATAGGTTTCCCAATAATACAAGCTACCTTATCACGCTCCATATTATAAGAGCCAATAATAGCGACAGGTACAATACTAACCCCTGTTCTTAGCGCAATTGATGCTGCTCCATCGTGGAATTTACCAAGTTTACCACTTTTTTGACGATTACCTTCCGCAAAGATACCTAATACCTTGTTATCTTTGAGCAGCCCCATAGCATGTCGGATAGCAACTTTATCGATAGCACCTCGATTTAATGGGAATGCACCAAGCCAAGTACAAATAAAACGAGAAATAGGATTCACAAACAATTCTTGTTTTGCCATGAAATGTACATGTCTAGGTAAGGCATAGCCACAGATAGGTGGATCATTATTACTTAAGTGATTTGGTACTACGATAACAGGACCTTCCATAGGGAAATTATCCCGTCCATATACTTTCAATCCATACCCAACCTTATAGCGGAGCCAGAAAGCGGTGCGCCATAACCAGGTAGAAAATTTATTCATGATTGATTGTCTCCTGTATTAACTTCAACATATAAGCCACAGTTTCGTCGAAATCCATATCGCTAGAATCTACTACTACTGCATCGTCGACACATACTAGAGGAGATTCCTCTCGATTCTTATCCATTTCATCGCGACTTTCAACATTCTTTTTAATTTCATCTAAAGTCTGCTCATTTGGTGTACCTTGTACTTCTAGCCATCTCCGTTTAGCACGAGCATCCACAGAAGCAGTTAAATATATTTTTAACTCTGCATCAGGCAATACAACAGAGCCGATATCTCGACCATCCAGAATAACACCACCAACAGCAGCCATTGCTTGTTGACGTTCTACCAAGTATTGTCGAACCCCTTTATAAGAAGCAATCTTAGATACATTTTCATTGATTTGTTGTTGTCGTATTAATGATGTTACATCTTTACCTTTAACAAAAACTTTACATGCTGTTGCAGTAGGCTCTAATGTTAAATTTAATGATGGCAATAAAGCTTCTACAGCTTCTTGGTCATTAACATCGATTTTACTATCTAGAACAGCCCATGTTACACCTCGGTACATGGCACCTGTATCAATATATAAATACCCTAATTCATTAGCCACTACTTTAGAAATACTACTTTTACCAGCCCCTGCAGGACCATCAATAGCAATGGCAATTTTTTTAGTGTTCATAATAACCTCTATTCTTCATCACCGTGTACGGCATGCATTGCCGCCACATAGCCTGTGGAAAAGGCAGCTTGTAGATTATAGCCTCCTGTGAAAGCATCGATATCCAATACTTCACCAGCGCCATATAAACCACTAATTAACTTGGATTCCATAGTTTTAGGATTAAATTCTTTTAAAGAAATACCACCAGCTGTAACGATGGCTTCAGCTACAGGTCGCAATTCCTTAACAGTTAACGTCATATGTTGTAATACATGACACAAGCGTAAACGCTCTTCCTTTGTAATCTGATTAATCGGTTTAGCTGGATCTAATTCAGCAAGCTTAATAACTATAGGAATGAGATTTACTGGAAGTAAGTCTTTCATACCATTAGCTAATTGTTTTTTAGAATATAAATCAAAGTCCTTTTGTAAGCGTTTATCCAATACCTCAGCAGTCAAAGCAGGCTTAAGATTGATTTCAATTGTAATTTGAGGGTTCTTCTTACGTAGCAACTTGCCTACTGTGTGACTCAAAGACAAAATCGTAGGGCCCGTAAGACCAAAATGAGTAAACATCATTTCCCCAAATTGTTTAGCCTGTACTTTATTCTTAGAAACTACAGACACTTCAACATTACGAAGACTAAGCCCCATAATGTCTTTTACCCATGCTTCGTTTGTAACGATAGGTACCAAAGATGGACGAATATCAGTGATCGTATGTCCCACTTTTTCAGCTAAAGCATAACCATCACCAGTTGAACCTGTTAATGGATATGATGCACCGCCTGTACAAATGATGGCAGCATCACAAGCATATTGTTCCTTATCTGTTGTAACGCCTACTACGCGATTATCCTTTACCGTAATAGATGTAACAGGTTCATTCAAATGAACTTGAACATTATACTTTTTAAGGATTTTCATGAACGTATTGCGTACCTCTAAAGCTGAGTCGGATTCTGGGAACACACGGCCCCCTCGTTCAACCTTGGTTTTCAATCCCCAACCATGCAGTAAATCTAGAAGGTCCTCATTGCTGAAACGTTCATAGGCACCATATAAGAACTTGCCATTACCAGGTGTATTTTTAATAAACTCAGCCATATCCGCACTATTTGTAATGTTACAGCGACCTTTACCGGTAATGCCCATTTTCTTACCAACCATATTCATTTTTTCTAATAAGATGACACGTGCTCCTTCACGGCCAGCTATAACAGCTGCCATTAAGCCTGCTGCACCGCCACCAATGACTATGATTTGTTTCATTTCTTACCTGTTCCTAACGCTTTTAGAGCTTTTACTTCACGAATTGTAAGCTGACGAGAAGCACCGCGTTTAACACCGCCCAAGGTAAGACCAGCATAGGCAATACGTTTTAAGTTATGAATGCGGTACCCAAAGTGTTCAAACATACGGCGAACTTGTCGATTACGACCTTCATGGATAGTGATTTCTACTTCATGTACACCGTTATGATCATCAAAACCTAAATCTACAATTGTAGCAGGTGCAGTCATACCATCTTCAAGTTTCACCCCATTAGCTATAACTTGTAAGTCTTCATCGCGAACGCGACCTTTTATACGCACTTCATAAGTTTTTTCCACACCTTTAGAGGGATGTGTTAAGTTTTGTGCTAACTCACCATCATTAGTAAGTAGTAATAAACCTTCTGTATATAAGTCGAGACGTCCCACAGGATAAATGCGTTTAGATTCATTTTTAATATAATCTAAAACAGTTTCTCGACCTTGAGGATCAGATACAGATGTAATGACACCTTTTGGTTTATTTAATAAATAATATACAGGCTTTTCCTGAGCCAATAATTGGCCATTAACCTTAACCTTATCTTTTTGAGGGTTAATTTTAATGCCAAGCTCTGTAACCTTTCGGCCATTTACCTGTACCTTACCCTCTGTAATTAGCTCTTCTGCTTTACGTCGTGATGCAACACCACAACTAGCAATATATTTTTGTAATCGTTCCATATTATCCTTCTGCTTCCGAAACTTCTTGATGTAAAGCTTCTATCGATTCTACACCAGCACTTCTTAAAAATTCATCAGTCGTACCATATAGAATAGGTCTGCCTACAGTATCTTTATGGCCTAACTCAGCTATAAGAGATCTAGTAAGCAATTGTTTTATAATTTTATCACTATTTACACCGCGTACTTCTTCAATTTCAGCTTTAGTAATTGGTTGCTTATAAGCAATAACTGCCAGTGTTTCCATAGCCGCATTAGATAGCTTATCTTCTCGCTTGCGGATATGTCCCACATAATCAGCACTTTCCATAGCACTGACTAATTCGACACCAGCCCCAGATATACGAAGTCGAATACCTCGATGTTGATCTTCTAACTCCCGTTTTAATTCATTTATATAGGCTTGTATTTCGTCTCGTGAAAGACCGAACACCTCTTCTAACATATCGATTGATATAGGTTTTGCCGCTGCAAACAAAACAGCCTCTAAATGCATTGTTGGTAAGCTCATATAGTCCCCTTTCTACACGGCTCCATCTAAAGCAGCAGTGAATATAATATCATCATCTTCGTAGCGCATGTCCATTACTTGCTGCTTTAACAATTCAAGAACAGCCATAAAGATTGTTACCATACCACTTTTGGTTTCTATAGCTACTAATAACTCCCTAAAGTGTAAACTTTCACCACGACGTATACGACTCGACAAGGATAGAATCATATCCTCTAAACTGTACGTATCTTTTTCTACCTTAACCTCTCGAATAGGTTCCTCTTCAGGCAATTCTTTAGCCCGTTTTAAGGTTTGGTAGAAGATTTGATATAGCTGTGAAAGCTCTAGATTATATACATTATCTAAACCGAGAACACTCGTTTCTTCAGGACGACTAAAAACATTTGCCGATACGGCTGTTCGCTCCATCAATAGAGATGTAAAATCTTTAATCTTTTTAAACTCAACTAATTTAGCTACTAACTCATCCCGTGGATCTTCTGCATCCTCTGGCTCAGGTTCAGCCTTAGGCAATAGCATACGCGATTTGATTTGTAATAAGGTGGAAGCCATAACAAGAAATTCACTACTATAGTGAATATCAAAATGGTTCCAGTTATCTAGATACTCCAAGTATTGACTCGTTATTTCAACGATAGGAATATCGGTGATTTCTATTTTATGTTTTTCAATGAGATGCAGCAGCAAATCAAGGGGACCTTCAAAGACGTCCAACTTATAATTATAATCTCCCATAAACCCCAATCCTTAGAAAGATATACTTTAACTATATAATTATAAAGCATTTATAGTAGTACTTTCAAATAATTGTTTTTTTTATATTCATCTGCTATCTTTAATAATATAATTATTATATATTATAAAGATATATTATTGTGTGTTCCTTTAAGAGAGGCTTTATTATGTCATCTAGTTTAAGGCAAATTGGGCGTAACCCCATTTTTCGCTTTGGTATTATAGGTATTGTTTTATATATCATTCTATTTTTAATTTATGAACCCATTACACTAGGCTTAGATGTAGAGGATATTACAATTTTAGCGGTGCCCACCATTGTTGGCACATTCTTATTTCAATATTTTATGGGCTGCACCGTTTTTCATAGACCATTTTTAGGATATGGATTGGTAGGTATCTTATGGGCTCTTACCTTCCCACTTCTATTTCACTGGTCTTATGTAAAACCATTGTACTTCTATGAATTTGCCAATGATTTCTTATTTGGTTTATTGATTTTTATGGGTTTATCGGGCATTCAGTTTTTACTCAATCAAACGAATCGCTTCCATAAAACAACATCCTTAATCATGGCTATCATTTCCATGATTCTTAGCCTCATCCCATTCTTACAAATTGGCTATTACATGACTACATGGCACTGTTTAACACCAGCTAGTCTATTAGCAGTCTATATGACTAATCCAGAAGAGGCATTTGGTTTCTTAAAAAATGCAGCTGGTATTCCTGGTCTAATTGCAGTAGGTGTTGGTCTTGTATTGTGGACATATTTATTATACTGGTCTAATTTAGGTATGAAAGCGGTAGTTAATTTAAATACTACACGCCCTATGCGATCTGCTATGCTCATCGCTTCTATCGTAGCCTTTCTTGTATATGTACCGTTCTTCTTATTCCCTCAAACATGTATCGTAGCCAACTGGATTGCTGCTGGTGATTATGTAAAACAAATGCAGCAATATAATGATAACCATCATATAGTATTTGATTCCTTTAACTTAGATACTAAAGAAACAGCTGCCCAGAAAGCACCGGGAACTATTATTCTCGTCATCGGTGAATCTAGCTCTCGTGATTATATGAAAGTATATAATCCGAACTTCCCTTATGATGATACACCATGGCAAGGAAATATGCGTGCAGACAATAAAGATTTTATATTCTTTGATAACGCCTATTCCTCTTATGTACAAACAGTACCAACTTTAGAGCGTGCTCTATCTGAACGAAACCAGTACGACGATAGACCATTCCTTGATTCAGCAAACATCTTAGATGTAGCCAAAAAAGCGGGTTACACAACTTCTTGGTTTAGCAACCAAGGTGTATTCGGTGAATATGATACAGCTATTTCGTTGATGGCTAAAACTGCAGACACTACAAAATGGTCTCATGAGTCTTATGCGTTCTCCGATCGCTATGACGAAGCACTATTGCCATTATTAGAAACTGTAGACCCTACCAAAAATAACTTTATTGTTATTCATATTATGGGTAGTCATATTTATTACAATGACCGTTACCCTCATGAATTTAGTAAATGGAAACAAGGTCCATATCCTGACGGCCAAGAAGCATATGCAAATAGTCAGTTATATACAGACTGGTTATTACAACAAATTTACACCTATGGTAAAGATAAATTGAATTTACAAGCTATGGTATACTTCTCCGATCACGGTGAAAGCTTAGATAAGTCTCACAATCCTGATACATTCGACTTTGTTATGACACATATTCCATTCTGGGTATACTTATCTCCACAATATCGTACAGCCTATCCACAAACGGCAGATGTGCTGACTAAACACGAGCATCAATTCTTTACGAATGATCTGCTATATGACACATTAGTAGGTCTCATGCAAGCACCTAACTATCGTTACGATGCTACGCGAGACTTCAGTAATGCGTCATATCGATTCAATTTACATAACTTAACTACATTACTTGGTGAACAGCCACTAATTAATGATCCTGTTAATGCTGGTAAATAACAGTAGTACATACCTATAGTTAATGTTTCAAAAATAATGCCCTATAACATACTATGTATTAACAATAAAGGTTAACTTAATAAAAGAAAAAGAGATGAGTTAAACTCAGGGTTATAGGACAAAAAGTGTTGCTAAAAAGTCGGAACCCCCTTGATTTTACTGACTCAAAAAAGGTTTTATCTTTCTAAAGAGATATATTTTTTAGAAGGAGTATAATTATGAAACTAGTCAGATGCCCTAATTGTGGTTTCGTCTGTAAGAGAAATGGTAAAACAAGTGCGGGTTCTCAACGTTGGTATTGTAATCAATGTTCTTGCTCATTCACAAATAAAGTGAATAAAACTAATAATAATTTACAGATATTTTTGGATTGGTTATTTGGTAAACACACACAGTTAGATATGGCTGGCGATGGACGTTCATTTCGTAGAAAAACATCACAGTTTTGGGAGCTTTGGCCATTACCACCAAAAGTTGAATCATCAAGTAGTGTGGTATTTGTTGATGGTATTTATTTAGCTAGAAATGCTTGTATTTTAATCTGTTGTAATGAGACGCATGTCTTAGGCTGGTATGTTTGTAGATATGAGCATTCTAAGGCTTGGGAGGCTTTATTACGACGTATTTCATCACCTATAGTAGTTATATCCGATGGTGGTACCGGCTTTCAAAAGGCATTAAAAAAAGTTTGGCCGAAAGCCAAACTACAAAGGTGCTTATTTCATGCATTTCAACAAGTAAAACGCTATACAACAATACGTCCTAAAACGATTGCTGGTTGTGAGTTATATGGAATTGCAAGGGATTTATTAACAATACACACGCAAGATCATGCTATGAAGTGGGTACAAAACGTTATGTCATGGAAAGTACGACATAGGGTATTCCTATCAGAAATAACAGTTGATGAAAATGGTACGATACGACCTAAACATGAACGACTTATAAAAGCAGAAAATTCCTTAGTTAAATTGATTAACAAAAGATGTTTATTTACTTACTTAGATGCATCGTTAACATGTACCTGCCCAGCTACTAATAATCGTATAGAAGGTGGTGTAAATGCTCAGTTACGCACTATGTTACGTAATCATAGAGGAATGTCTATTGAAAGACGAATAAAAGCGGTGTTCTGGTGGTGCTATATGCACTCACCAAACCCGCTTTCTAATGCAGAAATACTTAAGGTTATGCCGACCAACAAGAGTATTTCTGATATATATCATACCATACATGAACAATCTAGGTTAGAAGCTTCTATTCCGACTTGGGGTGATGCTATTGTTTGGAGTGATTTGCATAATTATGATTGCCTATTTACCAATCTTTGGGACTAAAATAGCAACACTTTTTGTCCTATAACCCTAAACTCATCTCTTTTTTTGTGCCAACAAAAGATCTATATCATGTTCCGTATAAATTCTAATATTTTTCTTTAATAAAGCCTCTACAGTACATCCATGACCATCTTTTAAGGTTCTAGTAAAGGAGCCATCATAAATGCGCTTATAACCACAACTAGGGCTTTTCGCCTTCATTAGAGCTTGTTCACATTTACATTCAATAGCTATACGAACTGTAAGCTCTGCACCTCGAATAAACTGTGTTGTCACATCTGTCCCATCAGCAGTGCATATACGATTTCCTTGGCGCTCAGCAGGATCTCTCGGCGTGCCGAGACCACCCAATACCTCAGGACATACAGGTACTAATTCATAATACTCATTCAGAAGGTCAAGTGCTTCTATATAATTATCTCTTCCATCATAGCGACAAGGAACACCACATAAGCATTCACTAATCAATAGTTTAGGTTTATTATTCATAGCAATACTTTTTATTAATTCAAATAAGAAAAAAAGACTAACCGAAGTTAGTCTTAATTGGTGCCGAGGACCGGAATCGAACCGGTACGGTTGTCTCCAACCGACGGATTTTAAGTCCGTTGCGTCTGCCTGTTCCGCCACCCCGGCATGGGTAACGATTGTGGAGGCGGCACCCAGAATCGAACTGGGGAATAAAGGTTTTGCAGACCTCTGCCTTACCGCTTGGCTATGCCGCCATATAAAGTTGGAGCGGGAAACGAGATTCGAACTCGCGACCCCCGCCTTGGCAAGGCGGTGCTCTACCGCTGAGCTATTCCCGCATGTACATGGTGCCTCAGGACAGAATCGAACTGTCGACACACGGATTTTCAGTCCGTTGCTCTACCAACTGAGCTACCGAGGCATGAATGGCGACCCCGATCAGATTTGAACTGACGATCTTCGCCGTGACAGGGCGACATGTTAACCGCTACACCACGGGGCCGTATCCAAAGTACTTGCTTAGTATATCGGTTATCACAACTTTTGTCAACACTATACTACAATATTTTTGATGAATTCTTCTTCATCTTTTAATATGGTAGATTCTTTATGTCCTGGCTCAATAATTAAGTCCTTAGATAAAGATAAAATATACTTCAAACTTGTAATTAAATCATGAGGATTACTTTTATAATTATCTGTATTTCCCACATTTTGCTTAAACACAGTATCGCCAGTAAATAAGTGTCCCTCAATTTCAAGACAAACAGAACCAGCACTATGACCAGGTGTATGATGGACAATAACTTCAAAAGGTCCTAATTGTAATTTTCCTGTTACTAAATTTTCACAATTAGTATACATTTTCCTCTTGTAAACACTAGGTCTACGACGAATTAATTGTAACAACTCATGATCCAAAGGATGTAAATAAGCAGGAATATTATAATACTCACAAACCTCATCAAGAGCCGATACATGATCACAATGACCATGTGTTAATAATACTGCTATAGGCTCAGAATCTCCTACCATTTCAATTATATGCTTACTATGAAACCCAGGATCAATAATAAGAGATTTTCCATCTTTAATTAATACATAACAATTTGCTTTATAAAGCCCTAGAGGGCGTTTTATAATATTCATATTATTCGCCCTCCTATAGGATACGATACCGTTTAGCAGATTGTTTTTTTATAAAATACCCTTCCCAGAATTGAGGATGAAGCATAACAAGAATTGTAAATAATTCCAAACGACCTAATAACATATCTGCCATTGCTACGCATTTAGCACCATCAGACATACTACCAAAGGCATCTGTAGGCCCAAAACCACCAAATCCAATGCCTACATTACTAAGAAAAGCTGTTATAATTTGCATCGCATCATAAGTAGACATTCCCGAACAAGTCATAAGGAACACAGATATAACGTAAATCATTAAATATAAAAATAAAAATTGCTGTGCCATCTGTATCCATTTAGTAGGCATCGGTTTACCATTAATGCGCACTACTTGTACCATCTCAGGATGAATTGATTTTCTTAAATAAATAATGCTGCTCTTAATTAGAATAATGAGGCGAATAATTTTTACGCCCCCTGTTGTAGAACCACTACAACCACCAAAAAATGATGAAATAAATAACATCATCTGTGCAGCGGCTGGCCATAAATCATAATCGCTTACAGCAAATCCACTACCAGTTTGAATCGATACATAATTAAAGGAAACATCTCTGAAGATTTGAATTGGGTCATTAATATTTGATTGTACTGCCATCGAAATTGATATTATAGCAATTCCAATAAAAATAACCAGCCAATACATACGTGTTTCAAAATCATCAATCAAAACGCGAAAGCCTTTTTGAAGTGCGTTGTAATACACTGAAAAATTACCACCTGCAAGGATCATAAAGAAAACAAATACAAAGCAAATATAGTTACTCTGTTCATATATAAATGCCCCTGCTGATGTTGGGGTAAATCCACCCGTTGCAATAATGGAAAAGGCATAGTTTAACGCATCAAAAGGCTCAATACCACCAGCCCATAGCATAACGAAACAAAGAGCCGTAAAAGCAACGTATAAACGCCAAAGTTTAGTAGCCATTGATTGAATACGGGGCATAACAACACCAGGTTTTGGTACCGATGCTTCTGCATTAAACATATGAGCTGCATCTGCACCTAAGTTCTTTAAGAACGATAAGATAAGGACAATAATCCCCATCCCACCAATCCAGTGCATTAGTCCACGCCATAAAACATATGTCTTAGGTAAATCATCTACGCTATTAATAATTGTAGCACCAGTTGCTGTAATCCCCGATGTAGCTTCAAATAGAGCATCAAATACATTGGTTAATATACCACTAAGAATAAATGGTAAGGAACCTAAGATAACAGTTAATATCCATGTAGCTGATACAACTAAAAACCCATCACGAAGACTAAAGCTTTGACTTTCATGACCATAATAGGATAAAAGTCCACCTAAGCCAAATGAAATACCAGTAGTAACCAAAAACGACCAATATGCAGTTTCAAATACGATACCATATATAAAAGGAATTAATGTAAAAATCCCAAATATATATAATAATCGCCCCACTAAGGACATGACAATTTGAATGCGCATAGTCCCTCCATACTAAGTAAGATATTTAAGTAATTTACTTACAGATTCAGGTAACGCAAATAGAACAATGTGATCTCCATCTAAGATTTCAGTATTACCACGTGGTACGATGGCTTCATCACCACGTAAAATTACACCAACTAACGCCTTCCCTGGTAAACGGATGTCTTTTAATTGTTTACCAGCTACAGGTGATTCACTTGTAATGGCAACCTCTATAGATTCCGCTTTTCCACCTTCAAAGGTCGAAATAGATACAACCCCTTCTCCACTACGCACGAAACGTAAAATTTGACTCGCTGTAAATAAACGTGGCGAGAATACGACATCAATACCCACTTGTTCCATAAGCATAATATATTCAGGTCGACCTACGCGCACAACAGTCTTTGGTATGCCCATATGCTTGCCTACAAGAGCTACTAGTAGGTTAAGTTTATCATCGTCAGTTAAAGCTATAATAACGTCGCTATCAGCGATTTCTTCAGCTTCTAACAAATCAAAGTCGGTACCATCGCCATTGATAACCATCGCTTTATCTACAAGATTCGCTAATTTCTCACATCGCTCTAAGTTTTTTTCAATGACTTTCACAGAAAAACCAGCACGTTCTAATAAAACAGTCAGGTTACGACCAAGTAGTCCAGCACCAATGATGACAGCCCGTTTATAAAAAGCATTATAATTATGGAACCAAAGATTTTCCACTTCCTCTACAGACTCTTTTAATCCCAAGAAGAATACGCTGTCATCAGCTTGGAGAATACTTTCACCATGAGGAATAATCATTTCACCATAACGTAAAATCCCTACGAGAAGAACACCTTCAGGGAAGCGAATTTCTTTTAATGGCTGGCCTAACAGAGGGAACTCCTCAGTAAGTTTAAACTCCATAAGGCGCACTGTACCTTGACCAAAGTCTTCAACATCAATGGCAGATGGAGTTTCAAGTATTTGTAATAGTTCTTGAGCTGTAACCATTTCAGGGTTGATAAAGAGATCTACGCCCAGTTTAGCACGCATCTCTGCATCCATATGTTCCGCCACACTATTGTCACGAACACGAGCAATCGTTGTAGGAACTCCTGTAATTTTAGCCACCGCACAAGATAGCATATTAACCTCATCGGAATCAGTAACAGCAATAAACATGCCTACATCAGACATACCAATTTCATCAAGTAATTGCACATCACTGCCATTACCTTGGACAAGGCTAACATCTAATGTATTTTCAAGATTTTGTATACGTTCTGGTGAACGATCGATGACATACACATCATGATCATCTTGAATAAGGCGTTGAGCTAATGAATAACCAACCTTACCAGCGCCTACAATGACAATTTTCATCGTCTTTATTCCTTATCTTGGGACTCTTCACTAACAGGAGGTGTCCACTGGCGACCAATGTCGGTAAGCAATGTCCAACCATCCTCTTGAATAATTTTTTTCTCTTTCATTAAATGCCCTAAAGCACGTTTGAAAGCAGCTTTACTAATGTTGAATTTATCTTTAATCAACATAGCAGAAGATTCATCACTATACGGCATCTTGCCACCGCGATTCAAAAGATATTCCATAATAATATCTCCATCGGATACAAGAGCTTTTTCCTTTGTAGGGCGCATCGATACATTAACCCGACCATCATCACGTTTAAAAGTAATGCGACCTTCAACCATTTCTCCTACTTTTAATTTTCTAGTCATCTCAGAACGATGTAAAAAGGCAATCCATCGTTCAGGAGTGATAAAGAATGCCCCATCACTAGTCAAGTTGTAGATAGCACCTTTTACAAGTTGTCCTACTGTAGCATCTGTAGCAGCCTTAGATGCGCGACGCATTTCGTCATCAACATCCATAGATACAGCAAAACGACCAGATTTATCTGTATAGAGTCGAACCCAGACTTTTTCGCCCACTTGAGGACGACCACGCATCTCTGCATGTGGCATGAAGATACCGCGCTCAGTACCAACCTCTACGAAACAGCCAAAGTTTGTCGTATTGATTACCTCAACATACCCAATTTGCCCTACCTTCATCGCTGGTAAGCGCATAGAAGCAGTTAAACGACCTTTTGGATCGCGATATAAGAATACTTCTACTTCATCACCAATGGCAACGGAAGACGTTTGTTGATCTTTATGAAGCAAAATATCATCATTCGTATTGCCTGTTTGACCATCTAGGAAAGCACCTTGGTCACTAGTACGCAATACTTTCAATGTGGCAATTGTATTTTCCAACAATTCTGTAGCCATATTATACTCCTTCGAATGGAACTCGACCTGCGTCATTCCACAACTCTTCTAACCCGTAGAATTCTCGCAATTCATCGCCGCCAAAGACATGGCAAAT
Organism: Veillonella rogosae JCM 15642; assembly: GCF_002959775.1. GTDB lineage: Bacteria > Bacillota > Negativicutes > Veillonellales > Veillonellaceae > Veillonella > Veillonella rogosae. The sequence continues at coordinate 127,812 of NZ_PPCX01000002.1, read as the reverse complement.
TACATCGCCAAAATCTAATAAAATCCATTCACCTTCACGGTAACCTTCTCTATGACGAACTGTCATGCCTAATTCAGCAGCTTTATCTTCCATTTCATCAGCAATACTTTGAGATTGCTTAATATTATTTGCACTAGCAATTAAGAAGTAATCGCCTAGCATAGAAATACCTTCTAAATCGAGGATTTCAATGTCTCTACCTTTTTTATCAAATGCAGCTTGTGCTAATGCTAGTACAAATTGTTTAATATCTTCTTTATTTTTCATAGTTTTCCTCTTATCTTAACGTTTACTACCGCTTTCATCACCTGGTTCAGTAGGCTTAGTAATTGTACCGCCATTATGTTCTGATTCAGGTGCAACTTTAGCTGTACTGTTTGTAGGAGCGGATACAAATTGTGTCATTTCATTAGCCGGTAAATTGCCCATTGTAATGCCCACTAAACGTTGTGCTTCTGTTGGATTTACCTTCCAGTAAGTCATATCTCCTACTAACTCTTTTTCGCCAGGAAGAATGTAAAAATGAATTTCTTCCTTATTAATTTTGCTCGCGTTGTATACGAGCTTAATCGCATCTAAGGTAGAGATATTACTATCAAAATGATCCCAAATACGCCAAATATGCCATGCATTTGTTAAGAAAAATGCATTATGCTCTTGGTCCACCCACAATTTTAAAAATCGTTCTTGTCGTTGAACACGAGTAAACGTGTCATGTTTAGGATCTGAGTATCGTAAGTATGCTAACGCATTATTACTATCTAACGTTTGATATCCACGACGTAAATCAATATCTTTATTACCTTCTGCATCAACATGTTCCATAGGTTGCTCTACATAAATTTGTTGATCACCTAGAACATCATTTGTTTTTTTGAAAGCATTTTGATCAACCACTACATAGTATGGTATTGAAATGTGGAACATATCTTCAATAACGGCTTTAGTAAGCTCGATGCCGCCTTTTTCATAGATACCATTCAACATAGTTGCATCAGTTTGATCACGATTATCGATCTTACTATTACTTGGAATACCAATAACATCCATCGTTTTTTGATCAAGATTTACAGATAATAAAAATAAACTATCCCCTTGGCTTGGATTATTATCATCAGTACCAACAACCAAAATATATAGAGGTTTATCTAACCCTTTTTGCTCAACTGATACAGTGTTAGCGTCTTGTTTATTTCCATTATCTGCTACTGTTTCAGTAACTTCTGTAGTTCCTACAATAGCTCTATATGCATAAGATACGCCACTATATATGCCATATCCTATCCCACCGAGCAAAGCGAGAACAACAACGATGGCTAAAATGACTCTAGGCCATTTTACCGATGACTTTTGTTGACGTCTTCTCCTACGCCGGCGAGCTCTTGCTCGTTCACGTTCTTCCATATAAAAACTCCATTACTTACAAGATTGTAATACGTCATTACGACCAAGAATGGTCAAAGGATAAATAGAAAGATGTTGCTTAATAAGATGATTAATAGTGTTATCAAATCCCAATAATACAGCTTTATCTAAGTCTTGTTCTGCTAATCTACGCAATTCATCTACACCAGGGAAATCTCTATTAGGCTCAATATAATCGGCTAAAAATATAACCTTATCTAGCTTAGACATATGAACCTTACCAGTAGTATGAACACGAATCGCTTCTAAAACTTCTAAATCAGTTATAGAAAACTCTTTTTCAGCCCGAATCATACCTGCTAAGCCATGCAACAAATTACCATTAGCTAACAATTCATCATCAGCTTCGTATTTACTAGCCTCTACCAAAGCCTGCATATCCTTGAGTGGCATTTCCTTTGCACAGTCATGTAGTAATGCTGCTAAACGCGCTTTCTCTACATCGACGTTATACAGTTTAGCTAATTGAGTGGCTGATTCAACAACACCTAGAGTATGCTTAAAGCGTTTTTTACCCATCCATTGGCTTACTCTATGTTCTATTTCATCAAAAGATAACATCCTTTATTCCTTCCCATAAATATGGTTTTTTTCTATATAATCTACTACACATTTAGGCAACATATAGCGAACGGTTTTGCCAGAACGTAAACGATCCCGTAAATAAGTAGCAGATAATTTCATTTCAGGCACTTCCATAACATGAATCTTTTCATGTGCCTTTGGCCCTAGTTCATCTAATGTAGCATCAATAACACTCGTTCCATCTGGTCTAGTAGCACCAATAAAATGAACTTCATCTAATAATTCTTCTATAAATTTCCAAGTCGGCAATGCCCGAATTGTATCCGTGCCAGCAATAAAATAAAATTCTACATTTGGACCATATATAATTTTGAAATGTTGAATTGTATCTACAGTGTACGATGGACCTTCTCTTCGCATCTCTATATCGGAAATTTCAAAATTTGGATTATCTGCTACAGCAGCAGCTGCCATAGCATAGCGATGACGACTATCTATCACATCATGCTGTTTATGCGGTGGAATACGAGCAGGTACAAATATAACCTTTTCTAGATTAAAGCTTTCACAAGCAACCTCTGCAATCATTAGATGACCTAGATGAATGGGGTTAAAAGTTCCACCAAGGATACCTATACGACGTTTCTCTACCATAATGCGGTCACACCCTTAATGACAATGACACAAATAATGATGAATAAGAGCAATGCCTTTCCATAGGATATCCATTCATATCGTCCTTTTGGTGTTTGAATATATCTGTAGTATGCCCTTATAAAGTAATATATATTCTTCACGTCCGCACTTGGCCTTCTCCAAATACGAAGTATTTATAAGATGTTAAAGCTTGTAAGCCCATAGGACCACGAGCGTGAAGTTTTTGTGTACTAATACCAATTTCTGCGCCAAAGCCAAACTCAAAGCCATCTGTAAAGCGTGTAGACGCATTATGATACACAGTAGAACAGTCTACTAAATTCATAAATACTGTAGCACGCATAGGCTCATCAGTAATAATAGCCTCAGAGTGATGTGTAGTATAGTAGTTTACATGCTCAATAGCTTCCTCAAGATTTTGAACGATACGTACATTTAAATCCATATCATTGTATTCTGTGTTAAAAGACGTCTCTGTTAAAGGAATTGTATTTTTCATATATTGAGCTACTACTTCATCACCGTGAATGCGAACACCATATTCTTGTAAGGCTATATCAAGGCGAGGTAAAAATTCAGCAGCCACTGCTTGGTGAACTAACAAAGTTTCCATAGCGTTGCATACCGATGGACGTTGCACTTTAGCATTAATAGCAATGTCTAATGCCATATCGAGATTAGCATATTCATCTACGAACGTATGACATACACCACTACCCGTTTCAATAACAGGAATACTACTTTCCTCTACGACACGGCGAATGAGTCCAGCCCCACCGCGAGGAATAATAACATCTATGTATTCGCGTTGTTGCAATAGTACGCCAACCATATCTCGATCAAGAACCTCAACCAATTGGATAGCATCACCATTAATGCCCAAAGATTCTAAAGTATTACGCATGATAGACACGATAATTTGATTCGTATGGAATGCTTCTTTACCACCTCGTAAAATCGTAGCATTTGCAGTTTTTAAACAAAGTACACCAGCATCGATAGTCACATTGGGGCGCGCTTCAAAAATAATACCAATCACACCAAAAGGTACTGCTCTTTTTTCTATAGTCAAGCCATTAGGACGTGTAATCGTTTCCATAACAGATCTTACAGGGCTTTCAAGAGCTGCGACTTGACGAACACCTTCAGCCATTTGAGCAATTCGATTAGGGGTCAACGTTAATCGATCAATCATAGTTTGAGGTACATTATAGTCCCCAGATTTATCTAAGTCTTGCTTATTAGCGGCCATGATTTCATCAGTTTGTGCTTCCACAGCATCAGCGATTGCTAATAATGCAGCATCTAACGTACCTTGATCAAGTTGAGCTAATTCAAAAGCAGCTGCTTTAGCTCTCAGACCCATATCTTTACAAATTTCTTCGTACTGGTTCATATTGTATCCTCAGTGTAATAAAACTAGATTATTACGATGTATAGCTTCATCATACGTCGTATTAATACCTAAAATCTGAGCTATATCGTTAGTATTATGACCTTTAATAGCTTTCATATCATCAACACTATAGTTGATAAGACCACGTCCAATTTCTTTCCCATTATGATAAATAGAAATTGTATCACCAGGTCCAAATGTACCTTCCACATCAACAATACCAGCAGGTAATATACTAGCCCCTTTATCTAAAACAGCACGAGCACAACCATCATCAATAGTAATGGAACCCTTCAACCGCTTACCAAAGGCTAGCCAATGATGTTTCCCTGATAGACCAGCATCATGTGCTTCAAAGAGAGTACCGATTTGTTCACCCTTACATACGCGACGAACAGAGTCCTCTACTTCACCAGAGGTAATAACCATAGGTACACCAGAGTTTGTCGCCATGTGAGCCGCTTTTATTTTAGTATACATACCACCAGTGCCCATGTTAGAACCAGCACCACCTGCAATAGCATACGTTTCATCTGTAATTTCAGAAACTGTTTCTATTAATGTAGCATCTGGATGAGTTGCTGGATTAGCCGTATATAAACCTTCAATGTCAGATAAAATGATAAGTAAATCAGCATCTACAATACCTGCCACAGTAGCAGATAAAGTATCATTATCGCCTATTTTAAACTCTTCAATAGCAACCACGTCATTCTCGTTGATTATGGGAATAACATTAAGTTGCAACAAAGTATGTAATGTATTACGTAAGTTAAGATAACTATGACGTCCAGTGCTATCCTCTTTTGTTAAAAGAATTTGCCCTACAGTACGTCCATATTCACGAAACATGCGCTCGTACATATGGATAAGAATGCCTTGGCCGACCGCTGCTGCTGCTTGCTTAAGTACAAGATCTCTAGGCTTCTCTTTAAAACCTAGTGGAGCAAGTCCAGCTCCTGTAGCACCAGAAGAAACAAGGATTACCTCTTTACCTTGGTTAGCCAAATCTGATAATTGTCGTACTAATCTTTCAATACGCTCTAAATTTAAATGACCATTAGCGTAACAAAGCGTACTGCTACCAACTTTGACTACAATTCGTTTAGCGTTTACGATAGCGCTGCGCATAGACTAACCTCCTAAGGTTAACAGTTTCTTAACTACAACATATTAATAGAAATGATTTCAAAACTATTTAGGTAAAATAATTTTTGGTTCTTTTTTAGCTTTATACAAAACGCCATTAAAGCCAATAACTTGCACTAGCTCAGCACCTAGCATATCCGCTAGTTCTTCGAAAATAGTTTTATCTTCAGGGCTGTTATTGTGTAATTTCACTTTAATTAACTCACGAGCCATCAACGCTGCACGAGCGCTATCAATAACACTATCTTCTAAGCCATTTTTACCAATTTGTACAACTGGTGGCATAGTAGCAGCTAAAGAACGTAAATACCGTTTTTGTTTTCCTGTCATTATATCTCCTACTCTTGGAATGTAAAGCGTTGATCCCCAATTACAACTTCATCACCGTCTTTACAACCTTTTTCTTTCAACTTAGCATCGAGCTCCATAAAACGCCAAATACGTTGGAATCTACGAAGAGATTGATCGTCGCTAAGATTTGTCATAGCAACTAATCGTTCAATACGTTTACCAGTAATGTAGAAGGCAGCATCATCACCACGAGTGATAACAAACTCTACATCTTGTTTCGCTTCATAAACAACTGTATCATCAGTCGCTTCAGGCTCTGGTTCGTAGTTTTCTACATAGTAGTAAGCTCGTTCCATAAGCTCTGGTAAACCTTCACCGCTCAATGCATTGATAAGGAATACTTCATAGCCCTTATCTTCAAAGTATTTTTTATTATCTGGAATTGTGGTGTCATCAAAGACCATATCGATCTTATTAAGAGCAACGATTTGCTTTTTATTAGCTAATTTTTCAGAATATTTACGTAACTCTTCATTGATAGCATCAAAGTCAACCTTAGGGTCACGGCCTTCCATACCAGATACATCAAGAACATGAATTAAAATATTCGTACGTTCAACATGACGCAAGAAGTTATGACCTAAGCCAACACCTTCACTCGCCCCTTCAATAAGACCAGGAATATCGGCTAATACAAAGCTGCGGTCACCGGAAATAGTTACAACACCTAGAACTGGTGTCAATGTAGTAAAGTGGTACGCTGCTACCTCAGGTTGAGCTTTAGATACTTTACGCAAAATACTAGATTTACCAACAGATGGATATCCTAATAAACCCACGTCAGCTAATACTTTTAGCTCTAATTGTAACCAGAATTCTTCACCTGGTTCACCTTTTTCTGCAAATGTTGGCGCACGATTAGCACTCGTTTGGAAACGAGCATTACCGCGACCGCCACGGCCGCCTTTAGCAATAACAAATGTATCGCCATCATTAACGAGGTCGCAGAAAACTTTGCCCGTTTCTTCCTCTTTAATGACTGTCCCCAAAGGAACAGGAATGATAAGTGGTTCAGAACCACGACCATGCTTGTTGGAACTTTCACCATTACCACCAGCAGGTGCCTTGAATTGACGTTTATATCTAAAGTCTACAAGAGTATTAATATTCTTGTCCGCTTTAAAAATAACGTCCGCCCCTTTACCACCATCGCCGCCACTCGGACCGCCATTTGGCACGTATTTCTCACGACGGAAGCTAGACATGCCGTCACCACCGTCACCAGCCTTTACAAAGACGCGCGCTCTATCTATAAACATAATTTAACTCCTATGCATTATTGTTGTAATATCTCTAATGCTTTTTTAATTTGAATATCATCTAATTTACTAGATGGATTTACCCCTTTTGGTAACTCTATTTCCACATCAGGTTTGATACCAGTTCCGTCAATAATACGGTCACTTGGTGTGTGGTATTTAGCAATGGTAACTTTAATGCCCTCATTATCTAAACTTGGATATATAGTTTGAACTGTACCTTTGCCATATGTATTAGTACCTACAATAGTACCTAATTTACGATCTTGAACGGCCCCTGCTATGATTTCAGATGCACTAGCAGAGCCTTTGTTTACTAAAACGACTAAAGGAATAGCTACTTCAGGACCATCAGACTTATAAACATCCTTTTTACCAGCCCGATTTTGTACTGTTACTAATGTACCTGGAGGCATGATGTAGTTGGATATTTTTTCAGTTGTTGAAAGTAAGCCACCTGGATTATCTCGCAAGTCTAATACAAGTGCCTTCATACCTTGAGCTTGAAGCTCTTTAAACTGAGTAGCAAAATCATCTGCCGTATTCTCAGCGAATTGACTAATGCGAATATAACCAACTGTACTAGTTAGCATTTTACTTTTAACAGTAGGAAGAACTATAGATTCTCGAGTTATATCGAAATGCAACTTTTCACCATTGCGCTCAATATCAAGAGCTACAACAGTACCTGCTTCACCACGAATTTTAGAGGATGCTTCCTCTACTGTGATGTCACTAGTAGATTGTCCATCAATAGCAATGATATGATCTCCAGGCTTGATTCCTGCTTTAAAAGCTGGTTGATCTTCCATAACGCTAACAGCATGTAAACCTTTATCATCAGTGCCAAGAACCATACCTACACCTGCATAAGTTGCAGATGTTTGCATTTTCATGGACTTATATTCTTCAGCATCTAAGTAAACACTATGCGGTTCTCCCAAAGAGTCAATTAAACCTTTTAGCATTCCATCATAAAGAGTGGATTTAGCTGTCGGTGTCATAAAGACTTGACTCGCAGCATAGTAGGCTACAAATAATCTTGGCAACCCCCAGAATGAACCGGAAAGATACCAAAATGTAAGCCACATAATGACGATGCCAGAGCCTATATATTTCAATAGGCTCCATAACACCGTACGTGTGTCAAATTTCATATTATAAATATCCCATAGGATCCACTGGATCCCCACTTATACGAACTTCAAAATGTACGTGTGGTCCCGTACTGTTACCAGTACTACCAGCATAGGCTACAACTTGGCCTTTACCTACATCTTGACCTTCAGAAACAGCTAGTTCAGAGTTATGCGCATATAATGTAGACATACCGTTACCATGATCGATAACTACGGCATAACCATAACCACCCATCCATCCAGACCAAACAACAGTACCGCCATCCGCAGCATGAACAGGTGTACCCTCATCAACACCAATATCGATGCCCGAATGGTAAATTGTAGTACCCCAAATTGGATGTGTACGATAGCCATATGGTGAAGTAATTTCACCACTAACAGGCCAGCCAAGTTGACCAGACCCTTGTACCCAAGAATAACTTGGTGCAGCTTGTTGAGCCGCCGCTGCCGCTGCTGCTTCTGCAGCTGCACGTGCTGCCGCACGTTCTGCTTGGCGAGCTTTTAAGAGAGAAGTAATTTGAGCAGATGATGCATTTAGTTCTTCTACAGCTTGCATTGCTACAGCACGATCATTTTGTGCTTTTTGTAGAACTACTTCACGCTCTTGTTTCTTCTGTTCAATTTCAGCTTGTTTAGCCACTGCCGCTTTTTCAAGCTCTACTAATTTAGCGCGAGATTGTTCAAGGGCTTGCTTACGAGCAGCGATTTCAGCTCGCTCTTTTTTAATTTCATCAATTAACTTAATATCTGAATCAATGATACGCTTTAAGATTTCTAAACGATTTGCAAAGTCTTTAAAGTCTTTAGAACCAATAACTACATCTAAATAACTCAATCGACCATTGATATAAATATCACGTACACGTTTATAGAAAACAGCTTCACGGCCTTCTAAGCGCTTTTGTGCTTCAGCAAGTAACTTTTCATTAACAGTAATATCATTTTCTACTGCTATACGTTGCTGTTGAATTACTTCTAATTGTTGCTGTGCTTGACGCAATTGTTCTTCAATTTGACGCAATTGCTCAGATACGCTAACAATGACAGTCTCAGCATCTGCTTTAATAGCATTTTGCTGATTTACTTGTTGTTGGATCGAATCGAGTTGATTCGTTAAATCTTCGTCTTCTGCAACGATGTATAGAGGTGTTCCCAGTACGACTATACCCGTTAAAATGGTTGCTACAAGACGGGACTTTATTGTTTTATATTTCATAAACATTACACCTTCATGTATTGTTTTAACGAAATAGTACTACCAATAGCACCTACTACTATGCCACCACCTAAAATATAGATAGCCACATCATAGAAGAATGGGAACATTGGTACTAATGGGAAGAATGCTAAAGATTCAGATACTTCCATAGTAATAAAGTGATAGAATTCACCGACGCAAAGAACGGCAATGATAGCACCAATTAAGCCTAGCAACATGCCTTCAATCAAGAACGGCCAACGGACAAAGCCATTAGTAGCACCTACATACTTCATGATTGCAATTTCTTTACGACGTGCAAATACAGTCAACCGAATCGTATTAGAAATAATAAATAATGTAGCGGCTGCTAAAAAAGCAATCAATACAATACCACCAATACGAATAACTTGAGTAATTCGGAAGAGCTCTTCTACAATATCTTGACCATAATGTGTACTTTCTACACCTTGAAAGGTCGTAGCTAGCTTTGCAGTTGCCTTTACATCACTAGGATTATCAAAAGTTAATACATAAGAATTAGGTAATGGGTTTACACCACCTAAAGCATTAACTAATTGTTGTTGATCACCAAGACGCTCTTTAAACTCTTTCATAGCTTGTTCTTTATTAACAAACTCAAGCTTCTTAAGATTTGGTATAGCCTTAATTTGCTTGCCTACAGACATAATTTGTTCTGTTGTTAAGCCGTCTTTTAAGTAAATGCTCAACTGTACTTGGTTTTCCAAGCTAGATGCCATATTATTCAAATTGATAACACCACAAAGGAATACACCAAGCATAAATAAGGATAAAGCTACTGTAGAAATGGACGCCAAGGTCATAAGCCCATTACGCTTCATAGATTTTAGAGCTTCTTTAAAATAGTATTTTATCGTTCTAGGCTTCATTAATTTCTGCACCTCTCATATTGTCACTTTGAACGCGGCCGTCTTTTAAACGAATAACGCGTTTATTTAAATACGAAACAAGATCCATATTATGGGTAACCATAATAACGGTAGTGCCAAAATTGTTGATATGCTTGAACAAATCTACAATATCCTTACTTGTATCAGGATCTAGGTTGCCTGTAGGCTCATCAGCAATGAGTACGGATGGGCGATTAACAATAGCACGAGCAATAGCCACACGCTGCTGTTCACCACCAGATAGATCCTCTGGTAAATCATTAGCCTTATCACTTAAACCAACAAGCTCTAATACATGACTCACCTTTTCTTTAATGATTTTTGGTTTTTCTTCAATTACTTCGAGAGCAAAGGCTATATTTTCAGCTACCGTTTTATTTGGTAATAGACGGAAGTCTTGGAATACTACTCCTAGCTTTCTACGTAATTTCGGAATTTTGCTACGCTTCATGCGCGTAACATCAAAGTCATCGACGATAACTGTACCAGTGTCTGGCACAACTTCATGTGTCAACAACTTAAATAGAGTTGATTTCCCTGCACCACTGTGACCACAAACGAGGATAAATTCACCATCGTTAATGGTTAAACACACATCGTCTAATGCAACAGAACCATTATCATAGACTTTACTAACATTCTTAAATTCAATCATGGGGGCCCCTTAAATTATTTACGAGTGATTACACGTTTTACTGCTTCTACAATGTCTTTTGCTGTTAAGCCATATTTAGCCAATAATTCTTTTGGTGTACCACTCTCCCCAAATGTATCTCGGACACCAACGAATTCCATAGGAACTGGCTTATTAGCCACAACAACTTCAGACACAGCAGAACCAAGACCACCAATGATATTATGTTCTTCTGCGGTAACGATAGCGCCTGTTTCAGCAGCTGCTTTTATAATTGCATCTGCATCGATAGGCTTAATAGATGCCATATTGATAACACGAGCAGATACATTAGACTCACCTAACAATTTTGCTGCTTCTACAGCAGGTCCAACCAACGCACCACAAGCGATGATTGTAACATCAGAGCCCTCTACTAATGTGGTAGATTTGCCTGGTACAAATGTATAACCTTCTGCAGTAACATCATCTACACCTGCACGACCAAGACGTACATATACAGGGCCTTCATAAGATGCAGCCCAGTCAATAACAGCCTCTGTTTCGCGCTCATCTGCAGGAACTACGACTGTCATATTAGGCAATGTACGCATACAGGAAATATCTTCCAAACTTTGATGTGTAGCACCATCTTCACCTACTGTAATACCCGCATGTGTAGCACATACTTTTACATTTAATTTTGGATAACATACAGCATTGCGAATTTGTTCAAAAGCACGACCTGTAGCAAACATAGAGAAGGAAGAAACAAATGGAATCTTACCTGCTGCTGCAAGACCGGCACCAACAGAAATTAAATTTTGCTCTGCAATACCTACGTTAAAGAAGCGCTCTGGGCATGCACCTTTAAAAGTATCTGTTTTAGTAGATTTAGATAAATCTGCATCTAAAACAATAATATTTGTATTTTCTTTACCAATGCGAGCTAGCGCATTACCATATGCTTCACGTGTTGCTTTACCCATTATTGTACCCCCATAATCTCATTAACAAAGGCTACACCTTGTTCTTCGCTTGGTGCTTTACCATGCCAACCAGCTTGACCTTCCATTTCTTCAACGCCTTTACCTTTTACAGTATGCATTACAATACATGTTGGGCCTTCTGTGAAAGCTTTTGCAGATTCAATAGCATTATGAAGTTCATCAAGATCGTGACCATTTACTTCAATAACATTCCAATTGAAAGCTTTAAACTTTTCTGGAATTGGCAATGGAGAAAGCACTTTTGTAATATCTCCATCAATTTGAAGACCGTTGAAATCGACAAAAGCAGTTAAATTATTGAGTTTGTAATGGCCAGCAAACATTGCTGCTTCCCAAACTTGACCTTCTTCAAGCTCGCCATCACCAAGAATGGAATATACACGATAGTCAGCATTATCAATTTTACCAGCCAAGGCCATACCGCAAGCCGCAGAGATACCTTGACCCAAAGAACCAGTAGACATATCTACACCTGGTGTATGTTTCATATCAGGATGACCTTGTAACATATGGTCAATTTTACGCAAGTTCAAAAGTTCTTCTTTAGGGAAATAACCTTTTTCTGCCAATGTAGCATATAATGCAGGTGCTGCATGACCTTTAGAAAGAACGAAACGATCTCTATTAGGATCCTTTGGATTTGCTGGATCTACATTCATTTCTACATAGTACAATAAGGCCATCACATCGGCGATAGATAGTGAACCACCTGGGTGACCGGATTTCGCAGCCGTCACAGACTGTACAATACTAACGCGAATAGCTTTTGCCTTCTCTTGAACTAATTGTTTAACATCTTGTGTTAATGTAGCCATAGAGACCTCTCTTTCTGGATAGGATCCAATATATTAATAATTCTTAAGTAATGAAATAGCAATTTCTGCATTGCGTTGAGAATCTACGCGCAATGTTTCAATGCGGTCATAAGAGGATTGATATTCTTCGCGAGAACTCAATAGTTTATGACACCGTTGATATAAAGCTTCTTCACGTAAATGAGTCATTGTGCCAATAGGTTCTTGCCCAATCATGTGTAAGAAACTTGTGATTTTAGGATCGTAAGAAATGCCAATAACAGGTTTCCCCATTAAGGAACTAAAGACTAAGGCATGTAGTCTTATACCAATCATTAAGTCTACATTACCGGATAGAGATACTTGTTCCTCCGTAGAGAATGGTCCCTCCAATACAATAGCGCCCTTCGGCATATAACTAGCAATAATCTTAGCTTCTTTTGTATCCTCAGGATGAGACATAGGAATAAAGATAATTTCCACATTATCTTGTTCTTGTAAGCGACTCAATACATTGGCTAAGGCCTCACGGTATTCGGTATCCTCTTTCCAACTACGAACAGCAACACCTATCTTCTTAGGTTGTTCAATTGATTCTGAAAGTTTAGAAGTATACCCTTCAAGAATATGAGCCCCAATAGATAAATCAGCTGGTTGCATTGCCAGTACAGCATCTGCAGTAACCTCTACATCCTCAATGCCTAAAGACCCTAATTCCTCTTTAGAAATAGAGTCTCGCACTGTAATTGTATCTACAAAGCGCAATACAAAACCTACAGCTCGGCGAGTAGATGGTCGATTCAAAGGTCCAATCCCTTGGGAATAAAGCATAACCTTTTTCCCCATCATTTTAGCTAACGACATAATACTTAAATAATAGTAAGTATTTCGAATACTAGTAGCATCTTGTAATAGGCTACCACCACCACTGATGACAAGATCAGAATTAGCAATAGCCTTTAAAATACCGAATGCAGAAAATGTACCAACTGCATTGATATTGTGTTTTTTACTAGTCTCCTTAGGATTACCAGAAATTACAGTAATATGAGCGTCGGCCTCTTCTTTACGAATAGCATCGATAATGGCGCAAAGCATAGCCTCATCACCAGCATTACCAAAGCCATAATAACCAGAGATCACGATATTACTCATGGTCTACCTCCCTAGCTTGGAACCATTGTGTTGCATACATCATAAAACGTACTGCAATGATAAGAAGCAAGCCTAAAAGAGCACCAATCAATAATCCATCATAACCACGCATGATAGACATGAATACAGGCGTTCTGAGATGGCAGAACGTTTCTACCATAGAAGCAATACCGATAACACCAGCTAGAGTTAATAAGAAATGAATCACTGAAGGCCATTTACGTAAGAATGCAAAGGTAGCAAGCATTAATGCAGGATGACCAATAATAAATTCTTTTTCGCGAGGTCTTGCATACATCGTATTCTCAAGGAAACGACGCAGCATAAGTTCAGAAGTAGGCACTGGAACACCTGCAGTATGACCACTACGACCAACAAATACCCATGCTACTGCACCAAGAGCAGCTACTACGAAGAATACATAGAATTTAACATCCATTGTAAGGAATTCTACTACGAACTTCTTCGCTTCTTCTTTAGAGTTAATCATGCGCCCCTTCCACAATGGGAATCGTTGTAAATAGGCAATCATAACGAGAATAACTGGTAATACAAATGTTAATTTAACACCTCTAAAGATAGCAAATTCCATAAAGAATTTCGTATTACCAAGTAAGGATGCAATATACATGCCTCCAATTGCAGCAAATAAAGCTGCAATTACGAGATAGAATAAAGCAAGCACTGTAGACTTAGTAGCGCCTAAAGGACGTGCACTGTCATAACGACGCCACTCTTCCATCAGGCGGATCATAGCCCCCACTGGAGCCATAACAGCACTAGATAAAGCCCAAATTTGAGTGATTAAAGTACCACTTGTAACGATAAATACAACGATAGACACTAAGGAAATACCAAAAAATGCAACCAATTGTGTATGTTTAGGCATTGGAATTAGCATTTGAACAACATATACAAAGAGTGCAATAGCACCAGTCATGGTAAGAACTACTAACAATGGATTTGGCGTATACGGTGGATAAATATCTGCAGGACCAAATTCATAGCCTTTAGCAGCAAGTTTTTCCGTAGCCATACCAATATAGTTTATGGTTGTTTGTAATACAGTTTCATTGTTTACGCCTGTTTCATACATAGGGAACAAGTTGAAACGAATATTACGTTCAATATCACTAATATAAAAACGTTGAGCTGCTTCTTCAGGTGTAATTTTCTTTAATTCATCTTTAGCGATTGTATAGACACGCCCAACACTATATTCATCCTTAGCAGCCATTTCTAAGAAACCTTGTTGAGGCTCATATTGTAGTTGGTTAACTGCTTCGATACCTACTAATGGAATATGATTTTTGTGAAGTAACTCTAATGTTTCATCAGTTAAGTTTGGCGCACCAAGAGCTTCTTTACCTGCAAAAATCATACCTGTTACATGTGGAATACCTTCAAGACGTTTGAATACATATTGAAGATCTTCAGATGTAACATTTCTGTAGTTTGTAGGTCGAACAATAACATTAAAGCCACGATCAGCTACTTCTTGAGCTTGTAATTTAGAAATACCAAGATTCATCTTTGCATAGCTATCTGCTGTAGCACCATACAACTCTAGAACAGGGCCGATACTTGTATTAAGTTCTTTAACCTTATCCTTGCCAATGCGATGATATAAATCTTCACGAATTTCTTTGTAATAACCTTCTTTACCAGAGATAAGCCCTACGTATGTGGCACCATGTTTAATAGATGCGCCATTAACGCGAACAGAATCCATCTCTTCAGACGTTAAGACTTTAACTTGTCCTGCATCTTTAGCTTTTTCTAATGTACGGTCATAAATAGCAAATGCTGTTACACCTGCATTGCGAAGTGCATCAAACGCTTCTTGTTGGCTACGCTTTTCAAAGGCATTTGCTCGTAAAACAGCGTCATAATCAACGATGTTTTCAATATGATTTTGAGATTTTTCAATTTGATGGCGTTCAAATACCAAGTATAAAGAAGATAAAAGCCCTACAATAATACAAAGTATGAGAATCCATGAGTACTTACTTTTATGTATGTTCCGATGATTCACAGCAAATCCTTTCTAGTTGAGTATAGGTTTAACTTTAATGCGAATTTGGCCATTATCAGTAGTTAAAGTATCTGCTTTTACAGGAATAGGGAAATTATTGAAATCGTAAATCTCTGTATCTTCTAACACATTAGATGTCAAACCAGGAATTGTAGCACCATTAATGGTGAATTTTTTAGGTGAAAATAATAGTTTATTATTATTCAACTCTAAGTTACCATCCAATTTAACGGCACCTTTAAATACCATTCCCACATTCATTTGACCTGTTAAACTAATATTGTCTTTATCAATAGTTACATTAACATCTTTAATTTCACTGCCCGCTTGAGTACTCAAGAATGCAGCTAAATCAGAATTTGTAACAGTACCATCGATACTAGCATTACCTACACTAACAACATCAATTTCTTGACTCGCTAACAGGGAGATTGGATTAACAAGAATCTGTTTTGCATCATATTGGAAAGTTGCAAAATTAAGTTTACCAAGCTTAACATTATCTAATGAACCATACACATGGTCAGCTTCACCATATAATAGTTTGAATCCAGGTTGAGACTCAACATTAACACTTTGTGCTGATGGTTTTAAAGAATCATTTAATTGCTTTTCAATACGTGAACTAATATAAGAAGGTAATAAGAATTGTGTTGCTGCAGCTAATGCAATAATCAACACTAATAGGAATAGCAAAAATTTTTTCATAATTATCTCCTAAATTGTTAAATTCGCTTCTTTCTTCAAGAAACCTTCGATAAATTGATCAAGATTACCATCCATAACAGCTTGAACATTACCTGTTTCAACATTAGTACGATGATCTTTAACAAGATTATAAGGATGGAATACATAAGAACGAATTTGACTGCCCCACTCTATGGCCTGATATGTACCACCAATTTGTTCTTTAATCTCAGCTTGTTTTTCAAGCTCTAATTCAAATAATTTAGCACGTAATAAGCGCAATGCTTGTTCTCTATTTTGCATTTGAGATCGTTGTGTTTGACATTGTACAACAATGCCTGTCGGTTTATGTGTCATACGTACGGCAGAATCAGTTTTATTGATGTGCTGACCACCAGCACCACTGGCACGATAAGTATCTACCTGTACATCCTTCATATCGATATTGATTTCAACAGTATCATCAATTTCTGGCATTACATCGACAGCAGCAAAAGAAGTATGTCGACGTGCAGCAGCGTCAAATGGAGAAATACGAACTAAACGATGAACACCTTTTTCAGATTTTAAATAACCAAAAGCATTTTCGCCCTTAATAAGGAACGTAGAAGATTTAGTACCAGCCTCATCACCTGGTTGTTCATCCATTAGTTCAATAGAAAAACCAGATTTTTCAGCCCAACGCAAGTACATACGGATTAACATGGAGCACCAATCTTGTGCTTCCGTACCACCTGCACCAGCATGGAAGGTTAAAATTGCATTATTAGCATCATATTCACCGCTTAATAACAAGAGAACCTCTTGTTTTTCTACAGTTTCTTCTATGGCTTTAACATATTCTTTAATTTCACTCTCCATAGAACTATCATCTTCTTCGATAGCCATTTCAAGCATTACGTTGGCATCTTCAATATCACTAACAAGTTGCTTATAGCTTTCCACAGCATTTTTAAGTTGTGTAGCCTCTTGAGAAATCTCACGAGCCTTATCTGGATTATCCCAAAATGTAGGGTCACTCATCTGTACATCGAGTGTAAAAATTCGATCTTCTTTCTGAGCGATGTTAAAGTGAATCCCTCATTCCATAAATACGTTCTTCCAGATTAAAAATTATTGGTTTTAAATCTTCTAACAATTTATGCTCACCACCTTTAACTTATTAGCCTATTATATTGATAAACTATTACCTTAATAAAATAGAAAAATGGCCGTTGCCCACTGGAAGTCCCATTGAGCAACGTGCCATTCACAAATCTTAGTCTTCGTTTTGTGGCTCCAACACATCTTCATGATGGGATTGTGCACCTTCTAAGTGATCAACTGGTTCTTCGAGTTCTTGAATCAATTGTGCACGAATTTTGTATAACGCCATGATTGTTTCATCTTGGATTGCTGCAATCATGTTTTGGAACATCTCAAAGGCTTCAAATTTATATTCCACCAATGGATTTTTTTGACCATATGCACGAAGGCCAATACCTTCACGCAACATGTCCATATTATCCAAATGTTCCATCCATTTGTTATCGACAACGCGCAACATAATAGCCTTCTCAAGTTGACTAAACATAGCCTCACCAAGCATATTAACACGGTCTTGGTACTCTTCATGAGCAATTTCCAATAAGCGTTCTAATAATTCTTGACGAGTATATTCCTCCATATCTTGAGGAGTCATAATCTCTTCGGTTAAGAAATATTGACTCAAGTGCTTGTAGAGACCTTCGTAATCCCATTCTTCTGGATAAAGCTTTTCATCAGCATAAGCATCTACAGAATCAGTAACAAGCTTATCAATCATTTCATTAATCGTTTCACGCAAAGATTCGTTGCGCAAAATACGACGACGTTGTTCATATAACACTTCACGTTGTTGATTCATAACATCATCATATTCGAGGACATATTTACGAATATTGTAGTTATGATCTTCAACTTTCTTTTGAGCTCGTTCAATAGATTTTGTAATCAAAGAATGCTCAATAGGTTCATCCTCTTCCATACCAAGTTTATCCATGATGCCTGTAATATTATCAGCACCAAAGATACGCATTAAATCGTCTTCTAAGGATAAGAAGAATTGAGAAGAACCAGGGTCACCTTGACGCCCAGAACGACCGCGCAACTGATTATCAATACGACGACTTTCATGGCGTTCCGTACCCAAAATAGCTAAACCACCTAATTCGGGTACACCTTCACCAAGGGTAATGTCTGTACCACGACCAGCCATGTTTGTAGCAATAGTTACCATGCCCATTTGACCAGCATTAGCAACGATTTCAGCTTCTTTTTCATGGTGTTTAGCATTCAATACACTATGAGGAACTCCGGCACGTAACAACATGTCTGAAAGTTCTTCAGATTGTGTAATAGATGTAGTACCGATTAAAAGCGGTTGACCTACTTTATGACGTTCTACAGCATTACGAACTACAGCACGATATTTAGCAGCTTTAGTTTTGAAAATTTGATCCGGTAAATCTATACGAATCAATGGTTTATTTGGAGGAATTGGAATTACTTCTAAACCATAGATGTCGATAAACTCTTTTTCCTCTGTTTTAGCTGTACCAGTCATACCAGCTAATTTTTCATACATACGGAAGTAGTTTTGGAATGTAACAGATGCCAAAGTTTGGCTTTCACGTTCAACTTTCAAGCCTTCTTTAGCCTCGATAGCTTGATGTAAGCCATCAGAATAACGACGACCAAACATTAAACGACCTGTAAATTCATCGACAATAACAACTTCACCGTCTTTAACTACGTAATCAGTATCACGGTGCATCATTGCATAGGCACGTAAAGAAGCACCAAGCAAATGATTCAACTCGATATTTTCAGCATCATATAAGTTTTCAACGCCAAGCATTTTCTCTACCTTTTCGATACCAGAATCTGTAGGCGCAATAGTTTTTTGTTTCTCATCGATGATATAGTCTTCATCTCTTACAAGATGAGGAACAATTTTAGCAAGTTTATAATAATTATCTGTGGAACGTTGACCAGGACCAGAAATAATTAACGGAGTTCTTGCTTCATCGATCAAGATAGAGTCAACTTCATCGACAATAGCATAATTTAGTGGACGTTGTACCATTTGAAGTACATCAGTAACCATGTTATCGCGCAAATAGTCAAAGCCAAACTCGTTATTTGTACCATATGTAATATCACATGCATATGCTTCTCTACGTTGGTTAAAGTCGAGATTAGCTACAATAAGACCTGTGGAAAGACCTAAGAAATTATATAAACGACCCATTTGCTCGCTGTCACGAGTAGCCAAATAATCATTTACTGTAACTACGTGCACGCCCTTACCTGTCAACGCATTAAGATATACTGGCAATGTAGCAACTAATGTTTTACCTTCACCAGTACGCATTTCAGCAATATTACCATTATGCAGGCAAATACCACCCATTAACTGTACGTCAAAATGACGCATACCCAATACGCGTTTAGATGCTTCACGAACTACAGCAAATGCTTCTGGCAATAGGTCGTCTAACGTTTCCCCTTTTTGCAAACGACGTTTAAACTCATCGGTTTTAGCCACTAAGTTAGCATCACTTAATTTAACATAGTTTGGTTCAATTTCATTAATATGATCAGCAATAGCACGCATTTTTTTGATTTCTTTAGCGTTGTTATTGCCTAATAGCCTTTGTAAAAAGCCTAACAAACAAATCACTCCTCTACAGGACATCTTACATTATTTTATCTAATTTATTATAACGAAAAAGCCTTGAATAGTCAAAGAATTCAAGGCATTTCACGATTATTTATAGTATTTTTTACAAAAAAGGTGGATGACTCAAAACGGTCATCCACCTTAGTATAATAATCGGCTGATTAAAAGTAGAAAGGAGTTAGGATTAAGTTCAGCCGACATTATAGGTTATTGAAGTTCTGGTTCAATTAAACCATAGAAACCATCATGTCTACGATATACAACGTTCATTGCTTCAGTTTCAGCATTGAAGAACATAAAGAAGTCATGACCAATAAGATTCATTTGCAAAATCGCTTCTTCTACATCCATTGGGCGTACTGCAAAGTGTTTGCGTTTTACAACTTCGATAGTTTCTTCTTCCACAGGAGCTGCCAACACTTCTGGATGGAAAGCTTCTTGTTTTTTGAAACGTTTAGCTAAACGAGTTTTATGTTTATGAATTTGGCGAACGATTTTATCTACTACTAAATCAATAGCAGCATACATATCATCGTTAGTTTCTACACCGCGAAGAACAATTTTATCGACGAAGCATGTAAGCTCAATTGTGGACTTATCTTTAACAACGGATAGAACCGTTTGTGCATCTAACTCATCATCGAAGTAACGAGTTAATTTGCTCAATCTTTTCTCGATGTATGCTCTTAAAGCATCTGTCACTTCAATGTTTTTTCCTCTGATTGCTACTTTCATAAGTCAACACCCTTTCTAAAAATCATCCACGAGATACGAGTGTGTGGTATCATGTAACCTTATCTCTCGTGTTATATTTAGTATTTCTACATCTCCCTATAAAACTCCTCTTTTTTCTACAAAAATTTTATGTTTTTTTGTAGAAATATGTATATTCTTTTATCATAAAAAATCAAAAACCCCGACATAATACTATGTCGAGGTTTTTTTATATGTTGTTTTTATGAATAATTTTGTATGTGATTACGCTTTAACAACGTTAGCAGCTTGAGGTCCACGGTTACCATCAACGATATCAAATTCAACATTTTGACCTTCTGTCAAAGATTTGAAGCCTTCGTCTTGGATCGCAGAGTAGTGTACGAATACATCACTACCGTCTTCACGTTCAATAAAACCATAACCTTTTTCTGCGCTGAACCATTTTACTTTACCTAACATGGTAATTTCCTCCTAAAAATATATTTATTGTCTTACTGTCTTGCTCTATATCTGTATCATAACACAGCATGTATAAAATATCAAACAATAATATCAACATTTTTAATGAATATACAAATATTAATACTTGAGAACACGTTTCTCCTAATCACCTAAAACTCCTTTATTTATCAGTATTATAAATAATTACGAACAACCTATAAATTTATTACATAATTTTATAATCATAAAAATATATGAATTAAAAATTATCACTTTACAAAAAGACTGTATAAATTATTGTTATATCACAAATATTTATAGGCATAATCGTATTTTTCAGATTAATATATGTGTGAAAACCTTATACATATTCTTAATAGTCAATTCATTCCACACAAGGCTATAAAATATATTAATAGATATATAGCAATACATATATTATGAAATTTAATATGAACAAAAAAAGTTCACTTTAAAAATATAAAAAAATAGGAAGCAAGCTCTATTTCTAGAGTTTACTTCCTATAATTTTATAAATTAATCTAATAGAATTTTATCCAAGAAAGATTTTGTTCTTTCATTTGTCGGTGAGTCAAATACATGTTCTGGTGTATCATCTTCTAAGATCAAACCACCATCAACAAATAATACTCTATCAGCTACTTTTTTGGCAAAGCCCATCTCGTGAGTAACAATAACCATCGTCATGCCATCTTCTGCAAGAGACTTCATTACATCCAGAACTTCACTAACCATTTCAGGATCAAGAGCAGATGTTGGTTCATCAAATAGCATTACTTTAGGTTTCATAGCCAAAGCACGAGCAATAGCAACACGCTGCTTTTGACCGCCAGATAAAGAATCAGGATACGCATTAGCTTTATCACCTAAGCCAACTCGATCAAGTAAAGCTTGACCGATTTTTTTAGCCTCATCAGTAGATGTTTTACGAACCTTAGTTTGTGCCAAGGTTAAGTTGTCCATCACGGTCATATGTGGAAATAAATTAAAGTTTTGGAAAACCATACCCACTTCAGCACGTACTTCATTTAATTTTTTCTTATCAGATAGATCCATGCCATCAACGATAACTTTACCAGATGTAGGTTCTTCTAAATAATTCATAGTACGTAGTACAGTACTTTTACCAGAACCAGATGGCCCTATAATTACCACAACTTGACCTTGTTTAATATGTAGGTTGATACCTTTTAGTACTTCATTTTTACCAAAGGATTTATGTACATTTTCTAATTTAATCATTTAATGCTATATTTCCTTTCAAGATATCCAACTAATTGTGAGATTGTCACCGTCATAATAAGATAAATAACGGCAACTGTACCCCAGATTTCAAAGGATGCATAGGTTTTAGCAATAATTAATTGACCACGACGTGTCAACTCTTCGAAGCCGATAACAGAAACCAAAGAGGAATCTTTCAACATGGCAATAAATTCATTACCCAATGGTGGAATAATTGCTTTGAAAGCTTGAGGCATAATGATATAACGCATTGTTTGACCCCAAGTTAAACCAAGAGATCTACCAGCCTCCATTTGACCTTTATCAATAGACTGAATACCAGCACGGAAAATTTCAGACACATATGCACCAGAGTTAATACTACATGCCGTAACAGCTGCAATAAACGGATCAATACGTTGACCTGTAATCATTGGTAAAGCAAAATAAATCAAGAAAATTTGTACCAAAAGTGGTGTACCACGAATGATATCTACATAACATTTGGCTAGTAATCTAACTAAACTAAATTTAGATAAATTAGCTAAAGATACTAACAAACCGATAAAGAAACCACAGCCTACAGACATAGCTGTAATTTCTACGGTCACAAGTGCACCTTGTAATAAGAGCGGCAAATTATCCGCAATTAACCCCCAATTAAAACTCATAATCTCTCCTATTATTTAAATTCTAAAACCACTGGCATATCAGCAGGTGCATCTACATTAAACCATTTTTTATATAATGTATTAAATTCACCGTCTGCCTTCATATCGGCAATTGCTTTATTAATTTGTTCTTGCAACGCTTTATTATCTTTATTCATTGCTAAGCCCAAATATTCTTTTGTATTTGGATATGCCATAAATTTGATGTGTTGGTCAGGATGCTTAGTACTGTAATATTGTGCAACAGGTAAATCAATTACAGTTGCATCAACACCACCATTTTGTAATTCTAACAAAGCTTCATTACTATGGTCAAATTCTTTTACTGCAGTACCTTCAATTTTATGTGCAAGATCTGCTCCAGTAGTCCCCAATTGAGCGGCAATTTTTTTACCTTTCAAATCATCTAGAGAGTTCACAGTTGTACCATCTTTATAAACTACTGCTAATGCATTTTCATAATAAGGAGAAGAGAATAATACCTTTTCACTTCTAGCTTTTGTAATAGTCATACCAGATGCAGCAACATCGATATCACGAGTATTCAAAGCTGGAATCAAAGCATCAAAAGCTATATTTTTAAGCTCTACCTCTTTATTAATACGTTTACCAATAGCGCGGATTAATTCAATGTCAAAACCTGTATAGTCTTGAGTTTTTTCATCCTTAAATTCAAACGGAACAAATGTTGCATTAGTACCTACAACAAGTTTATTGGATGTTGTTTGACTAGAAGAGCCACAACCACCAACTAAAGAACCTGCCATAACTAACATACAACTGCCAACAATTAATTTTTTCAACTTTCTATTTAACATATTATCAACCTCATCATTCTAACTTACTACTACTTTATAACAGTATATATAGTTAGTATAATTATGTCAATAAATTTGTATAAAAAATTCCAAAATATCACAAAATTCCTATATCTATATTTTTATTTTATACATGCGATGTATAAATATTACAACTATGTATAGAAACATTCCCATAGGTAGTGGATTTCTATAGATTCTTGAATATACAAATGTATAAAAAGAAAAAAGCACATGAGAAAAGCCTCATGTGCCCGTATACGGCTGACCTGGTCTTTGCCCCCACACTCGCCTGCTGGAGGGTTCGCTCATAAGTCTGAGACTCCCCACTACTACCCCTCTCGGTTTAACCGGCAGGACTTACACCTAAGCCGCACCATGCTCACAGTCTCTTAGACTGCTTATGTGGATCGTTTTGCCTGCGACTGGCATCGACTTTCAACCACAGACCCGTATAGACGTATTATAAAGAATAAGAGTATTCATGTCTAGGTAAAAGATAATTATATAGGTAGTATATAATATATAAACCTACAATAGTATAATAGCAACTCTAGTAATGAAAATAGATAGTATAAATCAAAAGCCAAACATAATAACGATTAGTTCTCAGACTAATGAGAATATTTTTTGCAACCCCTATTTCTTGATGTATAGAAAATTGGAATAGAAAACCTAAAAAAATCTTCATATTATTTTAATAATTCTAAAATTATTTTTTCAAGGTACTATATCTAGTGTATTCTCAAAAAGTCAATTCATTTTAGTATGCCAAATATGAATACAACATGTATGCAAGAACATACGTGTCATACACAAAACATAATTTATGGTGTATAATTTGTATACTGTTAAATTAGAACGGCCTAAAGTTGTACGATATGAACATAAGTACGAGGGGTTGTACCAAATGTTCTGTACGTTAGTTAGAGGGGTTTATTATGTTTATGTTATCATTGATGCAACCATCTGGGTTGTATGAACTGGAAAAGGACAGTTTAGAAGCAATAAGCGCTCAGCTTTTGCAGATGATACAAATGAAAAGCTATCATCTCTATACTCATTCTATCCAAGTTTCAAACTATGCAGTTAGTATCGCTGCTAAAATGGGCTTACCATTAAATGAAATTGAACAAATTCGTCACGCAGCTTTACTTCATGATGTAGGGCTATTAATGGTACCTAATGCATTAATTCAAAAATCTCCATATCTAAATAAGCAAGAAATGTCTAAGTATAAGCAACATGCTGCAAGTGGTGCCAATATGATTGAAAACTACCCTTGCTGCCAACAAATCTTGCCTTATATTCGTTACCACCACGAAAAATGGGATGGCTCTGGTTATCCAAAACATCTACGAGGTGCTAACATTCCATTAGGAGCTCGAATCATTGCTGTTGCCGATTACTATGATACAACAGTTAATCCTTCTACCGAGTTTTGGGCAAAAACTAAAGCTAAAGCAAAAGAAGAACTCTTCAGTGCATCAGGTTCCCTTTTCGATCCAGATGTAGTAAAAGCTTTTATTGATGTTCTTGGCTAATAGACTTACTAAGCGTTCACCATAAGGTGGACGCTTTTTTAGTGGAAATTTAAAAACTACCACTAGCTAATGTTAAAGCATCAATTTTAAGAGGTTTATATGACCTCAACACCTTTGTTACAGCCTCAATTGTTGCGCCTGTCGTATAAATATCGTCAACAATTAAAATATTTTTATCAGCTAATTCCATATGCTTATACTCAGCTTTTACGACAAAGGCATCATCAATATTTTGATGGCGCTCCTTATTTGTTAAGGCCCACATATCATTTGAAGTATCAAATTTATATATACAATCTAACCAAATAAAATGATTATGATCGATGTTTTGTAAGGACTGTACCCAATGACGGAAAAATAAATCAACTTGATTATATCCCCTCTTATTTATTTTTTTCGTACTAGACGGTACAGGTACAATATAGTCATATACGGTTTTACAATTATGACTAACTATATTAAATTTATTATATTTCATGTAAAAGTTGTACGACGCTAAAAAAGGAGCAGCCCCTTTGGACTGCTCCTTTTTTTCATTAAATTTTACATCGTAAATCATAGACTTTAGACCACCACGATATTCAGCTAGCACACATACATCATCTACATGATGTAAAAATTTATGTGGCACATGACGAATATGTAATAGATCTGTAAAACAAGTTTTACACCAATCACCTTGTGTTGCTACAGGAGCCCCACAGTGAGGACAAACAGGTGGAAATAGGAAATCCAAAAGACTCATTTATGAATCACAGCTCCCTTGTAGTCGTTCTTTAAACAATGTATATCGTTCATCAGCATTAACGGTACGTACGGCACGTTCAACAGCACTAGTAGTACCAACGATAATAACTTTTCGTTTTGCTCGAGTAACAGCAGTATACAACAAGTTGCGTTGTAACATACCACCATATCTAGGGACAAATGGAATAATAACTACACCATACTCACTACCTTGGCTTTTATGAACCGTAATAGCATAGGCTGGCATAATCATATGTGCTTCATCGATTGGTAGACGAACCTCTTTATGGATAAATCGGATACAAATGTCCGTTCGTGTAATGGCGTAGATTATACCAATTTCACCATTGAAAACCTCTAACTCATAGTCATTTAAGATTTGAATAACCTTATCGCCAACTCGATAAGTAATACCATTTACACGTGCTTCCCCTTTATAGCTATCCGGTGGATTAACAGCTTGTTGTACATATTGAGAAATCAATGTACTACCGGCTTCACCACGACGCATAGGAGAAATAATTTGAATATCTAATTCATCCTCTACATATTCCTGTTCTCGTTTATATACATCGATGATGGCTTTCATCATCATGTCATAGGATTTAACGGGAATAAAAGAAAACTCTTCACTTACACCATCTAGGTTCGGCATTTCCCCACGATTGATAGCATAAGCGCTTTCAACGATAGTATTACCCGAACTTTGACGATAAATCTGATTGAGTCGTGTATAAGGTACGCAATCACTATCAAGCAAATCTTTTAATACAAAACCAGCCCCAATAGGTGGCAATTGATCGACGTCGCCTACGATAATAACATGGGCTTCTTTAGGAATTGCGGCCATTAAAGAATAGAATAGACGAACATTGAGCATAGATGCTTCATCGATGATAATAACATCTATATCTAATGGATCATCCTCGTTCTTAGTAAAATCATAGGAATCACTACCTTGAACAGGTACTAATAATCTATGTATCGTAGTAGCTTCAAACTCGGTGGCCTCTGTAAGTCGTTTCGCAGCACGACCCGTAGGGGCACATAAAATAATACGACCTAAGCCACCAAGTTGGAACCCTTTAACTAAAGCCTTAATAATCGTTGTTTTGCCCGTACCAGGACCACCGGTTATGAGGGAAAACTTCTCAAAGAAAGAAAGCTGAATAGCCTCTTTTTGAGCATCACCAAAGGTAATATGATTATCTTGCTCAAACCTTTCTATAAAGCTAGGAATATCTAAAGCAATTGGATCTGCTTCTAATAAAAATTCCCGAGTATAGTGCACACCTTCCACTTCAGAAACATACATTTCTGGCGGATAGATATATAAAATATCTTCGTAATACGTACTATACAATGCACCTTGCTCTAAAAGACTTTCAATAAAGTTAGCAATATCATCTACATCAGTTTGTAAAAGATCATCTAACCGACCTATAAGTTGATCTACAGGCAAGCATGTATGACCTTGATTATCTAAACTGCGTAAAATCCATTCTAAACCAGCCTCTAAACGGCGAGAATCACTGCTAGTAATACCTAAATGTTCCGCCAGTGTATCAGCCGTACCAAAGAGCATGTCTGGTGCAACACGCAACAAAGTATAAGGGTTATCCTCTATAACAGCTACCGACTGAACACCGTAATAAGTATATACAGTTCGACTCCATTTAGAAGAAATATGGTGACTTTCAAAAAAGTGATTTAAATCGGATAAAATCCCTTCACCAAGTAAAGTATTAAATAGTTCATCCTTAACACTTTTCCGAAGACCAGGAACATCCTTAATTTCTTCAGGACGTTCCTGTCGTAAAATCTCTAAAATACGAATGCCAAAATAGTCTAGAACCTTCTCTACAGACTTCTCACCAAATCCCTTTATACCTAGGTTTAGTAAATACGTTTTAGCAGCGCCCATATTATCGGGCTTTAATTTTTCCACACTGCTCGCATCAAATTGGCGACCATACTTTTCATGCTCTACATAGCGGCCTCGTACTTCAATATCTTCCCCTTCTTTAGGAGACTCAAATTTGCCGGTACAAGTAATGTATTCCTCATTATAATCTTTGAGGATAAACACGCAATATGTACGCTGTGTATTCTCATATATAGTTCGGTATACAAATCCTCGTATGGCGTCCATTATTTCTCCGTATTAGGCAAGGCTTCTATAATTTCTTGCACCGCATCGGTAATGCTACCTTCGTTACCAATTTTGATATGTGCCACTTCCTCGTATAATGGGTATCGTTCTTCGTATACATTAAATATATACTCAATACTTTCTTTTACAAGTGGGCGAATCTCAAGATCTAAATCATCTAGAATATGATTTACATCTCGATTAACGAATACAACAAGACCGTTATTGCGCATTAAGTTTACAGTTTTATCATAAGTAACTGTACCACCACCTGTAGCAATAACAGATGGTTTATTGTGAATCAATTCTTTGATTGTAGTATATTCGTATTCAGTGAAAGCATCTTTACCATCATGAATATAAATATTTTGTACTGATTTACCAACCTTATCTTGGATTGTTTGATCTAAATCGAAGAAGTCTCTACCTAATTCTTTAGCAAGAACCTTACCTACCGTAGTCTTACCTGCACCAGGCATACCGATGAGGAAAATATGTTTATGCATATTTTGTTTTAAGTAATCGTTACTCATGGAAACAATTGTTTTCATATAGTTTTCCACATAGTTCGCTAAAGACTCATCTTTGCAGTTAGAACGATGCATAGCAATGATACTTGCATCCCGTTCTTCATCGACGAGTGGCAAATGATGTTCATCTTTATATTTGCCAATTTCTTTAATTAAGGATAGTCTTTTTTCAAATTCACCGACTAAAACAGTATCAATACTGTCAATTTGTTTGCGAGCTTCTTTAATATCCATGAGAACCCCCTTATTGTGCATTAGCTAAAATAGCTAACGCCTGTTCTTCATCTACTTTCATTTGATCGATAAGATCTTGTAAATTATTAAATTTAACTTCCCCTCTAAGATAGGAAATAAATTGTACGATTACTTCTTTTCCATATATATCTTGGTCAAAGTCAAATACGTGTACTTCACATCTATGGTACTGGTTTTTAAATGTTGGATTGTCTCCAACATTACCTACCCCATCATACCAAATGCCATCAATGCATACACGATTAGCATACACTCCATCTGGAGGTGTAGCCATTTCATTAGGAAGCAATAAATTTAATGTAGGGAATCCTAATGTACGTCCCCGTTGATCACCTTTTATAACAGTACCTTTAAACTGGAATGGTCGACCAAGCCAATGAGTGGCATCTTCTAGACGGCCTTCTCGAATAGCTTTTCTAATCTCAGTACTTGAAATAGGAGTACTA
This sequence comes from Veillonella rogosae JCM 15642, assembly GCF_002959775.1. Taxonomy (GTDB): domain Bacteria; phylum Bacillota; class Negativicutes; order Veillonellales; family Veillonellaceae; genus Veillonella; species Veillonella rogosae. Next base: position 98,215 of record NZ_PPCX01000002.1, on the reverse strand, counting down.
AGTCCATCACAAGGCAATAAAGGCTGAACTAAAACTTGTATCGCCTTATCTGCCAATACTTGTTTCATATATTCAGGATTACCTAGCCCTTTAGCACCAAATGTGAAATTTTCACCAACGACGATAGCTTCTACATTAGTATCTTTACAAAGGGCATTTAAAAACTCATCAGCACACATGTTAAGCAATGCTTCAGTCATCGGTAATCGCAAAATATAATCCACCTGGAGGCTTTCAATGACTGTATTCAAAATGTCTTCTTGAATCAACCGTTTAGGTACTCGTTCTGGATGTAGTATCGTCAACGGATGATGTTCAAAGGTTATGATGATACTAACACCATTAACTGATGCAGCCTCCTCAACAGCCTTACGTATAACTCGTTGATGACCTCGATGAATGCCATCAAAGGTACCAAGGGCATATACTTTTGTATCTTTGATTTGACGTAGTTCATCAAACGAATGTATTTGTTTCATATTTATCCTTCAATAAAAATATTTTTTTCCACCTTTAAGGAGTGGTTTGTTCGTTTCATAATACCAATAAAACCATGCGGTCCATAGGCTCTATACAAATTATCTGGCTCAGTGAAAGAAAATTCACTGTTAATAGGCAACTCCTTGCCTTGCACCATCATCTTTAATTGTACACTATTTACAGTCACTTGTGAAAGATGAGATACCGCCACTTCTGTTGGTAGTAAAAGGCTTTCACCATGTAATATTAACTCTTCCGCTATTTTTGCGGAATCGATAGCAAAAGGTCCCACTTGAGTACGTGCTAAAGAAGTCATAGTTCCTGGTATGCCTAGAGAAAAACAAATATCGCGTAATAACGAACGAATATAAGTACCGCCTGAGCAAGTAACGCGAACCGTAAAGTATGGGAATCCATAGGCTATTAATTCAATATGTTTAATATGAATTTGACGTAATGGCAATTCTACAGGGATCCCTTTTCGTGCATATTCATAAGCTCGAATACCATTTACTTTAATCGCAGAATACTTAGATGGCCTCTGATTTTGAATGCCTACAAAGGTATTCAAGGTATTAACCAATTCATCAAATGTTGGCTTAAGCATAGACCCAGAGAGCTCAGAAGACTGAATAGATTCATTCAATACAACACCGTCACGCAACACCATATCTGTATCAGGTAATACAGGTTGTCCAGAGCTATCTTCAGTATCTGTAAAAGTTCCAAATTTACATTCAGCTACATAGGTTTTATCAAAACCTTCAGTATACTCTATGAGGCGCGTAGCCTTACCTAGAAATATTGGTAATACACCATAAGCCATCGGATCAAGTGTACCACTATGACCAATGCGCTTTTCTTTTAAAATACGGCGACAAATAGCTACAGCATCATGACTCGTAATACCAGGCGGTTTTAAAAATGGTAAAATGCCATCCATTACTTAATTACCTCAATAAGAGCTTGTTTTGCCTCTTCTAACGGTAGATTAATAGTGCAACCAGAAGCGCGAATATGACCGCCTCCACCAAAGTGACTGGCTACTGCGTTTACATCAATACCTTTAGAACGTAAACTAACACGAGTTCTATCATCGGCTTCTGCTTTTAATAAAATGGCTACATCAACAGTATCGACGTTTCTAATAATATCTACAAAACCATCTGTATCATCTCCAAGAATATTCATAGCTTCTCGATTCAAATCAATGGTTGCTACTGTATTATTCTTGTGGAACTCAATAGTTTGCATTACTTGTTTAGTTAATTCAAGACGACTAGCAGATACGGCCTCAATCGTTTCAGAAATAACATTTGGTCTAGCCCCTGCAGCTACACATTTAGCAGCCATTTCAAGGGTATTCGCTGTGGTGTTACTAAATTTAAAGAACCCACAATCTGTAGCAATCGCCATATATAATGCGGTGCCCATCGACTCGGTGATAGGCCAATTCCATTTCGTACATAAGTCCGTAACAATTTCACCTGTAGCAGCAAATTCTGACTTCAAATATAGATGATCAGCAAATTCCGTATTGGAAATATGGTGGTCTATATTAAAAATAGGTGCACTCCAGAGTGCACCTACTTTGCCAATTCGCTCATACGTGCTAGCATCCAAAATCATAAGCATATCAATGTCAACTGGGTTAGTTTCAAAGTACGCTACATCATGGATGTGGTCCGTATATCGTAAGAATGAGTACTTCTCAGGAACTACATCATCCACTACCATATATACAGTTTTACCTTGTCCTATAAGGGCTTCGTAAAAGGCCACCATGGACCCGATAGCATCGCCATCAGGTCTAACATGGACGGTTAGCATAATAGAATTAGCTTCACACAGAGCCATATGTAATTGATTAATAGTAATCTTACTCATGTTCTGTATCCTTTGTGTTAATTTGTTAATTTGTTTCTTCGTCCTTTTTGATTTCATTCAAAAGGGATTCGATATGCATGCTATAGTCTAAAGACGTATCCTTATCAAAAGTGATAGAAGGAATATGGCGCAATTTAAGTACTTTGCCAAGCTCAGTACGAATATGGCCAGCTGCATGCTTTAATGCGATAAGGGTATCTTGTTTTTCCTTATCAGAACCAAACAAGGAAACATAAATCGTAGCTTCCCGTAAATCACCTGTTACATGAACATCAGTGATCGTAGTAAAGCCGATGCGAGGATCCTTCAACCCGCGCATCAACATTTGACTTACCTCTTGTTTGATAAATTCTTGTAATTTTCTGACACGAACGTCACTCATATAAACCTCCTAGAATTGAGGTGCAATTTCTTCCATTAAGTATGCTTCGATAACGTCGCCTTCCTTCACATCGCGGTAACCTTCCAAGGAAATACCACATTCGAAGGATGTTTTAACCTCTTTCACTTCGTCTTTAAAGCGGCGTAAGGAGTCAACCTTACCTTCAAATACGACGATGCCATCACGGATCAAACGTACTTCAGAGTCGTTAGTAATACGACCTTCAGTTACATAAGAACCAGCAACAATTGCTTTAGGTGTAGAGATTACTTGACGTACTTCAGCACGACCAACGATAACCTCTTTGAATTGAGGTGCTAACATACCACGCATTGCAGACTCAACATCGTTGATAGCATCATAGATTACGCGATATGTACGAAGGTCAACTTTTTCATTTTCCGCAGCGCGGCGAACATTAGCATCAGGACGTACGTTGAAGCCCATTACGATTGCATTAGATGCAGAAGCCAACATGATATCGGATTCGTTGATAGCACCTACTGCAGCATGGACGATAACAATACGAACTTCAGGGTTTTTAATACCTTCTAAAGATTGACGCAATGCTTCTACAGAACCTTGAACGTCAGCTTTGATGATGATGTTAAGGTCTTTTAACTCACCTTGTTGAATTTGGTTAAAAATATCATCCAATGTAACTTTGTGAGTTGCTTGTAATTCTTGAACGCGTTGTTTTGCAATACGCTTTTCAGCGATTGCACGCGCTTCGTTATCATCCATACCATTGATGATTTCACCAGCTTGTGGAACTTCGGAGAAACCTAAGATTTCTACTGGCATAGATGGACGAGCTACTTTTACTTTTTCGCCGCGTTCATTTGTCATAGCACGAACTTTACCGTATGCAGTACCAGCAAGTACTGTGTCACCTACACGGAGGGAACCTTTTTGTACTAATACGGTACATACAGCACCACGGCCTTTATCAAGTTGAGCCTCGATAACTACGCCATAAGCTTTACGGTTAGGGTTAGCTTTCAATTCCATAACCTCTGCTACGAGCAAGATATTTTCGAGCAAGTCATCGATACCTTGTTTTTGTTTAGCAGATACAGGAACCATGATTATATCGCCGCCCCATTCTTCTGGTAAAAGGCCATGTTCAGACAATTGTTGTTTAACATGGTCTGGGTTAGCACCTGGTTTATCCATTTTGTTGATAGCAACAATAATAGGTACATCCGCAGATTTAGCATGGTTAATAGCCTCGATAGTTTGCGGCATTACACCATCATCAGCAGCTACAACGAGAACTGCGATATCTGTAGATTTAGCACCGCGAAGACGCATAGCTGTAAACGCTTCATGGCCAGGAGTATCAAGGAATGTGATTTTATTGTCGTTATAACGAACTTGGTAAGCACCGATATGTTGAGTAATACCGCCAGCTTCGCCAGCTGTTACGTTAGTTTGACGAATTACGTCCAATAAGGATGTTTTACCATGGTCAACGTGACCCATGATAGTAACTACTGGTGGACGAGGTTTTAATGTTTCTGGTGCATCTTCAATTTCGATAATATCAGTAGGATCCTCTTCAGGTTCTACTTCAGTTACAGTTACACCAAATTCTTCTGCTACGATTGTAGCTGTATCAACATCAACCTCTTGGTTAATACTTGCCATTACACCTAAAAGCATCAATTTTTTGATAATTTCAGATACTTCTCGGCCCATTTTTTCAGCTAGTTCTTTAACAGTTAAAGAACCAGACAATTCAATTTCTGTGGCAATCGCTGCTTCAGCCTTACGTTCAGCCTCAGCTTTTTGTTGTAAGTACTGTTCATTACGATGTTTTACGCGATTCTTTTTCTTTTGCATAGATGTAGATAACAAGGATTGAGGGCGATTGTTGCCACCTTTTTTATTTTTCTTGTTACGTCGATCATTGTTATTAGAATTGCGATTATCGTTGTTGCGATTATCGTTGTTGCGGTTGTCGCTATTACGATTATCGTTATTGCGATTGTCGTTATTACGCGCATCATTAGGACGACCGTTATTATTGCGGTTGTCATTATTGCGGTTATTATTGTTATTAGGGCGGTTATTAGCGCGGTCACCACCATGTTGGTTACCATCGGATTTACGTGTAGGCTCAGAAATTTGTACGTGACGTACATTGCCTTTTTTGTGGTCGTTTTGTTTAGATTGATCGTCTTGTTTTTGACCACCTTGTTTACGATTATCCTTTTTCTGTTCGTTAGAACGATTTGAATGTTGTTGTTTATGTGGCGCAGCTTCTTGTTTATGAGCTGCAGTTGGAGCAGATTTTTGTTCTACTTTTTGTTCTGTTTTTTGTGCTACTTTAGGTGCTTCAGATTTCTTACTCAATTGTTTTTTTACAATTTCATAACCAGAATCATCTACAGAATTAACTGCTTTCGTAACATTTACATTATGTTGTTGCAAAATAGAAATAATCTGCTTACTTTCTACGCCGAACTCTTTGGCGATTTCATGGACGCGCTTTTTGGACATCTACATACCCCCTTATTATCGATCAATCTCTTTTAATATTGCCTTTGCAAATCCATCATCTAGTACGGCAACTACTACCCTAACTTCTTTACCAATGGCCGTTCCTAACGCCTCTTTATTGGCAATACTATGAAGTGGAATCTGATGTGTCTCTGCTAGTTGAGTATATTTCTTTTCATTGTTGGCTGCACAGTCACCAGCGAGAAGTACCAATTTCGGTTCCTTTCTCTTTATAGCCTTTTCTACGATGAAATCACCGGAAATAACTTTGCCTGCTCGTTGTGCTAGACCTAAGAGATTCAAAATTTTATCTTCATTCATGTATATCAGTGATTACTCATTCTCTTGTAAATCACGTTGTAATGCTTCGTATATCTCTTTCGATACACCATGCTTTAATGACCGTTCTAATCGTTTTGCCTTATAGGCTTGCTCAAAGCACGACATGGATTCACATAGATAGGCTCCACGTCCTGGTGCTTTACCAGTGCGATCAATACTGATGTTACCGTCTGGGCTCAAAGCTACTCGAATCAATTCGCGTTTAGCCTTAGGCTCACCACATCCTACACAAGTTCGCATAGGTTGGGATTTCGGTTTCATGACTATTCACCTTCCTCAGCATTGCCAAAACCTGTGAAAGGTTCTTCAGCAGCTTGAGTTTCGCTTTTAATATCAATTTTCCAGTTTGTTAACTTGGCCGCTAAACGAGCATTTTGACCAGCTTTACCAATCGCTAAAGATAATTGGTAGTCAGGCACTACTACGTAAGAAGATTTTTCTTCTTCGCTTACATCTACAGATATAACCTTCGCCGGGCTTAAGGAGTTAGCAATGTAAATTGCTGGATCTTCATCCCATTTAACAATGTCAATTTTTTCATCGTGTAATTCATCAACGATATGTTGTACACGTTGACCTTTAGGACCTACGCAAGCACCTACAGGATCAACATTTTCATCACGGCTATATACAGCGATTTTAGAGCGCATACCTGGCTCACGAGCTACAGACTTAAGCTCCACAACGCCTTCAAAGATTTCTGGCACTTCTAATTCAAAGAGACGTTTTAATAAGCCTGGATGTGTACGGGAAATCATGATTTGAGGGCCTTTCGTAGTTTTCTTAACCTCTACGATATAGCACTTAATGCGGTCCCCTTCACGATATGTTTCAGTAGCAATTTGCTCTGTTGGTGGTAAGATTGCTTCTGTTTTACCAAGATCAATAAATACATTTTTTCCTTCTACGCGAGTAATGACGCCAGTGATGATATCACCTTCGCGGCTATAGTATTCTTCATATACTACACTGCGCTCAGCCTCTTTCAAACGTTGAATGAGCATTTGTTTTGCAGTATGGGCAGCGCTACGACCAAAGTTGGCAGGAGTTACATCTACTTCTACTACGTCACCAATCTCAAAACGTTTATCTTTTTTGCGAGCATCAAGCAAGCTGATTTCTGTTTCAGGTAATTCCACAGTTTCTACTACTTGTTTTTTTGCCATTACTTTATAAACGCCTGTTTCGCGGTCAATCACAACGTACGCATCTGGGTTAGATGTTGGTTCTTTGCGATATGCTTGCAATAATGCAGCCTCTAAGGATTCAAAGATAACCTCAGGAGCAAAACCTTTTTGCTTTGTAAGTACCATTACCGCTTGAATTAATTCTTGACTCACTCGTATGCCTCCATATATTAAAAATCAAGATGTAATCGAATTTGTGCAATAGCAGAACGTTCAAATGTCATGCTTTCACCATTAATAGTAAAGTCGATAGTTGTATCCGTAAAACCTTGTAAGGCACCAGTAAATTGCTTACTGCCATTAACAGGTTTAAATAACTGAATATCTACGTCTCGGCCATTATAGCGAATCAAATCCTTATCCTTCTTAAGAACTCGATCTAAGCCTGGAGAAGATACTTCCAATAAATAGTTTTCCGTAATTGGATCTTTTTCGTCGAGGACAGCACTTAATTTTTCGCTCACCAACTGACAATCATCCAAATCTACACCACCTGGTTTGTCGAGATAGACGCGCAAATACCAATCACGTTCGCGCACATAGTCTACATCAACGAGTTCCATATCGGTGCCGGCTATTATACCTTCAACTACAGAGGATACAAATTCCTCCACTGCTTCTCTCTTCATAGCCATCGCCTCCTTCATTACAACATCTTGTATATATCTCTTGATTCATTCACCTTAAAATTAGGCTAATCATAAATGAAAGAGTGGACATAAGCCCACTCTTTTAAAAGATTTATATAAAAGTCATATATAGTATATCACATTTACGGTGTATATACAAATTCTACGCTTTCTAATGGGCATTTAAGAAATCAATACCACATAAGTCATTTTATAAAACTCAAAAATGACTACGATAACAGCATAGTCAAATCTATCCTAATTAATCAACACGGTTATTTAAGCCTTGTAATATAGGGCCTAAATGCTCACGCAACACGTCAGATAAATCATCTAGATTTTTAGCGTCTAAATGATGATCGATTTCTGGATAGCTTTTATAACGGAGTTCTGCAAAATATTCATCGCGCAACTCATTATAATACAATAATAAACCTGTACACTCATCCATTTTACGGTATTCACCAACGATAAAAGAACCATTAATCATGCGAATCCCGTGAGCAGGATCAATATCTCGAACAAAACCTTCTAACTCTTCAGGCATAACCTCGGAGAAGTCCCATGTAGGAATCCCTCTGCGACGATAAGTAAAGGTAAAATTATTAGATGGTTCGATTAGCATATTTGTTAAGCCCTTCACACATCGTTCCTTAAGACCGTTCCAAAAAGATTCTAAATCAGCTCTTACAAAGGAAATATCCACAAAGGAAAATAAAGGCATCTCAATATGTACCGTATAATCCTCTACCTCTTTATCATATAAGGCACACCAACGCCAACCTAAGTCATTTTGATAATGGAAAATAGGTACTCTTAAAACCTCTTCTCCACGTTCAATACGATTAGCTAACTCTGCATAGTCACTATCACTAGATGTAACTAAAGTAAAACCTTCAACACTTTGAGGCAACCATGAATAGTCTAAGCCTTTACAAGCTTCAATGATCGTTTCCATACAATGCCTCATATCTTTCTTGATACTGTAAAACAGCCTTTACATAGCTACGCGTCTCAGGAAACGGAATTGTATCAGCCATACCATTCCACTTATTCTCCTGAAGCCAAGATTCCACATGGCCACGACCTGCATTATAAGCAGCTAACGCTTGTACTTCGTCACCATTAAATTCCTTTAATAAATGACCTAAGTACCAAGTGCCTAACTCAATATTAGTGGTAGGTTCTTTTAATTGGCGATCTGTATAATTGCCATGGCCAACTTGTTGCGCTACCCAACGAGCCGTATCAGGCATGAGTTGCATTAACCCAAGAGCACCTGTTTCAGACTCAGCAGTGTTCTTGTATTTACTTTCAGCCAAGATAACACTAGCCACCAAGGACGGGGGCACTTGCTCTTTCTCAGCGGCAGCCATCACTACATCTCTATAGTTAAAGGGATACGCGGTTTGACGCGCCAAAGGATCATCTAGATGTGTAAAATAAAACCATCCAAGTACGACGCAAGACAGCGCCGTTGCCGTTGCACGTTTCATATATCCCCCTTTCTACACATAATTACTATAACATTTACAATTATCTAGCATATAAGAAAATGATAGACAATATGATACTAAATTACATGGGCTTATTATACCATTTAATACTATTTTTTATATACCAATTTTGACACATATACTGTTATTATTGAGGTTTTTGTAAAAGCGGCTCTAAACGGTCACTCCAAATTGTATCTAATTTTGCGGTCAAAGCCTGAGGCGTACCATTATTATCAATGATTAGATCTGCATAAGAGCGTTTATCGTCGAGTCGCATTTGACTCTTAATACGAGCCATGGCATCCTCTTTAGAAAAGCCATTACGACTCATCAAGCGTTCTATTTGTGTTAGTTCGTTTACATAAACGAGCCACACCTCATCCATCATGGTATACCATTCACCTTCTATGAGTAAGGGAATGTCATAGATTAAAACAGCTGCACGATTCGACTCATAATGAGCTGTAAGTTCCATAATCCGATTTCGAATGTGTTCTTTCAAACAATCATTTAGTTGTCGGCGCTTTTCTTCATTATGAAAGACAATAGCTCCCAGTGCTTCACGATTTAATGTACCATCATCATGCAATACATTAGAACCAAAGGCATCCACAATTGCTTCTAAACCTTCAGTACCGGGCTCTACTACCTCACGAGCGACGATATCTGCATCGATATAAGGTATTCCTTTGTCCTTAAAATAGGTAAGGACTGTACTCTTGCCCGATGCAATACCACCAGTTAATCCTATTTTAAACATATATACCTACTATTTTTAATAAACTAATATTAAGAAACTATTATTTGACTAACGCCCAATTTTCCGCATGATGTACATCTACAATAAGAGGTACTTGTAACTCCACAACAGATTGCATAGTAGTACGTAATAATTCTTCTACTGCTTCTAATTCAGAGTTCACCACTTCTAATACAAGTTCGTCATGTACCTGTAATAAAAGACGGGATGTAAAGTTTCCTTCTTCTAGCTTTTTCTCGACTTGGTTCATAGCCAACTTAATAATATCTGCCGCAGTACCTTGAATTGGTGTGTTCATTGCCGTACGTTCTGCAAAGGAGCGACGGTTAAAGTTACGGCTGTTAATATCAGGCAATTCACGTTGACGACCGAACATAGTGCGAACCTTACCAGTTTCATGAGCTTCTTGAACCATGCGATCCATATACTCTTTAACCTTAGGATAACGACTAAAGTATAGATCAATATAGTTTTTAGCTTCACCACGTGTAATACCAAGGTCACGAGACAAGCCAAAGTCAGAAATACCGTAAATGATACCGAAGTTAATCGCCTTCGCATGGGAACGTTCTTCACTCGTAACATCCTCTTGAGATTTTCCTAGTACCTCCGCCGCAGTAAAACGGTGAATATCCTTGCCTTCTACGAAGGCTTTGATTAAAGCTTCATCACCTGAAAGATGCGCTAAAATACGTAACTCAATTTGAGAATAATCGGCACTAACTAATGTATCGTACCCTGCACCTGGGTAGAATAAGGCACGAATTTCACGCCCTTTTTCAGTACGAACCGGAATATTTTGTAAGTTAGGGTCAGAAGAGCTGAGACGTCCTGTTGCGGTAACCATTTGATTAAAGGTCGTATGAATACGCTTAGTCTTATCATTAATGAGGACGGCCAAGCCTTCACAATACGTAGATACTAGCTTAGCTACAGAACGGTATGCCAAGATTTTCTCTACGATCGGACTTTCATGACGAAGCATATCAAGTACTTCTGCATCAGTAGAATAGCCCGTCTTAGTTTTCTTAATGATTGGCAAGTTCATCTTTTCAAACAATATAACACCCAATTGTTTAGGCGAGTTAATGTTGAAAGTTTCCCCTGCGATATCGTAAATCTCTTGCTGTACTTGCGCTAGTTCCTCTTTAAAACGAGACGTAGTTTCAGCTAATTTTTCTGTATCAATATAAATACCATTTTTCTCCATTACCACTAAAGTATGAATCAATGGCAACTCAATCGTTTCATATAGAGACCAAAGCTCTTCACGGCGTGCAGATTCACAAGCGACTTCGTTCATTGCGAGTAAAGCTTTCACCATGGACACGCATTCTACATCTACACTACCACTAGCAATGCTTGGCACGGAGAAACGTTCCGTTAAATATAGATAACCATAGTTAGTACGCGTAGGATCTAACAAGTACGCAAGAAGAGACATATCATGGACACGAGCGGTTTTATCATCATTAAATAAAGAAATCTCAGCTGGTGCATCTTCACCAATGGCTTCAATAATCTCTTTGGTTTGAGTAGTAACGATAGCATTTGCACCTTGTAAAACAGCTAATACAGCTTTAGTATCGTCTGTTTTTACAATAGTATCACCATTAGATAAATACGCATTTGTTACTGTTCTAAATGGAGTTTTACCATCTAGCACAACATGTACTGCCACCATTTTATCTGTATAGAACTCAGAGGTTAAAGCGTTAGCATCTGCTAAATCATCTAGAGAAATTTCCTCTTGTGGAGCAAATAAAGAACCAGGATCACCAAAATCGGCTTCCTCTCCGCCCATTACTTGTACAATACGAGGCGTTAATTTAGTAAATCCCAAGGTTTCGAATAAAGGCTGCACCTCAGAGGTATGGAAATTTTGTACAAAATCTTCAACCTTGTAAGATAAATCCATATCTGTCTTAATGGTTGCCAATTCACGAGATAAAAACGCTAAGTCTTTATTTTCTACGAGTCGCTCTTTTAATTTCTTACCGGAAATATCTTCGATATGGTCATATACGGACTCAAGATTACCGTATTCTGTAATCAATTTAAGAGCCGTTTTTTCACCTACACCTGGTACACCTGGAATATTATCAGAGGAATCACCCATAAGGGCTTTCATTTCGATAACCTTATCAGGACCATAGCCATAAAGTTCTTCCATGTTATCAAGAGTAACCTCTAACATGTCAGAAATACCTTTTTTAGTTAAGAACACGTGACTATGCTCTGTAACGAGCTGCAGATTATCGCGGTCACCAGTAATAATTTGAACAGCCATCTCTGATGTACCAAATTTCTTACTTAAAGATCCTAGAATATCGTCCCCTTCAAAGCCTTCTTCTTCAATAACACAAATACCTAAAGCTTTTAATACATCTTGAATAAGACTAAACTGTGGACGTAAATCCTCTGGTGCATCTGGACGATTGCCTTTATATTCGCTGTACATTTCAGTACGGAATGTCTGACGACCTTTATCAAAAGCTACGGCAATATAATCAGGATTAATTTCTTCGTACAATTTGATGAGCATAGTTAAAAAACCATACACCGCATTCGTTGGAGTCCCCAAAGCAGACTTCAACGGTGGTAACGCAAAAAATGCACGGAATAACAAACTACTGCCATCTATAATCATTAATTTTTTCATAATACACCTCGCTTAATTCTATCCTTTATTATAACATAATGGGGCTAACTAACCTTTAAAATCAAAATAAATAACTAATTACAACACTAGCAAATATATTAATAATCTTGATTTCATAAAACAGACTTATATGCTATAGTTAAAGAACAATAGAAAATGTTTTATACTTCATACTAACAAGGAAAATATTGGGCTGAAAAGTCCTTGCGTATCAATATGTGGTATGATATAATCATTCAGGTATAAGAAACGATTTTTAAGGAGGTGACTCAATTGCCAAACATTAAATCCAGTATTAGAAGCGTAAAAACGGATGCTGAACGTCGTGCGAAAAACGCCGCTGTAAAATCTCAAATCCGTACAGCAAGTCGTAAAACCGTAGAAGCTGTTCAAGCAGGCGCAGTAGAAGAAGCAAAACAAGCACTTGTTCATGCTACTAGCGTAATTGATAAAGCAGCCTCCAAAGGTGTACTTCATAAAAACACTGCAGCTCGCAAAAAATCCAACCTTGCAGCTAAAGTAAACGCTTTATAATTTTAAAAGCAAGTAAGACAGTCTCTCGGATTTCCGTTGAGGCTGTTTTTTTATGCCCTTTTTCATTTTATATATAATGATTATTTCGTTTTTTATACAGTTATATTTTATTACGCCCTATGGGCAGATTAGAGGACTATTACTATGAGAACACTATTATTAATGCGTGGTGCTCCTGCTAGTGGTAAGTCTCAGTGGATTCGTGACAACAATCTTGAGGCTTACACCTTAGAAGCCGATCATTTCCGTATGCTATTACGCAGCCCTTCCCTTGGTGAAAGCGGCTGGTATATTTCACAAGAGGATAATGGTCCGGCCTGGGAACTCCTATTAGATTGCTTAGAGAAACGAATGAGCAATGGCGACTTTGTCGTTTTAGATGCTACCCACACTACATCTAAAGCTGTTAATACATATAAAGAATTGCTTAACAAATATAAATATACTGTATATTACTACGAACCAGATACATCATTAGAAGAATGTTTAGCTCGTAATGCTATACGAACAGATTACAAACGAGTGCCTGAGCAAGTTATACACCGCATGCACAAGATGATTAAAACAACTACATTACCAAAGTTTTGTAGGAAAATAAATTCTATCGATGAAATCAACAATTACTTTACTGTAAATTTAACGAATCGATATGAACGAGTACGTATCATCGGTGATATTCACGGCTGTTACACGGCATTACAACAAGCTATCACTCCATGGGATGAAAAAACACTTTATATCTTTTGTGGCGACTATTTGGAGCGCGGTATTGAAAATAAAGAAATGATATATGAAATGATGCGCCTCAGCACATTACCTAATACGATTATGTTAGAAGGCAATCACGAACGACATATTGCAAACTTTGCATTCGATACAAACTTAAATCATTCCAAACGATTTATGAAAGAAGTAGTGGCACCTATCGTAAAAGATATGACAAAAAAAGATGTAGAATCACTTCAACGAGAATTACGCCTCTTTTATAAATCACTTCGTCAATGCTATCCTTTCAGCTTTCATGGCAAAAAGTATTTAGTATCCCATGCTGGTCTTTCCTATGTACCTAACATGACCTTTATAGCTACCTCTACCTTTATAAATGGTTTTGGAGCTTACGAAACAGATATTGCTAAAATATATGATAATAATTACGAAAAAGGTATGTGTCAAAACTTTATTCAAATTCATGGTCATCGTGGTGTTCCAGATGGTAAATATTCCTTCTGTTTAGAAGGCGAAGTAGAGTTTGGTGGAGAGCTCAAATACATTGATATTACTGCAGATGCTTTTACTAAAAATGGTATTAAAAATGATGTGTACGACAAAGAGTACATGCGCCATGAATACCAAAACATGACACAATATGTCATTTTCACGCAAAATGAAGATATTAATATTTTAGGTAATTCTAAATTAGTAAAAGTAAAAAAATGCTCCCCTAACCTATATTCCTTGAACTTTACCTCACGTGTATTCCACAAACGATTATGGAATGAAAATACAGTACAAGCTCGGGGATTATTTGTGGATCGTATGACAGGAGATGTAAAATTACGTAGTTATAATAAATTCTTTAATCTCAATGAACGACCAGAAACTGAGTTAAATAATTTAGCTAATACTCTCTCCTTTCCTGTAGAAATTCGAACTAAAGAAAATGGATACCTTTCTATTCTTGGTGTCATTAATGATGAGTTAGTCTTTGCTTCTAAATCTACTACAGAAGGTATGCACGTAGATTTGTTTAAAAATTTATTCCAAAAATTACCTACAAGCCTACAAGAAGAAATCAAAGAATTATTAAAACGTAATTGCTGTTCTATGATGTTTGAAGTCATCAGCCAAGAAGATACACATATTATAAAATATGACCAAGATCATCTTTATGTACTTGATATGATTCAAAATACGCTAGATGTAAATGGTAAACATATTGATGTATCTTTCTCTAGGGAGAGGCTAGCAGAACTAGACTCCATCCTTAAGAAATATGATACACAGTTGATATCTATTGTAAAAACAGTTCAACAAGTAAATACTATGGACGAACTGACAAACATCATAAATAAAGAACTCAATTCATATCATGAGTCTGAAGGCTTTGTATTAGTCGATAGCAATGGCTTTATGACAAAATTTAAAGGTCCTTATTATAATACTTGGAAGTACCGGCGAAATCGAATTCTAGAACCATATCAACAAAATGGTAAAATTCCTTATGAAAACTGTAAAAACGAAGATGATAGAAAATTTGCAGATTTCTTGAGTACACTAGAATATGATGCAGTTTGCAAATCCACCTTACTAAATATAAAAGAAATGATGGAAAATAAGGGTTTACTATAATAAAATAATCATATCTTTTCTAGAAATATCCTGTAATAAAACCAAAAGAGGTTGCAACAAAATGTGATTTAATCGCATTCTAGTTACAACCTCTTTTTCTATTATATTTTTCTTACACTAAATACTAAAACTCCATTACACCAGTGGTAGTAATTTGTGTGGTCAATTTGTAATTAACCCCATTACTTCGAGGGCTAATTCTTCTACGACTTTACCTTCACTTGTAATAACATAGCCCCCACCAATTTCACGAATACGTTCAATGGCTACCATCATATCTGCATTTAAAGATACTACCAGTTAAAACTGTTTATTTTTAACTGGTAGTATCTCATATATAGTATATTAATTTGTTATTTTAAATAATATCAGTGTCGTACATAGCTAGTAATATAGATTCTGAATCTAAAAGTACAAAAAACATATTAGAAAATTATTTACTAAGTTTATCTAAGAACGATGTACCAATGCCCCATTGTTTTAGACTAAAGTTTTCTAATATAGTTTCCCCAATATCAGCAAAGCTCTTTCTATCACCAAGGTCTATTGGTCCATCAATACGTGGACTATAAGCAAGAATTGGTACTAATTCACGAGTATGATCGGTTCCCTCCCAAGTTGGATCGTTACCATGGTCAGCAGTGATGAGTAGTAAATCGTCATCATTCAGTAATTGTAATAAGCCGCCTAGCTGATAATCAAAGTCCTCAATAGCTCGTTTGTATCCTTCTACATTTCTGCGATGACCATATAAGCTATCAAATTCAACGAGATTAACCATCATTAAACCACGCTCAAAGGAGGAACCAAGTAAGTATGGAACCATATTCATGCCATGGGAATTAGTCTTTGTTGGATAGCTTTCATCCCATCCTACATGAGCATAAATATCTCCAATTTTACCAACAGCGACAGTTGGAATATTTGCATCTTGTAGCTCTTGAGGTACCATCTTTTTCTCAGGCATACGACTATAATCATGACGATTAGAGGTGCGAACAAAACTACCTAGTTCACCTACGAAAGGACGTGCAATAATACGACCTACATAGTAATCACCGATGCATACCTTATCACGGGTAATTTGGCAAATACGGTATAATTCATCGATAGGAATTACATCTTCATGAGCAGCAATTTGGAATACAGAATCTGCCGAGGTATATACAATAGGCCTACCTGTTTTGATGTGCTCTGCCCCAAGACGCTCAATAATTTCTGTACCAGATGCTACTTCATTGCCAAGATAACCATAGCCTGTCTCTTTTGTGAAAGTATCCATTAATTCTTTTGGGAAACCTTCATAAAAGGTTGGGAATGGAACGGTAACGGGATGCCCCATCATCTCCCAATGACCACTAGTCGTATCTTTACCAGTACTAAGCTCAGCCATGCGGCCAAAAGCACCTTTAATGCTTTCACCAGTATCAAAAATATCAGCAATGCGACCTAAGCCAATAGATTTTAAATTAGGACAATGAATCTGACCAGCCGTTGATTCAATATGGCCCAAAGTATTAGAACCTTCATCACCAAATTTTGCAGCATCAGCAGCGTGACCGATACCAACAGAGTCCATAACTAATAAAATAATTCTTTTATACATAAGTACTCCTAATGTAATACTCAAGCAGAATAATCCATGCTATACTACCTTTAAGGGTCAAATAACGTGAGTTAGGTTCATCTCCGTAAGGAGGTGATGCTATGACAACATATGAATCGCTATCTATAATGATAGATTTTTCTATGCTCATAGTAGCAATCATTACTATTATGATTACGATATTTTTTAATAGCCGTAAATAATAATGAAAACGCCTAACGTATGAGGTATCCTACCACCTCAACACGTTAGGCATCATCAAATTTCCCTATTTTAGATGAGCCTAACGCTAACGGCACGTTATTTGGCTCTCTTTATGTGTTAATTATACTATATATAATTATGAAAATAAAGTACTACTTAAGATAAGGCATAGCAAGCATAAGGGCTGCCAAAGATTTACTATCCTTAATTTGCTCACTCTTAATAGCCTCTAATAATTCAGGTAATGTAAAGTACTCTAGCTCTACATATTCGTCGGGATCCCAATTAGTTTCACCCATAGTGAGATCTTTCGCTAAATATAAATGTAATACTTCATTACAGAATCCAGGGCTTGTTGCAATAGTCCCTAATGGAATCCACTCGTTAGCACGATACCCGGTCTCCTCTGCTAACTCACGTTTAGCACAAGTTAGAGGCTCCTCATTAGGATCCAATTTACCTGCTGGGATTTCAAGCAAAGGCTGTTGCAGAGCATAACGGAATTGGCGCTCCATTACAATTTTATTATCTTCCGTAACAACTACAATCGCTGTAGCACCAGGATGATGAACTACCTCTCGCCACGCTTCATTACCATTAACATCAGCTATATCATAAGTAACTTTAATTAGTTTACCATCAAATTTCATTTCGCTTGATTTTTGTATCTCTTTGCTAATTGCCATATATAATTCCTCGTATATAAAATGATTGTTACCATATAAAACCTACTCTTCATTATATCACAAATTAAATGCACAAAAATAAGGTCCTACTAGTCATAACTAGACTAATAAGAACCTTATGGAACAAGATTATATAAATATTACGCTACCTTTACATAGTCTTGTAGTACTGTATCTACAATACTACACTTTGCATCTAGCTCAGCTTTAAGTGCCGTTTCAGGATCGAGTTCTCTAGATACTACCATATCTACGATTGCTTTCGAGAAACCAGATACGAGGATAACACCGCTCGGATGCACTTGTACAGGAATAGTATTATGTGCATAGACAGATACATTCCAGAAAATTAACCGTGGCAAAGTATACCCAAGGGCTTCAAACTTCCGGCGACACGATTCAATAACGGTAGTGTTATCTTCATGCAGAGTAGCTTGATCAAACTGCATATCAGAAATAATAAGGCACGATGAAGGCAGTTCCTCTTGACGCAGATGATTTTTAACAGCTGTGTCTAGAATTAAGTCAAAATTTGCCTCTATATCCGTATTGCTATAATCGTCAAATCGATGTAAGCGTCTTAACTTATCCCTCAATGTTTGACACATCGAAATATCAACGATCTCTGGACGATTACTAAAGGTAATCAATCGATTTTTAAAAGATTCATTCTTATTATGCTGTGCACAATACAATGCAATCGAATCTGCTACACTAAGTGCTGTGACATAACTATTACCAGATAGAATTTGCCCCATAGATCCAGACCCATCTCGTATGACTAGAATATCGTCATAATCCTTAGGTGGTTCTTGGGCATGCCATAATTGCTCTAAGGTTTCATCATGCGGTTTTAAAACATTTCTCCAACAACTATTATTATCTATATAGGCTTGTACAATATCATACAAAAACATAGAGTTCGCATTAATTTTAACAGCATTGTCACCCTTTTGTAATGATGTAAGATAGGCCTTACGACGTTCTTCATCATGTTTTAAAAAGGCTTGACGATATTTAAGATTAGCTTTAGATGGTACATGATTATAATTAATATCGTTCCATTGGTTAAGAGAAGCCTTGCGGTCTACCACCGCTAGATATTCGCGCAATCTAGACAGAGTTTTACGGTACTCTCGTGCACTTAGATGTAACAAGGATTGCAAAATAACCGCCTCAGAACGTTTTTGTTTAGAGGATGTATTATTGGACGGCATCCATTTAGCTAACAAGCTAATGGAATCGCCGAGTCCACAGCCTATAACATCACGTCTAAACTGATTGGCAATTAGCTCTCCTAGTCCATCATGTAAAATACCACTCGTTGTATCAAAATAGATGCGTAGCACATCATCCCAACGACCATAGTTCCATAACTCGGTGCCGATGATAAATTGCAATGCTATCTCTGGATGCAAATCACCGACTTTTGTAAGCATCATGCGAAATACATCACGCTCGCCAAGTCCTAACTTAATATGGCGGGCATACATAAGCCATTTCATGGTATAAATAGGATCTTCCTCGTAAGATGTAATAAATAAACGCAATGATTCTACTGCATCCATAGTCGAATCTTCACCATAAAAGTATCGACTATGTTCATCTTTACCATAGAAATTAACAGCCGCTTGGCGCAATGCAGGCACAGAAAAATTAAGATCCACTAATTTACTACCACTCGTACGATATGCAGTACCATCATTTGCAGTATAAGATTTCTCATTTTTCGTTAAAGCGTCCATAAATGTATTCATAGTTCCTATCTCCTTAGCATATAAAAAACCACTCCGGATTATCACAACGTAAATTTTGAAGACAAAATAAACACGACAACCGTGAGCGGTTACAATACAAAGTTCAAGACAATTACTAACCTCACTGAGGCTAAGGCTAACTAGACACGATACTCTAGACCAAAAGGTCTCCAAAATCACTTTTTCTGGTTATTTAATCAATGGATTGCTGCAAGTGTCTAACCTTATGAATCGTTTATGAACGATAACTATTAAATTATACTAGATTCTATACTCATCTCTATTAAGCTATATATATTATAAGATTGCTGTTAGAACCTAAGTCTTTCTGTTCTACATGTTGGTGATTTAACTCACCTGATGATGTAATTATAGTACACGTATCCGTGTGTGTCAATAATTAATTTAGAAAATTTTATTAGAAAAAGCCGCCCAACGTCGGTTGAGCGGCTTTCACCATTCTATTTAGAATCGTATTTAGTTTACATAGTCCCAGTGCTACCAATACCACCTGTACGAATGCCTGTAGCATCGTCATCGTTAGTGATAAGGTATTTAGAGAAGATGCCTTGGGCAACGCGCTCGCCTTTTTCAAGGGAAACTGTTTCTTTACCATAATTGAGTAAAGCGATCATGATATGACCTTCGTTTTCCTCATTATTATAGTAATCGCTATCGATGATACCTGTGCTATTTACGAGTGCTAGATGGCGCTTAATAGCCATGCTAGAACGAATGTGAATGGCAAGGTATTCATCGTATGCCATGAAAGCTTTAATACCTGTTGGCACTAATACTACTTGACCTGGTTCTAAAGTAACAGCTTCAGCGCATTCAATATCATAGCCTGCGCTTTCTGTTGTTTTACGTGTCGGTAAATTGATATCTTGTTCTTCAAAAGCAGAAACTACTTCAAAGCCACGAATATCCATGTAACACCTCTTATTTTAAACAATCTTTACGGGACAAGTTAACACGGCCTTGTTTATCGATTTCGATAACTTTTACCATGATCTCATCACCTACATTTACTACGTCTTCTACATTTTCAACGCGTTCTTTTGCAAGTTTAGAAATGTGTACAAGACCTTCTTTACCTGGTAATACCTCTACGAAAGCACCGAATGCCATCAAACGAGTTACTTTACCAAGGTATACTTCACCTACTTCAACTTCTTTAGTAAGGTTTTCAATAATTTGTTGAGCTTTTGCTGCACCTTCTTGTTCTACAGAAGCAATGAATACTGTACCATCATCTTCGATGTCGATTTTAGCGCCAGTTTCTTCGATAATACCACGAATTACTTTACCGCCAGAACCGATTACGTCACGAATCTTATCTGGATCGATTTTCATTGTAATGATGCGTGGAGCATATTCAGACATTTGTTGACGTGGTTCAGCAATTGTATCAAGCATAATGCCCATGATGTGCATACGGCCTTTGTGAGCTTGTTCTAATGCTTCTTGAAGAATTTCACGGGATAAACCGGAGATTTTAATATCCATTTGAATTGCTGTTACACCTTTTGCAGTACCAGCAACTTTAAAGTCCATATCGCCAAGAGCATCTTCCATGCCTTGAATATCTGTTAAGATTGTGTAGTGTTCACCTTGCGTTACAAGACCCATAGCGATACCTGCTACAGGGGCTTTAATTGGTACGCCAGCGTCCATCAAGGACAATGTGGAACCACATACAGAAGCCATAGAGCTAGAACCATTGGATTCTAATACTTCAGATACTAAACGCAATGCATATGGGAAGTCTGCTTCGCTAGGAATTACAGGAACCAAAGCGCGTTCAGCCAAAGCACCATGACCAATTTCACGACGACCAGGACCGCGGGAAGAACGAGTTTCGCCTACGGAGAAGGATGGGAAATTATAGTGGTGAATATAGCGTTTTTCTGTTTCAATACCAATGCCATCAATTGTTTGTGTTTCGGACAATGGAGCTACAGTAGCTATGTTCAATACTTGAGTTTGACCACGTGTAAATAAACCAGAGCCATGTGTACGAGGCAATACACCTGTACGGCAAGAGATTGGACGAACTTCATCAAGTTTACGACCATCTGGGCGAATTTTTTCAACAGTAATCATATGACGAACGATTTCTTTAATCATAGCGTCAAATGCTTTATTTACGTCACCCATATTGTCAGGGTAGATTTCTTCAAAGTGTGCTAATACATCTGCGCGTACTTCACTTTCTTGAGCATCACGTTGTTGTTTATCTGCACAACGAACTGCTGCATCAAGTTTATCATGACCATAAGCGCGAACTGCATCAGCGATTTCAGCAGGAACGTCTTTACTTTCAAATACGCGTTTTTCCTTGCCCACTTTTGCTTTCATATCTTCTTGGAAAGCTACGATTTTTTTGATTTCTTCATGAGCTGCCATGATAACTTCAAGAATGATATCTTCTGGAACTTCTTCAGCGCCACCTTCAACCATGAGGATAGCATCTTTAGTACCAGCTACAACAATGTTAAGGTCTGTTTCTTCTAATTGAGCTTTAGTTGGGTTTACAACGAACTCACCATTGATACGACCCATGCGAAGGCCTGCAATAGGACCATTCCAAGGCACATCAGAAATAGATAATGCTGCAGAAGCACCAATCATGCCACATACTGCTGGATCGCAGTCTTGATCTACGGACATAACTGTTGCTACTACGTGTACTTCATTACGTACACCTTTATCAAATAATGGACGAATAGGACGGTCGATCAAACGGCTATTCAAAATCGCAGTTTCAGGTGGACGTGCTTCACGTTTAATAAAGCCACCTGGTAAACGACCAACAGCGTACATTTTTTCTTCATAGTCTACTGTAAGTGGGAAGAAGTCGATATCCTTCGCCTCTTTAGAACCTGTAGCGGTAACGAGTACACGAGTATCGCCATAGCCAACCATTACGGCACCGCCAGCTTGTTTTGCAAGTTCCCCAGTCTCGATCGTAAGCGTACGACCAGCTAGGTCCATTTGGAATTGTTCCATTCCTATTCCTCCTAAAAATCTTCTTATATGTATACCTTCTTATTATATATCATCAGTAAAAAATAAGCTATTTTTTCACTTCATTAAAAGCAACTAGCACAATAAAAAAGGACAGAGTAGCCGCTCTGTCCTTTTTTCCTGTTTCCACAATAGGTTATCGGAATTCGTTTCCCTTTGCCTAATGTTATTATAACATAGAGAAATGAAATAAAAAAGCCGTCCAAAAGGACGGCTAATTTTATTATTTACGAAGACCAAGACGTTCGATAAGGGAACGGTAACGTTCGATATCTTTACGACGAAGGTAGTCAAGCATGTTACGGCGTTGACCAACCAATTTCAACAAACCACGACGGGAATGATGGTCTTTTTTGTGCTCTTTCAAGTGCTCAGTTAAGTAAACGATGCGGCTTGTCAAAATCGCAACTTGTACTTCTGGAGAACCAGTGTCACCTTCATGAGTAGCGTATTCTTTAATTACTGCTAATTTAGCTTCTGTAGTTAACATTAATGTTACCTCCTAAAAAATAAATAATCCCGATAAGCTTAAGTAACCGTTGGAGATTCGAATACTTCGCTTACGATATGTCTTACGACCTTATTTAGTATACAGTATCTACCTTATCTTGTAAAGGAAAATTACAGTAAATAAACAAAAGAGGGCATATGCCCCCTTCTATTATTTCGCACCAAGCACCATGCGGTCGCTCAATGCATTTTCCCCAGCTACTTCGAACTTTTGAAGTAAGTCAGCAACTGTTAATTTTTTCTTTTCTTCCCCTTTTACATCATAGATGATGCGACCGGAGTCCATCATGATGAGGCGATTACCAAAGCGCAATGCATCGCGCATATTGTGAGTAATCATAAGAGTTGTTAAGTTATGCTCTGCTACAAGTTTATCTGTTAATTGCAAAACATTTTCTGCAGTCTTAGGATCAAGAGCCGCCGTATGTTCGTCCAACAATAAAAGTTCAGGACGAAGCATAGTAGCCATCAATAATGTGATGGATTGGCGTTGACCACCAGATAATAGACCCATACGAGCAGATAAACGATCTTCAAGACCTAAACCTAATAGTGCAAGACGTTCTTTGAAGAATGCTTGTTCGCTATCTTTGAAAGCCCATTTAAGACCTAAGCTTTTACCACGGCGCATAGCAAGGATTAAGTTTTCCTCAATTTGCATGTTGCCTGCAGTGCCTACCATAGGATCTTGGAATACACGGCCAATGTATTTAGCACGTTTGTATTCAGGCATTTTTGTGACATCAATATCATTGATTGTAATGGAACCTTCATCTACTGGGAATACACCAGCGATGGAGTTTAGTAACGTACTTTTACCAGCACCATTACCACCGATAACAGTACAGAAATCTCCTTCTTCTAAACGAAGATCAATACCTTGAAGTGCAGTTTTTTCATTGATTGTGCCCTTAAAGAAGGTTTTTACCATATTTTTTACTTCTAACATAGTGTCCTCCTTAGCGAGCCAACCATTTTGCTTTCAATGTAGGCAAGGAAAGCGCGATGGCAACGAGAATTGCAGTGAATAATTTCAAATCGTTTGGCGGCATACCCATGTAGAGTACAGCAGCGATAACGATACGATATACGATGGAACCAAGTACTACGGCGATAAGACTACGTACGAAGGATTTCGTACCGAATACTACTTCACCAATGATTACAGATGCCAAGCCGATAACGATGGTACCGATACCCATACCTACGTCGGCAAAGCCTTGGAATTGACCAATAAGAGCGCCAGACATACCAACAAAACCATTAGAAATCAAAAGACCTAGAACAATCATGTTATCAGTATTTACGCCTTGAGCGCGAATCATTTGAGGGTTAACACCTGTTGCACGTAACGCTGTACCAATTTCAGTCCCGAAGAACCAGAACAAGAACAAGCATACAGCTACAGCGACCAATACGCCTACGATAGCAGCAGACCACATATTAGGAGTGTGGAATACACCGCCGAGGATAGAATAAATTGTATCCATACGAAGCAAGGATACGTTAGCTTTGCCCATAATGTGAAGGTTCACAGAGTACAAAGCAATCATTGTCAAAATACCAGCCAATAATGCAGGAATTTTTAGTTTTGTATGAATCCAGCCTGTTACAGCACCTGCCATCATACCGCCCACACCGGCAAGTAAAATGGAAAGGATTGGATTCATGCCACTTGTAATTAAAACAGCGGAAATAGCCGCCCCCATTGGGAACGTACCTTCCACAGTTAAGTCAGCCACATCTAGTACACGGAATGTAATGAATACACCGACCGCTAACAAGGACCATAAAAGGCCTGTGGTTATGGTGCCTACCATTAAATCTAACATCAAAATCTCCTCTATTGTTTCATATCTTTACGAAGTGCGTCAGGAATTGTAATACCTAATTTTTTAGCACGTTCTTCGTTAACAGTTAACTTAATATCTTTTTGCGTTTCAATAGCTAAATCTGCAATTTTTGCTTCACCAGCAAGCACTTTAGCAGCCATTAAGCCAGTTTGGTAACCTAATTGATAATAGTCAACAGAATATGTTGCTACACCACCAGTCATTGTCATACCTTCATCAGCAGCAAATACTGGAATTTTTGCAGCATCTGTGATTTGTGCTAAGTTAGCCATAGCAGATGCCAATACATTATCTGTTGGTGTATAGATTGCTTGTACATCTTGGTTTACAAGATTTGTAGCTGCTTGTTGGATATCATTTACGTTAGATACAGTTGCTTCTACAACAGTAATACCTTTAGTAGCTGCATAAGCTTTCATTTTTTCAACTTGTAATTGGGAGTTGATTTCAGAGGATGTATAAATAGCACCAATGCGTTTTACATTTGGTACTAATGCGATAATGAGATCAACCTCTTTTTCAACAGGTGTCATATCAGACGTACCAGATACGTTACCACCAGGATGTTCATTAGATTGAACGAGTTTAGCTGTTACGTAATCTGTAATCGCAGTCCCCAAGATTGGCATATCATGAGATGCATTTGCCATCGTTTGCGCTGCTGGCGTTGCAATCGCTAATACTAAATCTTTTTTATCAGATACGAAGCGTTGGGCAATACTATTCAAGTTAGATTGGTCAGCTTGAGCATTTTGTTGATCTAACTTAATATTTTGACCATCTTTATAACCTTTAGCTGCCAAAGCATCTACGAAGCCTTTATTCGCAGCATCAAGGGATGGATGTTCTACTAATTGAATAACGCCAATCTTCTTTTGGTCATTAGTTGCAGTATTGGAACCACAACCAGCTACCATTGCCATAATAGTGACGGCACTAAGTGCCACTGCAATACTTTTTTTCCAATTCATATGTAACTCCTTACCAGTTATGTGTTAAATCATAGTCGCTTTGTTCATCAAATCCTCTGGTAAGGTGATGCCCAATTTTTCTAATTTTTCTTTACCCACAACTAATTTAAATTCTTTTTGCATTTCGATAGGCATATCTTCAACTTTAGCTTCGCCAGTTAAGATTTTTGCTGCCATCAAACCTGTTTGGTAGCCCAGTTTGTAGTAATCTACAGACAAGGACATGAGTGCACCACCTTTTACGTGGTTGTCTTCACCGCCAAATACAGGAATTTTTGCTGGGTCGGTAATAGCTACAAGATTACTCATTGCGGAAGCTACAACATTATCTGTCGGTACATATACGGCATCTACATGTTGAGATACGAGGTTTTGAGCCGCTTGTTGAATATCGTTTACGTTAGAAACTGTAACTTCTTCAACTTTAATGCCTTTTGTAGCTGCGTAAGCTTTCATCTTCTCTACTTGAATTTGAGAGTTTACTTCGCTAGAGCTATAAATAGTACCGATTGTTTTTGCATTCGGTATTACTTGTAAAATTAAGTCAACTTGTTGCTCTACTGGATTCATGTCGGATGTACCAGACACATTACCACCAGGTTTTTGATTAGATTTAACAAGTTTAGCTGCTTCGTAATCTGTAATCGCAGTACCCAAGATTGGAATATCATGAGTTGCATTCGCCATAGATTGAGCTGCTGGAGTAGCAATTGCTAAAATCAAGTTTTTACGATCAGATACGAATCGCTGAGCAATACTATTCAAGTTAGACTGATCAGCTTGTGCGTTTTGTTGGTCAAAAGCAATTTTTTCAGCTAGCCCCTTTTCTTTAAGAGCATCAACAAAACCTTTATTTGCCGCATCTAGTGCAGGATGTTCAACGAGTTGTACTACGCCAACTTTGTATTCACCATTCGATGTTGTTCCATTTGAGCCACAGCCTGTAAAAGCTAATAAAGCTGCCGCCGTGAGTGCTAGGGCAATACCTTTTTTCAAGTTCATGGGGATTTCCTTCCTATCTGCAATGACTATAATACTTCTATTATAAACAAATTTATTCACTACATCAATGTAGCAGAGTAAAGTATTTTACATTTTTATTATGTGTAAAACACAATAAAGACAAGAAATCCAACTATTTTTCTAAAGATGATAGCATATCTTCTGTCAAATCATTTGCTGCAAGAATATATTCTTTAAGAGTACCTTTATCGAGTGCTACCTTCATAACAGGTACTTCAAATGGGTCGAGAATAACGCACATCAAGATTTCACCCGTTACATAATAACCTACTACAGCTTCCCCTTCGTCTTCATCTAGGGTTTCTCGTTTTACTGTTACGCAGTATGGTTTCATAACTGCAGCAGCCGCCTCAGCTACCTGTTCACGATTTGCAATATATTCTTCAGCTGTTGTTTCAGGAATATCAAAGATGTCGACTTTTACAGTCTTAACCTCGGTTGCCTCTCCCTTCGCAGCCTTAATAGCTGCGCCTAATTCCGTTTGATTCATATATACCTCACATAGAATGGACTTTCACCATTGGTGAAAGCCCTATTATACTAGATTGTTTCATCAGCTGCATTTAAGAATGCCACGTAGCATTGTTTAGCCTCGTAAATATCGGCTTTAGAAGTAACCTCCCACGGAGCATGCATGCTAAGAACTGCTACACCACAGTCGATAACATTCATGCCGTAAAGTGCCATGATGTACGCAATTGTACCACCACCACCGAGGTCTACCTTACCAAGCTCTGCCGTTTGATACGTTACATTATTGGATTCCATAACACGACGGATAAAGCCCATGTACTCAGCATTGGCATCATTAGAGCCAGCTTTACCACGAGAGCCTGTAAATTTATTAAATACTACGCCCATACCAAGGTAAGAAGCATTTTTCTTTTCATACGCAGATGCATAAAGTGGATCGTAGCCAGCGCTAACATCGGAAGATAACATACGAGATTTTTCCAATGCACGACGAACGCTAACAGAATTTGGTTTACCCATAAGTGTTAGAATTTCAGCTACAGCATTTTCAAAGAAACGAGATTGCATACCCGTAGCACCTACAGAACCGATTTCCTCTTTATCGACGAGTAAGCAACAAGTAGTACGTTTTACATTATCTACTTCAAGCATAGCCACTAAGGATGTATAGGCACATACGCGATCATCTTGGCCATATGCCATTACCATAGAGCGGTCAAAGCCCATATCACGTGCCTTACCTGCGGGTACAATTTCAAGCTCTGCAGATAACAAGTCACGCTCAACAAAGCCATACTCTTTTTCAAGAAGGTTATTAATAAATTTAGAAACACCTTCTTTTTCCTCATCTTTTACTGGACGACTGCCTATGAGTAAATCAAGAGCTTCCCCTTCAATTACTTTAGCTGCATTCTTTTGCATTTGTTCTTGCCCTAAATGAGGCAACAAATCTGTAATACAGAATACAGGATCAGTTTCTTTATCGCCAATATTAATATTGATGCGAGTTCCATCTGTTTTTACCACAACACCATGAATGGCAAGAGGCATGGCTACCCAGTGATATTTTTTAATACCGCCGTAGTAGTGAGTATCCCAGAATAAAAGGTTGCTATCTTCGTATTGAGGGTTTTGTTTTACGTCAATACGAGGAGAGTCGATATGAGCACCTAAAATGTTCATACCTAATTCGATATTATCTGTACCAATATTGAAGAGAGCAATAGATTTATCCATATAGGTATAATAAATCTTATCCCCCGCCTTAATTGGTGTATTATTTTTAATGATATCTTTAAGATTTACATAGCCCTTTGCCTCTGCAAATTCTACGGCCTGCACTACGCATTCCCGTTCTGTTTTACCATTATCTAAAAATTGACGATACGAATCACTTAAGGCATATACCTTTTCCATAGTGGCATCGTCGTAATTATGCCATGCATATTTGCGTTCCATATTCTATCCTTTCTAAAAGCTCACAATCTAACATTTATGAAACTGTAGATGTGAACAGGAATTAATAAAATTATTTTTGGAGGTCCTTTTCAAGTTCCGCCTGGCGAAATTCCAAATACTTTCGCTCTTTCTCTCGATTAATTTCAGACTTCTCAGTATATAGAGAACGAATTTCGTCCGTACAATGCGTTAATACCTTTGTAACGTAGAATTTAGTACTACCGGACTTAATCGTATATTTTCCAACTTTAAGTTGCACTGCAAAATCGCCATGTTTTGGGCAAAAGCCAATAGCGAGATGCTTGTCCCCTTGTAATCGTTCTGGCCTAGTCATTTCTAAACGAGTCTGACAATACGGGCAGAAAGATAAACGTACACGTCTATCGTGAACAATACGCTTCTTCTCAGGGAAGTTTTCATACATAAAAAATGTCAAAATCGGTGGATATAGGAAAGGATTGCTACTTTCCTTGCGAATTTGGTCATAATGCAAAATTCCTTGTGGAATATCTAGCTTCTGACATATATGAGCCGTAAATACAGCATCATGCAATGCGTTATGAGCAGACAAATGCTCTGTCGATATATTGAGATCCTCCATAGCATGTGCCACAGAATATTGCTGATTTGTACCATATCGTTGATAGGCATAAATCATTTGTGCATCTACCCATTGATCATAAGATAAGGCTTTCATCTTATGGAGCATAAGATTTTCTCTTAAGATAAGAATATCATCAGAGCCCCAAGACAGTAACATATATTCATTACCACACCAATTTTGAAAGTGCTGCATAGCCGTCTTAAAAGGCACACCATGATCGAGTTCTCTAGAGGTTATCCCCGTCAGCTCTCGTACATGCTTATGCATCCGTGGCAAGTATTGAGGTTTGATGAACATCGTAAAATGATCTACAATGTCCATCTTGTCATTTAGTTTTACCGCTCCGATTTGAATGATTTCACCAGTCAACGGCATTTTAGTACGCTTCATAAAGCTAATGTCATTGCTATACGGTTGATTCCACTCCAAATCAAATACTATATAATTCATAGGCTTTTATTTCGATTCTGAAAGCAACATTTCCGCCGCTTTAATAACCTGTTCTTCAGAAATTACAGATAACCCTTTGTAATTTCCTTCTTTAATAATCTTCTTCATGCTTTTACCAACCTCATAGGAGTCCATCGTTTCAAGAACGATAGCATGAGCTTGGTACGGACCATAAAAGAATGGGTTTGATGGCCCATAGAGTGCCACAATTGGCACCTTTTGGCTGATTCCTACATGCATAGGACCAGAGTCATTTGTAATCAATAGATTACAGTGGCTCATAGCCGCCGCCAATGGTCCTAACTGAAATTTCCCAGTAGCCACAATAGGTTTCGTTTCCATTTGTTCTACTACAGGTTGCACCATTTCAAGATCCATAGGACCGCCAAAGAATACCGTCTTATATCCTAAACGACCGAAATGATCTGCTACATGAGCAAATCGCTCAGCAGGCCAGCGCTTCTCAGGAACGGCACTACCAATATTAAAACCGATGAGCGTATCACTATCGGTTAATCCATGACTGGCATAGAATTCTTGTGCCTCACGGCGCCATGCTTCACAAGTTTCAATATGTAAGCCAGAGTTAGAAGTATCTGTTACACCTAATTGTTCTAGTACATTGATGTACATATCTGCAGCGTGGCGAGTTTTACGGTCTAAACGGGTATACTTTGTCATAAACGGTCTAAACAAAAAATGACTCATACCAGTCGTAATGGGCGCATGAATCTTCCAGGCTAAATAGGAAGTACGTTCATTGGGATGCAAATTGATAACGATATCAGGTTTACCCTTTGCATTAATCTCACGAGCAACCTCATTGAGCCCAGAAATACTATTATGACGCCCTTTTTTATCTACAACGATAAGTTCATCAATATTTGGATTATATTGCATCACTTGTTGCAGTTTTTCATCTATTACATACGTAATATGGCTATGTGGAGCAGCTTTACGTAGCACCTCTAGGAATGGAGTCGTTAAAATAACATCACCTAAGTGCATGAGAAAGGTGACCACAATGCGCTTATAATCTAGTTCCATCATAGTTCCTTTCCAAGTACTTGTTCATACACAGACCATACTGCATCTACAGGAATTTGAGCCATACAATCTGGATCATCTACGAGAGGTTGCTCAGGCGTAGCCTTCGAAGTCGGGGAAATAATAAGATGTACATGACTACCACCATAGGGACCAGTCCGCTTAGGAGACGTAGTACCAAACATGGCAATCAGTGGTCGCTTCAAAGCATTTGCAATATGTAATGGTCCCGTATCGGCACTAATAAATATTTGACAATGACGAATCAATTCAATGAGTTCAGGCATTGATGTGGATCCCACTAGGTTGATGAGATTCTTATTTTTCACATAGTTTTCTATGAAAGCTCCTTTTTCTGCATCATCTGGAGCACCGGCAATAACGACCTTTTTACCCGATTCACATAACCGAATACAAAGTTCTCCAAAGTTAAGGAGCGGCCACTCCTTAACAATCCAACGAGCACCTGGTACAACTACTACATATTCATCTTCCACACCATGAGATTGTAACTTATGCTTAACGGACTTCTCCGCCTCAACATAAGCAGGCATAGGAAACTCTACGCCTTCTACATCGCCCCCAAGGACACGTACGGTATCTAGGTATCGTTCGATAACATGATCGTATTTATGTTCACCAACGAGTGCTTTATTGACTAAATTACTGCCTTCACGAAGTTCCCAATATCCATATTTTTCAGGCGCACCAGATAATAATGATACAATGGCGCTCTTTGCAATACATTGAAGGTCCAAGGTCATATCAAAATGACGACTATGTAAATCCTTACGCAATTGATATAAGTAAGAAGGCTTTTTAAGTTGTTTCTTGTCAATGATAATCACATCATCAACCCAAGGTGTACCTGGTAAGAGGCTAGCGAATTGTTCATGAATGGCCCATGTAATACGAGCATCAGGCCAATTCTTACGCACAGCATACAAGGTAGGCAATGCATGAATTACATCCCCTAATGAGCTCATCTTTATGATGAGTATATTCTTGTAGTCTTTCATATAGCCTCCCAAATACAACACAACAACTTAAGCAACCTTATAGTTTCTTTAAATAAGCCTTATATGTTAAGCAAAAACAA
This sequence comes from Veillonella rogosae JCM 15642, assembly GCF_002959775.1. Lineage (GTDB taxonomy): Bacteria > Bacillota > Negativicutes > Veillonellales > Veillonellaceae > Veillonella > Veillonella rogosae. The sequence continues at coordinate 66,227 of NZ_PPCX01000002.1, read as the reverse complement.
TATAAATAGTAGATTAGTATATTAAATACTAGATTAAATGATAGTTTTAATAAAATCTAATAGGTTAGTACCTGTAAAGAGATAACCTTTTACACCTGCTGCCTCAGCTGCATCAACATCGCGCTGACTATCGCCAATAAGAAAACTAGATTTAGGATCTACATCATAATCCTTAATAGCTTGCTTAATCATGCCAGGCTTAGGTTTTCTACATTCACAATCGACAGCATAAAGAGGTACAGAGCCTTCTTTATGGTGAGGGCAATAATAGAAGTGTAAAATTGGCGCCCCACTGCGGTCTAGTTCATGAGCCATATGGTCATGAAGAATCTGTACATCAGACTCTTTGTAATAACCACGGGCCACTCCGCTTTGATTCGTCACCACAATGAGGTCATACCCTTTACTATAGGCATAAGCTAAGGCCTCTTTTGCACCGTCTACCCACTCTAAATCGCTAATTTTATATAAATAACTAACGTCTTTATTAATAACGCCATCGCGATCTAAAAATAACACCTTGCGCATTAACGTAAATATCCTTCGTTATTATCTAATAGCTCACAATATTCTTTAACGGCATCTTCCATTTTGTGGAATCCTTTATCATAGCCAGCAGCCAATAATTTAGTCGTATCAGCCTCTGTAAAGCTTTGATATTTGCCTTTTAACACCTCTGGGAATGGCACGTATTCAATTTTGCCGTGGCCGTTATAATCGATAACAGCTTGCATGAATTGATTAAAGCTATGAGCATTACCAGTACCGCAGTTAAAAGTACCAGAAATTTCTGGATGCTCCCAGAAGTAGAAGTTTACATTAACTACGTCTTTTACATAAATAAAGTCACGAGTTTGACCACCGTCTTCGTAGCCATCTGTACCTTCAAAGAGGTTGATAACGCCAGTTTCTTTATTTTTGTAGAACATTTGACGTACCAAAGAAGCCATTTTATCTTTATGTGCTTCGTTAGGCCCGTACACGTTAAAGTAACGTAAACCTACTACTTGAGCAGTATATTCACCTTCATACTTACGCACATAACGGTCGAATAATAACTTAGAATACGCATATGGATTGAGGGCTTCTTCGGCTTCTGGTTTTTCTACGAAACCATTAGTACCATTGCCATAAGTAGATGCAGAGGATGCATAGATAAATGGAATACGACGGTCTTGGCAATAATGGAATAGATTTTTAGAACCTTCATAGTTGTTCTTCATCATGTATTTGCCATTATATTCCATTGTGTCTGCACAAGCGCCTTCGTGGAATACGACTTCAATAGGACCCACATCGAATGTACCGTCAGCGATAGCACAATCAAAATCATCACAATCGATGTAATCTAAGAATTCTAGATTTTGAATATTGCGAATTTTGCGACCATCTGTAAGATCATCTACGATAAGAATATCTGTACGACCACGGTCATTTAGTGCTTTCACAATATTACTGCCGATAAAACCAGCACCACCTGTTACGATAATCATAATTTGCCCTCCTTAGCCATAGTGGCTATTTTCCCTACAATATCAGATGTAGAATAACCTTCTTTAAATGAAAGCACCTCTACATTGTCAACGGACTCGCGTCCGATAATATCTTCAATCTTATAATCGCCGCCCTTAACAAGCGTATTAGGACGTAAGTACGCTAATAACTCAGCGGGAGTATCTTCTTCAAATAATACAACCCCATCAATACACTGCAATGCACTTAATAAAGCAGCTCGATCCTCTTCACTAACGATAGGACGAGTTTCACCTTTAAGACGTTTAACAGATGCATCTGAATTCAATCCAATGATGAGATGGTCACCAAGTTGCGCGGCCTCTTGTAAGTACGTAATATGGCCACGATGAAGAATGTCAAAACAACCATTAGTAAATACTACAGTTTCACCCTTACTTTGCCACTGTGTAACAAGCTCTTTCATCTCTTCCTTCGTATATAGAGGCTTAGACTGAATGCTATGTTTGAAAGAGTGCCATAAGTCTAATAGTTCAGAGCGGTGAATTGGATAGGTCCCAACCTTAGACACTACGATGCCAGCAGCACCATTGGCGATATGCAAGGCTAATCGCATAGATAAGCCACTAGCAAGACAAGTCATCATCATAGATACAACGGTATCCCCTGCACCACTCACATCGAAGACCTCTTGTTGAGTAGCCGGATTATGCCATGTGCGGCCATCCTTTGCGATAACTGTAATCCCCTTAGCAGACCGTGTAGCCACAATATAGTCCAAATCTACATTACCCAGAACAGACTTAGCAGCCTCAACGATTGTAGCATCATCATTTTCTAATTTACGGCCCACACATTCACCAAGCTCTTTTACATTTGGTGTTATGCAGGTCGCACCATTATATTTCGACCAATCAGATCCTTTTGGATCAACGATAGTTTGCACGCCATATTCTTTAGCTAAGCTAAAGATTTTCTTCAATAAGGTAGGCGTACAAACACCTTTACCATAGTCAGATACGACAATACCGTCGATACCAGACTTACATAGATTCTCAAGCCAAGAAGCTAGTTGTGCCTCTTCTCCGCTTGTTAAATCTGTAATCGTTTCAAAATCAAGGCGCATCATTTGCTGACGATCACCCAAGATGCGCATCTTTGTAATGGTAGAACGATCATCACTTGTAATTAAACCAGTTGTATCGATTTTGTCGGCATCAAGTAAATGTTGCAATAGGCGACCATGGTCATCATTACCAGCAAGTGCACCGAGATATACCTTACAATCTAAATTAGACAAGTTAGATGCAACGTTTCCAGCCCCACCAAGAACCTCTTTCATTTTTGACACTCGGTTAACAGGAACCGGTGCTTCTGGAGAAATACGACTTACATCACCAAAAACATAACGATCTACCATCACATCGCCAACAACGGCAATCTTCAAGTTTGGCAGTTGCTTTGTTAAAAACTGATTAATGGTAGTATTTATCATAGTCCACCTATTCCTTACCCCAATGATATGTGCGCTTAATTAAAATGAGAATTAAATCAGCACCACATATATGTATCACGTATAACCTAAAGGTTAATAATCCTCTTCAATAAGTTCGCACATAATGTGCCCAGCCAAAATATGCATTTCTTGAATACGAGCTGTTACATTACTAGGAATTGCTAATGTAATATCACATAATTCGGCTAATTTACCGCCGCCTTCACCGGTAAAAGCAATGGTATGCATACCAATAGAACGAGCCATTTCAGCTGCTTTCACAACATTCTTAGAATTACCAGAAGTAGAAATACCGATGAGTACATCACCTGTACGGCCTAATCCCTCTACTTGGCGAGCAAAGACAGCATCAAAATCATAATCATTAGCAATCGCTGTCAATGCAGATGTGTCTGTCGTTAAAGCCACCGCGGCAAAAGAACGACGTTCCTTTTTAAAGCGACCAATTAATTCTGCTGCTAAATGTTGAGAATCCGCTGCAGAACCACCGTTACCACAGAATAAAATTTTATTACCATTATCGAGAGCCGCCTTACAGCGATAGGCAATCTCTTGAATGGTATCCATATGCTCCATCGTCTTGCCAAAGACTTCAAGATGCTCTGTAAAACGATCTGCAATGATTGGATTTAAATCAGTCATTATAAAATCTCCTTTAATAGTCTATCTGCATTTTTCCAGAACAGTTTCTCACATTGCTCCACAGATAAACCTGCCTCTTTAAATGCATCATATAATCGATGCATTTCAGAAGCATCTTTAATTTCTGTATCTGGCTTAATGCCATCAAAGTCGGTTCCCAATGCCACAACATCTTCCCCGCCCTTATTGATGAGATATAAGCCGTGCTTTACGATATCTTCAATCCGACTTATAGATGATGTACCTAAAAAAGATTGAGCGAAATTAAGGCCTATAACGCCACCCTTATTAGCAATCAGCTTAATTAAATTATCTGGTAAGTTTCTTGTATGAGCCGTAACTTCACGCGCATTAGAATGAGATGCCACAAATGGTACATCTAAGATGTCCCCTAATTGCTCTGTACCAGCATCATTAAGATGAGAACAATCCACGATTATCCCTAAATCTTGCATAGCCTCAACAAACTCAATGCCTTTAGGTGTTAATTTTTTATGTTGCTCACCACAGTGAGGTTCTCCCAAACCATTTGGATAGTTCCACGTAAGTGTTATCAGTCTAACCCCATCTTGATAAGCTTGATTAAGTTTATCTAAATCGCCGCCTAGTACGCCGCCTTCCTCAATAGACATGAGGGCGCCAATTTTACCAGACTCGTATATAGACTCCACATTTTGATAAGAGAGCACATGCTGTATGTGCTCTCCATAGCGATGAATTTGTGATGTACATAAGTTGCGCATCTCTTCATAACGACCATAGGGGTCATTCGTCTTGCCAAGATTAATAAAAAGTGCAAAGTCTTGTACCTTGCTGTGAGCCTTTTGTAATTTCTCAATATCGATTTTCCAAGTATTACGATATAAATCACCACTATCGGGATGATCGAGTAATTGCATTATCGTATCGCAATGTAAATCTATCATAAAGCCTCACTATGTAGTAACATCAACTAACTGCGTTTTGGTTTTTTAGCATCTAATTTTTTAAGCGCTTTCAGCTCTTCCATGAAGCTATCGATATTATCGAACTTACGGTATACACTGGCGAAACGAACATACGCAACTTGGTCAATATCTTTCAATTGTTGCAATACAAGTTCCCCAATGCGGTCTGTTGTAACCTCTTGATTAATTTCGTTACGAATATCGCGCTCTACATCATTAACTACTTGTTCCATAACGGACATTGGTACTGTACGCTTATCACAAGAGCGCAATAAGCCATTCAATAATTTACCGCGATCAAATAATTCACGGCGTCCGTTTTTCTTCAATACCATAAGTGGTACTTCTTCTATAATTTCATAGGTAGTAAAGCGACGGCCACAATTGATACATTCCCGGCGACGGCGAATACTATTACCTTCATCAGTTGTTCTAGAGTCTGTCACCTTCGTGTCTGTGTGTTGGCAATAAGGACATCTCATCTGTTACTACTCCTTTTCTACTAATCACTCTGAAATTGCGCATAATACGCCCATTTTCTCTACTATATATAGTACCATGAAACCCCTTAAAATACAAAGAATCCCTAGGATTTCCTAGGGATTCTTCCATTATTCTTCAGTTTTTCATTTTATGAAATACTTTTGAAATAATATTTTTAATTTTAAGCGCTTTTAAGCTTATCGTTTCAAAGCATCTTCAATGCGAAGCAAACAGTCGCCAGATTCGATGCGGCTACCTTCACGTACGAGAATTTCTTCTACGATACCGTCCATCGGAGCTGTAATTGTTGTTTCCATCTTCATCGCTTCTGTAACGATCAATGGTTCACCTTTAGCTACGGATTGACCATTCTTAACAAGGATCTTAACAACGGAACCAGACAATGTAGCACCGATTTCACCAGGGTTAGATTCATCTGCTTTACGACGAACAACACCAGTAGTCTTAGCATGTTTATCATGAACTTTAATGCTACGAGGTTGACCATTGAACTCGAACAATACGATGCGATTACCATCTTCATCTGGTTCAGAGAAACCGTTCATTTTGATGATCAATGTTTTACCTTTTTCGATAGTTACTTGAATCTCTTCACCACGTTTCATACCAAAGAAGAAGGTTGGAGTATCAAGTACAGATACATCACCAAAGTCGTTTACAAATTTATTGTAATCTTTATAAACCTTAGGATATAAGCAGTATGCACTGATATCTTCATCAGTTGTTTGGGCACCCATTTCACTTAATTCATGACGAATATGTTCAAAATCTGTTGGAGGCAGTACTGCACCAGGACGAACTGTGATTGGTTTAGCGCCTTTCAAGATAATTTTTTGTAACTCTTCAGGGAAACCTTGGTATGGAGTGCCAAGACGACCTTCAAAGAATTCAACTACGGATTGAGGGAAGTCTAATACATCACCTTTTTCGTAAATATCTTTTTCAGTCAAGTTGTTTTGAACCATGTACAATGTCATATCGCCTACAACTTTAGAGGATGGTGTTACTTTAATGATATCACCAAACATCATATTTACTTGGTGGTACATTTTCTTGATATCAGCCCAACGATCGCCAAGGCCAACCATCTTAGCTTGTTGTTGCAAGTTAGAATATTGACCACCTGGCATTTCGTGTTGATATACCTCAGTGTTTGGATATGCTTCTGCTTTATCTACACCTTTATAGTATGGACGAATACTACCGAAGTAGTGAGACATTTCTTCCATGTAGTCGATGTTCATTTCAGGTTGACGTTCATGACCAGACAAAGCATAGTACATGGAGTTCATGCTAGGTTGAGATGTACCATTAGCAAATGCTGAGTATGCTAAGTCGATTACGTCTACGCCAGCATCTACTGCACGACCATATGTATAGATAGAGTTACCAGAACCTTCATGAGTATGCAAATGAATTGGTACAGTAACGGCATCTTTTAAGGCAGACACAAGATTATACGCTGCTTGAGGTTTCAACAGACCAGCCATGTCTTTAATAGCGATGATATTAGCACCTGCTTTTTCAAGCTCTTTCGCCATGCTTACATAGTAGTCCAAGTTGTATTTTGTACGAGAACCATCAAGGATATCGCCAGTGTAGCACAATGCAACTTCAGCTAATTTATTTTGTGCACGCACTTCATCGATTGCAACATGCATATTATCAAGGCTGTTCAAGCTATCAAATACGCGGAATACATCAACACCGTTAGCTGCTGCGCGTTGAATGAATTGACGAACAACATTATCAGGATAAGATGTATAACCTACTGCATTGGCACCGCGAAGGAGCATTTGAAGCAATGTGTTAGGCACTTCGCGACGGAACATGCGTAAGCGTTCCCATGGATCTTCATGTAAGAAACGGTAAGAAACGTCAAAGGTAGCACCGCCCCAACATTCTAAAGAGAATAAGTTAGGCACACCTTTGGCAGCATGACCAGCTACGCGAGCCATATCGATTGTGCGAAGACGTGTAGCAAACAAGGATTGATGAGCATCACGCCATGTAGTATCTGTGAAGAATACTTGTTTTTGTTCAGATAACCATTTGCTAAATTTATCAGGACCAAGTTCATCAAATTTTTGTTTTGTACCAGCCGCTGGACTTACATCCAAAGTAGGTGGCATTTGAATTGGATCAAAGTCAGGAACCTCTTGAGGACCTGCGCCAGAGTAACCATTGATTGTTACATCGGCAATGTAACGCAACAATTTAGTACCACGGTCACGATCTGGTTTCAATTCAAACAATTCAGGATGTTCTTCAATAAAGTTTACATTATAAGAACCGCTTTGGAATTCAGGATGTTCCAATACATTGATTAAGAAGTGAATATTTGTTTTTACGCCACGAATACGGAACTCTTTCAAGCAACGAAGCATTTTACGAATTGTTTCTTCGTTGTTAGGACCGAAGGCGGTTGCTTTTACAAGCAAGGAATCGTAGTAAGGTGTTACTACGGCGCCGGTGAAAGCATTACCGGAGTCAAGACGGATGCCAAAACCACCGGAACTACGGTAAGCCAAGATTTTACCTGTATCAGGCATGAAGTTATTCTTAGGGTCTTCTGTAGTGATACGACATTGGATAGCAGTACCTTTACAAGGAACTTGATCTTGCTCAGGAATACCTACTTCTGGGCTATGTAAATTGTAGCCTTCAGCAATTCTAATTTGAGCATGAACAATATCGATGTCTGTAATCATTTCTGTTACAGTATGTTCTACTTGAATACGAGGGTTAACTTCGATGAAGTAGAAGTTACCGTCCGCTGTTACTAAGAACTCTACAGTACCAGCATTAACGTATTCAACATTTTTCATGATTTTAACAGCAGCATCACATACAGCTTTACGAGTTTCTAAGGACAACGCAAAAGCTGGCGCCATTTCAACTACTTTTTGGTGACGACGTTGAACGGAGCAGTCACGTTCATGTAAATGAACTACATTGCCATGTTCGTCACCTAAGATTTGAACTTCAATATGTTTAGGTTCTACGATGAGTTTTTCTACATATACATCATCGTCACCGAATGCTGCTTTCGCTTCAGACTTAGCGCGATCATATGCATCACGAAGGTCTTCTTTGCGATGAACTTCACGCATACCACGGCCACCGCCGCCATTAACGGCTTTAATCATCAATGGGAAGCCATGTGTATTAGCGAATTCTTCTAATTGAGCATAATCTTTTAACGCTCCATCAGAACCAGGAATCATTGGGATTTGTGCTAATTTCGCTTGCTCACGAGCATTAACTTTATCACCAAACATATTTAAGTGTTTGATTTTTGGGCCGATAAAGATAATACCTTCTTCTTCGCATCGACGAGCAAAGCCTTCATTTTCAGATAAGAAACCATAACCAGGATGGATAGCATCGATGTCATGTTCTTTTGCAATACGGATGATATCTTCAATGTCGAGATATGCGTCAACTGGTTTTTTACCTTCCCCTACGAGGTAAGCTTCGTCAGCTTGGTTACGATGCAAGGATAATGTATCCTCTTTAGAATAAATGGCTACAGTTTTAATACCCATTTCATTACATGCACGGAACACGCGGATCGCAATCTCACCACGGTTGGCAACCAATACGGATTTAATTTTTCTCATGTATTGCCTCCTACTAGCTTCCACAATTGTGAACTATCAGCTTTCAATTTTATTGATATATGAATATTTCCTATACTTATAGATAAAATAATATGTTTGGATAGCTCATCAAAATTTATGATGAGTTTTATATTCATAATAACATATAACTATTATACAATATTTTCAGTATATTTAAAGGATTATATCAATAATGAAAGTATAAAATACTATTTTTGTTGTTCATTACAAAAAATCATATGTCTTTTATCGATGCACATCGAATTAATTCTATTTTCTATATTATTTACCACCTAAAAAATGATTCATCAATCGATTTAGTTGCTCTTGATCATTAGCACCCATTAACTCACGGGCAGAATGCATTGCTAATAATGGTAAGCCCACATCGATGGTACGCATTGGCAACATAGCGGAAGAAATAGAACCTACCGTTGAACCACCAGGAACATCTGAACGATTTACATAAATTTGATACGCTGCACCTGCTTCTTCACAAAGCCCCTTAACGATAGCAATTGCTCTTGCATCCCCTGCATAAGATTGACTACATGCAATTTTAAGGGCAAGCCCTTTATTAAGGATAGGAATATTAGTGATATCGTTTTTCTCCGGATAATTAGGATGTAATCCATGAGCTACATCAGAGGAAATCATAAAGCCTTTAGAGATAAAACTGTCCATCTCTTGATTAGAATATCCTAATGCGTCATACAAACGTTTAATAAGGTTAGGTAAAAGCATTCCTGCCCCACCTTGTTTTGTACGACTACCTACTTCTTCATTATCAAAGAGAATAGCACAACGTACACCATTAGCATTATGTTTACGAGCTTGAATAATACCAGATAATACACCAAAGCAAGATGTTAAATTATCTAACCGAGGAGCACTAATGAAATCACTTTCTATGCCAAGTACACAGCCTTGCTCTGCAGGATATAAGGTCATTTCATAAGATAATATTTCAGAAGGATCACAATCTACTTCATCAGCTAAAAAAGTACTCCACTCATCATATTGAGCCTTGGTGTCAGGGAATAAACTTGGATTTCTATTATCAACAAAACCTCTTTCACCATTATCATCTTGTTGGGACGCCATCATCATAATGGGAAGCATTTCTTTTTGACGATTTAGTTTAACCCCATCATTGACAGAGCGATTCATGTGAATTGCCAAATTGGGAACGATAGCAATCGGCCGTTTTGTATCAACTAGTACAGAATCAACATCAAAGGCATTATCACCTTTTAATACGACGGTACCTGCAGCACCTAATGGACGGTCTAACCATGTGTTTTCAATGAGACCACCATACATTTCCACATTTAACTTTGTATAGCCTTTCACAGTTGTAACAGGATTAGGTTTAACACGAATAGCAGGGAAATCAGTATGAGCCGAAGCAATACGCAATGTAGCTTCAGGTTTCTTGCCTATATGAAAAGCAAACAATGTAGTGCCAAAAACATTTACTACATAAGAACCCGAATCTAGTTGCCACTCATCGTCTAAACTAAGTTCAGTAAAACCAGAGTCTAACAACATTTGTAAACTTGTATCTACCGTATGGTATGGTGAAGTACAAGCACCAATATATTTTAGTAACTGTTCATTATCAAACTTCATAATTCCCTCCTATGCACAAATAGAATTTGTACAATATCATGAATAGTTTTAAATTCGTTCAATTTTATAGATTATTTACTTTTTAATTTTACGATATATACATTAATAATATATTAATTACTAATATTTTATCATAAAAAAGCCGCCCCTTTCGGAGCGACTTTCAACATACATTGTAAATACATACAACTCTAAATCATTAAAATTTACAATTATATATACTACGACCATATAAAATTATCAGGATTACTTCTTACCACATGCCAATCAATTTCATCCATACGGAACCAAGGCCCATGAAGATGATTAAGTTGATTACGGATGCGAAGAAACCAAGTTTCCACCATGTATTTTGAGGAACATAACCAGTGTTAAAGATTACTGGGGATGGACCTGCTGCATAGTGAGTTAAGGACATACACAAGTTAGATGTGAATGCGATCATCAACAATGTCAACATTGGTGGTGCACCTGCAGAAATAGCGATTGCAGAGAATGCTACGAACATTGCAGAAATATGTGCTGTTAAGGATGCAAATACATAGTGTGCATACGTATTAACAAGAACTGCTATAACAAAAGCAATCACCCAAGAACCTTCAGGGATAACGCCACCCACTTGAACTGTGGCCCATTTAATGAAGCCCAATTTGGAAAGGAAACCGGCAAAGCCCATCAATGTACCCATCCAAACTAATGTATCCCAAGCACCTTTTTCACTTTTAACATCGTCCCAAATAAGAACGCCTGTAGCAAGCAAAATAGAAATGCCTAAGAATGCAACTGTTGTAGCATCAAGTTTAGTGAATTGAGATGTAGCCCACAATACTAATGCCAAGATAAATACGCCAAGCATAACCCATTCTTGGAAAGACATTTTACCAAGACCTTTTAACTCTTCACGAATCATTTGTTGTGCTTCGCGAGCGTCTCTAATTTCAGGTGGATATACTTTGTAAATGAAGTACGGCATAATAAGCAATGCAATGATACCAGGCACGATGGCAGCCATAGCCCAATCACCCCAAGTAATGCCAATACCAAAAGATTGAAGTGCTAAAGCAGCAACCAAGGTATTACCAGCCATGGATGTTTGGAACATAGCAGATGTAATCGTATTTACTTGGTAAATAGATTGCATCAAGAAGGAACCAATTTTACGAGGACCATCTTGAGGCTCAGAACCGAAAGCTTTTGCCAAACTTGTAGTAATTGGCATGATAACGCCACCCACACGAGCTGTGTTAGATGGTGTTGCTGGAGCCAAAATCAAATCAGATAAAGCCAATGCGTATGCCAAACGTAATGAACTGCTACCAAAAGCAGAAATCAAGTTATACGCAATACGTTTCCCCAAACCAGTTTTAATAAAGCCACGAGAGAATAAGAAAGCGCCTACGATTAACCAGATAGCAGAGTTAGCAAAACCAGAGATAGCTTCGCCGATTTTCAACGTACCTGTCAAAGCAGCCACAGTAATAACAACGATGGATACGCCACCAATCGGTAACGGCTGAGTAATAAAGCCTACGATAGTAGCAACAAAGATGGCGAATAAATGCCAAGATTGAGGAGTTAACCCCTCTGGAGTCGGAATAAACCAAAGGCCTAACCCGAAGGCCGCTGGAATAATCCAGTTTAATAGTTTTTTCATACACATACCTCCTACATAGGAAAAAACAAAAATATATTTATATCTTCTTATGATAAATATAATATATTACAAAATAAAAATATGTGAGAAAAAGCTGTGCATCACTAGGTATGCACAGCTTTCATTATCATATAAATCCTATTCAGGTAGAGATACGTTCTCTAAGTTTGTTTTTTCGATAGACTCAATATCACCTTGGTCGCAAAGGTTTGCAATAGTTGGATCAATTGGTAAACGGTTCAACAATAATAGACCGTATTTTTGAAGGATTTCTTCAATGTGGCTTTCACCAAAGATTTGGTAATCCTTACCGTTATCTGGGCAATGGAAATAAGAGTAGTTTTCCACTACACCAATAATAGGCACTTGCATTAAATCAGCCATTTTTACTGCTTTTTCAACAATCATGGATACCAAGTCTTGAGGAGATGTAACGATGATAATACCATCCAATTTCAAGGATTGGTAAACTGTAATCGCTACGTCACCTGTTCCTGGTGGCATATCAACGAATAAATAATCGATGTCTTTCCAAATTACATCTGTATAGAATTGTTTTACAACATTGCCTAGAATAGGACCACGCCATAAAACAGGATCTGTATCGTTTTCCAAAAGGAGGTTAACAGACATAACGTCAATACCGCCTTTAGATTTTACAGGATACATGCCAATTTCGTCAGCATATGCTTTTTCCTTGATGCCGAACATCTTAGGAATGGAAGGACCTGTAATATCCGCATCGAGGATACCTACTTTGTAACCTTTACGCGCCATTGTAATGGCCATCAAGCTCGTAACGGAGGATTTACCTACGCCACCTTTACCAGATACTACGCCGATTACATGTTTAACAGAACTAAGCTCGTGTAATTGAGCTGTAAGATCTTGAGGTTGTTGAGGAGCGCCGCCACCGCAACCAGAAGATTGAGATGGGCATCCGCCACAATCACTGCTGCTACCGCAACCCATAGTATACACCTACTTTCTTGGAGGAACTACCTCACATCTATATGTAAAACCTTTTGTTTATATGGTAAATACAATGTATCTACTGTTACATTGTATCACGTCATATCAAAAATTATCAATATATTACTCGCCACAGAATTCTTTAGTTAAAGCACCTAGAATTTCCATCCCCTTTGTAATTTCTTCTACAGTTGGCACCGTATAGCTCAAGCGGAACGCATGGCCTTCGTCTGCACCATCTGCCGCAAAGGCACCACATTTAATAATCCCTACATTGCGGTCCATACATGCTTCAAAGAAGTCATCACAGTTAACTTCAGCTGGCATGGTCATCCATGCAAACATACCTCCTGTAGGCTTAGTTAAATGAACTTTAGAGCTGGCATACTTGTCAAAAGCGTTAAGTAAAGCATCGCATTTCATTTTATATACGTTGCGCACATTATCTAAATGCTCATCATAGTCAATCGTATCTAGCACTTTAGCCACAACTTTTTGAGTGACTAATGGCATTTGACCTGCTGTATTATTTTTTAATGCTTGAATAGCTTCTATTACCTTCGCTGGGCCAAATAAGAAACCTACACGCAAGCCTGCAGATAATGTCTTGGAATAAGAACCTGCATAAAGAACGCGATCTTCTGAATCAAAAGATTTAAAGGTCGGGATGTATTCTCCAGCAAATCGAATTTCACCATATGGATCATCTTCATAGATAAACAAATCATACTTAGATGCAATAGCATAAATTTCTTTACGGCGTTCCAACGGCATCGTAATGCCTGTTGGATTTTGGAAGTTAGGAATGAGATAAATATATTTTCCCTTGCCAGATTGAGCAGCTTTCTCTAATTCACTTGGAATCATGCCGTGCTCATCTGTTTTAATACCTAATGCTTTCCCCCCCATATTTCGTACGGAATTAATAGCACTGGTAAAAGTAAACTCATCCATATATACTTCATCGCCTGGTTCTAATACAGTAATCGGTACAAGACCTAATAATTGACCAGCCCCATTAGAGATAATGAGTCCTTGACCTTCTGGGCTCATCTTATGTGTTTTTACTAAACGCTCCAATGTAAGCTCAGCTAGTCGGGCATCACCTTGCATAGGACCATATTGTAAAAGGCTCATCGGATTAGAATGAACCACTTCATCAAAAGCCTGTTCAATAACCTCAACAGGAATGGCTTCAGGTGCAGGATTACCAATACCAAAGCTGATAAAACCTTCTACCCCTACACCACGTTCAAATACTTCACGAATAAAATTAGGACCTTTTAAGGTAACCCGTTCAGGAAGAGAAAAGCTCATACTATCGCCTCTTTCATATATAATAAGTTTAAAATTTTAACTAAGATTAGAAATTGTTATGCCTTAGGATCGTGCTCTTGTTCAGCGTTCTTCTTATCCATGTAATTCTTGTATACTTTCCATAGTATAAAGTACACTACACCAGCAACAACTACGATAATTCCTAAGCGCCCCATATTTTCTTGAAAGTTTACAATATCTGTACCAATAGCAACTTCAAGAGCAGTAGATGGAAACTTACCGATTAAATTCGCTAAGATATAATCTCTTGGTTTAATCTTACTAATGGCGCCTAATGCAGTGATGACCCCAGACGGAAAATATGGTAAGGACCGTGCAAATAACATGACTACGAAACCATTTTTACCGGAGAAATCATCTACTTTCATCAAAACAGTACTCTTTTCAATGAGCTTGTCCGCTGTATCGCGCAAGAAGTAACGCATAATGTAAAAGCTGATGACTACCCCAATTGTTTCAGCTAGCCAAGAAATGATAATCCCTGGCCACATGCCGAATACTAGACCATTCGCAGTAGAAATAAAAATGGATGGTAAGAATCCTACAGCATTAACGAAAATATCGAGGACCATACTCACAACCATAGCCATAGGACCAAAGCTTTGAATATATTCTGCTATTTCCTCCATAGAACCACTCGTCGCCAAGTGCCACATGGTTGGATAGAATGTAGGATCTATTATATTTATGACAATTAATAGGACAATAAAACCTAGTCCTGCTATTAACTGTACCCAACCCTCACCAGAAGGCTTTAAATTTCTTTTACTCATATATACCTCGTATTAAAAAGACTAGCTTAATTATATCACGTATTCTATAGACACGTTATATATAGTTATCCGCCTTTGATTCCAATCTAATTAGCATAAAAATAATTGAAAGATGTATAATACAATTATAACAAGAATATTCTTAAGGAAAGAAGGTATATTATGGTATCAGCAGGTCAAACAGCTACAGCAACTGTTACAGTAACAGAATCTAATATTGCAAAAACTATGAAATCTGGTTCTTTAGAGGTCTTTGCTACACCAGCTATGTGTGCTCTTATGGAAGGGGCAGCACAAGCGGCAGTACAACCCCATTTAGAAGAAGGAGAAGGCACAGTAGGTATCTCCCTATCTATTACTCATGAGGCCCCTACTCCGCTTGGTGCAATAGTAACTGCTAAAGCGACGGTAAGTGCTGTAGAAGGTCGTAAAATCACCTTTGATATTGAAGCCTCTGATGGCGTTGGTATCATTGGTCACGGCACACATGAACGCTTCGTTATTAACAACGAAAAATTTATGGCTAAAGTAGCAAGCCGAGCAAAATCTAACTAAATAAAACTAGAATATGTATCCATCAAAATCAATAGTTTAATAATATCCCTATTGGAATAAATAACGGCATCTATCAGACGATAGATGCCGTTTTTATTACTTTCACATTTACATAATTCAAAAAAGAATTAGCAAATTTCAACAATCCAACCTTCTGGCGCTTCAATTTCACAGTGTTGAATGCCGAGTAATGTGTCATATAATTTTTTAGTGATAGGCCCCATATCATCCATACCAGCAGGTACATGGATATCACCATCTTTAGTGTGAATCAAACCTACAGGAGAGATAACTGCTGCTGTACCACAAAGACCAATTTCTGCAAAATCTTTCAATTCATCTACGTGTACAGGACGATGTTCGACCTCCATGCCAAGGTAATGTTCTGCTACGTACATCAAGGAACGACGTGTAATAGATGGCAAGATACTATCAGATTTAGGTGTTACTAATTTGCCGTCTTTTGTGATAAAGATGAAGTTAGCACCACCAGTTTCTTCAACATGAGTTCTAGTAGCCGCATCAAGGTACATGTTTTCTGCGTAACCTTCGTTGTGGGCGTCTGTAATAGCGTACAAGCTCATAGCATAGTTTAAGCCCGCTTTAATATGACCAGTACCATGTGGAGCAGCACGGTCAAAATCAGTAGTACGGATTTTAATCGGTTTAGCGCCACCTTTGAAGTAAGGGCCTACTGGTGTAGTTAAGATACGGAATTGGTATTCATCTGCTGGTTTTACGCCGATAACAGAATTTGTACCCATCATGTAAGGACGAACATAAAGGCTTGCACCATGACCATATGGAGGAACAAAGTCTTTGTTTGCTTTTACTACTTCTTTTACAGCCTCAATAAAGCGACCTTCAGGTAACTTAGGCATTACAAGACGTTCTGCAGATTCATCTAAACGAATTGCATTAAGATCTGGACGGAAACATACAATACGTCCGTCTTTAGTATAATATGCTTTTAAACCTTCAAAAATAGTTTGGGCATATTGGAATACACCAGCACATTCGTTTAATACAACATTAGAATCAGTGATTAAACCACCTTCATCCCATTTACCATCTTTATATGTAGTCAAATAACGGTAGTCGGTTTCTACATAACCAAAACCGAGATTATCCCAATCGATATTCTTGCTCATAACAATAACCTCCATGCTTATTAATATACTTATAATCTTAACACTATGAGCAAGTTATTTCAACACATCCTATAGAGTTTATGATTATTAATCACATAGGAAGTCTGTATCTTTATCGATAATAAACTTAGTTCGATATAAATCATAAGGTACATTTGAACAAGTATGATATGTAACTGATTCGACGCGACCACTACGGACCTCATTATTTGAGCCAAAAGGTACTTTTACAAGATCTCCTTCTCGAATATCATTTCTATCCGTCCGATAGTAAAATTCTTTATCAAACTTAAAAATATAAACAGAACAATAGGTATAGATTTTTTTGTCTGACTCTTTAGTGGATGGTAAAAATTCTTGCAATAATCTATCATCTATATAAACACTCATAAAACCAATCAAACTTTTATACCACGATGGAATATATCGATCAGTTAAATTTCCTATATAATGAGTATCCTCTTTATGAGTCCATTTAATCCTAACTGTTACAATGCCCCCACGTGCAGGACATTTATCAAACTGATTACTTTCACCAAGAGTAAAGATATTCAAATCATATAATGTATCCCCTATGTGAAAGTTAATATCTTTTTGCAACTGATGAATCATTTTTCCATCTACATACTCACTTTGACTATTACTGGAGTGTTTAAATTGGTGACTCTTACAGTCAATAGAGATAGAAGATGTATTCCAATCAAAGCTTAAACTGTTAACATCCCCATATTCTTCATATATATTTTTACGCACTTCAATATGAATTTGTTGAATCTTGTCTATTTCACGATGGCCATCAAATAAGAGCAATCTAGGAGCACCTATTATTTGACGTATCAATATAGACAAAGCCGTCATTTCATTATCAAAAGAAAACTCATAGATAAACTCTTGATTATCATTGTTCATTAGCTTGACACTAACATTACAATCAGCTTTATCCTCTTGAAAAAATACACAATCAGAAAATCTAGAGCCTATAAGGTTTAAAATATAATTTCTATCAGATTCACTAATTGAGTACTCCTCAGTAGCAACAGAGTCTATCTTCCCCTCATCGGCTTCTTTTATATTCTCCCATTTGATACTATATACAACCTTAACGGTATCCTTAATAGAGATATGCTGTATTTCGTTAATATAGTAATCTACACGATGGAGTTTCACTTCACTTGGAACACCATCGGGCAAACTACCAGACCACCTATCAGTACTAATAATCTCACAAGTTGCTACGGAACCTATAAATTTATCTGTCATATTTCTATGCATATACATAGGATATCCTCCTTTTATTACTTTTTTTTAATATAACAAATAGGATGTGACAAAAATGCCTCTATATAATTATTCCGTCAACAATATTCTTTACATACCTATTTATATTATAATTAGCTTAAGATATATATGTCCCATCTCTTAAGGAGGTATCTCTCATGAAAGAATCTACTAACCGTACCCTAATTTCCAATCCGAAAAGTATCATTTGTATTGGTTTAAATTATGCAGATCATATTGCAGAAACTAGTCTTGCTACTCATGATTTTCCAGAAATCTTTATGAAAACCTCTAATGCCCTAGCAAGTAATCACGGTACGATTACGATTGAAGACGAATCCTTCCATTATGATTACGAAGGTGAACTGGTAATCATCATCGGAAAATCTGGTAAAAATATTCCTCGAGAAAAAGCTATGAATCATATCTTAGGATATACAGTTGGCAACGACGTATCTGCACGTACATTACAATTTAGAGGCTCCCAATGGATTCTCGGTAAATCGTTAGATAATTTTGCCCCTATTGGCCCTACTATTATTCCTCCACATGCATTTGATTTTGAAAGCGCCACTATTACGACCACAGTAAATGGCGAAGTACGTCAACAAGCCAAATTACAACAAATGATATTTAAACCAGATGCGATTATAGAATTTGTATCTCAATATATTACACTACAAGAAGGTGACATTATCTTTACTGGTACCCCTAGCGGTGTTGTACTCGGTAAAAATGAAAGTAAATACTCTTGGCTTAAGCCTGGCGATACTGTTGCTATTACAATTAGCGGTATCGGTACATTGGAAAACAAATTCATTTAATATGGATAATTAATAAAGAGATTACCTTTATGTATATCTAACTACACATAATAGTAATCTCTTTTATTATTTTTACTTTGTTATTATTTCTTTTGTTATTATCAATATTTTATATTAACTATTGCTTTATGTATGCTTTGACTCTAAGTCTAGCATATATTTCTTTCGTTCGATGCCTCCCGCATAGCCAGTTAATTTACCATTGCTACCGATAACACGATGACAAGGAATAATGATCGAAATAGGATTATGACCTACAGCACCTCCTACTGCTTGGGCAGACATCGTATCTTTTCCTTGCTGCTTTGCAATCTCTTTACCAATATCACCATAGGTGGTAGTTACTCCATAAGGGATTGTTTGTAACACAGCCCATACAGATTTACGGAATTCCGTGCCTTCTAATTTAATAGGCGGAATAATAAAAGGCTTCTTACCAGAAAAGTATTGATCTAGCCACATTTTAGTCACTTCAAAAGGGCCTGTTAGTTGTTCGATATATTCCGCATCATCATAACTTGGTGCATATGCTTCATCTACAAAGAATAAGTCTGTTAAGTAGGTTAATGTACCAAGCATAATCATAGTTCCTAATGGACTTTCATAGGTATATTTATAATTCATAGTACATTAACTCCTTCTAAAACTAACCAATCATACATAACTTTTTGTAAGTCATATTAAATGATACAGTATTTTTATGAATTTCAAAAGGTATAGGTTCCTATTCCCTATTAATGGGTACATATAAAGTATCTATATTATGATAATAATTTGTTGTAGATATCATAATCTATATCCTTAAATACATTAAATACCACTTGGATTTTACTATTAGTTTCTTTTAAATATGTTCGTACTGTATCTATCGCAATCTGTGCTGCTTCTTCATTAGGGAATCTGAACTCACCAGTAGAAATACAGCAGAATGCAATGGAGTGTAAGTTATAAGCATTGGCTAGTTGTAAACAGGATCGATAACACGAAGCTAGTTCATTTCTTTCCTTATCTGTTACCTCATCATAAATAATAGGACCCACCGTATGAATTACATGCTTTGCTGGTAAATTATACCCATAGGTCATACGAGCCACTCCCGTTTTTTCAGGCATTTCCATATACTCAGTCATTCTAGCACATTCCATGCGAAGCTCTATACCAGCAAAGGTATGGATTTCATTATCGATACACTTATGATTTGGAGCAAAACATCCGAGCAATTTATTATTGGCTGCATTTACAATAGCGTCTACAGATAATCGAGTAATATCTCCTTGCCACAAATAAATTTGAGGCTCTCGCTCTTCCATATCACTAATCGTTACGAGCCCCTTTTCATGGGCCAATATATTTAAATATTCGGACTCTATCTTCATCCATTCAAGAGACATTCCACCAGCAGGGCGAATATTACATAAAGATCTAAAGAGAGTAAACTGCTCATCTTCATTCATAGGGATATCTATATGTTCGTTATGCCTCTCTTTGTATTCTGCTACTAAACCTTCAACCAAATAGCGTAACCGTTCTTGCTGTGTCATATGTAACTCCTTTTTGTATAGACTATACGTTCACCTATTATATAACAAAAAACTGCTAGCACATATGTATATGCTAGCAGTAACTTTACTGTAATTATATTATACTATATTATATTCAGTTTTAAGGTCTTACAAACGCTTGTCCCCCATGGTTGACAAGGACATCCCCATCTAATACCTTTGTGGTAACGTTTTGTAGGCTACCTTGGATTTGGCTCATCATGAAGCGATAGCCTGGACTATTTACATGTTTAGTGAGAGCTGCTTGGTCGCTATAGATTTGAATGACATACCAACGATTTTTCAGGTTTCTTTCGCGAAGCACATAGCCCGCCTTATAACCCACATCATCGCGTACGGCCCGTTCTATATCGAGTTGGTATTGACGTTGTACTGTATCGATATCATTGCTATTAACAGTAAACTCTGTCAAAGTCACTACTGCTTTACCATCATTGACAATAGATAAAGCATCTTTTTTCTCAAACAATAGTACAGACTGTACGTCGTACATTTTACGATTTGTTAATTTAGAACCTACTTCATTAACAAAGGCTTGATAATGATCAGATTTGCGATGTGTTTCAATGGCAGCTAAATCTTTATAAATCTCTACTACATAAGACTCAGATGGATTACCTTTTACATGCGCTACATTCATAGATAATGTATTAGGTTCTTTCTCCATAGATGCTGTTAGATTGGCAACACCTGCACTGTTATATGTGCCCTGTAACTCTGTAGGAACTTGATAGCGATACATGCCTACACTAGGTGCGGTGTCTAAACCTTCATCACGTTCCATAACAAGTGCCGCAAAGGATGTACTAACACCTAATACAGCAATCGCAGAGGTTACAAGAATACGTTTTAATAATGTTCTATTCATACATGCTCCAGTTCGACTAAATTACAATGTAATATATTCTACTATTGTACCATGTTCTTCAATAAGTTTAACTAAGTCTTTTCCCTGTAGCCATACGGTAGCATCATTTTGATTTGGATGTATACCGATTAGATTATCTTTATAATCCGCATCAATATAATAATGTACCTTACGGTCTTCATCGTGGAGCAAACAGAATGGAGATACGTGACCTGGTTTAATCTTCAAAATATCCCATAGCTCTTCTTCGGAACCAAAGGAAATCTTTTTAAGCTTATGATCCTTACGAAACTGTTTTAGATCCACACGCTTAGAACCACGAACGGTAATCAAATAATAATGTTCCCGTTTATGGTCTCGAATGAATAAATTCTTCGCATCCCACTCAGGATATGGTAGCTCTACATTAGGCTTATCATCCATACTAAATAGCGGTGCGTGATCCGTAATTTCAAAATCGATATGATGGTCACGTAGGCAATCATATACGCCTTGTTTATCTAACATGTAGTACCTCTAATATAATTTGATGAAAGTAAACATCATAGTGAAAGCAACTATATATATGTTAATTATACACCAATATTATTCTGAGACTGTATAGGTTCCATCAAATACAAATAGTTCAGGATGTTCATGTACAAATACATCTTCAAAGATGCCTTCATATTCATAGACTACATCATCTTTTTCATCAAGGAAATCAAAGAATTCTGGATTATTCTCAGATTGTGGTAATAAGTACCATCGTTCCGCTCTATCAAATGGTACAGTACCGCCAAAGAAATCTAGTACTGATTGGAAATTATCTGCCAACTCTTTCATATTGAATAGACGCAACCCCGCTAAAGCATCCTCCCATACGATGCCTGTAGAGTTATAGAAAAACTGATAATGCCCACCATTATTAACCTCAGCGAAATACCAGCATATAGCGTTAAGATATCTTTGCTCTACGGTGAAGCCTTTTGCAGATTCTAAATAGTCATCATAAGAACCATATATATTGATAGTCCAATAAGCAGGCTCATTAATAGTCCACATATCATCTGTAGCTAAAATTTCTTCTACAGTGATCGTTCGTTGACGAGGCACACCTTCTCGTTTCTTCTTTTTCTCTGCTATATACTTGCTATAGTTTAAGCATAAATCAGGATAGTCAACTTCACATTTTTCAAAGTCCATTTGTAAACGGCACATATCCATGACTTCAAAGCAGTATTCCTTTATATCATTGCGACCTTCTTTAGTCGCTAATTGTACACCATTATCTACTAAAGCTAACATCTGTTGCATGTTCTCTGATGTATAAGCCTCATGATTAGTAGAAGCAATAGAGCCATGGGAGTACGCACAGCGATAATGCCACACTGCATCTCTATGTTCTGTATCGATGGCTTTAAATACTTTAATAGCTTCTTCTGGCTTATCGTTATTGTTATAGGCTCTACCAAGCTCGCCTAATAAAGGTACAGATAAGTTATCGATGCCAACCCCCGTCAATACATCGATAATGATTTCCTCTTGACCGATATCATTAAGATCTTTAATAGTTTGTAACTGTTCAGCATCAGACAAAGATAAAAATTGCTCAACACTCATAGACATACAATACACTTCCCCTCATATCATTAATATGTATATGAACTCATCTTATCATAATAATAACAAACAACACAAAATAATAATCACAAAACAATAACTGACTAATTTTAAAATAATAGTTTATAACAAAACAGCTATTTACTAGCTACCAAGCCATACGACAAATACAGGAGTTCCTTCATCATCATCAGAAACATCGTCGGCATCGTCAGCATCGAATTCATGGTCATCATAGGCTAGATTTTCAAAGAATACATGATCACCGAGCTCTTTATTGGCCATTAAGTTATGTAGCTTGAAAAGAAGCTCTTCAGTAGTAAAGTACTGTCCATTATCTGCTTTTAGGCGAGCATAGATTTCAACTTGCCACATACCATCTTCTTTATCGTATTCTTCTAATTCATCGTCTTCGTACAAGTATTCATTAGAGTGAAGCTGACTTTTACTTTCAATCCATGCTTCATAGCTTACAAGAATTTCAGGCTCTACTAATGGCGGTAAATTATCACGATTAACATTATGCTCTTCTAAGCATTCATAAAACGCCTTAAGAAACTCTTCTCTAGTATAAGTAGTTTTATTGAAAACCCAAGGAATTCCCTTAAACTCATGATAGTAACCTTCATATATTTTATTACCATCTTTATCAGTACCGAGATATTCAATCTGCTCAGTATTCTCATCCTTGTTAAACAGTTTTTTAATCGTATCAAAAATCATAGGATAATCCTCCTTGTCATCCTTTGAACTAATAGAGGTTAATAGTACTCTACTACTTCACAACACCAAACTAATCTATGTATCTAAAGTAGCTGTTTTGCCATTTTTATGGCAATATATCAGCCATCAATAGCAAAGTAATTTAAATCTTCAAACTCATCGTCCCAAAATTCAAAGCAAAATATATGCGTATAATCAAAGGTTTGTTCACAATAGGTTACAGTACCTAGCTCTGGATCAATTTGAGGGATACCGATCCGTTCTTTCACATCATCTATAGTAATAGATTCATCATACATTTCTCGAATGTCTTTAAGCATAAAAGCAGCAATCTTATCAATATTTTTATGGTAATTTTTGGCAAGAACTTTTACAGTATCTAAATAATCACCTGATGGTTTCTCATCCCAACAAAATTCTAAGCCTTCATAAAGAAGTCTATAATCACAATATCTCTCATTATATACGAGTTCATTTTCACTCATAGGCATCCTCTCTCTCCTTATCAATGCTTCAATTTCAAAATCACTAAAATACTTTCTCAATATTTTACATTAAGGCTATATAAAATAACGTAGCTTAAAGCACAAAAGTATATACTTTCTAAGTATGTAGTAAAAGCCCCTCGCATAAGCGAAGGGCTAATCTATTATATCTCTATTAGTTAGCTACCACAGCATGTATAGAATACAGGTATACCATCTTCGTTATCTATAAGCCCGTAACCTTCACATTCATGGCCTTCGTATTCAATACCTTCAAAGAATACGTGATCACCCAGTTCTTTATTGGCCATTAGATTATGCAATTTAAAGAGCAACTCTTCTCTTGTAAAATATGTACCATTATCCGCTACGAGATGAGCCATGATTTCTACTTGCCACATACCATCTTCTTTATCGTCTTCAAGTAGTTCTTCGTCGCTTACACGTTCATTATCAAAGAGTTGGTCTACACTTTCAATCCAAGCTTCATAGGTTACTAGAATTTCAGGTTCAGCTAATATATCGTCGTTATCTGCTTTATCCTCATCTACATATTTCTCTACTGCTTTATTGTATTCTTTTGAAAACTCTTCTCTGCTATACGTATGTTTATTAAATACCCAATGAACCTCATCATATGTAGGATAATTAACTTCTTCATATTCATTAATATCTTCAATATTTTTATGTTCTGTAGTATCTTTACTATTTTTCTTATCGTAGAAATTTTCAATGGTTTCAAATATCACAGGATAATCCGCCTTGTACTCTTTTGGCTTAATTTGAGTTAATAGATATTTTACAACTTCACAACACCAACCAAGTTGTTTATCTAAGTGGTCATCCTTTGTCATTTTCATGGCCGTCTCTATTAACTGTAAAGCTTTCTGTACATGTTCAGATTCGTAGCTTTCTCCACATGCTAAAGACGCATGAGCATAACCACAACGATAATACCAAGACCAATCACGATGTGCCTCATCTATACGATCAAATAACTCGATAGCCTCTTCTGGTCGACCATTATTGTTATACATACGTCCTAAGGTGCTTAGCAATATAGGCGACAAATTATCGATGCCCATGTTAGTTACTAGCTCCATAGCACGATCAACATCTAGGTCCTCTTGTTCGTTAATGAGCTTAACCTTTTCCGCATCACTTAAAGATTGAAATTCTTCATCCGTAATCTCTTCTATACTGATATATAAGTTCTTAATAAAGTCACCAAAGTTATTTGCTAACAGAGTGATTGAGTAATCACCTTCTTGGTCAACACGTACTACCTTAGGTTCACCAGTAGGACCACACTCACGATAATCGAGGAAAATCATATCATGACCACCAGAAATCGTATCAGCTACAACGATACCGATAGGAGGATACTCCCATTTAGAAATCCAAAACTCGTTGCCAAACTGCCCCAATATAGAATTCTTTTTATCTCTATCAATGCCATATATGCCGGTTACATATACACAGTCGCCATTATTATTTATAAAGCAGTTCTTATTCAATACACCGCCATTATGATTGTTAAGTAATTCAATATATGCTGCAGGCAATGTATAGCCTAGCTCAGATTCAGCATCCTTAATATCCTTATCTGTAACAGGTTTACCTATATAAGATTCAAATGCATAATCAACATCGTTCCAAAATCCGGTCCAATTAAAGTCTTTTAGATCATTCATAATACGCTCTCCTAGTTACATAGATTATCTTAATCAAATGGTTTCTCATCAGTGGAATATTCTTTAATTAAAGCTTTTACCCTGCGTCGTATCAAAATGGTATCAACCATATAGGAAACAAGGATATAAGGAGATGCATTTATAATCGCTATAGGCGCTAAAATAACTGCTACTCGCAATAGGTCAAGTGAATATGCATACCACTTAAAATCGATGGTATTTAAAATGGGTGTGACATAGTCAAAGACTTTTATCTCCCATTGCATTAGCGGGTTTAATTCTTCACTTGTTCCTAATAGCCAAACGAAACTTACGGCAAAGATCAATGCATATAATATGCCAACTGGAACCAATATCTTCACTCTCTTTTTTAACAGATCACGGCAAATCTCATCTTCTTCCTCTGGTGTTACATCGTATACCATATTACATTCTATCTGAATCCGTCTAAATCGATAGCGAATATACTTATACAAAAGGTTATTCGGTGTATATAGCATAATAAGCTCCACAGTATCCTTTACAGGCTTTCAATCTCAGGTCTTAAATCTAACACGATTTCCCAATCATCTAATGATGGCACCTTATGATGAGCAATAAAATCTTCTATTATCTGTAATACCTCTTGATGGCCCAGCTCATTCTTACCATATATGATGGCGCCTCGGTCACCATCATTAGTTACACTAAGCTCTATGTGTAATAAATCGGTATCTCGATCACTACAAACCTGTACAAAGTTATACAGTTTATTATCTATGGAGATTGCCTTTGATGGAGAAATAACTACGAAGTCTTGCTCTTGGTCCTCAATAGCATACAGATTTTGTTCAACTTCATTCAGTGTAATACCTTCATATTTATAGGTGCCTACATCAATGGACCAATCCGTATATGTTTTCTCAAATGTATCTGTCATATGTTTGCCTTTCCTTTACGATATACCCTAAAACAAGGTTTCTAATTGACCTGCCATATCGGACATAAACTCATCAAATTTACAAAGCTCTCGCAGTTCTTGATGTTCTATATCATAACAAGAAATCTTTTTAGACTTAGGGTCCCACACAATTTGCCATTCATTATACTCACCTAGTTCTTTAGATAAACGTAATAGATTACGACGACCTAATTTAAATGGAATCGTATCTGTAAGTGAGAAGAACTCTATAGATATAAAATCGGAGTCTGGCAATTCAAAATAGAGAGTATCTCCCTCTAGAAACGATACTAACGCCTTTGGTAGTTTAAATGGCTTTAATTGATCCATTTTATTTTGTATATCATGAAACTCAGCAGGCTCTAAGGATTTAAAATACTCTGCCATTTCCATATCGCCTTTTTCAATAGCAATGCTATAGGGGCGCATACCATCCTTTTCCGTGATGGTCACGTCAGCGCCATGTTCTACCAAGTATTTACACATCTTTAAATCTACATACCGTGCTGCTACGCACAATGGTGTTGGCTTAAAGGGATATACAGAATCAGGCTTATTGTAGTTAATATCTACACCATTATGAATAAAGAAATCTAGAACCTCATAATTTCTATCTGTAATGGCATTTCTGAAAGCTTTACCGCCATACTTCTGTACCGTATGGCCTAAGTCATGAATAATCTGTAAGTGCTCATATTTCTTGCCATATAAGGCAGCTTGAAAGGCATCTACTTTCACACGGTTCAAGGCGTGAACATTAGCACCATGAGTCACAACATAATCGATAATCTCTTTATTACCATACCGTACAGCTAATAAGAAACTTGGATTTTCTTCATCATTAAGATCAGCGCCATTCTCCACTAACCATTGAATACTTGGCAAGCAACACATGACTAAAGCTAATTCTAAGGGTGTATGCTCACTATACTCACCATTTTCTATAGGTATATTAATATCCCAACCATTGGCTAATGCATTTTCTAAAGCGCTAATATTTCCTGTTACAATATCTGTTACAATGTGAGGTACAGATTCAAATGTACCTAAATCTTTTAACTGTATCATGTCTCACTCCCATGAACTATATTTTTAAAATGATTATCACTAATTACATTATATTACATTTATAAGTATGAGTGTATAGTAAAAGCCCCTAGCATAAGCGAAGGGCTTAATTATTATTTTTCTATTTCAATTCCATTAAGATATGCAAACTTAATCATATCAGCTCCATAAAACTCTCCTTCATCTAATAAGATACTTTCCTTCGGCAAGTCTTTCAAATGATTATAAAAGCCAATATATTTACTTCTTAACTTATCTTTTTCTATTATTTTATTAAAATATTGCTGAGCTTTATCTTTCCCACCAAAGTGATAAATATAATACAGTAAGTTATGATCAATTATATCTCCATCTATAAACTTTTCAATATTACTTTCTGTATCTTCAAAATCATCAAATACTGGTATGATATGTTCCTCAAGTAATTTGCTAACTTCATCTACAGTATACTGATAGCTTGCTCCTGCTAATTGCCACCAGTGCCAAGCTTTTCTATTTAATAAGCTTCCAAGTTCTCCGCCATAAACAAATCCATTATGATAATTAGCCTTCTTCATATCTTTTGAATAGATAAAAACATGTGGAACAAATTCTACACTACACGCATAATTATTTCTGTTAGCCTGAAAACAGATTTCAAATGTAAGATCTTTATTTTTAGAGATTTTCTTTAACTTCTGTCCTTTGCCAGTCACCTTAAAATCTGGAAAATGACTCGCTATATCCTGCCACGCTTTTTCACATATTTCTCTAGGCTTCAATGTCATACTAATACTCCTCAAATTTCTTATAACTTGTTTATTTTAATTATATTACATCTACTAGTATGATTATATAGTAAAAGCCCTTAGTTTATGCGAAGGGCTAATCTATTATTTCTCTTGTACTTGTTTACCACTCATATGCTCAATGGTAATTTCAAACATTTGTGTTGCTCTCCCATTACGAGCAATTTGTTCATCAGCTAAAGCTTCATCAGGATAATACTTCATAGCAAATTCTTTTAATCGATCTATAGATTCGGGGCCGGCTTCTAATAAACGACATCTTCCAAATACGACTACACTTTGTACATACGGCGCCCAAGATTCAGATTCATCAATTCGCTCATTACCATATACAGTAAAACATACCTTATCTGAAGTTTTCAATGTATCCACTTTGTGACCCGCTTTAGCTCCATGAAAGTAAATTTTTTGCCCTGCACAATCATAAAAATAATTAATCGGAATAGCATAAGGGTAACCATTATCGCCGTTCATGGCTAAAATACCTCGACGATTAGATTGTAATAAAGCTTCTGCAGCATTACGATCTATTTCATTTATCTTTTTACGAATTGGTTTAAACATAATATAGCTCCTAAATTTATTTATTAATCATATTTACAAGATACATAAAAGTACCACTATTAGTATCATCAACTTTAGAGTACTCTTTCCAGTTTAAAGATTTCCCTCAACTACTATAATAGATGTATGTTGAAGTGCTTCCTTAATCCAATCAATAAATGTCTTTAAAAAATCTTGCTCTACTTTACTATAGTTTATAAGATCAACTTCAATATTATGAATTATTTTAATCCAGTCATCTTGCTTAATCCAATTATCAAAGCATACATCAAAGCTATCTCTTTCAGTATTATCTGATGCATCTATAATAGGATATACTTTATTAAAATAAGAAACTAAAACATCAAAATCTGGACTATAAACACGTAATGGCTTTCTATAACAGTGCCAATCTTTCCAACTTGGTTCATGACCAGACACATCAGAAATTTTGAATGGATTAAAGTCTAATCGTATGTGCTCACCTAATGGTGCATTAAGCCTTAGCTCCATATATTCCTGTTTTTTATAATCTACTGGATTTAGCCATACCATTATAGTTCACTCCATAAATCAGAAGTTAACGATTCCAAACCATTAAAACTTCCTTTTCTCCCGTATTGTCATCTACATTTTCAGATTGGATACTAAATTTCTCTCGAAAATAAAATTTAATTGCTTTCTCAGTTTTCTGATATACGCGTAATTCCAATATGGATTTAACTCTATTTACATGATTTAACAGTTGTTTTCCAATTCCTTTTGTTTGCATTGTTAATTTTACTTTTAGACACGATACACCATGTCGCCGCTATTCCAAATATACATAATGGCAGATACGGGAGTTTTTCCTTCTTCCCAAAGCCACCCAGTGTATGTAATTGTATTACCAAAATAACCTTCAGTAATTATTTCAAATTCTGAGTCTGCATATTCATTCAAAAAATCACGTAAACAAAGAGACTTTCCATAAAAGCGACCTTCACATAAAGTTTTATTAAATATTAGAACATTACACACGTTTACATCACAACTTTTAAAACATATTTCGCCGGGGAATGCCTTTTCTTCACCATCTACCAATTGATACATTTCGTCAGCTGTTAACGTCAATGTTTTATTATGAAATTTGATTCTATTTACTTTGCTACCCTGAAGGCTAAAAAGGATGTTACCCTTTCTATCATGTATAAACTCCATATTATCCCTCATAAGTTTATATCTAACATTGTAATTTAAAGTGGATGCTAATATTTGCTATTTTAGATTTGATTATATGATCGTCTATTATCTCCTAGTAAACAAGGTCACCGCTTCAACGTGTCTCGACAGGACAAGAAGAACATCTACGCCATTTTATATTGTAAGCACCTATAATCAATTGTGTCTACTAAATATTATCGATTAAAAAGTTATCGTTATAACATATATATTTCATTTAGACGAGCTAAATCTTCCTCACTATCAATATCAGTCCATCGAGAACTTATATTTTTCTGTTTGCACATATCTGCAATTTGGTCACCAAATGCGCTTCTTGTTTTTTCTAAATTTTTCTCTCTAACAGAACTACCTAGTGGATTACTTCTCCAACCACAGAAATATATTTTATCTGCCTCTTCAATATTTCGTTTTAAGGAAGCAACTTGTATTACTTCTTTATAACTTGGAGCATTCATAAATACACGAGGAATTTTTCTATTTAAGGCTTCAAAAAAATCAACAGGCTTAAATTTGTAGTTAGGATCATATTTAATATCTAAATAAGCTACTAGTAGTTTGTAATCATCAAGATAGGGACTTGTACAATAATCCTTGTTTATCTCCAATTCAAAAGTTATAGGAGCATTACCTAATGTCGTCAAATATAATCTTATAGGCGTAATATCTGTTACAAATATACAGCTAAAGTTTTTTCCATTATATGAAAATGGGAATAAATCCCTCGACTCATCTTTCTTCATCATATCCTGATGTAAAATTTGGAGTGAATCAAATTTAAACATTCCTCTAATCACCTCTTTCTATAACGCATCTATTCCCATATCAAGAAAGTACTGATACATCTCATCTAATAGGCTATTTTCCGGAATCAATAGCATCAGTAATTTTTGCGCTAGGATTCATATTAGAACAAAGTACAATCTTTTCACCCTCTGTTTTCTAAGCCAAAAATACAATTTTTTCTCCCGCATGATATCCAAAATCTTGACATAGCTCATTTAGTAATGTACCTACTATATGATGTTCAGCTAGTGCTTCAATTCGTATCCATCATCCTTCAGGTTGATTTTCATCCTTTAAAAGCTAACCCCATACATCATCACTTCTATATCCTGCTGCCAATATCTCAAGCGTCAGTCCTGCTGTATGGTCAATATATCCATAAGTTAAAATACAATTTTCTTTATCTGCTCCTAGAAAGTCTTTAAGTACAGTCTTAAGATTCGCCTTCATAGGAACAGCAATATAATTATGATAATAGGTTCTAAAGCCAACCTAATTATATTTCAGCTTCTCTACCGCCTGTTTTATAATTTTGACCATATTGAAATACATTAACAATATCTATTACTATATGAGGTACAGATTTAAAAGTACCTAAAGCTTTTACCTGTATCAAGTCTCTTTCCCATGACCTATATTTTTAAAGTGATTGTCACTAATCATATTATATTATATTTATATATATGAGTGTATAGTAAAAGCCCTTCGCTTGATATGTACCCCATTTACTGGTTATCCATTAAAAGGGGTACATATCAAACTTGGCGTTCAAAATCTATTTAATCGAATATTCTATAATGATGAAGCCATAGCAGGACGTACTTACTCTGTAAGTATGAAATTTAAATTCTAGTTATAGATTATAAACTAAACATACCACAAGAATTCTAAATTCCTAACATCATAGACAAACTATAATATAAAAGAGATCCTACCTATATCACATCTTTTAAAATTAGATGTAATAAGGATAGAATCTCTTTTACATTTCTACCTATTAGTTTATTAATTTAATTACAATACTATTACTTCTTAGTAGTAAATACTCTATCACCACTATGAAGTGAATAAGAATCATCTAAAACATATTTATTGGATGAATTTAATGGTGGGAAAGGAATTACTGCCTCCCCAACTTTAACGACATCAGACTTAATATGAACCTCAAAAGGACTATTAACATCAAGTTTAGATAAGTCAAATTGTGATTGATACCCCACTGTTACCCACATATCAGGGCCTTCAAATTGATCATCTCCACGCACTGTTTTAGTTGGATAATATGTATTTCCATTCTGTACTATAGTAAAAACTATATTATTAGTATCATTATGCATCCTACTTTCAGGCATATAGAGGAAGAATCTAACTTGTAATATATTATTAGCATTTCTAGTTGAATAGTTACTTGCTATTTCACGAACATCCTCTAATGCCGTATTTGCATAAATTGCAAATGGTGTTTGAACATATACAGTCCCCTGTAATTCATTCATTGGAAATAAACCACCATATCGCTTTTTAACAAATTTTTTCTTTGCAGTAGAAATCATTTTAACATTTTTTTTATCAAATAAAGATTGACCAAAAGCTGTTGCTAAAGAAATATCTTCATTAGTTATATAATGTTGTTCAATAACTTGAGGGTTATATAAACTTTCTACTTTTTCAGCATATACAGTTGTTGCTGTCACTAACATAAGTAAAAAAATAATAAAACTTTTTCTTAAAATCATAGTTACTCCTTCATATAAATTGTAGGGCTTAAAATTAATCAACATTATTTTGTAAGCAAAGCCACCGCTTCGACATGCGCTGTCATTGGAAACATGTCTACAGGTTGTACTTCTTTTAGTTCATAGCCGTAGTGTGTAAGGATTTCAATGTCTCGCGCCATGGTAGCTGGGTTACAGGATACGTAAACAATACGTTTTGGTTCCATCCCTGCTGCAGAGGTTAGTACTTCTTCTTTACAGCCTGCACGGATTGGATCGAATACGATGACGTCTGGTCGTACGCCAGCCTTGTAAAGTTTTGGCATTTCTACAGCCGCATCAGCGACGATGAATTCTGTATTATCATAGCCATTGCATTTCGCATTTTCACGCGCATTGATAATGGCTGGTTCTACGATTTCAATACCTATTACATGTTTTGCCTTATGAGCTAAAAACAATGAAATGGTCCCCGTACCACAGTACGCATCGATAACGGTTTCATCACCTTTAAGGTCCGCATACTCAAGAGCTTGGTCGTAAAGTACTGTAGTTTGTTCTGGATTAACTTGGAAGAATGAATGTGGGGACAATGTAAACTGTAAATCCTTAATATGGTCTGTAATCGTCCCATCCCCATAGAGGACATTATTTTTAGGTCCTAAGATAACATTAGTTCGCTTACCATTTACATTATGAACGATAGTTTCTACTTGAGGAATTCGTTCTGTTAATTTTTCTACCCACTTTTCTTGGTGTGGTAAGTAATCTGTAGCAGTTACAAGGATAATCATCCATCCAGATTGTCCAATGCGTCCAATAATATGGCGCAGTACACCCTTTCCTGTATGTTCATCATACGGTTCAATATCAAATTCTTTAGCGATTTGGTAACACGCTTGAGCAATGATATTATTCCCTTCATCTTGAATAGGACAGTTTGTACCTTGCACGATATCGTGAGACCCCATCGCATAAAATCCCATTTGAATATCGCCTTTACTGCCACCTACAGGCATCTGCATTTTATTGCGATATGCCCATGGTTCTTTAGGGCCTAATGCAGGTTTTACAAGGTCTGGATTTTGATGACCAATGCGTTCAATAACGTCCTTCACCTTTTGTGTTTTCAGTGAAAGCTGCCCTTCATAGGTAATGTGTTGTAGTTGGCATCCCCCACAGAAGCCATAGAGTTCACAGCTAGCATCGATTCGGTTAGGCGCCATTGTAACAATCTCTAATAGTCTACCTGTAGCATACGTCTTTTTCACCATGTTAATGACTACTTTGACAGTTTCTCCAGGCAAGGCAAAGGGCACAAAGACAGTAAAGTCGTCTACACGACCTACCCCTTCACCGCTGCTACCAATACCGTGAATTGTAACGAGCACTTCATCACCTAGTTTAACAGGTGCATTGAGTATAGCTTGTTGCTTTTTGGATACTGTACCACTAGTGTTCTGTCCTTGATTAGAACGAGCCCCTCTTCTATTCTGTTGTTTCGATTTATGTTTACGAGATGTACGATTAGTACCGTTCATTACGCGTCTCTTTTCTTCCAAATTTTAATCATACCTGTCACAACAAGTACGAAGAATACTGTACCTACTTTCACCAGTAATTCTTCCCCTTGAATATATGGAACAAGGAATGGATCTTCCACAATCATTTCGCCTGCCACCCAACCAAGGAGTGCACCACCAGCCCAAAGAATGACAGGGAATTTATTAATAATTCGGGCAAATAATGTAGAGCAAAATACGATAATTGGAACAGTAATTAACATACCTGCAATAACAAGCTCTAAATGACCTTTAGCGGCCCCTACTACACCGATGACATTATCAATACTCATCATAGCGTCAGCTACAATAATCGTCCAAATAGCACCCATTAATGAATTCTTAGCTTCGATATGTGCATCTTCGTCTCCACCTTTTAATAATTGAATGGCAATCCATACAAGTACTAGGCCACCACCTAAGTGAATAAGAGGAATTAAAGTAAGAGCCTCTACTAAAAGAGTAGCAAATACAAGGCGCATTACAATGGCACCTACTGTACCCCAAATTACGGCTTTCTTTTGTAGTTCTGGAGCTAACTTGCCCGCAGCCATACCGATAACAACAGCGTTATCTCCTGCTAATAAAATATCTATTAAAATAATTTTACTAATGGTTATCCATGTAGCGACTTCTAAAAATTCCATTTTGTACTTACCTCAATTCAGTCTACTAATTCTATAACTATCCCTTAACTATACCATAAATATTATATTTTCTCATCTATACATGGGGCTTAGTCCTTATGATGATTTCTATTAAGAATGTTTTTTTACAAAAAATATCTCTCCTCCTATTACTAGAAGAAGAGATATGTTTCATTATTTTTTTAGTTTATTTGCTAATAGAGATGCACCTACTACGAGGATTACTGCAGCTATTTTAATGAGCAGTGCATATGGTTCAACAGTGTGAGAAATTAATTTATCTTCCACGCTCATAGCAGCACCTACCCAAGCGAGGATACCACCACCTACGTATAGGATGATTGGGAAGCGTTCAATTACTTTCACAAACAAAGTACTACCATAAATGATGATAGGTACAGTGATAAGCATACCGATAGCAACTAATGTCATGTCACCACCAGCAGCCCCCACTACGCCGATAACATTATCGATGCCCATGATACCGTCCGCAATGACAATTGTCGTGATGGCAGCACGTAAATTATCTTTAGCCTCGATATTATGCTCGCTTTCATCATCAGCAACGAGCTTGTAGCCGATCCATAAAAGAAGGATACCACCTACTAAACGTAGAGCAGGAATGTTGTTTAACGCTTCTACGAATAAGAATGCCATAACAAGGCGTAGAATAATGGCACCTGCAGTGCCCCAGAATATTGCTTTTTTCTGTAAATGAGCTGGCAAGTTACGAGCCGCCATACCGATAACGATAGCATTGTCGCCAGCTAATAAAATATCGATAACGATGATTTGAAGCATCGCCAATAAGCCTTGTACAGTTAAGATGTCCAATGTATCCTCCTTAGAATTAAACTATAGTATATATATTATAATCGATATAGTTAGGTAGTGTAAAATTCAATTATTAACATATATATACATTTTTCTCATACATTCTTCACCTTCATGAGTGGGAATTCATAACTATTTTTATTCTCAAAATCAACAATATAACCGCTATTGATTAATAGATTTAATTCCTATTATTTCTAGGTTTTATCTATTAAATTAAGCAATTTTATGATATTGTATAGTATATCAATAAAAGGGAGGTTAGTATGTATCAAACATATTCTATATTACAAAAGTTATGGTTGTTCATTAAGCTATTTACTCCTATGTGCATAACGCAATTTTCCCTTATAGGTGGTACATTTATAGCCATCTTTTTAACGGGACAATATAGTACGATAGATTTAGCTGGGGTCGCTACGGGGTATAATTTATGGCTCCTGTTCTATATCTTTGCACAAGGAACGTTGTTAGGTATCACACCGATCATTTCTCAGCTATTGGGAGCTAAGAAGACGGATGATATTTCCATGATTTTCCATCAAGGTCTTTTCATTGGTACAGGCCTAGCATTTATCATTTTACTAATCGGTATATGGGGACTTCGCCCATTACTGACTACGTTAAATTTAGAACCTGCTGCCGCTGAGGTTTGCATTAGTTATCTGAAAGCTTTTGCCCTTGGTTTATTCCCTCTACTTTGGGTAAATACTTTGCGTAATACAGTTGATTCCCATGGGTTAACACATTACTCTATGGCTATCGTTTTTACAAGCTTTGTGATTAATGTATTCTTAAACTATGCACTCATCTTTGGCCACTACGGTTTTCCTGAAATCGGTGGTGTTGGCGCTGGTTACGGTTTAGCTGGTGCTTGTTGGACTAACTTTATCCTCTTTAGCTTGGTTATTTTATTACATCCGAAGCTTAAAGGTTATCGTATTTATAAAGACTTTAAAGGTCCAAGCTTCCACTATATTCGTGAGCAATTACATGTGGGTATTCCTATTGGTGGTTCCATCTTCTTAGAAGCTAGTATCTTTAGTATCGCTGGCCTCTTGATGGTTCACTTTGGATCTGCCGTAGTAGCAGCCCATCAGTCAGTTATTTCCTTTACTAATGTATTTTACTGCTTACCACTCAGTATTGCTATGTCCTCTACTATTGCCGTTGCTTACGAGCTTGGTGCAGGGCGTAAAAAGGAGGCCATTCAGTATTCTTACATCGCTCGCGTAATGGCCATCATCATTGCGTTACTCATTTGTGCCTTTACGTTCACCCATATGGATGATATTGCGGACCTATTCACAAATGATGATGAAGTATATGGTCTTATTTATCAATTCCTTGGATATGGCGTATTCTTTTCCGCTATCGATGCCATCGGTACTCCATTACAAGGTATACTAAGAGCTTACAAGGATGTAAAAGTAGTACTATACATCTCCCTCGTATCATATTGGGGCGTATGTTTCCCTACTGCTTATATCCTTGCTAAAAATCCTAATTATGGACCATTTGGCGTATGGATTGGGTTACTCGCTAGCGTACTAGCAGCAGGTATATTGTTCACTTGGCGTACTTGGTACATTCAGCGTCAACAAAAATAAATAATATACTTATACAGTAAAAGAGCATCTTAAATAAGATGCTCTTTTTTATTTCAACATATCTTGTTTTTCTACCTTAGACATGCGGAAGAAATTATATAGTGTTTCTGCCGTCTTATAGTTCATAGATTCCACCTTTGAAAGCTCATCAATAGATGCCTCTTTCATGGCTTCTAAACTATTGAAGTGAGCCCATAATGCCTTTCGACGCTTAGGCCCAATACCTTCAATATGATCTAGAATAGATTCTAAATTGCGTTTTCCACGAAGCTTACGATGGTACGTAATAGCAAAGCGATGGGCTTCGTCCCGTATTTGTTGAAGTAATTGAAGCTCTGGTGAACGGTGGCTTAAGATAATACTTTCAGATTGTCCTTCTACAAAGACCTCTTCAATACGTTTAGCTAAAGAGATAACAGGCACATCTGTAACACCTACACCGCGAATCAACGGCAATGCAGCATTGAGCTGCCCTTTCCCACCATCGATAATAATGAGATCTGGCATAGGCCAATCTGTTTCCTTACCGTAGCGTCGTTCCATGATTTCAGCCATAGACTTGAAATCATCAGGCTTGCCTTGCGTAGTTTTCAATTTAAACCGACGATACTCCTTCTTCGCTGGTTTGCCACCTTCAAAGACAACCATAGATGCTACCGTTTCAGCACCTTGGGTATGAGAGATATCAAAGCATTCCATACGCTCTGGTAATCGTGGCAAGTCCAATACTTCCGCTAATTTCTTAACGGCTCCACCGGTCTTATCAATTTGGTGTTGCCACTGACGACGACGCTCTTCTAGGAAGGTTTCTGCATTCTCATGGGCCATCTTGATCATATCCATCTTATAGCCCCGTTGTGGCACAGATACGTCTACATTTTGGCCTTTAAGCTGCGTAAACCATTCCTTTAACAAATCTCTATCAGTACTATCCATAGGGAGTAATAACTCTTTAGGAATAAAGTTCGTATCCCCATAGTATTGCTTGATAAAGTCCGTCATTATCGTTTCAGCACTATCTCCATCGTGTTGCACAAAGTAGTTTTCACGACCTAGTAATCGACCACCACGAATAAACAATAATTGTACACAGGCCATAGATGTATCTACTGCAAGACCTAACACATCTAAGTCGCCTCGCTGCGTAACCATGCGCTGTTTTTCTTGGATTTTTTCTATACTAGTTAGCTGATCTCGATAACGTGCTGCATCTTCAAAGCGTAAGCCTTCTGCAGCAAGCTCCATCTTCTCTTTAATTT
This sequence comes from Veillonella rogosae JCM 15642, assembly GCF_002959775.1. Lineage (GTDB taxonomy): Bacteria > Bacillota > Negativicutes > Veillonellales > Veillonellaceae > Veillonella > Veillonella rogosae. The sequence continues at coordinate 27,438 of NZ_PPCX01000002.1, read as the reverse complement.
CCTTCAGCAAAGGGATAGGCTTACCTTCAAAGAGCTCTATGATTTCATCGATATACTTTCCATAATCCGATACGGAAATCTTGTTAAAGCACGGTGCTTCACAGTAGTGCATATGATATTGCAAACATGGTCGCTCTACCTTCATAGACTTACATGTCCTGAGTGGATAGTACTGGCGTATTAATTTTAGTACTACATGAACTGATGTTACATCTGTAAAAGGTCCAAAGTACTTGGCTCCATCCCGTTCTAGTCGGCGCGTCATATATACACGTGGGTAGTCCTCTTGTACTGAGATTTTTACGTACGGATACGTTTTATCATCACGAAGCCTAATATTGTATTTAGGTTCATGCTCCTTGATGAGCGTATTCTCTAAGATAAGCGCTTCCATTTCCGTCTTAGTTTGAATGATTTCTACATCGACCGCTCGCTTCATCATGGCCGCAACCTTAGGTGCCCGATTGGCATCATTGCGTACATAGGAACGCACACGATTACGCAAGTTAATGGCCTTACCAACATAGATGATACGGTTATATTGATCACGCCATAAATACACGCCCGGTGTGGTCGGCAAATGACTGACCTTCTCTAGTAATTCTTCAGATGGCATATGTCCTCCTTTCCTCGTAGATTTTTAAGCTTTGTACTCATTACTATTTCTTCTTTTGAGCTGCTTTCATAAATTTCTTAGTCTGTTCTAATACAGGACCTAAGAATTTGCCTGTATAGCTTTCTTTCACCTTAACGATTTCCTCAGGTGTACCTGTAGCTACGATAGTACCACCGCGATTACCACCTTCAGGACCGAGGTCTGTGATGTGGTCTGCCATCTTAATGACATCTAAATTATGCTCGATAACCACAACGGTATCGCCACCCTCTACGAGTTGTTGCAATACGTGTAATAACTTGCGAATATCTTCGGCGTGAAGACCTGTAGTCGGTTCATCTAGGATGTACAATGTTTTACCTGTGCTGCGACGAGCTAATTCAGTAGCTAATTTAACGCGTTGTGCTTCACCACCAGATAAGGTTGTTGCGGCTTGACCTAAACGAATATAGCCAAGACCTACCTCTTGCAAGGTAACCATTTTACGATTGATCTTCGGAATGGCGCTGAAGAACTCAACCGCATCATCTACCGTCATATCTAGTACATCTGCAATAGATTTACCTTTGTATTTAACCTCTAAGGTTTCTCGGTTATAACGGGCACCCTTACAAACCTCACAAGGTACGTACACATCTGGTAAGAAGTGCATTTCAATTTTAATGATACCATCACCACGACAAGCTTCACAGCGGCCACCTTTTACGTTAAAGCTAAAGCGCCCTTGTTTGTAACCGCGCATTTTTGCTTCCGGTGTTTGACTATAGAGCTCGCGTATAGCATCGAATACACCTGTATAGGTAGCTGGATTAGAGCGCGGTGTACGACCGATAGGACTTTGGTCGATATTGATGATTTTATCGATATATTCAAGACCACGAATTTCTTTATGAGCCCCTACTTTGTGGTTAGAGCGATATAATTGATTAGCTAAACCTTTGTAGAGAATTTCATTAATCAAGGTAGACTTACCAGAACCGCTGACACCAGTAACAACATTGAATAAGCCAATAGGGAATTTTACATTTACATTTTGTAAATTATTTTCCTTAGCACCGCGAATTTCAATACAGTTCTTACCTGGTTTACGGCGTTGTTCTGGAAGAGCGATAAATTTACGACCACTCAAATATTGACCAGTAATAGAGTCTTTAACCTTCATAACTTCGTCAACAGAACCAGCGGCAATAATTTGACCGCCATGCTCACCTGCACCTGGACCAATGTCCACGAGATAATCAGCCGCACGCATCGTATCTTCGTCGTGTTCTACAACGAGCAAGGTATTACCTAAGTCCCGTAACCCTTTTAAGGTATCGATGAGTCGATCATTATCTCGTTGATGTAGCCCTATGGACGGTTCGTCTAGGATGTACAATACACCTACTAAACCAGAGCCGATTTGCGTAGCTAGACGAATACGTTGCGCTTCACCACCAGACAAAGTACCTGCACTACGATTCATAGTAAGATAATCAAGGCCTACATTATTGAGGAACCCAAGACGAGCATTGATTTCCTTCAAAATTTGAGCCCCAATCACTTGTTCCCGCTCTGTTAACTGTAACTTACCAAAGAAATCGAGTGCTTCTTTAATGGTCAATTGGGTCACTTCATTGATGTTCTTATCCCCTACGGTTATAGCTAATACTTCAGGTTTAAGACGAGCTCCATGGCATGTAGTACAAGGCTTAATGGACATAAATTTTTCAAACTCTTCACGCATAGAATCTGTAGAGGCTTCACTATGACGGCGTTTTACCATCGGTAAAATACCTTCGTACTCAGTAAAAAATTCCTTCACTTCGCCACGCATATTTTCGTACGTGAAAGCCACCTTATCTGTCGTGCCATACATTACTTTTTTCTGTAATGCTTTTGGCAATTCATCATAGGTAGAATCTAAAGAGTATCCATTAGCTTTTAATAGACCTTCTACTTGGCGCATAAACCAAGCATTAGGGTTAGAGCTCAACGCTTGTACACAACCATCGGCAAAGCTAATAGATCCATCTGGAATAACGCGTTCTTCGTCTACTTCCATGGTAGAGCCAATACCCAAACAAGCTGGGCAGGCACCAAATGGACTGTTAAAGGAGAACATACGTGGTTCAATCTTCGGTAAGGAAATATGGCAATCTGGACATGCAAAGTGTTGGCTATACATGTGTTCAGGTCCATCTACCTCTTCGATAACTACAATGCCTTCTGCCCATTTTGATGCGGTCTCCATAGAGTCTGCTAAGCGAGATTCAATACCTTCTTTTACAACGAGACGGTCTACTACGATATCGATAGAGTGTTTTTTATTTTTTTCTAATACAATCTCTTCATCTAATGTACGTACAGCACCATCTACACGGGCACGAACAAAACCTTCTTTTCGAAGTTGATCAAAGACGGATTTATGCTCTCCTTTTTTCCCTTGAATCATAGGGGCTAATACTAAAATCTTAGTGCCTTCTTGGAAGTTCATTACATCATCTGTCATTTGTTGTATCGTTTGCTGTGTAATAGGCTTACCACATTCAGGACAATGAGCATGGCCTACGCGAGCAAATAATAGACGCAAGTAATCGTAAATCTCCGTTACAGTACCAACTGTAGAACGAGGGTTACGGCTTGTAGTCTTTTGGTCGATAGAAATAGCTGGAGATAAACCTTCAATATAGTCTACATCGGGTTTATCCATTTGTCCCAAGAATTGACGTGCATAAGCAGATAAAGACTCTACATAGCGTCGTTGCCCTTCTGCGTAAATTGTATCGAATGCTAAGGACGATTTACCAGAACCACTGAGGCCAGTCAAAACGATAAACTGATCCCGTGGTAAGGATATATCTATATTTTTAAGGTTATGCTGACGCGCACCTTTTACTATCAATTGATCTTTCATTATGTTCCCTATATAAAGAGATGATACCAATCGGCATCATCTCTCTGATTACTAACATGAAATAATATATGTATATTATCGCACATATAGTCTATATAATCTATGTGTTTTATTACAATCTATTTACTCTTTGAGCTAGTCCGCCTTCTACCTTTAGTTGATGCAGGTTTTTTTAACTTGCTTTCACCTGCGCTATGCATATCAGACCATTGTTGACGTAGTTCCCCTAATTGGTCGCGAAGTTTTGCAGCCTTTTCAAATTCAAGCTGCTTTGCAGCGGCCTTCATTTGACGGTCTAGTTCTTCAATTTTATTGAATAACTCTTCCGGTGTTATATCTGCCACCTTAGGCGTAGATATATCTTGTGCATATGGTTCGTGTCCATGGTCTATACCCGTTGTAGAGGATTTCTTTTTCCCTTTCCTTGGTGAAAAGTCCTTTCCATCGGTGACCATATCTTCTTCAATTTTCGTCAACTCAATAAGCTCTTTTACATCTTTAGAGACAGACTTAGGCGTAATATTATGTTCAATATTATAAGCCTCTTGTACGGCACGACGACGATCTGTTTCATCGATGGCGCGCTGCATAGAACCTGTCACACGGTCTGCGTACATGATAACGTGACCATTCACATTACGAGCGGCGCGACCAATAGTTTGAATCATGGCTGTATCAGAACGTAAGAAACCTTCCTTATCCGCATCTAAGATAGCCACTAAAGAAACCTCTGGCATATCGAGACCTTCACGAAGCAAGTTAATACCAACCAGTACATCGAATACACCAGCCCGTAAGTCACGGATAATTTCAGCACGCTCGATAGTAACGATATCCGAATGGAGGTATCGAACACGGACGCCCATTTCCTTCAAGAATTCTGTTAAGTCCTCTGCCATTTTCTTTGTTAGGGTCGTAACGAGAACACGCTCATTCTTAGCAGCACGCTTATGAATTTCACCGAGCAAGTCATCCATTTGCCCCTTAATAGGACGAATCTCAATGGATGGATCAAGTAGACCGGTAGGACGAATAATTTGCTCTGCCACATTCGTTTGTACTTCCATTTCGTATGGACCAGGCGTTGCCGATACATAAACGATTTGATTGATACGCTCCACGAACTCATCAAATTGAAGCGGTCTATTATCAAGCGCAGACGGTAGACGGAAGCCATATTCGATGAGTGATTCTTTACGCGCACGGTCACCATTGTACATGGCACGCACTTGAGGAATGGTTACATGAGACTCGTCCACCATGATGAGGAAGTCATCTGGGAAATAGTCTATCAATGTATATGGTGCCTCTCCAGCCTTACGTTCAGACATGTGGCGGGAATAGTTTTCGATGCCGGAGCAATAGCCCATTTCTTGCATCATTTCTATATCGTAACGGGTACGCTGTTCAAGACGTTGAGCCTCCAATAGACGGTCAGCAGCTTTCAACTTAGCTAACTGTTCTTCTAACTCAGCCTCAATACGTTCTACAGCAATACGCATCTTATCTTTCGTAGTTACATAGTGAGATGCTGGATAGACCGCAACGTGCTTGCGTTCAGCAATCACTTCACCAGTCAAAGCATCTACCTCAACGAGGCGATCGATTTCGTCGCCGAAGAGTTCCACACGAATGGCTCGTTCACTATACGCAGCAGGGAAAATCTCAATAGTATCCCCTTGTACACGAAAGGTACCGCGGATAAAGTTCATATCATTTCTCGTATATTGAATATCCACGAGTTTAGACAGAATTTCATCGCGAGATTTCGTCTGACCTAAGCGCAAGGACAACACGAGTTCAGAATAGTCCTCAGGGTCACCTAAGCCGTAAATACAGCTAACAGAAGCAACGATGATCACATCGCGGCGCTCAAATAGGCTCATTGTAGCGCTATGTCGCAGTTTATCGATTTCATCATTGATAGACGCATCCTTCTCGATGTACGTATCGCTAGAAGGAATATACGCTTCAGGTTGGTAGAAATCGTAGTAAGACACAAAGTATTCTACCGCATTATTAGGGAAGAAGCTTTTAAACTCACTACATAGCTGCGCAGCTAAGGTTTTATTATGGGCAATAATCAAGGTCGGTTTCTGTACCGCCTCGATCACCTTTGCCATCGTAAATGTCTTACCTGTACCAGTGGCACCGAGCAAGACCTGAGCCCATTCGCCGCGCTCAATCCCCTCTGTTAGAGATTGTATGGCAGTTGGTTGGTCCCCAGTAGGCGTAAAGGGCGCCTCCACTTTAAATGGTTGGCCCCCTTCGTAATTATATGTATTATGTTTCATTACTGTTCATCCTGATGTTTACGGATAGCTTTGAGCTCTTCCTCAGATAGACGACGACCTGCATTTTCTGCTTGGTTTAAAGTATCCTCACCCTCTAAGACTTCGATGAGCATAGCAATAGAAAAGCGATCCAATGTTGATGTAGTCTTTTGGATTTCATCAGCCATCATCCAATCTGACTCAGTATAGTTATTAATACGTTCAGTAATCTCTTCCCAGTTTGAAAGTAGTAATCTCGTAATAGGACGATATAATTCAATGCCGAAATACTCTATTAAGCTGACAATCTTATTCATATTTTCTAGGCTAACATTACATTCATTTTTTTTATTTTCAGATTCTACATATTCAAGTAAGAATTCCCGGTTATATTTATTTGTCACCTTGAATCATTCCTTTATTAAATAGTGCATTAGCAAATTCTTTTGCATTAAATGGACGCAAGTCATCCATGCCTTCGCCGATACCAATCCAACGTACAGGTACGCCTAATTCCTCTTTAATAGAGATAACTACGCCACCTTTTGCTGTACCATCAAGCTTAGTAACAACAATACCATTTACTGGTACTGCTTGTCCAAATAATTTGGCTTGGCTTACTGCATTTTGACCTGTAGTGCCGTCTAAGACGAGCAAGGTTTGATGTGGTGCCCCTTCTACGTGGTTATTCGCTACGCGGCCCATCTTTTTAAGTTCTTCCATAAGGTTAACTTTAGTGTGTAAACGACCTGCTGTATCGACGATAACGAGGTCTGCATTACGAGCTTTAGCCGCTTCCATTGCATCGTATACAACAGCTGCAGGGTCAGCCCCTTCTTTATGTTTAACGATAGGTACACCTACGCGATCTGCCCAGATAGACAATTGATCAGCCGCAGCGGCACGGAATGTATCACCTGCAGCGATAATTACCTTTTTGCCTTCTTTAGTGTAATAGTTGGCCAATTTAGCAATAGTCGTAGTTTTACCGACACCATTTACCCCAACTACAAGGATAACCTCTGGATGGTGAAGTGTAATTTCATCTTCTTGGTCAACTAACATTTCTGTGATGCGGTCTTCCATAAACGGCATTACATCACCAGTATTGTTGATGATACCTTCCGTTACACCACGACGAATTTCTCTCATCAAGTATTCTGTCGTTTTAGGACCTAAGTCACTAGTGAGCATAACTGCTTCTAAATCATCTAAGAAATCATCATCGATTTGAGCATAACCGATAACGATACTTTCTACATTTTTTACAAAAGACTTACGAGTTTTCTCCAAGCCCTCTTTAATTCTATCAAAGAATCCAAATGCCATTATGCTAGATCCTCCTTCACATCTTCAAATGCTACTGTTAATAATCGCGATACGCCTCGTTCTACCATGGTCACCCCTTGTAATACTTCGGCAGCTTCCATCGTCTTTTTACGGTGCGATACTACGATAAATTGTGTTTCTTTATTTACCCGATTTAAGTAAGAACTAAATCGTTCTACATTGGCTTCATCAAGCGCTGCGTCAACTTCGTCAAGCACGCAGAACGGCGCTGGACGATAGTCTAGGAACGAGAACAATAATGCAATAACCGTAAGGGCACGCTCACCACCGGATAACAAGGTCAATTGTTGTCGTTTTTTCCCTGGCGGCTGAATGTAGAAATCAATACCACCAGTTAAGATATTATCTGGATCAGTTAATACGATTTGCGCCGTACCACCGCCAAACAGTTGGCTAAATACCTCTTGGAATCTACGGCCTACTACATCTAATACATCGTATAGCTGTGTACTCATAGCCTTGTCCATTTCAGCAATAACCGCTTGCAATTGCTCTTTCGCTGTATCTAAATCTGCTAACTGTGTAGTTAAGAAGTCATAACGCTCTTTAGTTTCTTCGTATTCCTCAACAGCGTTCGGATTGACTGGTCCTAGTTCGGCAATTTCTGCCATCAAGCGGGCCTGCTCATCCTTCCAATCGTTTACAGAACCTTCAATGCGAAGAGCCTGCGCATCTTCTAAGGTAAAGCCTAACTCTTGTAGTTCTTCTACAAAGCGTTCACAGTCCATGCGATAACGAGTAATTTTACCTTCCATATCGACGAGTCGACCTTGAACTATTTTATAACGTTGGTTTAACCGGTCTTGTTCGCTCAAGATAGCTTCCAATTCCTCGCGACCTGTAGACGTATTTTCATAGGCCTCATCGCGAAGTGCACGCAATCGTTCAACCTCCGCTGTAGCCACAGCTAGTTCCCGATTAGCCAATTCTTTAGCCTTAGGTAGCTCCACTTCACAGCGCTCTGTAGTGCTAATTAACAAATTACGTAACGGTGTTAGTCGCTCTACAATGTTAGCAATAGATTGATTACGTTGTTCTCGCTGAGTTATACGTTCCTTAATGGTTTGTCGCAACGTATCACAGGTGAGGCGAGCCTCTGTGAAAGCTTCATAAGCCTCTTGCTGTACCTTTTGTAATACAGTTAACCGCTCCATTAAGGCCCCTTGATTGCCATCTATACCGTGGTCTTCTTGCAAAGAAGCCAATGCTGTTTCTTGGTCTTTCAAGTTAGCCGTTGTACTGGCTAAATCAATATCGATTTGTAATAAACGTTGCTCTTCTTCACAGAGAACACGCTTCTTACGATCCATTTGATTTTGAATATTTTCTACCTTTGTTTCGCTAGCCACATACAGTAAATTCGTATGTTGGTAGCTTTCATCAAGGGTAGCTCGTTCTTTTTCAGCTTCCTCAACCCGTTTTTCAAGGTTTTCCAAGCTAGCTGTTAAGGAACGAATTCGTTCTTCAATTTGCAGGAGTTCTTGTTCAAGGCTCGCCGCCTCTTCCTTACGGCTCAATACAGAGGCACGCTTACGCTTTGTAGCACCACCAGTTAAAGAGCCACCAGGTTGGAATTGTTCCCCTGTAAGCGTAACGATACGCAATTGTTGATTATATTTTTTTTGCAGACCAATAGCATCATCCATGGAGGATACTACCAAAGTGCGCCCCAATAAGTATTGGAAAATATGGGCGTATGTATTATCAAAGGAAATACAATCAACAGCAGTGCCGATTACACAGCTTTCATGTAAAGCCGGCGTATCATAGGGTTTTCCTTTTACAGAATCCATCGGTAGGAAGGTTACGCGACCACCTTGGATAGATTTCAAATAATTGACACCCTCCGCAGCAGCGCGAGCAGTAGTAGTCACAACATGGTTAACACTACCACCTAATGCCGTTTCGATAGCCGTAGTATATTTATCATCTACCGTAAAGAGATCACCAACAGCACCTGTAATCTGTCCCCGCCAAGATCCTTTCCCATTTAGGATATTTTTAGTACCTTCTAAATAGCCTTCATGTTGTTCTTCCCATTGGGCTAATAGTTCGATACGACCTTTAACACGTTGCTCTTGAGTACGCAATTTTTGTAATTCTTTGCGTTCTTCACGAGCTTGTAAGGCTGCTTCTTTGCCGCCATCAACGAGGGCTTGTCGTTGGGCAGAAAGAGCATTAAACTGTTGGCCTAATGTATCAAATTCACCGCGAGCGGCTTGTAATTCACTATCTACTTGACCTATTTCAGCCTTTAAAACCTCACATTGTTTTGTAGACTCTTCCTTACGAGCTTCTAAGCTACGAATACTAGCCTTTGCCATTTCAATGGCACTCACAACCTCTAATTGACGTTGCTCAAAGGCTTCTCGATTAGACTGCAAGGATTGGAACTTAGCTTGCTCGGCGCTAACATCTTCAACAGCTTTTTTATAATTCGCCTCTAACTCTTCTAGTTTGGATTCTTTCTCTACTAGTTGAGCACTTTCATCTTGAATCAATTGATTTAAAATACGTAATTGTTGTTCTTCACCTTTTTGAGTCGCCTCTAGCTCACTAATACGCATAGATGTTTCATCTAATTCACGACGAGCTGTCTTCAGCTGCTCATCTAACAGACGTAAATGACCTGCTAAACGCTCTTCATCACGCTGCTTTTCTGTATATTGAGCTTCCCACAACTTGAGCTGTTCTTGCTCTTTTGTTGATACAGATTGCAAGGTATGACGTCGAGCTTCCAATTTAGACAATTCAGTTTGAAGCTCAATCTCTTCATCCTTAAATGCAATATTATCATTTTCAAAACGAGTTAATAAACGATCAGAAGTCTTATAATTGTGAAAGGCAAGTGCCCCATCATAATCGCGTTTAGTACGGCTTAAAGACATATATTTTTTAGTCTTTTCCGCTTTTTCAGACAAAGGGCCTAGTTGCTCTTCGATAGTTGCCATTACGTCTCGTACACGTTCCATATTTCGATCTGTACTAGCAATACGACGCAATGCATCTTCTTTGTTGATCTTGAATCGTGAAATACCAGCTACGTCTTCAAAGATAAGGCGCCGTTCTTCAGGCTTAGAGTTTAAAATAGCATCAATGCGGTTCTGACCGATGATCGCCATAGAGTCTCTACCTAGACCTGTATCGGCTAATAAAAGGTGAATATCCTTTAAACGACAAGGCCGCTTATTGATAAGAAATTCACTTTCACCAGTACGATATATACGACGTGTAATAGCTACCTCTGACATATCTAAATCTAATTGTTGGTCACTATTATCAAATACGAGAGTAACCTCAGCAGCACTCATAGGCTTGCGCTTTTCCGTACCAGAGAAGATAATATCCTCTGCTTTTTGACCACGTAAGTTACGGACATTGGATTCCCCTAAAACCCATTTCATAGCATCCGTAATATTACTTTTACCACTTCCGTTAGGCCCAATAACGGCAGTCATTCCTGGTGAGAATTTTACAACCGTCTTATCTGCAAACGATTTAAAGCCCTTTAATTCCAACCGAAGTAATTGCATGACTGCCTCCTTTCTACTAACTACCCCAAATAATCATATCTTTTATTATAACACATATTGTAGGCCATCAATACAGCAACGAACAGTATTTCTCGTACTATCTTCATACCAATTAAAGTTTATATGAGGATATTTTTCTTGAAAGTATAACATATTCCTATTTTTAAGGCCTCGTACCTTGGACGTTAAACTACGAGGATAGAAAACACTTATATTTAGAGCTATATAAGTATTTACTTGTCCCCATATATACCACTGTGAAAGTCCCTTATCAATAAAGGATTCTATATGTTCGTTAATACAGCGTTCTATGCGTTGTTTATACTGTTCATTTACGACGAGCTCACCCATAGCGGGCTCATAAGGACCTGCCACCAAACTATTTCCAGAGTCTAGCTCTTCCGTGCTTTGTAATCCTGTACGTATAACTTCTATGTTATGCCGTTCAAACCAGTCCTTTAAAAATGCACAATATGTAATAGCTTGCTCGGTACTCAATGGCTCGTATTCACCAGCTCTATATTGATCTGCTAGCTCCGTATTTTCTATAACAAGAACAGGATAAATTCGTACAAAATCTGGTTTTATTTTAACTACAGCAATAGCTGTTTCTAGAATTGATTCCCAAGTTTCACCTTTTAGTCCTGGTAAAAGCTGAACACCTACAGTCATACCGCGCCGTTTTAATCGCGCAACAGCCTCTACTACCTCTTGTGCGGTGTGACCACGCTTAGCATCGACTAAGATACCATCATTCATGGACTGCACACCAAGCTCTACTGTTTTTACTCCGTAAGACTGTAACAAGGTAATTGCTTCGTCATCTACAGCATCAGGCCGCGTAGAACAACGTATACCATCAATTATGCCGCTCTTAAGCATCTCAGAAACAGGAGCTAATAATTGATGTTGTAAATCTGTATGGATAGCTGTAAACGATCCACCATAAAAGGCGACTTCCCAAAACTTATCGTTTCGTTTATTCCCCACATAATCTCTAATCGTTTCTTTAATATAATCCGGTGTTAGGTGACTAATACCAGATTGGCCTGTTATACGAGACTGATTACAAAAGGTACACACATAGGGACAACCTACATGGGGTATAAAAAAAGGAATCATACCAAATGGTTTCATAGACACCTCCCATTCTTATAAAAATATTATTCATATACTAATATATAGAGCACTACTCATATATTACTATATAGAATATTACTTACATATTGTTATATAGATTATTGCTCATATACTATTATACAGAAAAAAGCGCCATTAGGCGCTTTTCTATTTGTCAGCCATCAACTTTTCTAAAGTCAATTGAGCCGCATGTTGTTCTGCAATTTTTTTACTTTTACCAGAACCTGCCTCGTAAGTAACACCATTGATTTCGACCACTATATGGAAGGTCTTAGCATGGTCGGGACCACTTTCACTGAGCAAACGATAGACGATATGTTTATCGCCATCTCGTTGCACATATTCTTGTAATAATGTCTTATAATCTTTGCCCCGCTTACCTTCTAAGGCTTGCTTGATATAAATCGTTAGATGTTTTAAAACGAAGGTCATTGCCGTTTGGTAATCTGTAGAAATATAAATAGCACCAATGAGGGACTCAAAGGTATCAGCTAGTATAGAGTTACGATCATTACCACCGGAAGCACGCTCACCATGACCGAGCAATAAATATTGTCCCAATTGTAAAGAACGACTCACAGATGCTAGAGAGTCCTCACATACTGTAGCAGCCTTAATCTTCGTCAAATTACCTTCAGCCATATCTGGATAATTTTTAAATAAGTACTCACCAATAATGAGATCTAGTACAGCATCGCCTAAAAACTCTAATCGTTGATTGTGATTAATATGCTTTGATTTATGTTCGTTCGCATAAGATGTATGTGTAAAAGCACAATCTATAATGGATATATCTGACACAGGTATGTCTAAACGAGCAACAAGCTCATGAAGGGATTCTTCACGAGCTTGTGTCATCTTACTCTTATGCGCTTCGATAGCAACCATTAAGCTTCATAACGGCGAATGCAAAGTGTACCGTTATGACCACCAAAACCGAAAGAGTTGGAAAGTGCACATTTAACTTCTAGGTCACGTGCACCTTCACGAACATAGTCTAGATCCAAACCTTCATCAGGATTGTCACAGTTAATTGTAGGGTGAACTTTACCAGTTTCGATAGCCATCGCCATAACGATAGTTTCGATAGCACCAGCAGCACCTAACAAGTGACCTGTCATGGATTTTGTAGAGTTAACAGCGATGTTTTTAGCATGATCGCCGAACAATTCTTTAATAGCTAATGTTTCATTTTGGTCATTAAGGCCAGTAGATGTACCATGAGCATTGATGTAGTTAACGTCTTTAGGATCGATACCTGCATCTTTAATTGCTAATTCCATACATTTACGAGCTTGAACACCACCCGGAGCTGGTGCAGTGATGTGGTAAGCATCACCATTAGTACCATAACCTACTACTTCAGCGTAAATATGAGCACCACGAGCTTTCGCATGTTCTAATTCTTCAAGAACTACGATACCTGAGCCTTCACCCATTACGAAACCATCGCGATCACGGTCAAAAGGACGGGATGCTTTTGTTGGTTCATCATTGCGTGTAGACATAGCTTTCATAGCCGCGAAACCAGCTACAGCAGCTGGGGATACAGCAGCTTCAGTACCACCAGCGAACATTACATCAGCATCACCACGTTGAATGATACGGAATGCATCGCCAATAGCATTTGTACCAGAAGTACAAGCTGTTACGTCTGTAATAACAGGGCCTTTAAGACCAAGGCGAATGGATACGCGTGCAGATGTCATGTTTGCAATCATCATAGGTACTGCAAATGGACTTACACGGCCAGGACCTTTTTCGAATAATGTTTCATATACTTCATGGATAGAGTCAATACCGCCGATACCAGTACCAACTACAGTACCACAACGGTCTAAATCTGCTTTGTCCAAGTCAAGATCAGCATCTTCACAAGCAAGAACAGCAGCACCGATAGCCAATTCTACAGAACGGTCCATACGACGAGCTTCTTTTTTGTCTACGCCATAGTTTGTAATATCAAAATCTTTTACTTCGCCTGCAATGCGTGTTGCATACTCAGATGCGTCAAAGCGTGTAATCGGCCCAATACCAGATTGACCTGCCAATAACGCATTGTAGAAGTTCTCTTTACCGATACCTACAGGAGTCACTGCCCCTAAGCCAGTAATTACTACACGTTTTTCCAATTATTCCACCTCTTATAGCTATACAGCCCTTTTAAATTAATCTATCTCTGCTACTTGCTGTTTTAATTGAGCAAAGATATCTTTAACTGGCATAATTTTATCGACTTTTCTCATATTATTGCCAGAGAACACCAAACCAGTTTCCACATCACCTTGTTGTGCACGAGAAAGAGCGCGGATGATACAGAATTTATGGGAACAATGTTTTAAACAGTTATCACACACCGTTGGAGGTGCTACAGTACCGTCTAATACAGATTCAGCAAATTTGTTTTTAATTGCTTGACCAGGCAAACCTACAGGACTTTGAATTAATACAATGTCCTCAGGGTTTGTAGCCCGTACATACATTTTTTTCAATTCATCAGATGCATTACATTCGTCAGAAGCCGCAAAACGGCTACCCATTTGAACACCACTAGCACCTAATTTCAACATTTCTACGATATCACGGCCATCGAGAACACCACCAGCACCAATTACTGGAATGTTTTTAACAGCTGCTACAACTTCTGGAACGATGTCTCGAGCGGAACGATCCGTACCCAAGTGACCACCAGCTTCACAGCCTTCTACGATTACTGCTGCCGCACCTAAACCTTCAGAAATGCGAGCTAATTTTGCGGACGAAACGATTGGTACAATTGGAGTACCAGACTCTTTGCCCATAGCGAACATATCTCTTGAAAAACCAGCACCTGCTACTACAAGATCAATGCCCTCTTCGATGGCAGTTTTTACTAGACCAGCAAATTGAGTTGCTGCAACCATCGCATTTATACCAATAATACCCGTAGGTGATAATTTTCTAGCTAATTGTATTTCGTATCGTAATTCATCAAAAGGCAAACCGGATGCCGCAATAAGGCCGATACCACCTTCATTTGCAACGGCTGCTGCCAAGCGAGCTGTAGACAATCTAATCGCCATACCACCTTGAATGATAGGTACTTTGGCCACTAGATTCCCAATGCGAAGTTCAGGGAGCTTCACTATCAAATCCTCCTGTAAATAAAACCGGTGGGGAGGCCACTCGGCCTCCCGTTCGGCTGAATTGTCAGCTTTACAGCTTATTTAGCAGAATCAATATATTCTACTGTATCCTTAACGGTTTTAATTTTTTCTGCAACGTCGTCAGGGATTTCAACATTGAATTCTTCTTCGAATGCCATGATTAATTCAACGATATCTAAGGAGTCAGCGCCTAAGTCGTCGATGAATGTAGAATCAATGGTAACTTCAGCTTCATCAACGCCTAATTGTTCCACAACGATTGCTTTTACTTTATCGAAAGTGTTCATTGGTGGTTCACCTCCTTTCAAAGTGTATTTATATATAGTCTAATTTTACAACTACATTACCATGCCGCCATCTACATTGATGACTTGGCCAGTAATATAATTAGCAAAATCACTAGCAAGGAATGTTACTACAGTTGCCACTTCTTCAGCATCAGCCATGCGGCCCAATGGAATTTCAGTAACCATAGCTTCTTTAACTTTTTCTGGTAATACATCAGTCATATCTGTATTGATAAAGCCTGGTGCAATAGCATTAACTGTAATGCCACGGCTAGCCAATTCTTTAGCACAAGATTTAGTGAAACCAATTACGCCAGCTTTAGAAGCAGCGTAGTTAGTTTGACCAGCATTACCCATAACACCTACAACAGATGTCATGTTGATAATATGACCAGAACGTTGTTTCATCATGATTTTAGATACTGCTTTAGTTACCAAGTATACACCTTTAAGGTTGATATCGATAACAGCATCAAAATCTTCATCTTTCATACGCATTAACAAACCATCACGCGTAATACCCGCATTATTTACGAGAATGTCAATGTGACCAAACTCTTTATGAGCTTCTTCAACCATAGCAGCAACTTCATCAGCATTAGCTACATTGGCTTTAATTTTAATGGCTTTACGGCCTAACGCTTGTACAGCTTCTACAGTTTCTTGAGCTGCACCTTCGCTACCGCTATAGTTAACTACAACATCAGCACCAGATTGTGCTAAATGAATAGCTACAGCGCGACCAATGCCACGGGATGCGCCAGTTACAATGGCTACTTTACCCTCTAAATGCATTTTATCGAACCCCTTTCAAAAATTCAAGCGTTTTCTCTAAGGATGCAATGTCTTCAACATTGGCTAATTCCATATCTTTGTTGATCTTCTTAGTAAATCCTGTAAGCACTTTGCCAGGGCCTACTTCAACGAAGCTAGTTACACCAAAGTTTACCATTTCAGCTACGCAGTCTTCCCATAATACAGGGTTAGCTGCTTGAGTAACTAAGGATTCTTTAATGTCATTTGCATTAGTTAAGATTTTACCTGTTACGTTTGCTACTACAGGAATTTGAGCATCGTTTACTTGGATTTTATCCAACTCTTCTTTTAAACGAAGGGCCGCTGGTTCCATCAAACGGCTGTGGAATGGAGCACTTACAGGAAGCATAACTGCACGTTTTGCACCTGCTTCTTTCATTTTTTCAGCAGCTGCTTCCACCGCTGCAGTTTCACCGGCAATAACGATTTGACCTGGGCAGTTAAAGTTAACTGCTTGTACAGAGCCAACAGATGCACTTACTTCTTCACAAATTTCTACAACTTGCTCACGAGGTAATGCCAAGATTGCAGCCATAGCGCCTTTGCCCAATGGCACTGCTTCTTGCATGTATTGACCACGTTTATGAACTACATATACAGCATCTTTAAAGTTTAATACGCCAGCTGCTACTAGAGCACTATATTCGCCAAGGCTATGACCACCTACGATATCAGGTGTGAAGCCTTGCTCTTTAAGAACTTCATAACAAGCTACGGATGCAGTCAAAATAGCTGGTTGTGTATTTGCTGTTTTAACGAGCTCTGTATCAGGACCTTCGAAACATAATTTAGTAATAGAATAACCAAGTGCTTCGTCTGCTTCTTCAAAACGTTGCTTCACAATAGGATACTCATTGTACAAATCTTGTAACATGCCTACTTTTTGGGAACCTTGACCAGGAAAAACAAATGCCGTTTTCATGAGGGCCTCCTTATTTATTCAGACCTTGAAGATTCTTAATTACAGTTTCAGTTTCAGTCATAATATCTTTAATGATAGTTGCACATGGTTTAATATCTGTTAACATACCAGAAATTTGACCGATCATTACAGAACCTTCTTTTACATCTCCATCAATAGCAGCTTTACGAAGTGTACCTGCACCTAATGCTTCTAGTTCTTCTTTAGAACCACCACTGAATTCAAGGTTTTTGTATTTATGAGCTAAAGAATTATCGATAATACGAACAGGGTGACCTGTTGTTAAACCAGTCATAACTGTAGCACGATCTTTTGCTTTCAATACAGCATTTTTATAATTTTCATGAGCGATACACTCTTCAGATAATACGAAGCGTGTACCCATTTGTACTGCTTTAGCACCTAATGCAAATGCCGCAGCCATACCACGACCATCAGCAATACCACCAGCAGCAATTACTGGTACATCTACAGCATCAACTACTTGTGGGATTAATGCCATAGTTGTAATGTCACCTACGTGACCACCAGACTCTGTACCTTCTGCAATAATCGCATCGATACCACCACGCAATAAGCGTTTTGCTAATAATACGGATGCTACAACAGGAATAACTTTAGTGCCAATTTCTTTCAAAGCTGGAATATATACGCCAGGGTTACCTGCACCTGTGGTGATAACAGGAACGCGTTCTTCCACAACTACTTCCATAACTTCTTTTACGAATGGAGACATGAGCATAATGTTACAACCGAAAGGCTTATTAGTACGCTCTTTTAATTTATGGATTTCGTTACGGAAAATATCAGGAGGCATGTGACCAGCACCAATGAGGCCAAGGCCACCTGCTTCAGATACGGCTGCCGCTAATTCTGCAGTACCGAGCCAAGCCATACCACCTTGTAAGATTGGATACTCAATCCGCAATAAATCACAAATGTCAGTCTTAATCATCTTGATGTGTCCTCCTTAATACCATTTCAAGACTAGGCTTGCCCATGTTAGACCCGCACCAAATCCTGCAAACGCAATATTATCTCCACGTTTGAAATGTCCTTCACGATTTGCTTCATCAAGAGCAATCGCTACAGACGCGGCAGATGTATTACCATACTTATGTAAATTGACAAAAACTTTTTCCATCGGCAGATGTAATCGTTTCGCTGCCGAATCAATAATCCGAATATTTGCTTGATGAGGGATGAAGTAATCTAATTCATTGAGCTCCATACCAGCACGTTCTAAAGATTTTAAAACAGTACGCCCCATCGTTTTAACAGCAAATTTATATACTTCAGGGCCATCCATGTGAATGAATGTCAAGCCTTCTTCTACCCGTTGATCATTAGCAACCACAGCAGTACCACCTGCTGGAATACAAAGTGCTGGTCCACCAGTGCCGTCGGCGCCCATATCAATACCTTTAATACCGTAACCTTCAGGTACTTCAGATACTACTGCAGCACCTGCACCATCACCGAAGAGGATACATGTGCCACGATCATTCCAGTTTACTCGACGGGAAAGAATTTCTGCCCCTACAACGAGTACCTTCTTATAAATGCCAGAACTAATATAACTAGCTGCAGTAATCAAGCCATATACAAAGCCAGAACAGGCCGCTTGTAAATCGTAAGCTGCAGCGTTTTTAGCTCCTAAGTTCGCTTGTAAAATACAAGCTGCAGAAGGAATAATCATATCTGGTGTTAAGGTAGCAAAGATAATCATATCGATGTCTTCTGCATTGACCTTAGCCATTTGCAATGCTTTCTTGGCTGCCTCTGTTGCCATATAGGATGTGTTCATACCTTCCGGTGCAATGCGTCGTTCTTCAATACCAGTACGTTCTCTAATCCATTGGTCGTTGGTATCAACCATTTTTTCAAGATCAAAGTTTGTTACTACATTGTCAGGAAGGAAGCTCCCAGTACCAATGATCCCTACAGGTTTATTCATCATAGTCATACTTTAAGGCTCCTTCAATTTCCATCGTATCACGAATGTGTTGAATAATTTTACGCTCTACTAGATCATCAGCAATTTCGATAGCACTCTTAATCTCTTTGGCCTTAGAACTACCATGAGAAATCATAAATAAACCATTAACACCTAAGAGTGGAGCACCACCATTTTCAGTGTGATCTAAGCGTTTTGCCATTTTTTTCAAAGCTGGCTTTACTAACATAGCACCAATCTTGGCAAAAATACTGCCCGCCATAATGCTATCCTTTACTAATTGTGTTAGGCCTGTTACCAAGCCTTCCGCAAATTTCAATACTACATTACCTACAAAGCCATCACATACAACAACATCAACAGTCCCTTTTGGAATATCACGACCTTCAATATTGCCTATAAAGTTGATAATCTTCATACGTTCCAAGATTGGATACGTGGCTAGAACGACATCGTTCCCTTTTGTGGCTTCTTCGCCGATGTTTAGTAATCCTACAGTAGGATTCTCTTTACCTATTAAAAGCTTAGCATATTCAGAACCCATCAATGCACCTTGTACAAGATGTTTAGGTTTACAGTTTGAATTTGCACCTGAATCTAGCATAACAGTAATACCACTTACTGTAGGCATTGGTGTTGCAATAACAGGACGATCTACACCCTTAATGCGACCAAGACCAAACAGGGCAGCTGCAACAGCAGCACCGGTGCTACCAGGAGCAATTACGGCATCACAATGATTATCGCGAACTAGCGCTGTAGCCACTACAATAGATGCATCTTTTTTCTTGCGCAATGCTTGACCTGGATGTTCATCCATACCGATTACTTCACTGGCATGATGTACAGAAATACGTGGATTCTTAGCTTCATTCCTAGCTTCTAATATGTTAAAAATTTGCTGCTCATCGCCGACGAGCACCACTTCAATGTGTTCATTTGCTCGTACGGCTTCAATGGACCCTAGTACAGGCTCCAATGGAGCAAAGTCGCCACCCATGGCGTCTATTGCAATTTTCATAATTTACACCCTATTCTCTACGGATTCCATAATAAATTTTGCGCGAAATACTTCTTTTATTTTATCTCTTATGATGACCCAAATAAAGAACTTATTACCTCGGCGGCGAACAATTTCTGCTTTTGCCACCAAATTTGTACCAGCTCCTACTGGGTTCTTGTATTTTATATTTCCAACTTCCGCAGAACAAACAGTAGTCCCCATGACTACTTTTGCGAGGGAATTTGCTTGAGCATATAAATACTGCGGCTCTACATGTCCGAAACGATCTTCCATATCAGCCGTAGTGCGTAGCATAGATAATGCTTGTTGCCCTTCGGTGACATCGATTAGCTCCCCAACCACTTCATACGGTATATGTTCTACCGCTTCATGTGATTGACCTGTAGCCATGACGCGAATGCGTTCACGCAATTCAGGAATCCCCAACTCTAGTCGATCGAGACGAATTGTTGGCACACTTACACCAAAGTGCGTTGCCAATTCTTCATCAGTAAGAAATGGCGTAATATTCAGTTTTTCTTGTAACTGCTTTTGGCGCTCTTGCTTCTTTAACCGACTCATGGGACCACCTTTTATGACCTAGTATTAATATTACATCCTAAGTATATACAATAATTCCCCTATTGGCAAGGCTTTTCATACATATAGTAACAGATTTTGATGACATATACAAAATATAGTTATAATTTTATATTTAAGTATCTTTTAGTTTATATAAGTATAAAAAATGCCACTACCTTATAGATTAATCTTACTATAAAATAGTGACACTTACTACTAATTAAGTGGCATATAAAGTTATAAGTATATAACTAAAAACTATAACTATATAAAAATATAAAATAAAAAAGTGTAAAAAAAAGACACCTACCGAAGTGATCTGCACCCATTTTCTTGGACAGATATAATTAAGCTACTTTTTGGGAATGAGTTCGGTATTCTACCGGACTCATTCCTTTTAATTTGAGCTTAATGCGTTTTGTATTGTAATAATCAATATAATCTCTTAATTTGTTGATAAAATCTTCATAGGAAGTAAATTCCTCTAAATATAACAACTCTGACTTTAGTAAGCCAAAGAAGTTTTCCATCACGCTATTATCCAAACAGTTTCCTTTTCGAGACATACTTTGGATGATAGCGTGATTTTTTAATGTTTCTTGATAACTGCTATGCTGGTACTGCCAGCCTTGATCCGAATGTAAGATACAACCTTTGCTATGTGGCCTGTTTTTAAAGGCCTTATCTAGCATAGATAACACCTGTGTTAATACAGGGCGTTCTGATATTTCATAGGATACAATTTCTCCATTATACATATCTAAGATTGGTGATAAATAAACCTTACGCCCAAACAAGTGGAATTCGGTAATATCTGTTGTCCATTTTTGATCTGGCTTTGTTGCCGTAAAGTTTCGCTTAATGATATTAGGAGCAATTTTTCCTTCGGTACCCCTATATGAACGGTACTTCTTTAGACGAACTTTACATGTTAAGTTTTCTTCCTTCATAATACGCATCACAACTTTGTGATTCATATGGAAGCCTAATTTATGTAATGCTATTGTGATTCGGCGATATCCGTAGCGACCTTTATTCATCGTTACCAGTGTACGAATCGCTTCTCGTTCCTCTGCATATTTGTCTCCCTTTTTTATGCTAACCAAGCGTGCATAATATGTACTACGACTAATGCCAAAGTACTCAAGCATAAACTGAAGGGGATATATTTTTCTTAATCTTTCGATGGCAATTGTTTGTGCTTTTTTTTTACAGCTTTATTAGGTTTAGCAATTTCACGCATTTCTTTCATAAAGTCGTCATAGAAAGATATTTCATATTTCAACCTAGCGATTTCAGCTTCTAGTTCTTTTATCCGTTCTTTGTCTGATTTAATACATTGATCTTTTGTAGATGGTATTAGTTCTTTCGGTTTCATAGATGGTCTACCTTTAGGCTTGGGCTGCAACCCTAAAATCCCTTCGTCTAAATACCGCTTTTGCCACATGGCAATTAGACCAGGGTTATCTAAATTAAATAATTCTGCTGTTTCATTATAGGATAACTTATTCTTCCACCGAGTTTCAAGAACTTTACGTTTAAAAGCTGCTGAAAATACTTGTTTACCAATTTTATGGGTCAAATTATGACTAAGCTTAAACTTGTATAGCCAATTTCTTACAGTACTTTCTGGAACTTCAAGCTCTTTAGCAATTCTAAAGCGACTCCAGCCTTTTTTAGAAAGATAAATAGCCTTTTCTTTTACTTCTTTTGAATATTTTGACATAAAAAACTGCACCTCCAAAAATTGTGTCCAATTTTTGGGGTGCAGTTCAAAGTAGGCGTCTTTTCATCCGCTCACATATTAAGCATTAGCTACTACTTGCTCACCTTTATAGTGACCACATGTAGGGCAAACACGATGAGGCATCTTAGGTTCGTGGCATTGTGGGCATGCTACATAACCAGGAGCTTCTAATTTCCAATTAGCACGACGGCGATCGCGACGGCATTTAGACAATCTACGCTTAGGTACTGCCATTATCTGCACCTCCTTAGTACAATCATTAGGACAATCTATCATCTTTCTCATCAAGCAAAGCACGTAACTCTGCAAATCGAGGATCCACCACAAAGGATTCACAAGAACAAGGTGAAACATTTAAATTTGCTCCGCAATGAACGCACAATCCTTTGCAATCATCCTGACATAACACTTGAGAGGGCTCATTGATGATTAATGTATCCCTAATTAGTTCGGTTAAGTCAATTTCCTCTCCATCGAAAGGAGTCACATCATCCGCAGCATCTCGACGTTCACTAAAGATTTCCTCGAAGGAATCCTTACGATTATGCTCTGTTGTATTTAAACAACGAGAACAATCGTAATCACCTTTAGACTCTATCGAACCTTGAACGATGTAATTTTGACCATCAAACCAAAACTCACCATTAATGGTTATATCATGACGGCTCCAAGGAAAAGCAGTTACGTCACCAAGCTCAGAGGTTGGTATCGTATAGCTATAAGGAAATTTCTTTCCTATATGTTCTTTTGCTTGCTCTACTTGCAGTTTCATAATCTTACCTCGACTCATAATATTATAAACATGACATGGTGCTTTGTCAAATAAAAAAGACTATCTTAAGTGGACTCAAGATAGCCTTTTTGGAAAGTCAATTACATTTTTTCGAATTGGTCTTTACCAACACCGCAAAGTGGGCAAACATAATCAGCTGGTTGATCTTCGAATTTTACGCCTTCAACAGCTTCGTCATAAACCCAACCACATACTACGCATACGTATTTTTCCATGTGTATTTCCTCCTTCACTTGAAAATTTTGTTTACATTTTATCTTTAATTAAATTAGATACTCTATCTGTAATGTAGTATACCAAAGATATCGAAACTTTTCAATACTCATTTTCTTATTTTCTCAATTTTTCTAATATTTAAAAATCATATATATTATGCGGATTTATCCTACTTACAAAACTTGAAATGTATTATCAATTAAAAGTTTTTCAAATTTAACATTAATGTTCTTCCATATTCTTTGAAGTTTAAGGCCATACTATTTCAATAGTAAAAGTAACAGCTTATTTATTTAATTAACAACTGCAATCAATCTATCTAAGGTATACATAATTTATATATTATACTATTATATAAAGAAGAGCTTATATGCCTATATAAAAATTATTTTAGCATTATATAGCTTCTAATAAATACACCTAATCACATTAGTATATAAGTATATACTTATACATACTTTTACTTTATTAAAGCTCTAATTCTTATATAAGAATTAAACACATTATCTAAAGCTTAATAAAGAAATCGTTTATTACATTGTTATCATAGGAGGATGTATGAGAACAGCTTTAACTCAACTTTTACAAATCGAATACCCTATTATCCAAGGCGCTATGGCTTGGGTATCTGAACACAAATTAGTCGCTGCTGTTGCAAACGCTGGCGCTACAGGTGTAATTGCCCTTGGTGGCCGCGATGCAGAGTGGACTCGCAATGAGATTCGTGCTTGTAAAGAATTAACCGATAAACCTTTCGGTGTTAACCTTATGTTAATGGCTCCAAATAAAGATGAATTAGTAGATATTATCATTGAAGAAAAGCCAGCTTTTGTCACACTTGGAGCAGGCAACCCTGTTCCATATATTAAACCATTCCAAGATGCAGGCATCAAAGTTATTCCTGTTGTTCCATCTTTGAAACTTGCAAAACGCATCCAAGATGCTGGTGCCGATGCAATGATAGTTGAAGGTATGGAAGCTGGCGGTCATATCGGTAGCCAAACCACAATGTCTTTAATGGAAAATATTTTACCCGAAATTTCTATCCCTGTTGTTGTTGCTGGTTCCATCGTAGATGGTCGTGGCCTTGCAGCTGCATTATTGATGGGTGCAGAAGGCGTGCAAATGGGCTCTCGTTTCTTGTTAGCCGAAGAATGCCAAGCACACCCAAATATGAAGGAAGCAATCATCAACGCCACAGATACAGACTCTGTTGTAACAGGTCTTCTCTCTGGTCACGGTGGCGTACGTAGCTTGAAAAATGAATTCACTACGCGTTATCTAGCTGCTGAAACTGATGGTGTTACTACGCCGGAGGAACGCACTAAAATGTCTCAAGGTACTAACAAACGCGCCGCTATTGATGGCGATGTTGTAAATGGTGCTGTGCAAGTAGGCCAAGGTTTAAACCGTCTTACAGCTATTGAGCCAGCTCATATTATCGTTCAATCTGTAATGAATGAAGCTATTATGTCTATTCGTAAAGCTCAACGCCTTATTGAAATCGTTTAATTAATATAATAGGAGTACTCATGTTACCATTTCACGGAAAATATCCTAAATTAGATCCTAAAAGTTGTGTCATGCCTGGTGCAGAACTTGCTGGTGATGTGGAATTAAAAGAATACGCATCTATCTGGCAAAATTGCGCACTTCGAGGGGACGTAAACAAAATTATTGTAGGTCGTTACTCTAATGTACAAGACAACTCTGTTTTGCACGTAGATGATGATAAGGCCTGTGTCCTAGGTGATTACGTTACAATTGGTCATGGTGCAATCGTACATGCTAGCACAATTGAAGATAATGTATTAGTTGGTATGGGTGCTATCGTATTGAGTGGTTGCCATATTGGTTCTGGCTCCATCATCGCCGCTGGTGCTGTATTAAAAGAAAATACTGTAATCCCTCCTAACTCCTTAGTTGTTGGTATTCCAGCTCGTGTTGTTCGTACAGACGAAACTCAAATTGAACGCATTCATAATCAAGCGTTAAAATATAAACACTTGTGGACTGTGGAATACGGTATGCTTCCTGATGCCGGTGGCGAGGAGTACGATAAAAACGCCAAAATCGTATAATCACATATACAATAAAATTTACACAAACAAAAGCGGATAGTTGCTTAACACAACTATCCGCTTTATGTTTTGGTTTATAGGCATGTAATTAGCTTTTAGTATGAATGTGACTCACTACTATGAATTGCTATCTACTACTCATTGTTATTTATCGTTCTTTAATTTTGATTGAATGATCTGCTCTACCATAAGCGCTGTGCCCATCGTCAACGCTATAGGGAACAACATTTCCACGGAGAAGCGAGATAACTCAAGCATAAACACACAAGATGTCATAGGCATCTTTTGTGCAAGACCTAAAAACGCTACAGCCCCTATAAAGGCGGCCATCCCTAAAGATATAGGAGCAACTGCAATGGACCATATAGTGCCAAATACAATAGCTAATGTACTACCTAACATCATAGATGGTGTAATACGACCACCGTAAGCACCTGCCGCCAAAGCGAGTAATACTGCAACCCATTTAGCCCCAAATAATCCCAATGCATACGTCCATGTAATATCATTTGTAAAGGTCAACTCATTACCAGCTTTACCATTCCCAAGAATTTCAGGAAAGTACATAGCCATTACACCGACAAGTGTAAATGCAACGATTGATATAGGAATCATAATAGGACTACTACGGTGAATAGCCGGTAACTTACTTTGAGTAATATTAAATAACACTACCCCCACCGCTACTATAGCGCCTAAGGCTATGGAAAATTCTACATAATGACTCCCCAAACTAGGCTGTGCCATCGTATATTGAATGACGTCCCCTACACCAGCTTGCCGAGTCACAAAGGTAGCTAAGCCACAGCATACTAAAGCAGCACTCATAGCTCTAACATTCCAAGTAAGCAGCAATGTTTCCAAGGTGAAAATGGCCGCTGATAAAGGTGAATTATAGACGGCGGCAAGGCCAGCCCCTGCAGCACAGGCAATTAAGAGCTGACGATCTTCTCGCTTTATATCAAAATGATCAACTAAAAAAGTTGTAATCCCTGCGCTAGCCTCTCGTGGTGCAACCTCTCGACCTAATGGAGAGCCTATACCTACAGTAATAATTTGTAGCGTAGCATGAAGTAAAGTTGTAATAGGATGCATATCCATTTTGCCTGAAACAGCCGCCTTAATATCTACAACACCTTTACCATAGCGATGAATAAGTAACCAACCTACACCCCCTACTACACCACATATAACTAAAGGAATCAAACGCTCTAATGGTGAAACACGCGCTACAGCGGCACCAAAACTCAGATGGTCAGCGGCAGAATAGTTGTATACAAACTGTTGAATTCCATGTAATAAATGTGTATAAAAAGCACCTATTAACCCTGCTATAAAACCAACTATAATAATGAGCCCAATAACTCGTTTATCAAATGCCATACCTACTCCATTGCTAATACAATTTCACCAGCCTCTAATGTCTTTTTCACATCTATAATGCGTTGATTCGATGATCCTCTAAAACGTAAGGCTGGGTCTCTAAGTTCGTCTACAAAGCGACCATCTACGAGGATATCAATTTCCTGTAATAAAGCACTTCGCAACTCATCCTCTAAAATATCATCTATTTCATACCCTGAATAGGCCCAAATTTTCTTTTCCGGTGCAGCCCTTCGTACAGCTCTTACTACAGGTAATAAACCTTGTACATTTTGGAAAGGTTCTCCACCCAATAAAGTTAAACCTGAGCAGATAGGATTCTTAACATAAGAGACAACTAGATCTGTTTCAGCTTGTGTCCATATTTTACCGGCATTAAAATCTTGGTATTCTTCGTTAAAGCAGTTATAACAACAATGCGTACATCCAGTCACAAAGATAGATGTACGAATTCCTTCTCCATTGGCAATATCATATTGTCTTATTTGCCCATATCTCATCATAACCTCCATAGTAGTGCATATCAAATGATCTACACTATATAGATATATTTCTATTTCTCACAATCATAACCACCCGTAGAACGGGTGGTTTGCTCTGACCCTATAAGGGTCTTTCTCTAGTGGTGGCCCTCTAAAGAGGGCATTGAATGATCTGACAACCACTCTATTACCACTGGCTGCCCCCTACTCGGGGG
>NZ_PPCX01000001.1 GCF_002959775.1 Veillonella rogosae JCM 15642 | reverse complement strand
ATTTAATTCTTCTTTACGTTGCTTATAAAATTGCCAATATTTTTTGTCTTCCATAGAGAAAGGTGTGTAACGTAGCTCATTATAAGTTAGGTCAAAATATTTATAGGCATTTTCCATATCACCCAATTCGTAATAAACGATTCCTGTCCATATAAACACACCTGCTGCAGGTTCATCTTTTCGTGCCTCAAGTGCAATTAACATCCACTCAAGGGCTTTTTGATAATCACCTAATTTTTTATAATTTTCTGAAATACCACAGGCGATTGCCGAAGTAGGCTCAACGAATTGAGTGGCTGGTTTGGGTAACAGTTCCCATGCTTGATTGAGAATATCAACGCTTTCCTCCGGCGTAGTAGCATCATTTGAGTTACATACAAAATCATTGATTTTTTTGTTTAATTCATAATTTACTTGATCTAAATACATAATTTATCCTTCTTAGATTAACAACCTTTAGGTAGCTTACCGTTTTTAGGTTTACAGAGTTTCTTATAACGTTCTTTGCCCTTTGCCCCACAGGAACAGTTGCCTGGTCCATATTCTAATCGATAATTATTAGAATCAAGCATCCATTTCCGTACTGTCTGAGATTTAGCTCCATGATATTAAGTGTTTTGAATAAAGAAAATACCTGCTTGACTTCCAGATAGAAGTTTTTTCTTAACATTTTGATCATAATAAAAATAACCAATACCATTCTGAAAAATATGTAACTTTTTATCTATATCTTCTTCTAATAATTGCAAGCAAAAATTAAACTTAGGAGAAGGATATATTATATCTTGTTCAAAATAAGGATTGCCAAAAATTTTGGATACATCCAATCCCATACCATTATCTTCAAAGAATAAATGTTCATCTTCATTGTATTTTGCATCAGCTTCTTTATCAATTTCATCAAGCCTTTCAAAAAATTTTCTTTCCAAAGAAATATTTCCTAAATCTTGCTTGTTGATAGCTTCTTCCCTTTCATAAAGGACAGCGCAACTAAAACCATCATTTAGTAAAATTAAATCATCCTGACAATTAACAGTATATTTAGATGAAATAGAGTCTTTCACCCCTCCTAGTGCATGCGCCTCTATGGAAATAAAAACAGAGATATAATAATTTCTGCGAGGGAATACATTGTCAGGTAAAAAGTCAGAATAAAGAGTAAATAGATGCGTTTGATAGGCATCAGAATTTGGAACTTTAGGCCATAATTCTAACGGAATATGTTCAGCTCCTCCTCCAATATAACCAATACTATGTGGCGTTTTAGAAGAAGTAAAAAGTAATTTTGACATTTAAGTTTCCTTTTTATTATAATTTATCAAATCCAATAATTTCATAATCATTTTGCTCCTTCCATTCCTTCAAAGTATAAAGAAAAGGTAAGGAGAACATTTCTAATATTTTTTCTTTTAAATTTTCTGACACCATAAATGCTTCCATATACTTATATTTGGAAGACAGCAAAATATCCTTATCCGAATTAGTATATGCCTCCAGCGAAAAACCTTTTTCATCTCTTCCTAAATCCGGGTAAACAATTTCATCCTCAATTTCCCAGCTAACTATTCTTACCAAATAATAGACTTCATTTGTCAATAGCTCACCTTTTGTATTGACAATAATCGCTTCGCTCATACCAAAATTATAATTAAATCCATATTTTTTAATAAATTCCAAAAAACGCGCTGACATGATAAAGAAGTTGTAGCCATAAGGTAGAAAATCAAAAGTAACACCTCTTGCTTTCTTTAAGCAGACATAAACCTTTTCAGGCATTGGAGGAATTTCTTGTCCCTTTACGAACCAACTCCATGGAAAGTCAAAATCAGGATGCGTTTTTTTAGGGTTGAATTCCTCTGATATCCCTACTTCCCCTAAGGAAACCTTAGGCACTTTTCTTTTCGCTAACTCATCTAAACTTTTAGCGCTATATCCCCACACCATTAATTTCTTCATAATTTCCTCCTAATCTAATCGTTTGGGTGAGTTGGTAGATGAACATCCTCCAACAGATATGGACTTACTCAACCGTTTTTCAAACTTTCTTGTAAATCTTGTACACGCTGTCGCGCTTGTGCCTGTAATCGACCATGACGTGGTTGCGGTAGGAGAAACCGTGCAGTTTTTTACCGTCCCGTCCGTAAACGGCGGTAAAATCGCCGTAGTCGTCGTAGTCGTAGCGCACCAGTTCCTTACCATTGAAGGTGACGGAAGTGAGGCGGTGCGCCGCCGTCGAGAGAGGCGATTTAGTAGAGGTCGTCTGAAAAATAGAAATCTCGTGCGCACCGCACACACTCTACGTCGGGACTGAAGGTTTCATACAAGCTACAGTTTGCTTTTTTTCATTCGAAAGAAAATTTTAACATTTTTGATAAGCGATTGATAAAATATAGAATTGCCAAATGTTCATCTTGGCAACAATATTCTTCGGTTCTCAATCCTCTTTCAGAATAGAATATATGCCATTTTTTATTTTCTTCAACAATACATAATGATTCATCATTTACTTCATTGATTGAGTAACTATCTTCTGGTACTCCTTTACTTTTAAGATATGAATTCAATTCATTAATTTTTAACATTTTCCTATTTTCACCTCTTCCAAATGCCCAGATTCTATATGATTTAACAGATTTTTGTAATTCATACTGTGTCCCTAATCCAATCTCTCCGAACAACGACATAATTTTACTTGCAGCTACATTATCAATTGGTTTCAGTACCCTATATATGGTATAAGGCTTTCGATTAGAACCAGGAGGTAAGACTCTCATAGGGTATGGTGTTCCTACTGGAGATACAGATTGTCTCCGCCTGAAAGCCAAATCGGATCCTGATTCACAAACCAACCTGCATCAAGCTTATAATACCTAAAGAAGTTGTAATGCAGCCCCGTATCACGATCGATATATTGGTTTTGCTGGTGGAAGGCTTACTGAAGGATGGATAAGTGAGGGTTTAGAATTTCAGACTGCTTTTGGGGTTTGTTAGATCTTGAAATTAATCCACACTTATACTAAATATTATAATGAATGATTTTTAACTCTATTCCTAACTCAGATAATAATTGAATTTGTTTTATGGAGATTTTATATTCACGAGTAGCCTCATCGTTAGCCCAGCTGTAAATTATAAGCTCTTTATTTAGCTTATATTTTTTAAATATATAGTTTAAATTTTTCTTTATGTCTTCTATTTTTTGTATAATTATATTAATTTTTTCATTTAAATTTTCCTCTTTATCTATACCAAAAGAATAGTAAGAGTGTTCAATTATAAATTGAACCTTTTTGTTTGGTGAGGTAAATAAATCTCCCTTACTATAAAACTCGGCATTTTTAATATTAAGTATTTTGTCTATTTCTCTCATGTTAATATAATCATTTGATTCCATATAAAATGTTACTTCAATTGAATTATTCAGCATCATTGCAACCAATTCTTGTTCTAATAAATTCAGAAGAATTTTTTCTTCTTAATAAAAGTTCTCCAGTTTTATTTTGTTTATAAACATCATAATGAGATGCGGCTCGTTTACCAACATAATCAGCTTTAAACGCATGTGGAGCTGTGCCTATTTGATCTAAAATCCATTTCAATTCTTTTTGGTTAATTAGTTTACTATCTTTTGTATCTCCATCATTACAACCAGACGACAATCCATATAAATCTACCCAAGCTTGTACAATTTGAGAATAGTTATAAAAATTGCTTCTTCCCCACAAACTAATCGGATCCTGATTCACAAACGGCCCGGCCTCTGGCTCGTAATACCGCATCAGGTTGTAATGCAGTCCGGTTTCTTCATCGAAGTATTGGTTTTGCAGTCTAAACGGCTGATGGGAATACCGATAGACACGCTCATCCTTTTTCAGACGACCTTGAGTTTTGGGGTCGTCTGATTTGAAAACTGTAACCTCAGGAATCTGTATGGCCGTCTGAAAAGCGGAAACCGCGTTCATACCGCCCACACCCTACGTTGGGATTAGAAATTTTGTGCAAGCTACGGCTTGCTTACTATCAAGAAAAGTTAATTATTCCACAGTTTCAGCAGCTTCTTTTAACCAAAATTGGATTGACTCGATAGGATTTAATTTTTTCGCACGAATAGTATTTGTATAATCGGGTGGTAATACTTCAACATTAATCATTATTTCTGAACGAGCTTGATTTAAGGAGAATATTCCCTTCATATCACACCGATGAAGTGCTTCCTCCATCACATTAATCCGGAAATTAAATTCTTTTTCATATTCCACTTCTGTTTTTAATGAGTGAATATCAATACGATCTAAGAAAGCTTTGTTTACTTGATGGAAATATTGTGAACCAAACTCTAAGTAAGGACTATCTATCGAAGACCATTTAAAATCTGCAATATCGTAAGCATCCCAATTTTGAGCAATGCTTTGTTTTTTTAATGCTTCATATGACCAAGCACTCACAAAAGGAGCCAGTGCCTCACCTGTGGTACTTAACACAAAGAAGTAAAAAGTTTCATTTGTCGAATTGAACAAATCTATAGCCGCCTGACTTGTTGCCTCTTCGATTGTAGCAACTAACTTTTCAAATATATCATCAGAATAATTCATCCTGCTACCTCCTTAAGTATTACATTTTTTAATCTATCTCGTACCTTTTCATGAAATTTTCTATTATGCATTTCATTATGAAGGCGAGGATGACCAACAACGATCCCATTAGTAGGATCATTAATATCAATATTATAATCTGACAAGATTCTATATCAGGTTCCCACCAATTTACTTTACCACCAGATGCTACTATGTGACCTGCAGCCTGGCCTGACATAACTGACCGACCTTCCAATGCCATATTTCTACCAAGCTGTTGTGAGTTTGCTCTAGTACTACCGAGATTACCATCGCCCAAAGGACCTTTTTTAGCAAGTATCAAAACATCCACCCAAGCCTACACATTAGGCGCAAATTAGTACAAATTCTCTCCACCCAACAAACCAATCGGGTCCTGATTCACAAACCGACCTACATCAGGCTCATAATACTGCATCAGGTTGTAATGCAACCCCGTCTCACGGTCAGCGTACTGGTTCTGTAATCGGAAGGGCTGGTATGCGCTATCCGTTACCTTGGTTTCCTCTTTCAGACGACCTTACTGGAACATTGGGTCTCAACTCATCCTAGGACGACTATTTGAATTTCTGTTTAATTAGAATTAATTAATATTCAAGGCCTAATTAAATTTATTGATCAAATGCGGTTGGATCAAAAACAGAGATATATTTTATATTCATTTTGATAGCTTCTTCGAACGGAGGATCATCTTCAGAAACTTCCAGTGCAATTCCTTCAATAATTTTTGAAAAAAAAGCTTCTTCACATTCATCATAATAGAAACCTAAATTAGAATTTAAGATATCATTAATAGGCATTCCTATTTTAATAGTACTGAATTTGCCTTGATATCCTTCTAATGCAGAAATTTTATAAATTTCTCCTGAAGTAATATCTACGTTAATTTCAATTGGGATATCAGTAAATATATATCTGCATGAATAAACATTAGTTTGAAAAAATTTTAATTTTCCATTTAACATATTTTTATTAATGATACTGGAGTAATTTTTAATATTGTCTTTTAATCTGATTCCCCCTAAACTCTTTGCGGGGATAATTTCATCATAAATATTCATCATCTACCTTCTAAGTTTGTTACGGCTCGCGAAGTTCCTTTTTATATTTATTTACCATTTGCATATGAGTATTTAAAGTTAGCGAAATTTATTATCAAATCAATATCATTATCAAAGCAAATAATATGCTGATACCTTTTTGTTTGCTGATTCCATTTTAATTCATGAACCAACAGGTCATTTTGTGAATACTGATTGTTAAAAATTTCAAAAGGTATTTTCTCAAAAAAGGCATCATAATAATTTAAAATTAAAACACTTTCCCAATTAGCCAATAAAAAGCTTAATTCGATGCTACTATTCATATTTTCTTCAGTTTTCAGGTCTCGGGAAATTTTAAAATCCTGAAGCCAAGAATCATGAAGAGTTTCTTTTCCTCGAAGTTGATATTTTTTTCATCGGAAAAAAAATTGTAAATATAAGGATTTATTTCATCTCTTATATCGTCTAAATAACGAAAATACCTATCAAATTTAGTAATACCAAGGTCGTTTTGATATATTAGCTTTGTCATGTTTTTACCACTCAGTTTGTAAAATTAAATATATTTAGTTAATCTGGCATTAATAGTTGCATGAATTTCTTAAGTTTATTGCCTTTTATGTTAGCAGTCCCTTTTGGAGGAACCGCACTTATTCTTCGTCCAGTATCAACAGTAATACCTCTACAAGAATTTTCTACAGAATCAGGGATTCCCTCCGGTTTTCCTTTTTTGCCATGTTTATTAAACCATTCATCTGGGCCATATATACCCACTTCTTTTCCTTTAGGGTCATATACATGTATTTCAAAACTTGATTTTTTTCCACTATCAAATATATCGAGGGCACCCGTATAACCTTTTCCTAAATTGAAAGTTTTACGATTTGCTAACCCCAACAGATCAACCCAGACTTGAATATTCGGCGCAAACTGATAAACGTTAAAGCCGCCTTCCAACCCAATCGGGTCCTGATTCACAAACCGACCGATCTCAGAAGCTCGTAATACCTGAAGAAGTTGTAATGCAGCCCCGTTTCACGGTCGCAATACTGTTTTTGCAGGCGGAAGGGTTGGTAAGCGCTATCCGCAACCTTGGTTTCCTCTTTCAGACAACCCCAGCCGGTATAGTTGCCGAACCACAGCAAATTGCCGTCCTTATCGGTCATCTCTCTTGAGATATCGATTTGGTCGCAGTGGAAGTAGTGGGTTTGTTGGCGGTTTTCGCCGTCTTCGTTGATGTGGTTTTGATAGGCGAAACTGCGTGCGTACGTACCTCACATATCCTACGTCAGGACTGAAGGTTTTGTGCGGGCTACGACTTACTTTACATCGTAATTGGAAGTTTCATTGGCTACAGTTCGATTACACCTCGATAAAACATTCAAAAAAATCAAAGTGATTTTTATCGAATGCAATTAATAACTTGCCTTCAGGAATTTTTTTCCCTGTCATACCTCCTATGCAAATTCCGAGGTTCTTAAAAAGAAT
The DNA here is from genome assembly GCF_002959775.1 of Veillonella rogosae JCM 15642. GTDB lineage: Bacteria > Bacillota > Negativicutes > Veillonellales > Veillonellaceae > Veillonella > Veillonella rogosae. The sequence goes on along the minus strand of NZ_PPCX01000001.1, from coordinate 16,029 downwards.
ATATTTTTTTCCTTCAATAAATTCAGAATCGATGGCTTTAAGGTCTTCGATTGAATTTTTAAATATATCAATATCTTCTAATATGGGATTAGAATCTTTTAAGCAATATCCATAAACTAGTTTATCGTTTTCATAAACCAACTCACAAGCATTTCTATATTCCACCTTATTATTCATAATATTATCTTCAACCATTCTTGCTGGTTTTCCATATTTTTCTTGTACTTCCTCAAGAGAAGTACCAAATACAAAATCACCAATTGATTCATATGGCTTAATCAAGTAGTTCATATTAACCCTTTCCAATATATTTACATTAATAAAATTAGGAACATTTACCAATAATTCTACAAAATCTTGTTACCTGTTTCCTAGAAATTAATCCCTGCCGTTTGGTTTCCGAAATCATCCTTCCTACATGATTTTATATACGCCTTTTTATTCTATTTCAAAGGCAGCAGTATGATATGAAAACCCTTTCGTGCGCACATTTTTGACGAAATAAGATGAAGGTCGCCTGAAAGGCAGAACCCGTGTGTGTGCATACCGCACACCTTACGTCGGGATTGGAGGTTTCATATGGGGTACGGCTTGCTGTTTGCTTTCGCATTCGGCATTGGTGTGGTTGCGGATTTTTGCCCGTGGTTCGTAACCGTCCCAGTTGGTGTGAGATAAGGTGTATCTGCCGTTTGCGTACACTATCCTGCAACAGCCGGCTGCCGTCCCAGACGAAGCGAGTTTTGTCTTCTTTGCTGATTTACAAACCGCCCGCAATTAGATTCTTGGTATTGGGTTTAGTTTTATGGTATCAGTATTAATTATAATGAATTATTGACAAATTAATATCAATATCAGAAATTAATTTAATTTGTTCAGTATTTAAATTTAAGTGGATATCTTCCTCATCATTTCCCCAAGTATATATAATAATCTCTTTAGTAAAGCTAAACTCATTAAATATTTCTTTTAATAATTTTCTTTTCGTTTTTATTATATAAAAAAAATTATCTATTTTATTTGATGTATTAACCTGTCTTTTTATCCCAAAACTATAATATGATACTTCGCTGATATACTTGATTTTTTTATTTTTTGATGTACATAATTCCCCCTTGGAACAAAAAGCAGCATTATTAATATCTAAGAAATCTGCAATATAATTCATATTCACAACTTGGTTTGTTTCCATGTAAAAGCTAATTTCTATATTATTTTCCATAATTTATCTTTCCGCATAAGACGAGGTTAATCATAATATATAATTAACCACAACAACCCACGTTTGTACGTATGGGGCTACTTCCATCTTTTTTCATCAAAATTAATTCCTTAGATTTTTTTTGTTGGTATACATCATAATGACTTATAGGTGCACCTCTTCCTAAGAAGTCCTCTTTAAATGAATGAGGATCTCCTTGATCTAATTCTTCTAGAATTCTTTTTAATCTAGCAGTATTTAATTTCTTACTCTCAGCAATGTAATCTCTTTCATTGTCATATCCATAATCTTTAGGATCTTTACAAGATAATCCCAAAGGATCCATCCATCTCTTAATATTGAAGGCTAACTGATAAAGGTTTGTTCCACCATTTAACCCAATCGGATCCTGATTCACAAACCGCCCCGCCTCAGGCTCGTAATAGCACATCAGGTTGTAATGCAGTCCGGTTTCTTCATCATAATACTGGTTTTGCAGTCGGAACGGTTGATGTGCATCCTTATAAACCCGCTCGTCCTGTTTCAGACGACCCCAAGCGGTATATTCGCCGTACCACAGCAGATTGCCGTGGATGTCGGTCATCTCTTTCGGTATGCCGATTTGGTCGTTGTGGAAGTAGTGGGTTTGTTGGCGGCTTTCTCCGTCTCCGTTGATGTGGTTTTGATAGGCGAAACCGCGTGCGTACGTACCGCACATATCCTACGTCAGGACTGAAGGTTTTGTGCGGGCTACGACTTGCTTGGGCTACTTTACAGTTGATAATTATATTTAGAAAATTATGTCTAATACTCTATTTTTTAAAATAAATTCTTTTTTTAAATGTTCTAAAATATTATCTAACTCTTCCTTGCTTAAAATTTGGTTGGTCTTAGTAAATTTTGCTGTTTTCGCATATAGGGAAAAGTGAAACTCATTATTTGGAAAGAACATTTCTCCTTCAAATGAAATTTCATGTCCATTTAAAGAAACAATTAACATACCTCTTGAAAATTTTTTAATTACGAAATCATCCATAGTCATTACCTTTGAATTATAACAGTTGAAATCTTTGTTTTAGGATCTATTATTACTATTTTTGTTATATTAGGATTGTTCTTCAAAGCGGATAATTCTCTATTTTCCCATATATTTCCTGGTCGCAGATCTTTGCCAATAACGCCTGTTACAGTACCAGAAGCGCATGTTGCATACTCTGATGAAATATCTTCCCATGCTTTAATGCTTGCTTGGTTATTTTGATCCCACGTAGGCATGATAATTTTTCTAGCTTCAATTAACATTTCTAATGTTGTTCCTCCATTAGATTTGGCAATATCGGCAGCAATATGTTGTCCACCAATACCATCTGTTCTACCTGACCAAAAAAATGCTGTGTTTGGTTCTGTTTTAACTTTGCTATTTTCACAGCATTTATTCAAACCTAGAGGATCAACCCACACCTGAGCATTAGGCGCAAAAGCATAAAAATTCTCCCCGCCCACTAATCCTATGGGATCTTGATTGTTAAACCGTCCGATTCTACTGTCATAGTACCTGAAAAAGTTGTAATGCAACCCTGTTTCTTCATCGCAATACTGGTTCTGTAAACGGAAGGGTTGCTATGCATTATCCGTTACCTTTGTTTCCTCTTTCAGACGACCCCAGGCGGTGTACTCGCCGTACCACAGGAGATTACCGTAGATGTCGGTCCTCTCGCGCGGAATGCCGATTTGGCGCAGTGGAAGTAGCGGGTTTGTTGTCTACTTTCGCCGTCTGCGTTGATGTGGTTTTGATAGGCGAAACCGCGTGCGTACGTACCGCACATATCCTACGTCAGGACTGAAGGTTTTCTCCGAGCTACGGCTTGCTTTAATTATTAAACTGGAATCATTCTGCTAAAGCAATCATATAGATTTTTACCAATTAAATAGATATTTTGGAATTTTACTTCGTCAGGCATTTGTACACCAAATTCATCAAAATAATCTTCTTCATCCCATTCATTTTCATGATCCCAATAGAAAATTTGCCCAATTCTTTCTCCTTGAGTACATAGACAAATCAAATCACCAAATTCATTACTTGATATTGGTAGAAAATTATCTGGTATTCTATTTTTGTATTTTTCAAGCCTTTCACTAATTTGGGAATTTTTTTGGTAGTTTATATTTTCACCATAAAAGAAACCTAAATCACCACCATTCCATTCGATATTACCACCCACAGGAATATCGTCATCAGGATAACAATATTCAGGCAAATCACTATATGGTGTTAACTTAAATTCTTTTATAAATCCCGTCTCTCCACCAAATAATTCAAGATAATCCAAATAATCTGAAAATTCTTCTTTAGTAATATCTAAAAATTTGGACATTGATTTTCTAGATGTAGGAATCAGTGGTTCAAATGTAAACCTTTGAACTCCACCCATTTTCTCAACTAAACTCTTAATTTTCATTTTCATCACTCCTTTCAGTTATAATTTGTCAAATAATCAACATTTCTTATTAGGTCGTTTATTACACATAGTACATGTATGTATTCCACATATGCGTTACATTAAAACTAAAAATTTCATGTAGACTAAGAATTTCTTAAATCAGGAAGGATAATAGGTTTGTAACTAAGTACTTTATCAGCTATTTCCTCGGAGCTCATGTTTGTCCAATATATATAATCGGATATATTTGGATCTGTGACCAAATTTACTAATTTTTCAAGGAGTACCTCTTCATCCTCTTCTGATCCTTCAAAATTCCTCAACTGATCAATCAATTTGATTAAATATAATCTATCTAACATAATGCTATCCTCTTCCAAAACAGATTTAGGAAATACACCAGCATTTCCATGGGTACCCTTCAACCATTTTTTTCCAATTGAATTACAACTTCCTGATGCAATACCTGAAGAAGTTTTAGTGCAGCCCCGTTTCATGGTCGCAATACTGGTCTTGCAATCGGAAGGGTTGGTAACCAGTTCCGGATATGTTGATTTTGCTCTTTAGTTTGCCCCAGCCGTAATAATCCCCGAACCAAACCAGGTTGCCATCCTTATCGGTCATCTCATGCGGGATGCCGATTTGGTCGCAGTGGAAGTAGTGGGCTTGTTGGACTCCTTCTCCGTCTTCGGTTGTCCAATCGCGAACCTGTGCTAAAGGATCGTAGGAATCCAGATTGGTGTAGTTATAGATATATCTGCCGTACGGGTGGATTTCTTGCAGTAAATACTGCCGACCCAAACGAATCCGGCTTCCTCTTCGAGGCGATCTGAGAAGCAGAAGCCGCGTGCGTGCGTTCCATTCGCACTCTACATCGGAATTGCAAATTTCATTGGCTACAGCTTGCTCATTTATAGAGACTGTATTACTTCTATATATCTGTTTGTTTTTTTATCCAAAAAAATGTACAAATAAGTAGTATCATGCTTCAACTTCGATATATCTAACTGCCCTAGAAACATTGCGGGAATATTATCAACGATAGGCCAATCAGGCTCCTGTAACCATTTGGGATGTTTATCCATGCAAATGAAATATTCCTTAATAATCTTTTTAAAAGTAGTCGCCGTCTTAGGTTTGTACTTATCATACAAGGAATTTAAATAACCCATATCAGCTGGTATCCAGTTAGGAATAGCCTCCAAAATCAAATCAAAATTTTTTTCTGTCGTTGAATTCGAAGAGTACAGGATATGCTTGTAATCTAAAATTCCCCTGAAAATATCCATCAAATTTAACTTTGCATCAAGAGATGTCAAATCCTGACTAATTAAATATTCATAAGTGGAATTACTATTCATATAAGGTTTAGCTTTAGTATTTTCCAACAGGGAAATTAATTCTTGATTGGAATACAACGCCATTTCCAATTCTTCAGTTGATAATTTTTCTTCCACAAAATTCTTTAAAATTTCTATTGCTTTCATAGCTAATCTCCTAGATCCCTATAAGGGTCAATCGCTGCATGTTGTTCTCTAGTTACTTCTCTCAAATTAAAAGGACTATGCCTATTCTTCTGTCCAAGGCGTCGTAGCTGTAGTATTGTAAGTGTCGGTAACGGTTTCGGGCAGCCATTGGGCGTTGTAGCTGTATCTTGTAGTGTAACAGGTGGGGGCGATGATGCTGATGAGGTTGTTAAAAAATTAATATTTCACACGACCTCAAAGAAGGTATCAAGGCCGTCTGAAAAACAGAAACCGCGTGCGTACCGCACGCACTCCATGTCAGGACTGACGGTTTTCTCCGGGCTACGGCTTGCGCGTTCCCTATCTGTGAGTTTTGAGAACTATATAGGCTACGGCTTGTTGCTAATGAAAGAAGTATTATTGATGAATTAAGAATGTTGCCAAAATCCAGCTACTACATCAATATTATCTTTATTCTCTTTGTAATATATATACAATGCCCCATAATTAAAAGGGTAATTACCATTAAGAAGATTATCTGGGTAATAATCTTCATCTATACTCATCAAGTACAAATAACCGTTTTCTTCTAAATTTTTATAATAATATTCTTCTTCTTGAATCAGTTGCAATTCTCCTCCTACTGTTACTAAACCAGATAAATCATCACTATTTGCTTTCCTATACGGTTCAAAATAAATTCTATTTAAGTCCATATTTGTAAATGAAGTAATTTCACTTTCCTCAGATTTTGGATGAGTAAAAACTTTTATTGCACAATTAGGATAAATATTATTATCAAGCATAATATCATGATTTTTAGGCAAGAAAATAGATAAGACAAAATTAGTTTTTAATGGATGTTCAAAACATCCATAAAACATCATTTCTGAAATACAATCTTGTTTATCATCAAAATATTTAGGAATATTTCCTCCTATTCGATTAAGGCTAGTTTCCTTAATCTCGTTCAAAATAACTTTTTCTTGAATAGCTTTAATCATTTTTATTTCCCATCCTCTTCTTAACAAGCCTATATAGATTCCATATCTAGTTAAATTTGTATTTAACTCAATGTTATCCATTGCCGATTGTACTTTCAATTTTTTAGGATCAAATAAATTAGCATTTTGTAATAACTCATGCGCTGATAATTTATCATTCTTATGTCGAGGATCTTTATAACCCGCAATACCAAACTCTGGCAACAACCCCAGCCGGTGTATTCGCCGTACCATAAGAGATTACCATGGATATCGTTCATCTCTCTTGAGATGCCGAACAGGTCGTAGCCGTAGCGGCGGTTAAGTACGGTACAAAAAAGATCGTCTGAAAATATCGAATCTTACTTTTTGGTTTTTTTCTTAGGATTTATTTCTTCTTTACGTTGCTTATAAAATTGCCAATATTTTTTGTCTTCCATAGAGAAAGGTGTGTAACGTAGCTCATTATAAGTTAGGTCAAAATATTTATAGGCATTTTCCATATCACCTAGTTCGTAATAGATAATACCTGCCCATAGAAATGTACTGCCATCAGGAACTGTTTTTCGCGCCTCTAATGCAATATTTATCCATTCAAGTGCCTTAGAATAATCCTTTAGCTCTTTAAATCTGCCAGAAATTTCAGAACATAGCCCACTAGTTGGGGTTACGAATTGAGTAGCAGGTTTTGGAATTAAATCCCAAGCTCTCATTAACTCATCAATCCTTTCCTGAAGAGTTTTAGCTTGTCTCGACTCACATATAATATTATTAATTTCACTATTTAACTCAGGATTAATATCAGATAAATACATGATTTTCCTCTCATTCATAATTCTTCATTAACAACTTTTGGGTAACTTTCCATTTTAGGCTTACAGGGTTTCTTATAACGTTCTTTGCTCTTTGCCCCACGGGAACAGTCTCCTAAAAGAGTATTTATTACCATATTGGTTCAGTTGTGTACCTGTGCCAAGGGTTCGTCTGTACCTCACATGCCCTACGTCAGGATCGGAAGTTTCATGCGGGCTACGGCTTGCTAATTTTGGTTCGATTCCTGATATTTTGTTATATCAGAAATAGTGATATCTTCATTATTAAACATATCATCTCAAATTTGCTTATAAAATTCTTTTGCGGTCATTTGTTGAGGTATTTCAAAGGCTGCGTCAGTACTAGGAAATTGATCATGTAGTCGTTCTTCAGTCCAGAAATTTAATCCAAATCTCAAACTTTCTTTAATTCTGAGTTGGGTTGATATTGTAAAATTTTGATACTCGGGGTACAGATATTCTTTGACTAATCTCTTTACGCTATCTCGATTAACCAAATTCAGACCTGATAAGTCTTCAAGTTTGCTATCTATACCTTCGTGTAATAGTCCAAGAAAAAGTCTGATATATTCAGGACTGACTTTATACTTTTTATTCATTTTAATTTTCCCAAAATTGAAACTAATTGACCAACTTTATTGAATTTGGCTTGTACTTGAGATGTTTGGATTAATGGTCCTCTTTATTGGAATTCAATCCAATCTATAGTAGACTGAACTCGCTATTCATATATTCGTGAGGCATTCAAAATGTCTGCTAGCATACTCCAATTTAAAGTTTTGTCGTTATATTCTCTCATACCTATATTTTTATAGTATCCATCCATATCTTCAATCCAATTTTTCATGGCTTCTAAAAAGCTATCTAGTGTATTATTTTCAAAATCTTCTGTATGAATTTCAGTAATGAATTCTTTTAAAAAAACTAGAAAGTCATCTCTATTTTTAATTTCCATAATATAGTCCTCCCCGAACAATGTCTTTCAGACGATCTCAAAGAGGTATTGAGGCCGTCTGAAACGGTTCGAGTTTAAACAGTTTGCTAAATTTGCTTTTTAAGAATTTTCACTAAATAATCTGAGAAATTAGCTGCTAAAGTTAGCAATTCATCAGTATCATGATTGTAAATCATTACCGTTTTAGATGAGGAAATATAAATAGGATTTCCACAGCCATCGGTACCAATTATTAAATTACTTTGACCATCTTTAAGATAATCGGAAAATTCTTTATTCAAATCAATAATTGTATCTTCCCCAAGAAACTCGGAATTATGTATTCCATATATTTGAGTATCCCTAACGACACACCCTCCAAATCTCATTGTAAATTCTTTAAAATCGTCATCTAACTTGATATTAAGTGCTTTCTCTATATTGAGGATCTCATCATTAGTTGTTGGCTTACCTTGAGCCACTGGATTTTTTTGAAAGAAAGCAATTAACTGCTCTAAAACAAATTTATTTAACATAAATATTCCTTATTAAACTAACAAGACTTACCTACTTTTAGGTCTCTACGTCTTAACTCTTTTCTGGCTCTATATTTCCAATATTCTCTGCGCCAATTTCCAAAATCACTTCTGACACTGCCATTTCCCACATTTTTACCCTTCCTCCTTTGGTTGTGCCTGAAACTCCTTCTTCCGCCATATATCTTAATGTACATTCTGATATATGAGATAAATCTTGGGAATTTCTAACTTCTAAACTTAACCCTTTTGAGTCGGCGAAGATTTCCCCTTTCTTAGATCGTTTTGCCAATCCCTAAGGGTCAAGCCACATGGCCGCATTAGGCCCGAACCAATAAAGATTATCCCCACCCCATAACTCAATCGGGTCCTGATTCACAAACCGCCCGGTATCAGGTTGTAATGCAGTCCGGTCTATTCATCATAATACTGGTTTTGACCTAGATTGTTAAAGAACCAATATTTCAGACAACTTCGAAAAAGGATTGAGGTCGTCTGAAAAACAGAAACTGTGTGCGAACCACATACACTCTACATTAGGACTGAAGGTTTTGTGCGGGGCTGCGGTTTGTTTAATAAATTTATTGAATATTCCAATTAAAAATACTTAAATGGATAAACATCAAACAATTTATTACTTATACTATTTACTGAATATATAAATTCAGTTTTTATATTATCCGTAAGTGTCTCTCCTTCATCTAATAGGTGCTCTAAATCTCTGTATAACAAAGCCAACTGGATAAATTGTGAGAAATCTATCCCTAAATTTGTAAAGCAAGATCTGGTATACTCTCCAGCATCATGATTATAATGAAAAATGGTATTATCAATTTTATTTAAAAACCATCCATCTCCTTGTCCTGCTTGCCCAATACTCCAAAAACACCTTGATATTTCGGGATAATTACACTCTAGGTATCTATTTTCATTTAAAGCCTCTTCATAATTAAAAAGAGAAATATCAGGTATTATTTCTACTTCCTGATACTTAGCAATAAATAACAAATAGTTATTATCCAGCTTAGGAAGTTTATCTAACTTTTTAATTTCTACTTTACGCTTAATACATATATTAAAAAAATCCTCGGGAAATAATTTTGATTTGAACATAAAAGTATCCTCCATAAATCACAAACCATGTATCGGATTCACCGGCCGACCGACGCCCACCGCACCTTTGAAGGCCGGGAAGTTATAAATAAAGTTGGATAGTACTTGTTATTTTTTTTTGTGTTTCGACACTAATTTCCTGGTTAAAATTTTGGATGAATTTTAAAAAATCAATAATTAAGTTGATTTGAGTAGTGTTAAATATCGTACTTTCATTTCTTAGGGCAATATATAAAAAGTCAACAACGTAACCATATAAATGAAATTTAGACAAATTAGAAAGAATATATTTTAAACAGCAAGGAGTAAAATATAATAAAGCCTTATTAGTAAAAGCTTGCCACTCTAGTGATTCAAGTATTGAGAGAAAATCATCGTATGTTATCTCAATCCAAGTTTTAGTAGATAGTTGCATTAAAGAAAATATATAAGAGTTATCACTATCATCAAAACTTATAATGTTATTTTTATCAACTTTGAAAACTGGAAAAGTAGGCCCAATTTGTTCCTCTAGATAATTTCTTTCTTGTATATATTTTACTTCCGTTAGAAAGTTTTCAAATTCACAACATAGTCCTAAGTCTTTGATAAACTTGGAAATATATTCTAAAAAATCATGAATTATATTGATTTCATTTTTGGTTAAAGATTGCAGTAAATTAAATAGTTCACTTACTTCTCCTTGGGATATGTTGGAATAATAGCTAAATAATTCTATGAAACAATCATTATCTATACTAGGATTTTCTATCGAGCTTAGTAAAAGTGTATTTAAATGTAAAGCATTTTCATTTTTTTGTTTATCTGACATTTGATTTTTAATTAATACAATTAGATTGTTTTTTTTCATGTCTTACTTTCTACATTTTAAGATATGGCACCATTTGATTGATTTATTATCTATTTTTTATTTACGCTTTTAAAATTATTTAATAGCTTTACTATCTTCTCTTTATTTTCGCTGGATGAGTTAATTGCAATTCTAACGGCATTTTCTCCAAATTCATTTTGTATATTTTTATCAGATCCATTATCAAGGAGTAATTTCACCATTTCTATATTTCCAAACATACATGCATAATGTAGGGGGGTATATCCTAAGTCACCTTTAAGATCGATCAATGCCCCATTTTGAAGAAATACAAGAGCATCATTTAAAGAATTATTTCTAGCTGCAATATGTAAAACTGTATCATCCATACCTCCTACTTGATTTATATCTTTAATAGTGTCACCTAAAAAATCAGGATGTGTCTCATATTTTTTTAAATACATAATAATTCTTTTTCCATTAATAGTACAACTCCCCAGCCCACCCTTTAATTTGATCGGATCCTGATTCACAAACCGACCTACATCAGGCTCATAATACCTGGAGAAGTTGTAATGCAGCGACCTTATTACGGTTTTGTTGGCTCGCCAATAATATGATTCAATTACTTATAATTTCTCAATAAATTCATTATCTCTTTAGACTTTTTTTTATCATGATATTCTTCCGTTGCATAATGCTTTGCATCATATCCAAACTCATTTTTTATATTTGTTTTAGCACCATTCTCTAAAAGAATTTTAATAATATCAATATTTCCGTGAAGGCAAGCATTTTGAATAGGAGTAAAATTTAATTCGCCTTGTTGATTGATATTAGCACCATTTTCTATTAGTAAGATAACATCTTTTTTAGCTTGAGAATTAACGGCTAAATTTAATAATGTTTCTCCCATAGAACCTAAGTCATGTACTGAAGTGATTGGATTACTACTAAAAAAACTAGGGTAGTCTTGGTATTTCAAAAAAAGTTTTGTTAAAAGATTATTCATATTTACTCTCCAAACAATTCTATCTAGAACATTCAGCTTTTGCTTTTTCTTTTAAAACATTTAATCTGTTTTTCCAATCATTTATTTACTTTTTTATTTGCTTTGTTAAATATTTGTCGTAAACGAGAGTTGTAGTGCAGCCCCGTCTTACGGTCGGCATATTGGTTTTGCCATCTGAACGACTGATTCGCATCCTTATAAACCCGCTCGTCCTTTTTTAGAAGACCCCAGCCGGTATAGTTGAAGCAAGTGAGGAGAGCATAGGGAAAAGGTCGTCTGAAAATTGATTTCAGATAACCTTGATATTTAGCGGAACTCGACCTAACCTACGACTACTGTTTGTTAAGAGGTATTTATTGTCCTTGACCAAGAATTTCTTCTCCAATTATTGAATCTAACTCTATCCATGCATCTTCAAGTTGACTAACAATAGAAGATTTATTTTTATTTGGATCGTCTTTTAAATTGAGATACCAAATATGTGTTAATTTTGGTATTTCATATAAATAAGACGCTAGTTTTTTTTCAATTAGATCATGATTATGAGTATAATGCTTTATTTCATTTAAAATTTTTAATAATTCTTGATAGTCTTTTACATCGAATTCAAGATCCATTCTTACCTTATAAATAAACCTATTATTTTCAAGTTTTTCTAATAATTCTTTCATAGGAAACTCCTTTAAGTTATACAAGGCAAAGGATTGCTTCTGCTGGAATAGTTTATTTATTTTAAAAAAGTTAAGCGTTCAGTCCAATAGAAATAGATAACACATCTTCCTCATTGTCGAGTAGAGATATATCGATAACTTTATCTATTTTATTACTAAATAATTTTAAACAATAAAAATTAGGTTTGTTTATTAATTCTAGCCAATTGCATATATTTTTTATTTTGATAATAAACAAGGGGAATAATTCTATTGGTATTTCAGCCGAATCATTTATTCCTCCATAAAAGTATACATAAGCAATATCATTTTCCTCTGGTGCAAAAAAATTTAATATTTCATTTTTTATCGATAAACTAAAATTTTCTTTTGATAATTCTATATTTCTATAGGGGGTAAAAGTACGATTTATTATTTCACATGAGAGTGGATATGGAATAGTTTTTTCAGAATCTGAAATTAAATTATTCAAAAAATGAATTTCTTTCATTTTTTTCATTAAATGATTCTGTTTTAAAGTAAAGATCTTATCTTCTAAAGTTGTCATGATACTATTTCCTATGTTGTTCGGTTACATTATCTTTGTAATACTTCCAAGAAAATGTACCATTTCCATTATTTCTTTTTGACTAAGATTTCCATCCATTTTTGCAGTAACTACATGCCAGTACGGACAAGGATTTTTTTGCAATCGGAAGGGTTTGTGAGCAGAAGACAATAACAGAAACAGCATGTGTACTGCACACGCTTCTATGTTGTGATTGAAGGTTTTGTGCAAACTATTGTTTGCTTTTTAATATTCCTCCAGTGTTTCTATCAATTTCTGTAATTTCATTAGAAGAATGTAGAGAAAGATAATTATTTTTTTCTACAAAGTCTATAAAATCTATAGAATCAAAGTGCCAATATATCCAAATAATATTTCCATTATGAGATAGATAAATTAGTTTAATTTCATCAGTAATGTAAATTTGATTATCAAAAAAATATAATTGAATTTCGTATTCTGCTTCATAAATTAAAGAAAAAGCTTTTTTCGAACATGAAAAAAAATATACTTTGAATTTATCTATAATAAAAAAATTACCATCTTCTAGTTGTATTAGATTGTAATTAAAGTCAATAGGTGAGTATGTAAATATACAACCTTCTATCTCCCATAATAACTTTAAATCATCTTGAATTTCAATTTTAATCTTATTAGATAATAGCTTCATGATAATTTTCCTTTATCAACGGACTTTTGGTTATGTTTAAAATGTCCTAATGTATATTCAATTTTCTTTGCAGATATTTTAAACTTGAACCAGCCTAATATATCAATCCAAATCATAACATTTGGAGCGGATGTATAAAAATACTCATCTCCAAGTAACCCAATCAGATCCTGATTCACAAACCGACCCGTATCAGGTGCATAATACCTGAATAGGTTGTAATTCAGCCCCGTCTCGCGGTCGCAATACTGGTTTTGCAATCGGAAGGGTTGGTGAGCATTTCCGGATGTGTTGGTTTCGTTCTTCAGTTTGCCCCAGCCGTAATACAGGTAGTTGATTTGTCTGCTGCCGGACAAACCGTTTCGGGCGTTCTCTTCTCTAGACGGCACTTTCCATTGGTACTGACCGTTTTCGTTGTAGTCGAAGCCGGTAAGGATGACACATAAGAAAAGATCGTCTGAAAATTTTCACACAACCTTTTTAGGCTGTTGGTTCTAGACCCAACCTACGCTTGCTAGAAACATTTACAGTTATTTGGATTTTGATTAGCTTTATATAGTTTGAAGGATTTAAAATTAACAAATTATAAAAGAATTCAGATTTAAAATGAATGTATTTAAATCTCTCTTCCATAACTTAATGCTCTTAGAAAAGTATAATGATATAGCTGGCTCTTCAGATAAAAAACATGCATAACTTTTTTCGATTGGTAAAACTTCCAAGTCATCCATTCCTTCAAAAGCCAGAGTACAAGTTTTGTTTGGTTGGTATCTATGACGAATAGTCCAATATTCTGATATATCTAAATCATTTCCTTCTGATTCTTTTAAAACAATCCAGTTATGGTTATGTAATTGGTCTCTTAAATCTTCAATATGATATTTCATAGTATATTTCCCTCTAGTTATACTACATCCGGGTCGTAGGCGTAGCGGCGGTTAAGTACGGTACAAAAAAGATTGTCTGAAAATATCGAATCTTACTTTTTGGTTTTTTTCTTAGGATTTAATTCTTCTTTACGTTGCTTATAAAATTGCCAATATTTTTTGTCTTCCATAGAGAAAGGTGTGTAACGTAGCTCATTATAAGTTAGGTCAAAATATTTATAGGCATTTTCCATATCACCCAATTCGTAATAAACGATTCCTGTCCATATAAACACACCTGCTGCAGGTTCATCTTTTCGTGCCTCAAGTGCAACTAACATCCACTCAAGGGCTTTTTGATAATCACCTAATTTTTTATAATTTTCTGAAATACCACAGGCGATTGCCGAAGTAGGCTCAACGAATTGAGTGGCTGGTTTGGGTAAAAGTTCCCATGCTTGATTCAGAATATCAATGCTTTCCTCCGGCGTAGTTGCATCATTTGAGTTACATACAAAATCATTGATTTTTTTGTTTAATTCATAATTTACTTGATCTAAATACATAATTTATCCTTCTTATGTGCATTCTTTAAAGAGTATTTATTACTATGTTGGTCCGGTTGTGTACCTGTGCCAAGGGTTCGTAGCTGTCGGGATTGGAGGTTTCATACGGGCTACGGCTGCTCAAACATCTTAAGCATTATAATTTAGATAATCTTTAATAAAATATTCAAAGTTGTCCCAATGTTTGCTAAATTGTTTATTTTCTATAAACTTTTGAATAGTGGGAGCCTCTACAAAAAAAACCTCATCAGTATTTTTATCATACAGGATATAATCATCCAACTCATTATTCAACAGGGAAAAATAATTATCAGGTAAGCCAATATTTTTTCTCAAAATTTCTGTTTGGCTACTTGAAAAATCCTCTAAGTCCATTGCTAAATCAACCAAATATCCAATTTTCCCATAAATTTCATCACTATATGTTGCCCAAAATTCAATGAAGTCATGATTTACCTCCCCAAAACCTAACTCTTTGAATAATTTACGATATTCCTCCTGACTTTCTGGGAATATTCTACCAAATTCATCATTAAGATACTCCTTAAAATCATTATCTAACATAACAAACCTCTCTATTGTAAATAAAGGATGTAAAGCATTTGTCCTATCTGTAGGATCTTGATTTAGCAATTTGCACTTTCCTAAGTTAAACTTTAGTAATATTCTTTATAGAATCATACATTCATTCTTTCAAATAACTAATATTATCTTCTTCGCAAGATAAGAAGTAGTCATAATTATTTATGTCTATTTTCTCACATAAATAAGGTTCAATTACTTTTGCAACTTCATTTGATATCCAATATTCTTCATACATCGGGCTAGTTTCATGAAAAATTTTTTGTAGAAAATTAAGAGGTGGTTCATTCTTAAAATGTATGACTTCAATAAATTTTTCTCCATTTTTTTCGAATTTTGATATAAATCTTATGATTTTTTTCACCGTTCTATCCTTCTGTTTTTAATAGGGTCTTTTAATTGTTTGCCAGTCTTAGAGGAAAATGCGCCAAGGTGTTTTCCTCGTTTATCATATTTTTCAACTTCTCCATGTTGAGAGTCACATTCTAGAATGCAGGCTCCAGTGATGGGGCTTCGATAGGCGAAACCGCGTATGTGCGTACCGCACGCACCCTACGTCAGGATTCGATGTTTCATACGGGCTACGGCTTGCTATTCTGATAGTAGAAAACTTGTTATTAAAACATCTATATTATCAATTAATTTAATAGGAACTATCACTGTATACAGTAAATTTTCATCAAATGAACTATTAAAATCATATATAGTATCATAATTATCATCTACAATGATTTTTATAATTTTCTTTTTATTGGGAGCTCGTGCTGAAAAAATGGGATTCCCATCCATAAATGACG